>JAKVAY010000042.1:32010-116806 GCA_022447185.1 Fuerstiella sp. | reverse complement strand
ATGTGTTGAAGTGTGAAGGCAATACGAAGGAAGCATCGATGGAGTTAGCGAGTTTGGCTCCTCGTTCGCCACCCATGTACTGCAGTGGCGCCGGCTGGATCAACAGGTCGATGTCACGAAAGTCCATGATATGAGGGAAGTCTTCGTGTTTTTCAATCGTGCTGTTGTCACCCGTGTAATAGACCCGATTCTCACCATCATCAACGAGATAGCCCGAGGCATAGGTTGGTGGCCCGTGCGTCGCATACGTCCATTCCACATTCATTCCGGCAATTTCACGAATTTGGCCCGCCAGCGCTACATGAATCCGGTCTTCCGGAATGCCCACATCAAGAAACTTCTGCTTCATCTCCAGTGGTCCGCAGAAATGCGCATTCGTCTGCCTCCCAAGTACTCGCAAAGTCTTCGACGCACCGTGATCCTCGTGAGCATGGCTCACCACGACAAGGTCACATTGCGGCAACTCTCGGGCCAGCAGCGGCATTCGGAACCGCAAAGGCACAACATTGTCGCACTGCCACACAGGCTGCAGCCATTCTCCGGGACCTGATTTTCGGAGTCCCATCTCTGACCCCAGCGGGTCTGAGTCACGCGCCAGCTCGATAACCGGGTCGGTCAGCACGACTTTGTCACCGATCTGCACAGCAAATCCCGAGTTTCCAACCCACCATGCCGTAATACCTCGGTGACTGGCCGATGCCTTCATCGACTCCACGATCACGTTCGGATCCGGTCGGCCAACCGGAACATGCGGGTCGATGTCAGGGACTGTCGTGGTTACCTGCGCATCAACGAGGGTCGTACCAAAACCAAAAGCGCCAAGCACTACTGCGCACCGAGCCAGCCATGTTCCCGTTGTCATACCAGCCATATTTCCTGCTTTCTGAGAAATAAGAGACAAGAACAGTCCGTGGTTGAGAGCCTGCCACCGACATTCTTACGCCGGTTGTTTCCAATTGCACTGATGCCCTGAAGCGGGAATTGTCATGCAAATGAAAGTTCGTCGGCGACTGCAGCATCATTGTATCCCGTCGCCTTCGAAGCGAACGGAAACTGACGGCAATAGATCGCCGTGAAATACCAATTTTACAGTAGAAACATCTACCATAGCAGATCACTCTGTGCATCCAACTCTGTTCATTCGCGTTTTGTCCCGATGACTGTCACACGAGTAAAGTTCAAAGTCAATTTAAGATTTGTCAGTTGCTCAAAAAGTCTGGGACCCCCACGGCCAGGTGAACATCTGCGCGAGTAATCTGCTCCCCACCGCTGGTCATCAGATGAGCGATCCGCCCTGATTCGAATTCGAACCTCCTGACGACAAAGAATCTCTCAAACTGGCAGCACCAATCGTCTCGGAAACAGACAATGAGAAGGCTGCATGGCCCAACGCACTGGCTACAGCTTATGTGAAAAGCTCGAATGATTCGAAGAAGCAGCGAATCAGAGAAACTTGCGAGCCACGTTGAGTCTCAACTCTGCTCCCGGGAGCGCGCAACGCTCATCGGCCAAGTGCCTGACCTCAATCAATAACACAGACACCCAACACCGAAAAAACCACGCCAAACCAGGATTCCGACAGAACTTCGGCCGACGATACCCGGTCGCCTGACATGCTTTGAATTTGAGTCTGTCGACCGGCATCAGTTGGTGACTCATTGTTGCATCAGGCAGCCACACAATGACCGTCTTGCTCTGGCCCCTCGAGCGTCTGCAGGAGCAGACGCACGGTGTGTGGGATTGCCCCTTTCTGCGAAAGAACCAACTGGCGGGCCGCCGCCCCCAGTTCCATTCTGCGGCGAACGTCCGTCAACAATTGCCCGAGCTGGGTCTCAAACTCACTGGCGGAAGTGATCTCGATGGCAGCGTCACTGGAAAGCAGCCGTCGCACGATCTCCCGAAAATTCCACGTATTTGGGCCAAACAACACAGCAGAACCGTAGGCCGCCGGTTCCAGCATATTCTGTCCACCACGCGTTCCAAAACTGCCGCCGACAAATGCAACATCGCTCAGACCCCAGCAGGCTCCAAGTTCCCCAATCGTGTCGAGCAGAATCACAGCATCCCGCGGTACACGCGGTAACGAATCATCAAGTGATGTGCGACGAACGTAATTAAGATTTCTGCGAGACAGCAATGCCCCAACAGTCTTGAATCGCTCCTGATGCCGAGGCACCAGGATCAGTCGCAATCCCGGAACGTCCGATCGCAACTTTCTCCACGCGTCAATTACCATTTCCTCCTCAGGAGACTGTGTGCTGCCGGCAATCAAAACTGTGTCTGTATCATTGAGGCAAAACAGGTTCCGAAGTGCGAGCGTGGCTGCGTTCGATCGATCTGTGTTGACCCCGTCAAACTTCACGGATCCGGTCACCACTGTGCATTCGGGTCGTGTTCCAAGAGCGATCAATCGTTCCGCATATTCTTCTGTTTGAGCTGCCACGACCGAGAAATGGCGCAACACTGGCTGAATCAGCCAGGTCGCTCGTGAATAACCACGACAGCTGCGGTCGCTCATACGAGCGTTGATCACTGCCGTTTTTATTTTTCGTCGACGGCAGGCGCTCAGGAATCCGGGCCAGAATTCAAGCTCCGCCAGCACCAGTAAGTCCGGCTGCACACGGTCCAGTGCCTGGTTGACGGCCCATGAAAAATCGAGCGGGAACCAACCGACAGTACATTCAGAAAATCGTTCCACTGCCAGGTCATAACCACTGTCGGTCGATGTTGTAATCAGAATTCGATAACGGTTCTGAGTTGCGTTACGAAAATCAGCAACGATTTTTTCGAGCTGAAGTACCTCTCCAACACTGACGGCATGAAACCAGACCACTGGTTGTGGTCCTTTGAGTTTCGGCAGTCGACCGAACAGTTTTTGCGTCAGTCCGCGACGGTATCGACCGTGCCGCAACATTCGCCACACAATGAGAGGCGTCAGAAGCGTAAGCAGACCGGCATAAACAATGTTGAGCAGCCAGGTCATGCGAATCCATTCACGGTGAAACTAATGACACCGGATCAGACGGATGTCCCCGCCTGGTCCCATTTATCTTCCGCAGCATTTTTTGTACTTCTTGCCACTCTGACACGGACAGGGGTCGTTACGGCCAACCTTAGGGGTCTTGTTCACGATAGGGTCGACCGCTTTGTCTGGTTCGCCAGGTTCGGGACCGCTGTTTTCATACTGGTCACCGGACTCCTCATCCGGAGGTGCAATATCGTGTTGTGTGGCAGTGACCTCCCAAAGAGAACCCACAAATGCCGGACTCTCCTGCTCCAGACGAAAGATCATCTGAGTGGCTTGCTCCGCAACACGCTCCCACATGGCGTTGTACGCTTTTCGGCCTTCGCGTTTGTATTCCGTTTTCGGATCTTTTTGTGCGTAACCTGCAAAACTGACGCCCTGCTTCAGGTGCCCCATGAAGTACAGATGGTCTTTCCAGGCCGTATCGATGAACTCCAGCAAAATCGAACGCTCTGTCTGCTGCATCTCAGGACGAAACGTCCGTTGGATTCCCTGCAGAAACTCTGCCCGGGCATCAGCCGGCTTCAGTTCCTGAATCTTTTCAACATCCACAGTCCAGTTGATGTCTTTCGACGCCCACTTTGCGACGGCCTGGGCCTGTTCATTTGTCACCACCGCAGATTCGTTTTCCGAGTCCGGCAGTAACTCCAGCACTTTAGCCTCAACATGACGGGAATCCGGTCGCGCTTTCAGGTAATCACGACTTGTCTCCAGCATCACTTCTTCAATTTGATCACTGGACATAGATGACCACTGCTCTGGATCAAAGTTCCGTTTGAAACGCGTACTGGCCCATCGCGCCAGTGATTCACGATTGTATTTTTCGCCGCGCTGACCATCACCGGACAGGAACTTGCTAAGACCAACGCTGACCGGAAAGGACACTTCCTTTTCGTCGTATCGTTCCCGAACCATTTTTCGGAGCAACTCTTCGATCTCCGGCGGCTCCATTTTGTTCAATTCATCAGCATCGAGTGAAAGAGTGAAGTGATGGGAGGCCCAGCCACAAAGTGATTTCACTTCAAATGCAGGATCCAGCAGGTCGTCCAGATCCTTCAGTTCCCAGCGTTCAAACGATTTGCAGGCCTGCTCGTAAACATATTCATGCAACGCATCGCGGCCGGCTTTCTTAAGATCACGTTCGTTCAGATTCAGACCATACTGATGGTTTGCCCATTTCGACATCGCCAGCCAGTTCCACTGGCTGTGAAGTTCTTCATCATCGGGCAGGTTGATTTCCAGCTGATCCATAATCAGAGCATCGGCCTGTCGCTCGGCTTCCGACTTCAGGTAACTGTCCAGCTGTTCTCTCGTCATTCCACGGACATCTGAACCATCCAGTTCCAGGTGCAGTCTTTGATCTGCCCAGGCTGCGATTGAGCTCTCGCGGTAACCACTTCCCAGAAATTCTTCAACCATTTTCACAATCTGGTCGTCCATCATTTCGATAAACTGACCGCGGCAGTCGGCGCCGTCCAGAATTCTTTGGCGCCAGGAATACGTGCGTTTACGCTGTTCATCCATCACTTCGTCATATTCCAGCAGATTCTTGCGCTGGTCGAAATGACGTTCTTCGATCTTCTTTTGTGCTCCTTCGACTCGTCGCGTGACCATCGGACTGGTAATTGGCTCACCATCCGTCAGTCCCGCCGCTCGCATAATTTTTTTGACGAAATCACCGGCAAACAGACGCATCAGTTTGTCGTCGAGTGAAATGAAGAATCGGCTGGAGCCGGCATCACCCTGACGTCCGGAACGACCACGAAGCTGGAGATCGATCCGTCGCGAATCATGTCGTTCGGTTCCCACGACATGCAGGCCACCGAGCTCCAGAACTTCTTCGGCTTCCTTCTTCATGCCTTCGCGTTCTGCGATTTTTTCGGTTAGCTCATCCCATTCTGATTTCGGCACATCCAGACGAGATTCATAGGTCCTGCTGAGTTCTTCCCACGCAGTGTGTTCCGGGTTCCCACCCAGAATAATGTCGGTTCCACGTCCAGCCATATTGGTCGCAATGGTAACAGCCCCTTTTCGCCCGGCCTGAGCAACGATTTCAGCTTCACGCTGATGCTGTTTCGCGTTCAATACGTTGTGTTTGACACCGCGTCGAGTCAGCCTGCCGCTAACGAGTTCAGATGTCTCAATGGAAGTCGTCCCCACCAGTACAGGCCGACCGATCTGGTGATGTTCTTCAATTTCCTCGACGACAGCTCCCCATTTTTCCTTGTCGGTACCGTAGATATTGTCCGGGTAGTTGATCCTTTTCATGTGTCGGTTGGGGGGAATCGCAACAACATCCAGCTGGTAGATCTTCCAGAACTCTTCTGCTTCGGTCATAGCCGTGCCGGTCATACCAGCCAGCTTTTTATAAAGCCTGAAATAATTCTGCAGAGTGATCGTGGCGAGCGTCTGTGACTCTTCCTTGACCTTCACACCTTCCTTGGCTTCAACGGCCTGATGCAGACCGTCGCTCCACTGGCGACCTTCCATTTTCCGGCCGGTGTTCTCATCGACAATGACGATTTCGTTTCGTTCCACCACGTACGTCACGTCACGTTTGAACAGGTGATGCGCGCGAAGGGCATTATCCAGCAGATGTGGCCATTCCATATTGCCTGCGGTATAAAAACTTTCGACACCCGCCAGTTCTTCCGCACGACGCACGCCCTCTTCGGTCAGGTGACAGGTGTGTTCCTTTTCCTTGACTTCAAAGTCCACGTCGCGACGAAGTTGTTTCGCGATTGAGTTTGCTTTGGGGTACTTGTCCAGATTGTCGTGAGCGGGACCGGAAATGATCAGTGGAGTTCGTGCTTCATCGATCAGGATATTGTCAATTTCGTCGACGATGGCGTAATCAAGAGGCCCCTGAACCTGTAGACTACTGTGAGGCTTCATGTTGTCACGCAGGTAGTCGAAGCCAAACTGGTTACTCGTACCGTAGGTGATGTCACACGCGTAGTGTTTTTGACGTTCCTGAGGTCCCATCTCGGACTGAATCGCTCCGATCGTCAGTCCAAGATTCAGATGAACAGGTCCCATCCATTCCATATCGCGCCGGGCGAGATAGTCATTCACTGTGACAACGTGAACTTTACCGGCGAGTGCATTAAGAAATGCTGACAAGGTGGCCACCAGCGTCTTACCTTCACCGGTCACCATCTCAGAAATCATGCCGTTGTGCAGAACGTAGCCTCCGAGGATCTGCACATCGTAGTGCCGCATCTTCAAAAACCGGACTCCGGATTCCCGGACGGCCGCAAAGGCTTCGGGCATCAGATCATCGAGTGTCTCCCCGGCACGAAGGCGGGCTCGAAACAGACTCGCTGTCTGTTTGAGCTCGTCATTTGACTTCTTTTGCCATTCAGGTTCGAGTGAAGCAACCCGATCCAGCAACGACCCGGGAGCCACAGAGGTATTCCCCTGCTTATCGCGTATAAAGCCCACCTGCTTGATGCGACGCTCATTCGACGACCCAAACAGACTCGTAATGCCGCGTTCGAATTTCGTGGTGGCAGCTGTAAAGAAGTCGCCAACCTTTTCGAGCAGTTCCATGTGTCGTGTTGCCTTCGTTTCACCTTTGAACGCACAGGTTGATGCGGCCTGGCCCGGTGTCAGCGACCAACTTATTGAGTGTATGCAACTCAGGTCCGCCAGTACGTCCGGTTGAACAGAGACCAGGCCAGCAGCACACCTCAGTGAACTCCGGACAGGGATGTCGCTGTCAACACGGCAGCCAGCTTCGGCTTGCTGACCGTGACTGAACCGCCCTAAGTCCCGAAGCTGCCAGTGTATTGCATCGCCGGAAAACCGGTCAATCCCTGCCAGTCATCACTTGGGATCTCGATAGAACAACTGCTGCGCCGAAAATAGTCGGATGACTAAGATCAAAGAGAGCTGCCACTGAACACACAACCTGCGTATTTCGCATCGGGGATGCAGGCCTGAGATCAATATACCTTCAGGTGCCCACCGGACCGGTCGGCACCTGCGTCGTGGCGGAAAATGTGGGCGGGTCCCCACTGAGAGGAAACCAATGTTCGATCGTGTGAGCTTATCGCTGAGCATTGGTCCGACAGTTGGCAGTTATCCCGGAGTCAGATGACCACGTGAAACATGCCGTTGACAGTCGTTGTATTCGGCGATTCGTCAAAAAAACGTCCCGGACCTGATATGCCGTCCGGGACGTCAATTCCGGTTTTCCTGTTAATTCTTCGGAATCTTCAGTTCAGCCAGCTTTGCGGCAATGTCTTTGCCATGACCGGCCGCGTTCACTTTTTTGTCGACGTGTTTGAGCTTTCCATCGTCCCCAATGATAAACGTCCATCTTTCGGGAAAGTTCCGCCCCTCGTGGACGACGCCATAAGCTTTGGCGACTTCTCTGCCAGGATCGCTGAGGATGGGGTAATCCAGCTTCAGTTCTTTTGCAAACGCCGTATTCTTTTCCACACTGTCACAACTCGCGGTGAAATAGGCGACTTTGAATTCCTTAATGGCCCGGCCGTTCTCACGGAACGACAAACATTCTTTCGTTCATCCGCCGGTAAATGCTTTGGGATACCATGCGATCACCACCGCTTTGCTGTCCTTAAAATCGGAAAGCCTGTAGGTTTTTCCGTCACTGCCTGTGAGTTCGAAAGGCGGAGCATCGTCTCCCGCTTTCAAGTCAGCCGCATTGCACATCTTCATTCCTCCCAACATCAACGTTGTGACAAGCCCAAAGGCCATCAAGTGTTTCATCCCGGAATTCTCCCGTACCAGTAAAGCGGCTCTGCAGGAGTGCCGCGCGAGTGTGATGTCCCCATTGTTGTCTAAGCTGTATCCGGTATGCCAGACTCTAACGCAAAATCCTGTCGTAGTTCTGCAAAACGGTGTGAAGACGGCCGGAACAAAACACCGGTCCGTCATAGTTGCTGGTGTTCTGTTCCCCCCGTAAGAATCATTGCCCTTCCAGGGTTTCTGATTCTCATAAGCTTACCGGCAAACATGCCAAGGAAAATATCATGAAACACCCTCAGCACCAGAATGTGATGCTGCTGAATTGTGTCGTGTACTTCGTCTTCTTGGTGATCTCATTCAACGCCAGAGGTGACTGGCCTCAGTGGGGTGGACCGCAGCGAGATTTCCAGGTTCCGAATGTCAATCTCAAGGCAACGTGGCCGACATCGGGCCCCGAACAATTGTGGCGAAGGTCCCTGGGCGACGGATTCTCCAGTATCGTCGTCACCGGCAGGCAGCTCATCACGATGTATCGCGCCAATGACCGGGAACATATCGTCTCCCTGGATATTCAGACAGGGGAAACGATCTGGGATCATGATTACAACGTTCAGTTTCTGACAGGGACGAATGTGGAAGAATTCGGCCCTGGACCTCTGTCGACACCTCTGATTACGGGAGAACGCATTTGTACGGTCGGAGTCACCGGCGTCCTGCACTGCCTTGCAACTGACACCGGGGCAGTCGTCTGGAAAAGAGATCTTTTGCGAGATCTGAAGGGAACGAATCTGTATCGAGGATATTCTGCCAGCCCGATCGCATGGGAAGACACTATCATCCTGCCGGTTGGCGGTGCCGATCATGGTCTGGTTGCATTTCGAGTTCGTGATGGATCGATCGCCTGGCAACGACATGATTTTGCGATTTCACATGTATCACCGATTCTGATTCGCGTAGGACGTCAGGATCAGCTGGTTGTTGTGGCAGATACACTCATTGCCGGATTTGATCCTGCGACAGGAAACATGCTGTGGAAGCATAAACATCCGATCGCAGGTGGTTATGTTTCCAGTACCCCGGTCTGCAGCGACGATGGCCGTTTGTTTTTCTCAGCGGCTTACGGCATTGGCAGTCGCTGCGTGCAGCTTGACACCGACGGCACAGCAACATCGGTCCGAGAAGTCTGGCACAATACGCACATGCGCGTGCATCACAGCAACGTAATTCGTGTGGGCGATGTGGTTTACGGTACCAGCGGCGATTTCACCGCACTTCTGTTCACCGCGATGGATCTCAATTCAGGTGAAGTCCTGTGGCGACAGCGACAGCCGGGCCGAGCCAACTGCATTTACGCTGACAGAAAATTCATCGTCCTGCAGGAAGACGGCACACTGATGCTTGCCACAATGACGCCAAATGACGTGACCATTCATTCGACCGTGAAGTTATTCGACGGACTTGCCTGGACGTGCCCGACCCTTGACGGCAAACGGTTATACGTCCGAAACCGTGAGGAAATCATGGCGCTGGAGTTGCCGTAAAATTTTTTGGCAGCCAATTGTTCTGTGCAGGAAGTAAAGGATGATCGCGCAGACAAACGTTCGTACACATCTATGGTCTTGTACAAACTTCCGTCAGTTGCAGACCGCCGGAATCAAATTGAAATGCTCCGACGTCGGGTCCGTCGAGTGATCAGCTTCAGACGTGCAATGGTCGTTCCAGTCGAATTACTTTGCGTTTGGCTGACGCCCCGCGGCATCGGTAATACCTGCCAACCCATTCAAAGCATAACACAGCCCGCATTCTGCAGCATTACTGCACAACAGCGAAAACTCCGGCCACGAACATCCGTACCGTCTTGTGGCTTCACTCCTCTGCCAGCGTTATGCTGAGAACTGTTGACTGACGTGTTTTCCTGCCGCCGTTACCAGTACCAATGTCCGATCTCGATTCAGTACGTAATCGTCAGCAGTTCCCCACAATCCGCAGGATCATCGTGATCACCACCGGACAGAATTCCCCAGCGAACTCGCAACAGGCTCTGTCCCACTTATGTGAGACCTGATGGTTCAGTCATTGAGCGGTGTCACAAATCCAAACCCGAAAAGGGACAGGCCAGTGGATTTATTTCTGAACAAGAATTCGACAATCGGATGGATGTGTGTTGTGGGTCTGACTCTGGGACTGCCGGCGGCGGCCGCCGATACAGCTCCAAACCGCGTCGGCTACCAGGTCCACCTAACCACGGTGACCGGCGGTTGGGATGGCAAAAAATGCTGGGTCCATTCCCGAGCCGGAGCCATTCCACCACAGTCACCAGGCAATCCCACCAACACTCCGATCGTCGTGATCACAACTCAGAAGCTGCGGATTACCGGCAGCGACATCTTCGACGGACTCAACGAGTTTCGCACGGAGAACCTGGGTGCAACCTGGTCCGGTCCCGTGGCCCACGCAGCACTCGACCGCCGGCCCATGGGAGACGATCTGGAAGCGGCGCCCTGCGATTTCACTCCTCAATGGCACGCGCGCAGCGCCAGACTGCTGGGCACTGGTAAAACATTCTGGTACAGGAACGACGAACATTTTCACGGCCCACCCAGTGACGCAGTGTATGCGGTATACGATGCGGCCAAACACAGCTGGTCAGCCTGGGCTCGTGTCGATCTTCCCGATCGGCCGCAATTCAGGAACTGTTCGGCTGGCTGCGCCCAGCGATTCGACCTGCCGAACGGTGATGTCCTGCTGCCGGTTTACTTTCGTCCCACCCCCACCAACGACCATCACCAGGTGACCGTGGTCCGCTGTGCGTTCGATGGCCAAACGCTCAGCTATCTTGAACACGGTAAAGAGATTGAAATTCCGGACAAACAGGGCAGGCATCGGGGATTTTCCGAACCGTCACTCACCAGGTTTGGAAACCGTTTTTTTCTGACACTACGGTCTGATCACCGTGGCTATGTCACGACAAGCGATGACGGCATGTCGTTCGAGCCCCCCATACGCTGGAGGTTCGATGACGGCGATGAACTCGGCAGCTATAACACTCAGCAACACTGGGTGGTGCACTCTGACGCCCTGTACCTCACCTACACCCGCAGCGGCGCCGACAATGACCATATTTTCCGTCATCGGGCACCGGTCTTTATGGCCCGCGTCGACCCGGAGCGATTAGTGGTGCTGCGGGCTTCTGAACGAATCGTGATTCCTGAGACGGGAACACGCATGGGCAACTTCGGCATCGTTCACGTGAGTCCCGCCGAATCCTGGATCATCACCACCGAATGGATGCAGCCGCTTCGCCCCGGTCTGTGGAAAAAGTACGGAACCGACAACCGCATTTTCTGTGCTCGGATTCAGTGGTCGAACCCCAACAGGTTCACACCTTAGGCTGGCTGCAAACGACACCCGCCGCAACAAAACGCAAACAAGCCACAACATCGGAACACATCGGTACGGCTGTGAAGTCAGTACCCAACCATCCAATTCATTCTGCAGATTCCAACGGATAACTGAAATGCGGCAGCTGTACCGACACTCTTTCGAGCTGCTAACCGACCTCTATCAGCTCACCATGGCATACGGCTACTGGAAATCAGGATCGACCGACAAAGAAGCCGTGTTCCATCTGTTCTTTCGGCGCAATCCGTTTGGAGGTGGTTATGCAGTGGCAAGCGGTCTGGAGTTCGTGGTCCAGATGCTGCGGGAGTATCGATTTCGGGACCATGACCTCGCCTTTCTCGCCGACCTGAAAGGAAATGACGACCAGCCGATGTTCGAAGCTGCGTTTTTGGAAGAACTGCGCACGATGCGGTTCCAGTGCGATATTGATGCGGTGCCCGAAGGCACCGTTGTCTTCGCGCACGAACCACTGCTTCGAGTGATCGGACCAATCATGCAGTGTCAGCTGCTGGAGACGGCGCTGCTCAATATCGTTAATTTCCAGACTCTCATTGCGACCAAAGCATCCAGAGTCTGTTTTGCGGCCGGCGACGACCCGGTCCTGGAATTTGGTCTTAGACGTGCTCAGGGTATTGACGGTGCTCTGACGGCAAGTCGTGCCGCCTATATTGGAGGATGTGCAGCAACCTCGAACGTACTGGCCGGTAAACTGTTTGGAATTCCTGTGAAAGGAACGCATGCACACAGCTGGATTATGTCATTCGACAGTGAGCCCGAAGCTTTTGAAGCGTATGCAGCGGCAATGCCCAATAACTGTGTGTTTCTTGTCGACACATATGACACGATCGACGGTGTTCGGAATGCCGTTCAGACCGGTCTAAAGCTGCGCAAGCAGGGACATCAGATGGTTGGCATTCGTCTGGATTCAGGCGATTTATCCTCACTCAGCAGTACGGCGCGGCGAATTCTGGATGAAGCCGGATTTGAGCAGGCTGCAATTGTCGCCAGCAATGACCTTGACGAAAAATTGATCTCAAACCTGAAAAAGCGGGGCGCGGCAATCAATGTTTGGGGGGTGGGTACCAGACTGGTCACTGGAGACGGTCAGCCGGCCCTGGGTGGCGTCTACAAACTCGCTGCGATTCGTCGGCCTGGTGACAATTGGTCTTATCGGGTTAAGTTGTCCGAACAGTCAGTCAAGTCCTCAACCCCCGGCGTCCTGCAGATACGCCGATTCAAGAACGGTCACAAAGCCACCGCCGACATGATCTACAGCCAGCAAGAAGGGATTCCTGACGAGAGTTGCATGATCGATCCGGTCGATTCAACTCAAAGACACCCGATTGACGACAGCGAGACGTGGGACGATCTTCTGGTGCCGATCTTTCGGCTGGGGCAATGTGTGTATGATTTACCGAACATTGCTGCGATCCGAAAGCGTTGTGCCGAACAATTGAACAGCTTTCATACCGGCATCAAGCAAAACAGTCATCCACATCAGTACCCGGTCGGACTGGAAGCAGGTCTGCATGCCCTGCAGGCGCAATTGATCATGGACGCTCGCCGCACGGAGTCCTGATCTTCTTATGCAGTTCTCACGGCCACTTCCCAACGGAACATATGAACGAATGACCCAATCTGCTCTGATCCTCGTCGACATTCAAAATGACTTCCTTCCGGGAGGTGCACTGGAAGTGCCTGATGGTGATGAGGTAATCTTGGTCGCCAATCAGCTGATTGCCGGATTTGATCTGGTGGTGGCGACTCAGGACTGGCACCCGATCAATCATGGCAGTTTTGCGAGTCAGCATCCCGGCCACGAGGTTGGTGAATCCGTTGAACTGGCCGGCCAGCAGCAGATTCTATGGCCCGACCATTGTATCCAGACGACGTTCGGATCTGAGCTTGCATCGGAACTGAATACCAACCGGATCCAGCGTATCTTTCCAAAGGGAACAGATCCCCTGATCGACAGCTACAGCGGTTTCTTCGATAATGGACATCGTCGGGCAACGGGCCTGGCGGATTTCCTTAAAGCTGAAGGTGTTCGTCGGGTTGTTATTGGTGGACTGGCGACGGACTACTGCGTCAAGTTTACAGCGATGGATGCTCAGGTACTGGGTTTTGAAACCGTGCTGGTTCAGGATGGCTGCCGAGGCGTTAATCTCAGCCCGGATGACACCTCTGACGCGCTGAAGTCCATGGCTGCTGCGGGCATCTCCATTTCTGACAGTCGTCAGCTGATCTGAGGATTTTTATCGTTGTCTGAACACAAAACAATTACGGAAGGCCGTTTTCTGCGGTTCGTGGACGTCGATGGCTGGGAGTTCGTTCAGCGCACGGGGTCGTCCGGAGTCGTCTGTATTGTGGCAGTCACAACCCGGCGACAGATCCTGCTGGTGGAACAATTTCGTCCGGCGCTCAATGCAAATGTAATTGAACTTCCTGCGGGACTTGCGGGAGATCTCGAAGACTCAGAGGAATCACTGGAAACCGCTGCCCGACGCGAATTAATGGAGGAGACAGGTTACGAAGCCCAGAATTGGACTCACCTGTGCAATATCGTGTCTTCGGCTGGATTAACAGACGAAATAGTAACGGTATTTCGGGCAAACCGCCTGCGTAAGACGGGGCCGGGCGGTGGTGACGAAAGTGAGTCGATCGTAGTCCATGAAGTCGATCTGGATTCACTGAATTCGTGGCTTAACGATGCCGCCGGTAGTGGCAAGTGCATCGATTCCCGAATCTACGGTACGATGACATTCCTGGAAATGTCGCCTTGCCAATCTCCGAACAAGGTAATCAACACACAACGAGCCGAATGATCTGCCTCGGTCTGATCGTAATTCTTATCACAACCAGCGTTTTTACGGAAAAACCGTCATTCATCAAAAAGCATCTCAAAATTGATTTAGAGACCGGGCCGCGAAGGCGCTGGCCGGCGAATTATGGGATTTAGTCATGCGGTGATCAGATATTGAATCAGTTGCTGGAATTTTCGTTGCGAACATTGATGGCCGGAAATTGCAGAAATTGAATCCACCAACAGTATCTGTTCCCTGCAACAATGTCCTGTCTTATCTGACTCCCTCTCTCCGGACATCCTGATTTTAAAACCATCTCATTCAGGAGAATGAACATGCTGAATCCATTTGAGCGCGTGATACCAGCCGTCTGTCTAGTTGCAATTGTCCTTGTCAATCACGCGATCACCTTCGCCGAAGATACGCAAACCGTGGAAGAAAGTTTTTCCATCGTGTTGCTGCCGGACACACAAAACTATTCAGAAAAATACCCACAGACCTACGTCACTCAGGCACTGTGGATTCGGCAACAAGCGAAGGAAGACAACATCAAGTTCGTCATCCATCTGGGCGACATCGTACAAACATCCACCCGGAAGCCCGAGTGGGAAAACGCAGATCGAGCAATGCGACTTCTGGACGCTGTCGTGCCCTACAGCATGGCACCCGGCAATCATGACATGGTGGTCAAGAATCGCGACTCAACGCTGTACAACGAGTATTACTCACCCGAACGATTTGCAGACCGACCGTGGTACGGTGGACACATGGGCGAAAACAATGACAACAATTTCTGCTTCTTTGAGGCCAGTGGCATGAAATTCATGATCCTTAACCTCGAATTCGCCCCTCGCAATGAAACTCTCGAATGGGCGGCAGAGGTGACAAAGCGATACCCAGATCATCGTGTGATCGTTGCGACACATTGCTACATGCGTCAGGAACAGCGAGACACGACCTGTGCCACGTCCTACAAAATCGCCGGAAACAGCGGTGAAGAGATTTGGCAAAAATTCATTCGCAGGCAGCCGAATATCTTTCTCGTTGTCAGTGGTCATGTACTGGGAGTGGGACTCCAGACAAGCATCAACGATGCCGGTGGCAAGGTTCTGGAAATGCTCACGGATTATCAAGGCCTCCCGAACGGCGGTGACGGCTGGCTTCGTTCCCTGCAATTCGTGCCCGGCGAGAACAAAATCCACGTCCGGACATATTCACCCCTGTTGAACCGCGACAACAAGGACACGAAAGAAACATTCTCACTGGACTACGAAATGACCACTGTCAAAACGAATGCCGGTTGACCGGGATCATGGAACGTGTTGCGCATCAGTCCCAAGCAGGTTCCGGAAAGCAGCACAACGCATCGATCCACATGTACCGGTAAAACGCCGACCGTGAAGTGCGCTGCCACTTTCAAGCGATCCTCAAACACCGTTCTCAATAATAACTCGTATGGTCGTTGCAATCGAATTTGCGTAATATTGATGGTGGCAGTCTCTATGCGTTTCTTTCGAAAGGTCGGTACCAATGAGTGCGCTGCGAACATCCAATCCTGTTTTCAGTGATCGTGTTCTGCAACAGTTTTCGTTTGCAGAAGAATCCACCACGATGACCGCAAACGGCACGGTACTGAAGACAACCATCGCTCTGGCGGCAGTCATGTTAACGGCCGGGATTGCGTGGATTAATATTCAACAGGGCGCTGCCCCCGCCCCCTACTTGTATGGTGGAATGATTGTCGGACTGGTCCTGGCACTGATCACCAGTTTCAAACCAGCACTGGCACCGTACACCACGCCTGTCTATGCCCTTGCAGAAGGGGCATTTCTTGGGGCGATTTCTGTTTTCATTCAGAGCCGGTTTCCGGAGACCCCGATCGTCTTCCAGGCAGTCTGTCTCACATTTGGCACGCTGTTTGTCATGCTAATCTGTTATCAAACGCGTGTAATTCGAGTTACGGATAAATTACGTTCGGGAATCGTTGTCGCCACCGGTGCGATATGTCTGCTGTATCTGGTCAGTTTTGTTCTGAGCTTCTTTGGCACATCAGTGCCCTTTATTCATGGATCAGGATTAGTCGGAATCGGGTTCAGTCTGTTCGTGGTTGGACTGGCAGCATTCAATCTGCTGCTCGATTTTGACCTTGTGGACCGGCTGGTTGCTCAGCGTGCTCCGAAGGCAATGGAATGGTACGCTGCGTTTGCTTTGCTGGTGACTCTGATTTGGCTGTACATAGAAATTCTGCGACTGCTCTCCAAGCTCAACAGACGCGATTAAAGACACCAGGACCCCTCAGGGTACTGGTCAGAATCTGGCTCAGTCGTCAAACACGCTTTGATGCTCGGACTGTTTTCCGGCGTAGACAGCTGGACAACAGTGAAACGATCGTCCGCCCGAACAAGCAGCGAGTGTTGTCGAATCCGGAATTCGTGTAACCGAGGATCATCCGTGTCCTACTGTGATGCGAAACTCACAGCTCGGTCGTTGGATTGCTGTTCTCCAGGAGTGCTGCGACCGTTGTTGATGTACCGCTGCAGCAAATTGCTGAGTTCCTCAACCAGCTCCGGGTGATCGGCCTGCACATTGTTAGTCTCCGCAATATCGGATGAAAGATCGAACAACTGAATCGCAGGAACCTCCTGTTCCTTCGCCTCTGATGGTCTCGGACTGCTCCAACCGCCCGAACCGGGGCAAAAGCATAACTTCCATTTCCCCCGACGAATGGAAAAAGCACCATTGATCGAATGATGAACAGTCGCTTCGCGGATGGGACGCTCCGCCGTCTGATTCATCAACGGCAGAATGCTTACGGAATCCTCTCCGGCATTACCCGGAAGATTAACCCCAATGATCTCTGCCACCGTCGCCAACAAATCGGTGTGACAGATGGTGTCGTCACACATCGTTCCGGACGGTATGACAGATGGCCACCGGGCAATAAAGGCGACGCGGTGACCACCTTCAAAAATATCGGCCTTGTGACCGCGGAATCGACCACTGGGATCATGGCCCTTGCTGCCAAGTGCAGCAAAATCAGCTCCTGGAGTCGCACCATTGTCACTCGTAACAATCAACAACGTGTTTTCGGCCAGCCCCCTGGCATCGACGGCCTGCATCACCTGACCAATCGTCCAGTCGACCTGCATGACAAAATCACCCCATTCGTTGAGTCCGCTTTTGTGTTCGAAGCGTTTCGTCGGGAGGATCGGTTTGTGGGGTGCCGGCAGGGGAAAGTACAGAAAGAACGGTTTGTCGGTGCTTTGAGCATTGATGTATTCAACGGCCCTGTCTGTCAATTTGTCTAAAACCTCTGTGTGGCGAAAATCATCACCGACAGGCCCCTTGCGCCAAAACCGTTTGCCTGTAGATCCATCAATGATGCGCATGGGAACACTGGTCACATGATCGTTCTGGATGTAGACATGTGGCTGCATATCGAGCGATGCCGGGATGCCAAAGAAGTCATCGAATCCGACCTGGTTTGGGCCGGAGGCGATTCGCCCCGAAAAGTCATAGTTGTGCCAGAGTTCCTGTGAACCGTCGACAGGTTGAACCTTCGGATCTTTGCGAACCCATTCCAGTCCAAGATGCCACTTACCCACGCACGCAGTATTGAAGCCCTGTTGCCGAAGCAGCGAAGCCACCGTCAGTCGGCCTGATGCGATCAGCGGCATGGAATATCCCCACAGAACGCCGGAACTTAGATGCGTTCTCCATGCATAGCGCCCTGTGAGAATTCCGTAACGGGTGGGCGTGCAGACAGCGGATCCGGAATGAGCATCGGTAAACTTCATGCCTTCCGCAGCAAGTCGATCCATAAACGGAGTGGCAATCTTTCCGTCAGGATTGAAGGATCCGACGTCGCCAATACCAAGATCGTCAGCGAGGATATAGATGATATTGGGTTGTTCTGTTTTCGCACCTTTCGCAGCGGTCTGTGTCCCGAGAATCATAGCGGGAATCAGCATGATCAGTTTCAGCATAAGATCACCGAGAAGCATTGAATCTTCCGTCCAAGTATGAGATTAGCAGAGAATCAAGAGACGAATTTCCGGCCGTTCCGATTCTACGACTCAGGAGCATCGTCCAGTAATCTGAAGGTTGACTCCAGTTGTCGATCGATTCGCGCCGCATCAACGTAGCCGTGAATGGCTCCGGACGATCGTCCTTCGACAAAAATGCGAATCTCCGGTATGGCGTTGATCCCAAAAAACACGGCGAGTTCCGCATTCTCTGCCGACTCAACATCGACCTTGACTACCGAAACTCTCTCCGGATACTGCTGAGCGATTTTTTCCAGTTCCGGAGCCAAATGAAGACACGGACCACAGTGTGGTCCCCAAAAGTCGACCAGCACAACTCGATTCGGCTGATGAACTAAATTCAGAAACGGACCATGTCTGTGCTGGATCGGTGAACCTTCATCGCTGTTGACAACCAACAGTTCAGCGGTACCGTCCGGAGACCCGGCGAGCTCCTGATACTGTGTTTTGGCACACCCGGTAACGATGGCACACAACGAAAGAACTGCCGCAGACACAACATTCCAAAAACTTCCTAAATAAGGATGATTCACGGATCACTACCTCTTAAGAATCGATCTGAAGCCGGAAAATGCTGCGGCACCGATCCATGGCGGCTAAAATCCAGGAATTCACTTCAAATGAGACGTCATTCACAAATGACGTACTTGACAGGCAATGAGTTACGTCGAGTAGACTGTAGTACAGGGATCCGCGCGAATTTTTCCCGGCGGGCAGAATCCTCAATGTTGCCCCAACAGATGTATTAGCTGACGCTTATAGACAAATCGGCAGTCTGGTGAAAGATTGCCGTCTCGACAGATATCAGTCGCCACAGGAGACATCAAATGACAGTTCAACTTACGGAAGCCGCTGCAGTCGAAATCAAGCGTGTGATGGAAGAGCAGGATCGCGAGGAACTCAAATACGTTCGTGTCGGCGTGGTCGGTGGCGGGTGTAGTGGTTTCCAGTATGCATTCAATTTTACCGGTGACTACGACACCAAAGCAGACGTGCTTCAGGAACAGCACGGCGTAGGCGTTGTTGTGGACAAGAAAAGTGACCTGTTCCTGGATGGAACAACCATCGATTTTTACTCGGGCCTGGATAAACGAGGATTCCAGTTCAACAATCCGAACGCCGTCAAATCCTGTGGCTGTGGCAGCAGTTTTTCGGCCTAGCACTTCGACCAGCCGTCATCGGCATTGACGGGATAGACTGCAACTATCCCCAGCCGTCTCGTAACGAGGCATCGACCAGACTTCGGTGACTCAACGGGACAAATTGCTGTCTGCCGAAATACGCTGGTCGCCAATGAATCCGAATCACCGTGGGGAATCAGGGATTGTTTGACTTTGCCGACCTGCCCGAATGGGAACAGGCGGCTCAGGACGATGTCCAGGTTGCGGACGTCGTTTTTAATCTCCCTCTGGAAAAACCCTACAGTTACTCCGTCTCGGATAACTTACGAGACATTCTCCGACCCGGGATGAGGGTCCGCGCTCCACTGGGTCGTAGCAATCGCCATGTCACCGGGTACTGTGTAGGTATCCGCCAGACCAGTCATGCCACCGGCCGTCTGAAAGCAATTCTCGAAGTCCTTGACCCATCACCGTTGCTCAGCACTGAAATGCTGCAACTCACGGAATGGATTGCCAAACGTTATTTGTGTGGCTGGGGTCAGGTTCTGGAGAGTGTGGTACCCGCTGGTGTCAGACGACGATCCGGAACGCGGATGATCCTGGGATTTCTGCTGGCGGCCGATGCCGAACAGCGACTGTCCAATATGCGGCTCCCGCCCGGACAACAGTCTGTCGTTGATGTCCTCCGCGGGACAACCGCCCCGATGTCTGTGCCAGACATCTGTGAACATGCCGGTTGCGGTCCTGGACCAATTAACGGCCTTCGCAAAAAGAACCTTCTTGAAGTTGTTCGAGTGCGCTCAGAACTTGAGGGTGAAACGCTCAAAAGCACCACCTCGGAGCCGGACCTGCAGATCAACCTGCAACAGCAGGCATGTCTGACAGCCATTCATAAGGCGATTGAAGCACAGCAACACCAGACGATCCTGTTGCATGGTGTAACGGGCAGTGGCAAGACCGAAGTTTACATTCAGGCGATTCGTGAAATCGTACGATACGGTCGACAGGCAATTGTCCTTGTGCCGGAAATCAGTCTCACGCCTCAAACCATTCGCAGGTTTGGCAGCCGGTTTCAGTCGGTTGCTGTGCTTCACAGCCATATGAGTGATTCGGAGCGTCACTGGCAATGGCAACAGATCGCCCAGGGTAATGTCGAAGTTATCGTCGGAGCACGCAGCGCAGTATTCGCTCCTGCACCTCACCTGGGCCTCATTGTAATTGATGAGGAACATGAACCCACATTCAAACAGGAAAGTATACCTCGCTACCATGCCCGTG
This sequence comes from Fuerstiella sp., assembly GCA_022447185.1. Lineage (GTDB taxonomy): Bacteria > Planctomycetota > Planctomycetia > Planctomycetales > Planctomycetaceae > S139-18. The sequence continues at coordinate 96,414 of JAKVAY010000042.1, read as the reverse complement.
AAGTCGCGAGAGAACGCTGCAGAATGGAAAACATTCCTCTCGTCCTCGGATCTGCAACACCAACTCTGGAATCATGGTTACGTTCTCAGCGACAACATGATCAGCTTCTTTCGATGCCGGACAGAGTCTCCGGACTGCCGCTGCCCCCGGTTGTCGTTGTGGATATCCGCAATGATCCGATCATTGCGCGAGGAGCGAGCGTGGGACGAGCGCTGCAGCAGGCCATCCGCAGGGCACTCACCGATGGTGGACAGGTCATCCTGTTCCTGAATCTGCGAGGATATTCGCCAACCGTCTGGTGCCGAAAATGCGGCTCCGGAATCAAATGCCCGGACTGCGACCTGACACTCACCTGGCATCGCGATCGCCAGTCAGCCATATGCCATGGTTGCGATTATTCTGTCCCCGCACCGGAAGAATGCCCCTCGTGCCAAAATCCGTCGGTCCGATACTTTGGAACCGGAACACAAAAACTGGAAGAAGAAGTGGCGGCAGCGTTTGGAGAAGCAACCGTTATGCGTATGGACAGCGATTCAATGAAGAAACACGGGAGCCATGACGCAGCTCTGGAACGATTTCGATCCGGAGAAGTACAGATCCTGCTGGGGACTCAGATGATTGCAAAAGGACTCGACTTCCCCAATGTCACACTCGTCGGGGTCATCGATGCCGACAGCATGCTGAACCAACCCGACATGCGTGCCGCGGAAAGAACATTTCAACTGATCTCGCAGGTTGCAGGTCGCACGGGTCGGAGTGATCGTGGCGGGCGAGTCATCGTACAAACGAGTTGTCCTGAGGATACCAGTATCACGTTTGCTGCAAAACACGACTACCTGGGATTTGCTCGACATGAGTTGAAAGAGCGCCACGAACTCAGTGCCCCTCCGTTTAGCTGCGTCACTCGTGTCATCTTTCGCGGACTGCAGGAGTCACAGGTCTCCACAACGGCGTGCGAAGCTGCCCGTCAGCTGCGCAAGGCAACTCACGAAGATCCGCACGTCCGCATCCTTGGAGCAGCACCGGCCCCGATCGCACGACTGAGAGCCTATTTTCGTTATCATCTTCAGATTGCAGCCCCAACGGAGGAACGCGTCCGTGAGATTTGGCTGACTGTCGCCAGCTTGTTTCAGCTGCCCGATGGCGTTGAAATGGCGGTCGATGTGGACCCGATCAATTCGCGGTGAATCGATTTAGCATCAAATCTGGTGATCACTCAAAGATAATGTGTTCATTTTCGATGACTCCTTTGCTTCCAGATTAAGTCATAACCATTTTCTGAATTGACGTAACCTGTTTCTGTCAGCTTAGACAACACTCCTGCAGGATACGTACGAATTCGAACAGCAGTCATGGTATAGTTCGAACTGTCGTCACCGATTAAGAATTTTGTGGCGCGCATTTTTGTACACATGTTCAGAGCAACCATCGGGAGTGTTTCCGAGCGGAAGTTCGAATTTAGCTGCGGCCATGCCGCATTACGTGTGAGGTCAGAAATGATGTCGGATTCCAGCACAGGCCGGCGACGATTCCTGCAGACCAGTATCGCGGTCGCAGCCACCGCTCTGCCATCAGATGCAGCTGGTGGAGAGACACCAACGTCAGATCCATCCAACAACCCGGAATCCTGGCTCACGAAACCGGACGACTTCCAGGATGTGTCACGAGGCAAACCGATTCCTCATACACTTTCAAAAGAACAGCGACAGGAAGTTGGTCTGACGCGTGATACCTGGCAACTCAATGTCATCAGCGATTCCGAATTTCCTGCGGCAATCCGCCAGCCATTGACCGGAAAAACCGCATTCACATTTCGAGATCTCATGCAGATGGCAGAACAGCACGCGGTGCGGTTTCCAAAAGTCATGACCTGCCTGAACATGGGCTGTCCGCTTGGGAACGGCATCTGGGAAGGCGTTCCGCTGCGCAACGTCATCTGGAAAACTCAACCCGTTGAAAATCTGCGACGCGTTTTCTACTACGGATTCCACAACACCGATCCCAAACAAATGTTTCGCAGCTCACTGCCAATTGGGCGAATCCTTGAAGATCCGTTTGATCTGCCGCCTGTGATTCTGTGCTACAAACTCAACGGCCAGTGGTTGACACCGGAACGTGGTGGTCCGGTAAGAGTCGTCGTACCCGAAGCCTATGGATTCAAGAGCATCAAATGGCTCACCAACGTGATCCTTTCCAATATCGCCGGTGCCAATGACACCTATGCCACACAAAACAACGATGTCGACAGTCCACTCAAAACGTTTTGTGCGACTCTCCAGCCACCAATGGAAATTTCGTCGGGTAAAGAATTTCCCGTCACGGGATGGGCGCAGGTTGGTATTTCGGGACTGAAGAAAGTTCAGGTCTGGATTCACAACCGCGATAAGAAACCTGCAGATGACGACCCTTACTTCACTTCAGCACCATGGATAGACGCGAAACTTCTTCAGTCTCCGGAAGATTTTGGAGGTGGTCTGCCCGGTGGTCTCGTGCCCCCGGATACACGGGGATTCAACAGTGACGGCCAACCCACAACCTGGCCACTTCCACTGACACGAGTGTTCTGGCGAGTACAGCATCCCGCACTCGTGGCCGGCCGCTACAGCCTCCGATGCCGAACAGTCGACCTCAACGGTGCTGCCCAGCCGATGCCTCGACCGTTCCGTAAATCGGGCCACGCGAAAATTGAACACATTCGATTCGACGTAACGTGACTATTCATCAAGACGGATGACAACCATGCCGTCGACAACGGCAGCGTCATACCCTGGCTGGCAGATGCCATCGCTCAACTGGTGCTGTCCTGTCGTCACGTCGAACTGCCACCCGTGCCACGGACACGTCACGATGCATCCCTGCAGCGTTCCCTGACCTAAAGGCCCCCCCGCATGGGGACACATACCATCCAGTACGTAGAATTTGTCCCTGATATTGAACACGGCAAAAACACGACCTTCAGCAACGACCTCAGCGGACTTGCCTTCCGGAATGTCGTCAGACGGAATGAGGGGCAGAGTCTGTTTCATTGTGGACAGTTTTCTGTTCATCGTCTGAGGCCGCTTCATCCTGCCGCCGCCGGCGAGCTATTGGCAGAAGGAATTGCGCCAGTAAAAAGATCACAACTGGAGCGACCCACAGGACCCGCATAAACTGCATCACAACATTCGGCGGCTTGAACAGCTGTCCAAGCAACAGGTATCCGATCATGCCAGTCATCAGCCACGTCAGTACACCGCAGCCGATTGCTGTCATCTGAGTTTTAAACACCGAACGTTCCGTAAGCTCATCTACATAAACGTCAATCGTGCGACGCCGAAGAACCGATCGCTCGATGGCAGACACGACCTGCAGCGTTCTGGAGAAGTCTTCCATTGCCATCTGACATGCTGCTACATCCGGCAAGTGCTTCACCACACGTTCGCACAACAGCGAATACAGATCGTCCGTGATGCTGTCTGGATGGCCAGGCAGCATCACGGACCAGTCGATCGACCGTCCCTCCACGTACCCCTTCAGTCGAAACATTGGATCGGCGCCGGAGCAGTTCAATGTGACAGCTGGACGCGGAGTCCCATCCGCCGCTGAACCGGCAAGCACAATTTTGCGGCTGGATGCCCTCGCCCCCCCATCGTTCGTTCCCAGTACGGTCACCTGCGAGTTCGCAAACCCAATTGCCGAGCACGCGTCTGTAACGTGCATCAAAGTTCCTGAGGCATCCGAGTCATCACCGGGTGAAGGAAGATTCAGCTGAACATCAGTGAAACGAACATCGATACGGAAGTCGTCAGACTGATACCAGCTTCCGGTGAGCACGATGATCCCACAGTTGCTTTCATCAAGTATCAAATGCAATTCATAGCTGTACGCTGTCGACAGGTCTTTCGGTGGAATGATAACCACATGACATTCCGCCTGGCTTGCATGACGAGCCAGACGAATAGATTCGTCCGACTGCGAATGAGCAACGATTACCACATCCGTCGCTGCTGCAACGAAGACTTCTTCCGGTGATGCAGCATGTCGTATGTCGACCGGAAGTTTTGTCTGCAGATGGGCAGCCAACGGACCGTAAAGATGCACATCTCCCAGCGAATGATCAGCAGACCGTACGATACTTTGAACCAGCAACGCCGCATCTGTCTGGTCACCGGTCAGTGAAAACCGCATATTGATGTCCTGACGCTGGATCTGCCAGGCCGTATGGAATGAATTCAGGTCGTCAGGCAGTCACAGGATTAAAATCAAACGGAAAACGTCCGCTGCCGGAAAATCCACCACCATCACGAGAAGTCAGACGGCCGGTTGTCCGGTGAAATATTCCGGCTCCCTGCCCGGTTCCCACTTGATATTGCACCCGATACTCGGCGTCTGTTCACAGGAAACTTCCTGGCCGCTCAAAACCGCATCACAGGCTGCACGCAAATCTTCGCCGGTCACAGGCTTCTCATTCCCAGGTCGGCTGCTGTCGAACTGTCCGCGATAGGCCAGAGCGTGATCGGAATCGAATAGAAAAAAGTCTGGTGTGCACGCTGCCTGATACGCCTGAGCAACCTCCTGTGTTGCATCATACAAATAGGGAAATCGATAACCGGCGGAGGCCGCTTCCGCCTTCATCTCATCAGGACCATCCTGTGGATGGCTTTGGACATCATTGGAACTGATGCCGATGACCGCCACACCTTTCTGTTGATATTCGTCAGCGAATGCTGCCAGAGCCTCACGAAGATGAACAACAAACGGGCAGTGGTTACACATAAAGATGACAAGCAGGGGGCTGCCAGCAAACTGGTCGCGACTCACGACAGCTCCGTCAATGTTCGGCAGCAAAAAATCCGGGGCAATGGTACCGATCGGCAGCATGGTGGATGCGGTCTTGACCATGGAATCCAACTCCTGATGAAACAAGGTAAATAGCAATGTGTGACAACAATGCCAGGACGCTGTCGAGTGAGTGATGCCAGAAATTCTATTGTGGCTGTGAGAAGGATTTCTACGAATCCACCGGACTCCTTTTTTGACTGAAATGTCACATCGTCAAAGCATTTTCCCGTCAGCGGGACCCTGCTCATATCATGCGTTTAGCAAAATTGCACCACTTCACCAGCGTTTGTGATTACCGAAAAGGCCTGGGAAAATTCGTTAGTCTGTGACCAGCAGGAGTAATCGGTCCAGTTTCCCCAGCAAGTCGGACCGCCAATAGGCGGCTTCTGCTGATTTCAGCCGAGCAGGATTTCGATAGATGAATCAGGTGGCCGAATTCCACTGGTCCTGGCATGTTCCCCGGTCGAAACAAAGAAAATATCAATCGGACCAGTCGAATCAAATACCATGGATGGCACCCTGTAATCACGAAATTCTTGACTCCCCCTTTCCCTACGATAACCTTATCAGACACAGCATAATCGGATTAAACTGCCCTGAAGCCTCAGGTCACAGCAGTGATTTTGTTGTTGTAATCGTTCTTCGTTCGAGTACACGGGTTTCCTGGCGTCATCCGTCGTGTTTCCCTCGGCAGCGAAGAAGATCGAAGTGGTGCGTTGGTCGGGGACATTCGTTCGTTTGAATTCCAACAGTTCAACACATCTGTAGTAGAGGCCTCGCGGCTGCTCCGTCAGAAATCAGGAGGCTCAATCCATGGCAAAACAAAGCTACGGCATGCTCTTTACGCTTGCCTTTTTTATTCTGGTGTCAGTCTGTTTTGGTATCGGACTGGGAATAGTGCTGAGTGATTCAACGGCGCTTACAGCAGAACGCGATGAGGCCGTAAAAAGCAAATCCGATGCTAAGGGGGCCATACAAAAACTCAGTTCCGAAAAAGCAACACTGCTCGACGTTGTAGGACGTCCAGGGGCCGATGTGGGACAGGAGGGTGTTCCCGACTCTGTCGTGGGCGACTTCTTCGAAAAAATGGAGTCTCCGAGATTCAGCAATCATGCCGACGGCCCAAAGACAATGAATAGCGCCCTCGACTCGGTCGCGACCGAGCGTGACATTCAGGCGGCTGCCGCAATCAATCGGCAGAAAGAGGTCCAAAACAGAACGGTGGAACTGCAGAGAAAAATGGAAGCAAAGGATGAAGAAATCCAGGTCCATAAAGACGCCCGGGAGCTGGCCGAGCGCCAGAAGGCAGAGGCCCTGCAGAATCACAGCGAAGAGATCGACACAATTACCGAAGAATTCAGCAAGATTCAGGAACAACTGGAAGAATCGCAAACGAAGCACGATGAAGACCTCACCGCGATGAACCGACTAATCGCTGAGCAGGACTTAGAAATTCGACAGAAACGGGCTGCCATTCAGTCACTGCGGCGTGAGCTCTTTGAGAAGGAAGATATCAGTTTCGCAACCGCCGACGGCATTATCTCGTCAGTGGATCAGCTGAGTGGACTCGCCTATGTCAACCTTGGCAAAGTAGATCAGGTGCGAGTAGGTACGACGTTTTCTGTCTATGTGGCAGCACACGGTGGCATCGGTCGCCGCAACACAAAAGATATTAAAGCGAGCATCGAAATTGTGGGTGTACTGGACGCCCACCTTTCAGAGGCACAGATTACGCAGCAGGATCTCCATCGACCAATCGCCGTGGGCGATCCCATCTATTCACCTGTCTTCACTGCAGGCCTGCCAGTCGAAGTGGCCATTGCGGGTCTGATCGACTTCGACGGCAGTCCGGGCAGCGACCGAGACGAACTGCTGAATCTGGTGGCAAGCAACGGAGCGCATGTGTCCGTTCAGGTTAATGAAGATGGCAATTTCGTTACACAAGAAGGAGAGAATCTGACGGAAGAGGATGCCGTTGCACGTATTTCAGAAACAACGCGGTTTCTGATTATTGCAGACCTGGGGATGGATGCGACAGACGATGTGAAGGACAAGACTCGGCTCCAAGTTTATAAAAAGATTCAAGACAATACCGGAGAGCTCCAAAAGCAGGCTGAAAATCACGGTGTCTACGAAATTGGTCTCTCCACATTCCTGGAACTCCTGGGATACACAAAAAAACGTGTCGCTTGGCGTGCCGGGCAGGAGTTTCGCGCACGACTGGTCAATGGAGCCAAAAGCCGATCAGTTGATGCAACCATCGGCAACCGAGTCAGCAGCGGTGCGGTGTCTGCTCGTTATTCATCGCGAAAAACACCACGACCGACCGCAGCCGGAACTGTGAGCGCACTTTACAAATAAGTTCTGACCGATCGGTCTGTAATGGGCTGGCAGGACCTGTGCGTTTCATCTTGTCGGAAGCTCCACCAACGCTCGTGTACGTAAGTGCAGTCAGAATCTCAGTCGTGAAAACCGAGGCGATCTGTCCCCGACTCACGCGCAGCAGACCACTAATGACAGTCTGCGTGGGAACGCATGGCCAACTCGCAATGACAAGTTTAATCGGTGATCCTTTTCGCCCTGAACTTGTCATTAGCCAGACCACCGCGTCGACGAATCCAGCGGCAGAATACTCGGGTCAGTGCCACACCAGGTTTGATCGTTGCTGTGGGGAGCAGAAACTGTACAAGTGTCGAACATCTCTGTGGCTGAGGAATCCTGTATCGCAGGCAGACCGGATTCACTCAATACCATCAACCGAATCCAACGAAATCATTCATGTACTGATGTTGACCCAGCCACCGACTTTCGCGGATTGCACCACCGCATCAGTAAAGCATTGCACACGCCAGCCGTTTTCCAGATTAGGATGATCACCTGGCAGTTCACCGGCCAGCACACTGCGCACGACCGGAAACACATATTTCTCAAATCGATTGCCGAATCCATCATCCGGAATGTTGGCGACAAGCTTCGGCGCGCAATCCGGGTCACCGAGAATGACATCACCTGTGACTCGGTTAATACTGACCGACGCATCGGTACCGTGCAGTTCAAGTTCGGGACAGATCCCTTTACGAAAATAAGTCGCATGTGAGAGCAAAAGAACTCCGACAGCTCCGTTTGCAAACTCCCAGGAGACACTGGCATAGTCAGGCGTACCACCCTGCCGCTGCTGAGTGTCTGAGTGTGGCCCGGTGCATTTCTCCAGAGCTTCCTGCAGGTTGATTGCTCCCAGATCTGCTTTAGAGGGTGTGATCGTTGCTGCATGCGCCTGTACACGAGTGGCTTCGGTCCCAAGCAGCCAGCAAACCGTGTCGTAAGCGTGAGACCCCACATCGGCAATACTTCCGGCAGCAGAAAGCTCCGGATCGTCGCGCCACGTCAGAGGCATGTTGGCCGGACGAGGATTGTGCCACCGATAAACGACACCTCGAATTTCTCCAAGTTGTCCCGAGTCAACGATTTCCTTCAATTTCTGAAAGATGGCAGAATAGCGAGTCCAGAAGGGCACATAATGAGCCAGTGTTCCGGCGTCAAAATAGGCCTGCCACATTTCTCTGGCTTCACCGGAATTCATTCCCACCGGCTTTTCACAAAACATATGCTTCCTTGCCGCAGCTGCGGCAAGAACGGCTTCGTAGTGCAGGGCATCCGGAGTTCCAACAACGACAAAATCGACATCGGGATGTTCAACCACCTCGCGCCAGTTGTCGGTGATCACATCAGCCCCGTCCTCCTCGCCGGCTTCTTCCAGTAAATCACGGCGGCGAGCACACAAGGCCACGATACGAGCATCCGCCACGTCACGAATCTCAGCCCGGTACGGTTTTCCAATGTAACCCGTTGCGCCCAGGACCCCGACGCCGATTCTGTTGATGCTGTTCATTTCCTGAAGTCTTTCGCTTTTCGACAGGATACCTGCGGACCGCTGTGCACACTTGATTTCAGAGCCGGTTCGAATCTCACCATTGCTTTGACAAATCGCGGTGTAAAATTGAATCATCGAAACTCGGTTTGTAACGTCATTCAATGCCGCTTTACAGTAAGAGTGTGATGCCACTGCATGAGTAAATGAATCCAGCACCATGATCGTAACACTGAACCGATCATCGTGCTGTACAGTCCGCTTTCCGAACCGGATCGTTCCGTTCGACACAATATTCTTCCCGACACCCGTCAAAAGGACAAAGACCAGTGAGCACCGGAATAAAACTGGCAGTCGAAGTATCGTCCGAACGGACACAAAATTGTCGGACACTGGCCGCTCGTTCATGCGCGGTACAGCTTGTGGATGATGTCAAGAACTGTTCAGCGCTGCTCACAGATGACATTGAGATCGCTGAGTCGGCAGTCGATGAAGGCACCAGCGTTCTTGTCCTGAACCCGTTTGGCCTGTCTGACGATATCTGTCAACGGATCAAAACCTCAAAATCCTGCATGCCGGCTCACATCCGACGATTCAAACCTTCGATCCTTGAGGTGAAGCGTGCTCTGGACGCTGGCCGACTGGGGCATGCCGGACTGCTGCGAATTCACTGCTGGAACCCGGACGCTGACAATACGGAAATTTTCACCGGTGAAGTTGATCTTGCAGCCTGGATGTTTGGTCGCGTCCCGAACGACATTTATGCCCTGGACAGACCCGGGTATCGACAGGTTCATCTGGGATTCGAAGGCGGAGGGATGGCGATTATCGATTTTGATTCAGCCAACCCGGGTGACAATGAATATTACTCGCTGTCACTGATCGGTTCCTCAGGCGCTGCCTATGCCGATGATCACCACAATGCGAATCTGCTAATGGATAACAATGGAACGAAGACTTTGCTGACATCACAGCAGGATGCCGGGTTCGCTGCCATGATCGATCATTTTGCCCGGTCTGTACGTGACGCCGAAGAGTTTTCGACAACCTGGTGCGACACGATACAAGCCAAAACGATTGCAGGTCAGGTGGCCAGATCCGCTGAACAGCAGATTGTGGTCGCGGGAGAATCCAATGTCTAAGAAACAATTCAAGGCTCTGGTATTGAGCGTCGTCAAACACAGCTATGTCGCCCTTGCCGTCGATTCACATCCCCAATTTGATCTTGTGGCCGTTTGTGACGATCCACACGAACCTGACTGGGTGCATGAACGGAATCAGGAATTTGCTGATCGCTTTGAGATCCCCTACATTCGCGATTTGGATCAGGCTGTCAAAGACTACGATCCCGATCTCGCAGTCGTCAGTTCGCAGGCAGAGCGTCATTGTGATCTGTCCGTACGTGCTGCTGCAGCAGGCCTGCATGTCATTGTCGACAAACCGTTGTCGACGAAGCTGAGTGAATGTGACCGATTGGTTCAGGCGGTCAAAACGTCTGGTGTGCGCTGCCTTGTCTGGAATCGTAATTTTCTTCCGGCGCTGTGCCAGGCGACCCAGGCACTGAAAAACGGCGCCATTGGAGACCTTCGAGCGATCCACTGCGACTTTTACTTTTCCAAAGACGCGGGTCCACGGAAAGGTACAAGAGAACCTGGCTATCCTCCCATCAACTGGCTTCAGCGTCAGATTGAAGCACATGCCGATGGCTCAGACGGTGGTGTAGGCGTGGTAGCGATGGGCGAACTTCAGATCGAAGGGATTTATCCACTGGCATATATCCGAATGCTGGCCGGCAGCAGTGTCAAACGGGTTTTTGCGAGAACAGCAGCTCATTTTCACCAGGCCAATGCGGACAACGACGTAGACGATTTAGCCACTGTGACACTGGAAATGGAAACCGGAGTCGCTGGTTCACTCTGTATTGGACGGATTGGAGCAGCCAGTCATCCGGACATTGGCGAGATTAAGCTGCATCTGCTGGGAACCGAAGGTGCGCTGGTCGTGAGTGAGTCCCGCCCTGAGATCGCTGTGCACTACCGAGGTCAGCCAGCGAATGAGTTCCGTCACATTCGTGTTGCTGACGACAACAATTACCTGCTGATGGAAAACTTCGCCCATGCGATTGAACATGGCACCGACACAATCCTCGATGCACAGGGCGGTCGTGATATTTGTGCCACCGTCGATGCGTGTGTGCGATCCGGAAAGACCGGGCAACTGGAAACAGTGAGCTAGAGTCTTTCGATGCGGACTCTTACCATTTTGCGTACGTATTCAGCGCGACCATTGGTGATATTTCCGACCATCAGCCAGCATCTGGCTGCAGTCGTGTCCCATCAGACAAGCGGAATGCAAGAACAGACCAGCGAGTCGGGAGTGTCAACTTCCGTTTTGACACGTGCCGCATCAACAGCAGACTCACAGTCTCGCCTTCACCAGGAAAATTCTCATCAGCCTCTCGCCTCATCGCCGGCACCGACAGACATCGGCACGAATCATTGATTTCGAGAAACTATGTTGAGTGTTCAAAGCGGCAGAGCTTCTGAAGCCACATCTCCAGATCCTGACAGATCGCAATCGTCAGGCCGTTGATCCGAATATTGCGTCGAGTTCGAACCAGTCGGTGGATCACAAATGCCGCCCAGTCAAATGCGTCTATCATTGTGATCAATTATTCACCCAGTTACTGGATGTCCATTCGGTGGTGGCAGCTTCCTGCTGAGGATCAGAGATGCAGTCAACAGCACCAAGAATCCAGCAACCGTGATAATGAGTGCAGTCGCGGCCAGTCCTCCCTCCCTGCCCCAGGGCAGAGGAAGCACACTGAGGCAGTCTGGATAGCAGCAATATGGGAAAGAGCCACCATTCCGAAAAAATATGACATCACATCCACATACTATGAAGCAACAGGTGGTCGCCTGAGAATGTCACTCACGATTCGTGAGTTCCGACCATTCGTAATCTCTTTGACCTGACCGTTGTGAACATAGTAAAGCTGCTCGGGATCGAGTCCAAACAAATGCAGGAGCGTCGCCTGATAGTCGTTCGGTGTCACCGTGTTGACAACAGCACGATGTCCGAAGTCATCAGTTTCACCATAGGTCACTCCGCCTTTGAAGCCACCACCAGCGACCCACATGCTGAAGCCCTGACCGTTGTGGTCCCGTCCGGCTTTCGCTGGATCACCGTGATTCTCTGTGACAGGCAGTCGACCGATCTCTCCACCCCAGTGAACGACCGTGCTATCGAGCATTCCTCGCTGTTTCAGATCCTTCACCAGAGCTGTTGACGGCTGGTCGGTCTTACGACAAGCGGCAGGAAGATTTTTTCGAATATTCGTATGACTGTCCCAGGGCTGGCCTTTGTGAAACAGCTGTACGAACCGAACACCACGCTCAACCAGACGACGTGCGAGCAGACAGCGCGTGCCATAATCTCGTGTGACATCATTGTCCAGACCATACAACCGCTGAGTGGCCCTGGTTTCCTTTGAAACATCCAGAGCTTCCGATGCGGCAGACTGCATCCGAGCCGCAAGTTCGTAGCTGGCAATTCTGGCTTCGAGGTCTGCTTCTCCGGGATGCTGTTCAAGGTGTCGTCGGTTTAATGTACTGAGCAGTGCCAGATTCTGCTGCTGCAGTGTTCCGTGCAGATGAGCTGGCGCATCAAGATTATGGATTCGTGGTTCCGTAGGTCTCAGAACCGTCCCCTGAAACAGCGGAGGCATGAATCCATTGGACCAATTATGAACACCGTCAACGGGAAGCCCCCCCGGATCCGTCAAAACCATGTAAGCCGGAAGGTTCCGACTGGCAGTCCCCAGTCCGTAAACCAGCCATGAACCGACCGTTGGACGGCCGGTAACGCCAGGAATACCACCGTGAAAATATCGAATGGACACTTCGTGCCCGTTGGCTCCCGTGTGCATCGAGCGAATCAGCGTGATCTCATCCACGATTTCCGCCGTGTGAGGCAACAATTCGGACAACTCAGTACCACACTCTCCACACGGACGAAATCTCCACGGAGTTCCCATCAGGGTTTTGGTAGCTCGGTTGATAAAGCTGAACTTCACATCATCCTTAAATTCTGTTCCGTGGTATCGGGTAAGCTCCGGCTTGGGATCTGTCAGATCCATGTGAGAGGGACCACCGTGCTGAAACAGTGATATCATTGCCGTCGCCTGAGCCTCGAAGTGAGGCTGCTTCCTGTTCAGATCGAAGTGCAACGGGTTCTTTAAGATATTCTTTGGCGTTGCCAGGAGCCTGTCCTGACTGAGTAACGTCGCCAGTGCCACACTTCCAAGGCCCATCGCGTTCTCGGCCAGAAACGCACGCCGCGACCGAATCGTCTGGACGTTCAGCATTGAATGATGGTTCGAGCACTGGGTATCGGTCATTGTCCCGTCGTTCCTGACTGAGTATCTAAAAGTCAGCCTGTCAGACCATGCAAACTGACACTTCCCGGCACGCCGGGACTTCACTGGTGGCTCCGATCAACTGACTGAACGTGAACAGTTCATCTGACAAAATAAGTCCGCGTTGAGCCACAATATCGGACTACATACCCCTGCTGAATGTTGTGGTTCGGGTCACATCGTCAATCTACATACAGAAATTCATTGGACGTCAGCAGAACCTGACACAGATCAGCCATGGCCTGTTGGTCCGGAGTTACGTTTTCAGGAAGTTTCGTTTCTTCGGCAGTGATTGCCGCCAATTGTTCGTTGATGAAGCTGATGCTGATTTCTTTCTCAACATCCGACGGTGGTCGACAAAGAGCCAGCTGCCACGCTTTCGCCACTCGTTGTTCCAGTGGCACAACCTGCTCTGTCGCCACCGTCGCCATATGTGCAGCCTGCGACAGCACAAAACCACCATTCATCAGCATCAGAGACTGTGTCGCCACCGTCGAAGACTGACGCCGGTCACAATTCGTGACCATAACCGGTGCATCAAATGCCTTCATCAGTGCCACCGGTCTGGTTCGACGCTGCTGAATATAAATACTCCGACGCTTTTGTGACTCATCCACCACAACCTGCCCGGTATCGTCTTCCTGAATCGGAATTGGTTTGCCAAACAGTTCCCGGTCAAGTTGTTTGGACGCGGACAGCATTCGGTCTCGCAGAATTTCGGCCTCCAGCCGTATTAACGATTTTCGCCAGTAGTACCTGTTGTCAGGGTCGATTTGATTGAACTCTTCCGAACGCGCCGAAGTCTGGAGATACGCGGTCGATGTCATAATGATTCTGTGCAGATGGCTCAGTTTCCAGTCATGCTCCATGAATTCCGCAGCCAGCCAGTCCAGCAGCACAGGATGAGTTGGCTGAGTGCCCAGGCGACCAAAATCCGCAGGTGTCTCTACGATTCCTCGACCAAAATGATGCAACCAGACCCGATTCACAATCGTCCTCGCAACCAGCGGATGGCGGCCACTTGTGAGCCATTTCGCAAAAGCCAGTCGCCGTCCACTTGTCGACAATTCCGGGTCATTGGAACTAAAGAACGTTCGATCATTTTCCGGAGCAGCAACTGTCAGTGAGGCGGGTGACACTTCAAACTTTGGCTGACGGTAATCACCGCGATGGAACAGTCTTGTTTCCGGAATGTGTCCGGACGGCTCAACCAATGCACGGACGTACTCGTGCGGTGGCTTCTTCGCACGAATTTCACTGATTTTCTCGTCGATCTTCTTGATTTCATCGGCCGCCGCCTGGTTGTACTGATAGAGATTACCCGGAGTAATATTCGTACTCGGGTATTTTTTCAGCAGCGCCGTCTGGTCGGAAGTGCGGGTGTCACCTGATGTCTCATAGGCTGATCGAAGCTGAGTCCGAAGTGGTTCATCATACTTTGACAATTCCTTCGTGAGAGCCTCCTCTATAAATTTACTTTGCTTCGCAGTGCGTTCATCGGTGACTTTCGATGCTTCCTTCTCAATCTCCGCAGACCTCTCATGGTCTTCTTTTGTGTACAGCGAGACCCGACGTTCCTCCGGTGTCTTCCAGGCCTGCCAGTCAATCGCAGGTTCGAGCGTGGCACGCAAAGCGTAGTAGTCCGTTTGAGGTATCGGGTCATAGCGATGGTCATGACACTGGGCACACGCGACGCTCAATCCCATCAGTGATGTCGTCACGATTTTGATCGTGTCTGTCATAACCTGGTTGCGGCCACTCGGATCGTTGTCTCCACTTCCGGTTCCATCTGCGGCAGTACGCAGAAACCCTGTCGCAATCAATAACTCGATCTGTTCCTCGGTGAAATCTCCGTTCTTTGGTCCGGCCAGTTCGTCCCCGGCCAGCTGTTCAACAATGAACTGATCGAACGATTTGTCCTGGTTGAACGAACGAATCACGTAATCCCGATATCGCCATGCCCAGGGACGATCTGCATCGGCCCCGGCCCCCTCGGAATCAGCATAACCGGCGACATCCAGCCAGTGTCGCGCCCATCGTTCTCCGTAATGAGGTGAACGAAGAAGACGCTCGATCAGTCGTTCCCAGGCACCAGGCGCGACATCAGACAGAAATGCATCCGCTTCCTCATCGGATGGCGGAAGTCCGATCAGATCAAAATAAGCCCGCAGCATCAGTGTTCTTCTGTCTGCATCCGACGAAAAGTGCAGTTCACGAGGCTGCATCACCGCAAGCAGTAAGGCGTCAATCGGAGTGCGCACCCGACTTGTCTCATCATGTACAGGAACCCTCGGTCGCTCAATCGGACGAAAGGACCAAAAAGATCGTTCTTCCGGAGTGATCCCCAGGCCGGGACCAATCGATTCCGGCTCGGGCCTCGCGGTTTTTGCCCCAGCCGCTACCCATTGTTCCAGCAGAGTCAGTTCTTCAACACTGACTTTGGCTTCACCTGGAGGCATTTCACCGTCACGAATGCGCTGAATCAACAGGCTGTCACCGGGCTCGCCACTCACAATTGCCGGACCGGATTCACCACCGTCCGTCATAAAGCGAACGAGCCGCAAGTCAAGTTCGGCTTCTTTTCTTTCTTCAGCACCGTGACAGTCAAAACAATGTTGACGGAAGATAGGACGAATGTGCTGTTCATAAGTGAGGTCAGCGGCGGCGCGTCCGGGCGACACGCTGATCAGGCAACTCGAAAGCAGTGTCAGCAGAGGCAGGATCAAACGCATGAGAGGCAGCCTGCGACGGTGAAAGGTCGACTAGAAAGAAGATTGTCGCGAGTTGTCCATTGTCTACGATGAATATCGCCGTTGCAAGATGTGGGTCACCTCATAGAGAGTCCGGACATCTTTTGCGCAACGTCATCCTGTGGAGCGTACTGCGACCCCACGTCAAATGCTGTGCAAACTGCGGAGTATGTTTCTCACAATCGCCAACCGTTCCGCATCGCCGGCCTTGATCCGGATGACGAAGGAAACAAAGACTGGCTGAATCGAACAAATTGATATCAGCCAGTTACAACACGGGGTGGCCCAACGCCTGTCTCTTTGTTCAGGACAAACCGTGTTGATACGCCAAACAGGCCAGGTTCACACCCAACGCGAGTTCCCAAAGTCCACGAGAGAAAGATTGAGGCAGGCCAGTCAGTCCTGCAAACTTCACAACTTTGTCAGGACCGCCAGAGGCGTAATGTTCGATGCGGAGAGAGCGGGATTCGAACCCGCGGTCCCCGTTTCCAGGGACACATCATTAGCAATGATGCGCATTCGGCCACTCTGCCATCTCTCCGATGCACCATGCGGGCGCTAACTCAACACACTATATAGTCGGATCGGCAGGTGACGCAAGTTCAGCAGGAAGAACAACGATTTTGAGTTCCGCAATGTCTTCAATCGTCTGGTTTGGATATTCCATGCTGAATGGTGTCATTGAAGACGGTGTTCTCTGACATGTCGCAATATGCCAACAACCTGGTCGCAGAACGCTATCTGCACCGAAGAATTGATCGCATCCTTGCCCCTTTGCGTTAGCGATTTATCTTTACCCTGGCCGCTCCCGGATCGGTTTACTCGAAAATCATTCGGTCTCAAAACCGTTGCCTGCTCTTGACCAGTCGCACATTTTGCAACTCCTTGCTCACCTCGGGATCACCCGGCAGGAGTTTCTGTGCTTTGTAAAGGTGCCTGACCCCATCATCAATCTTTCCTTCACTGACAAGCGCTTTGCCCAGATTGTAGTGTGCCCCCCCCAGGTTGGGATTAATTTCCACCGCGTGGCGAAAATGGATGATTGCCTGATCCAGCTTCCCGTGGGCCGCGAGCAGCGTCCCAAGGATCAGATGTCCATCGTCGTCCGCAGCATTGAATTGCAATGCCTGCTCCAGATGTTTGACTCCCTCGATGTAATCGCCTTGGACTGACAGAGCCGTGCCCAGAATCCGATGAGCCGTGGCGTCTTTCTCATCAATCTGTATCGCTTTACGCAAGTGGACGATCGCCGCCTCGATATCGCCCTGCTGGAACCGCTGGTTACCCAGACTGCATTGAGAGGGGCCATGGGATGGATCGATGTCCACCGCCTGTTCAAAGTAGCTTAGTGCCTGTCCAGATTGAGATAAGTCGAGATAGGCCATTCCGAGATTGTTGTACTCTTCAGCAGTAACAGGCTCAAACTTGTAGGCGTTTCTTAAGTGGGCCCACTCACTCTTAAAGCTGAACGGCTGGTCGAGTTCCGGGTATTGCCGGTGGAGGGCAATGTATTTCGCACGTAACTCACTCATCGGGAACGAGACACGAATTGCAGCATGAGGCAACGGGTCTACGAAATCGGGATTGGGCATTTTCAGCGAAGGCAGGATCGAAAATATTAATACAGCGTAACCACACATCGAGACGGCCCATACATAGCGGGCCACCGGCCTCCAGCTTTTGCTTATCCAGCCCTGTACTCGAACACCAAGGCTATCGAACGGCATGACCAGCAGATTCATAAGAGGAACCGCCAGGATTTTGTCGAAGTACGATGGTTGACGCAGATAACGCAACACAAAAAACGTACACAGGATGACACAACCATAGGCCAGTCCAAACGAAAACTTGCCGAACTTAGTACGCGGAGTAGTCGAGGGATCGGTGATCAGCAATGTCAACCCCAGGAATACGGATGCGTCAAAGGGTGTGATGACGACGCTGCTGCCGTAAATCAAACCGGAGACGACAACCATCCCATACAGACCGAGAACGGCTCCAAATGTGACCAAAGTTGTGGAGAAGAGAAACTGAACAACTAAACCAAGAAGAAAAATGACCTCGTAAAAATTGGCCGGCAGATAGAACGACCAGATGAGGTCGAGACCAAACGTCTTGTCAACTGAATCAGTGGCCAGCAATCCGACCGACAGCAACGACAGCGAGAAGGCCGACGGATTGATGATGTGCGTCGATTTCCCGTTACGCTTCCACGTTACAAATTCCTTACCCAAATAGGTCAGTGCAAGCAGTAAGAACTGAAAGATGAAAAAATCCGGCTTAAACCACATGAACAGATTGATGCTCAATACGACCGGAAAGGGTCCAAACCCCAGGTGCCACACTTTGCGCCGCGACCATGAAAGCAGCATTTCAAACAGGTAAGCAAACAACAGCTGAAATACAATCAGAACTGCGTAACTTCGCACTTCGTGCCAATGGAGGCCCCAATACAGGTAAAGGCATGTTTGTAAACAGGCCTGGATGTAATGAGGCCGCCTGATACTCAATTGGACCTGAAACGGACGCTGCCGGTGGCGAAAACACCACCAAAGCAAAACCTGCCAGATCACCAACCCCGTGAACACACTCAGTAGAGTGATGGTTAACGGACCTTGATTCCCAGGAGAGGGCAGCCAGGCCGCTTCAAACAGCCAATCAGGTAAGGAGACCATCAGCGAAAAGAATTGCATTTCCAGTTTACGCCTCGATGTTTCCAAACTGGGACAGGGATGACCTGCGACCGGAGAAAGCGGCGATGTCATTCCTCCCAAATCGGTACAGGAGCAACTGCAAATTATGCCATGCAGGAGCAATCAGGCATCAGAAAAACTCCCGGAATTTCCGGCATAACATACGGTCAGGTGAACAATCGGGAGTAAACAGACTTTTTCAAATCTCCCTACCGAACCAACCTGGCAAGCGGACAGGCCGCGATGTGCATTTGCTCTCACGGCAGGAATCTGTATCACCCAAGTTAACCCATAACCTGCCAGACGATGCGAGGCCTGTACCCACTTCGAGACACGTGGGTTTGTTTCGTTTATTTTATCAGATAAACGCGTTGAAATCAATCAGTAGCACCGCGTCCCTGACCGCCGGAGAACCGATCAGGGACACAGGTCTGCTCAATTTGAATCGGGTTAGGGTCACCGTTTCCCGTGTCACTAGGTACCAATTGCTGTCGCTGTCGCATAAAGCTGCGCATGTGAGATACTGATGAGAATCGTCTCAATCTGCTGCATTGCCGCATGCTCGGCTGCCTGACCCGATAACTCAATCGATGGCTGGCCGGTGTGAAGCGGCAATACCTCAACATCGTGAAACGTAATCCCTCTGACGAATCCGGTTCCCAGCACTTTCACAACCGCTTCTTTTGCAGCCCAGCGACCAGCGAATCGCACTGCCGGATCTTTGTATTTGCGGGCAAATTCAATTTCAGCGGAAGTAAAACAACGCTGCAAAAAAGTATCGCCGTGACGATCGAGCATCCCTCGGATACGTTCGATCTCTACGATATCCGTGCCAATGCCCCTGATCATTTGGGAACGGTCTCCTGCGTTGCAGTCTTTTTCACCTGCACCAGCACTGTGGAGTCAAATACTCAAGTTAACGGGACAGCACCAGTTTGACATAAATCGCAACACATACCAGCACACACCGCACGCAAAGATGTTTATCCCACTCGTTTGCGTTTTGAGCTTGTATTCGCGCTAACAACGAACGTCCAATTGATGCACCGGTTAATACACTTCCGAAATCGTTACAACGGCACTCGCATCAGGCACCGTACTTGTCCAGTCGACCCGCATGCGCCAACGCATGCAGCATCAAATACTTCGACTCAAATTGTCCAAGTTCACCAGTGCGACAAACAGATTCGCCAAACGATTCGGATCCGTCATATCGACAGTTGTCGGCGACAAGTAATGTTGGAACGGCATGTGCGCTGTGAGACTTCATCTTAGCCGGAGTACTGTGATCACCTGTCAAAATGAACACACTGGGATTCAGTGCAGCCATCGCCGGGATCGCCGAATCCAGATCCTCAATTCGCTGCACCTTGCCATCAAAGTTACCGTCCTCACCAGTACTGTCCGTGTACTTAAAATGGACAAAGAAAAAATCGTATTCGTCCCAGTGTCGTTCCAGGCAGGTCATTTGATCGGTGAGAGTATTTCCTGCATCGAGTACGTCCATACCGACCAGTCGCGCGAGTCCCCGATACATGGGATACACGGCGATTGCTGCCGCTCGGGTTCCGTAGACTTCTTCGAACGTCGGTATCGGCGGTTTCTTTGCAATGCCTCGCATTGTCAGCAGATTGGCGGGTGCATCCTCTTTAAGGATCTCAGCAGCACGATCCAGAAAATATCGACAAATCCCTGCCGTCTTCGTTGAAGCATCGTCGTTTCCGTGCGGTGGAATCGGTGCAACTCCCGTCTGTTGCGGGTCTGTGTCGTCGACATCACCGCCGAGTCCAGGTGCTCGGAATACCACAACAAGTCGGTATTCTTTGACGTGACGCACGAATACTTCCACATCTGGAATCTGAATTGTGTCCAGCTTCTCACAAAGTCGGGCACCGATATCACTGTTGATCCGCCCAGCACGTCGATCGGTGATGATTCCGTCCTCGTCGACGGTGCAAAAATTGCCCCGAATTGCCACATCGTTGGAGCCAAGGTCAAAGTCGATTCCCAGTCCTTCTAATACGCCGCGGCCAATTTCGTATTTGAGAGGATCGTACCCAAACAGACCCAGGTGACCGGGACCACTCCCTGGGGCAATCCCGGGCAAGACAGGCACGCTCAACCCCGTGACGCCACGACGGGCCAGTGCATCCATATTGGGCGTGCGAGCAGTCTCAAGTTCCGTTTTGCCGCCGGGTTGCATCGGTAGACCGCCCAGGCCATCACTTACACACAGGACAATCCGGGAGTCATTTCGACGATGAAGGTTTCGGGTCAGTCGATGAATATCAGTCATGTCAACCTGTCAACTCATTGAAGTAAAACTGACAGCCGAATACGTGGATGCGTCTGAAACCGGCTGCAGACCCCATTGTCCGCAAAATGTATCAGACTCCCGCTTGGACACAGCCTGACACCGAAACATGAGTTGCGAATTCTGCAGATCACTTCGGGATGGGGGCCTATTCATTCTTCCGAAGAGCCGTTTATCACGGAACACAGATGAAACCGGTCATCTGTACCGTTTCTTATGTCATGACAACTAAAGCCAATCAACAACTAATGGTTTTCTCCAGGATATCCGGTGACCTGACCGATCGGGAAATCTGGAGGAGTTCGTCCATCAACTCGGATTCAGGGCGGTCAACAGCCGGAATCCCAGGATTTCACCAAAGAAGTACTCGAAGTGGTCCGGAATCGCGGTAAATTCTGTGTCTGAATTTGTCCAATAATTCACAATAAATGTCCTGAACAACAGATCTCGTTCCTTCGAACCCAATCCCTGCCTGCCAAATCCGTGTTGTTTCATTTTGCTCACGAGATAGGCAGAGTGGCTGTGGTTGTTGGAACCAGAACACCTGATTCATTTAATGGAGCCTGAACTATGATTAAGGCTGATGAGGAGTTTTCCCGTCTGCTCCCGTCTGTTAACCCCCCTGTTTACGCATTTTACCCTGGATCCGGATTGCCTCATCCAATTCGCGACCCTAAGGGCCACAGCTACGGCCGAAAACACACTTTGGGCAGTGGACCAAAGGCGTTGTGCAACGAAACCTGGGGTGACAATCGAAATTTCCTGCTGGCAATCGACTTCTTCAATATGGGGTTTTACTGGGAGGCCCATGAAGAATGGGAACGTTTGTGGCGCGTTTCAGGAGCTGACACGACAGTGGGGCGTTTTCTGAAAGGACTCATCAAATTGTCGGCAGCCGGCGTTAAGGTTCGAGAACGCAGTATCCACGGTGTTCGACGTCACGCTGCGTCAGCGGGTGAGATGTTTGCCGATGTGGCGGCGGAAGCTGACCTGGACGCGTATTGTGGACTGGAATTCACTCGACTTCAGTTTGCAGCGGATCGCGCAGCTCAGTTGGCTTATAAAACGGAGCACACTCCCGGGCCTCCCGTACGAGTGTTCCCGTTCCTCCTGGAACCTCAGATGGAAGAAGCTGAAAACTCGGGCAAACCGGGGGCGGTCAGTCAACTATAGAATGTCCCCGTTGGGAATGTCCGTTCTTAGGATTCGACAGCTCGAAATCCAGTACAACTCGCGGTAATCTGCCGCGAGTTTTCTTGTGCGCCACAGTCCTGTCAGTGATCGAATATCCACTAGGCACGTAAATTCGCGGATGTGTTACTGATCCTGCAGGTCTGATTGCAATTGGGTTTATCGTGATGAAAATTCTTGTGGTGGGGAACGGCGGGCGTGAACACGCACTGGTGTGGAAGCTGTCGAAGTCGGCTCACGTTGAAAAGGTCTACTGCGCACCGGGAAATGCAGGGACCGCCGCGGATGGCGAGAATGTACCGATTCCGGCGACGGAAATTGGACCACTCCGGACATTCGCAAAGGAAAATAATATCGATTTGACCGTTGTGGGCCCGGAAGTACCGCTCGTTGACGGCATCGTCGACGACTTTAAGTCCGCCGGGTTGAGGATTTTCGGACCATCACAAAAAGCAGCGCAACTCGAAGGCAGCAAAGTCTTCGCCAAGGACATCATGCGCCGCGCAGGAATTCCGACGGCAGACTATCGAGCATTTTCTCGAGTGGAAGAAGCTGCGACCTGGATCGACTCGCTGGAAGAGGGGCCACTGGTGGTCAAAGCCGATGGTCTTGCCGCCGGAAAGGGGGTTGTGATGTGCAACAGCCGAGGCGAAGCCATCGAAGCGGCCAGGGAGATGCTCCAACATGGCCAATTTGGTGACGCCGGTCGCGAGATCATTGTCGAAGACGTACTCGTCGGTCAGGAAACCAGCATTCTGGCGATTGTCGATCGTGACACCATCATTCCACTGGCCACTTCACAGGACCACAAACGCGCCCACGATGGTGATCAGGGACCGAATACCGGAGGAATGGGCGCGTACAGCCCGGCACCGATCGTGACTGATGAAATGATGGACGAAATCATCCGCAGGATCCTCGTCCCCACGGTTCATGAAATGAAGGTTCAGGATTGTGCGTTTTCGGGCATTCTGTATGCGGGGTTGATGCTGACGCAGCAGGGCCCCAGGGTGCTTGAATTCAATGTCCGATTTGGTGATCCCGAAGCTCAACCAGTACTCATGAGGCTCAAATCTGACCTGGCTCAGGTACTGTCACTCGCTGCTGACGGACGTCTTGCTGAAATGGAATCACTGGAGTGGGATCCACGCCCCGCCGTGTGTGTTGTTATGGCTTCTGACGGCTATCCTGGTGATTATAAAAAAGGTCATTTGATCAGCGGACTCCGTGACGCGGATCGCCTGCCGGATACCAAGGTGTTTCACGCCGGAACGATTCAGAAAGAAGACACTGTTTTGAACTCGGGTGGAAGGGTCCTGGGAGTGACCGCGATGGGAGATAATATTCGAAGTGCGAAAGAAGCAGCGTACGCTGCCACAGAAAAAATCCACTGGGATCGTTGCTGGAAGCGTCACGACATTTCTGACAAAGTCAGTCAGTCGCAGTCAGCAGACTGAAGCGAATTTTCGCGGCTTACATTGCTAGAGGAGTCATCGTTTGCCTGGAGCTTTCTTGTCGACCGGGTGATCTCGCCTGTCGAACGCCCCTGACACCTCAAATTCGCCGGTTGATTGAATCGAAGAGCTTCAGCACATGCTGTCCGATGGCGTTTACTCTCGTCCTGAAGTTTGGTTACGTTTTTTGGACAATGCACTGCAGATTTCAGGCTGCGCGATCGGCTCCTCCGGAAAAGGACAGTATTACACATGGCCGATCAAATAACATCACGGCGATGGTACCGTCGGATCGGCCCTGGACTGATCACCGCATGTGTGGTCATCGGTCCAGGCAGCATCATGACCAGTTCGAAAATTGGAGCCAACGAACAATATTCAATGCTCTGGGTCGTCGTGGTGTCCGTCGCATTCATGATGTTGTTTATGACACTCGGGGCCAAACTGGGGGTCGCTGCGACCGGTTCTCCGTGCGACCACGTTCGTAAAAAAGCCGGAAACTGGCTGGCCGTACTCGTTGGCACCGGAATATTTTTCATCTCAGCCGCCTTTCAATCGGGCAACAACATTGGAGTTGCTGCTGCATTTGAGACATTCATCCACTCAAAACCGATCCTGACCGGGTTGATTGTTGTCTTCAATCTGCTGACGATCTCTTTTCTATTTGTCTTCAAAGACCTGTATCGGCTGCTTGAAAAGACAATGGCATTCTTTGTTGCCCTCATGTTGATCTGCTTTGCAATTAATCTGATTCGACTCCGACCTGATCTGGCTGCAATGGGAAAAGGACTGATTCCCTCACTGGACAGGTCGGTCGACACAATGACAGTGCTTGGACTGATCGGAACAACCTTCGCAATAGCGGCCGCGTTTTTTCAGGCATACCTCGTAAGACAGAAAGGATGGAATCTGGCAGACCTCCGCAGCGGACTGGTTGATGCCAGAGTCGGATCATTCGTTATGTTCCTGATTACGCTGATCCTGATGTCAACCGCTGCTGCTGGTCTTTATACCGGCAAGTCCGTTCAGTTGAATAATCCTGTCTCAGTTGCCACTTCCCTGGAAACTACTTTCGGTCCCACAGCCAGAACAATTTTTTGTGTGGGACTGTTTTGCGCCGCATATTCGTCGTTCCTGGTGAACTCCATGATTGGCGGTTTTATGGCTTCGGACGGCCTCGGACTGGGCAGCAACCCGGAAGATACCGGACCCAAAATCATGACGACGGCTGTGTTGCTGACCGGTTTGTTTGTCGGTTTCGCGGTACTGATGTTTGATTTTGATCGAACACCAACAATCATCGCGGCTCAGGCGGTCACCGTAGTTGCAGCACCGCTGGTGGCGGGAGTGCTGCTGTGGCTCACCAGCTCACGGGACATCATGGGGGAACAGGTGAATCATCCGGTCACCATTGGATTTGGCCTGATCGGGATCCTGATGCTGTTCGTAATGGCCGGCAAAACAGCATTGGTCGACATTCCACTGAAACTAAATGCTTATCAGCAGTTGTCAGAATCCAATCCCACTGTCGACTGAAATCATTGCACGGCGACCGTATATGAACCGACTCATACTGCGGTGTGCAGACTACCGCGACTGCAGACCCAGCAGGTAGCTAAGATTCGTGGCTGACGGGGGCCCCAATCGTGGTTCCATGGAAAAGGCAATTCCGACGTTATCTTTGTTCGTGTCAATTCCGAAGCCCATGTGAAACACAAAATCCAGTCCCACTCTGCTCAGGGTCAGTGACGAACCTCGAGATTCCTCCTGACCTACGTCGTAGGCAACCGCTGCCGTAGAAATCCATTTCGGACTGATCTGATAGCTGTAGCTCGCGGTTACAATTTCACTGTCGAGGAAGTTTCGCGCTTCCACGTGCCGGTACGCGAGGTAGACACTCCCGCGTGTACTTCGCTGGTTGAGTACGCCAACGTTCCAGTAATTCTGTCGGTTGGTGAAAAAATCCCAGACTCCATCCGCCAGAAAGCTCGTTCGATCGTTCAGATTCCAGCGATAGTTACCAAACAACAGCCCAAAGTCTTCGCCAAAGTTATCCGTTCCGGCATCCGGAAAGTATGACACTCCGGATTCCCAGATCATCCAGTCACGAATCCCGGGATTATGCTCCGGGCCCACTTTTGTCTGCAGACGATTACGCCAACGCAGCCTGACAACCTGCTGATCTTCCACCAGTTCATGATAAGGAGCACTGACCCATAATCCGGCGCCATTACGAATGGCGTAGAAACGAGGATCGAACTCGGCAGGCACCAGTCCCGGGAAAATCTGCATCACGGCTCGATTACGCAGTCGTTCCTGAGAGTTTTCATCGATCTCATTATACTGTGCGATCTGGCCCAGGTTCTGCGACACATCGACATAGGAATACTCAACAATATTTTCGCTCTTATGCGCAAGACCGTTCACATTGAACAGGTGGCTACGCACGAACGGCATGACCTTTGTTGCTGCAAGTGTCGCCCTGATTCCAACATTGCCGGTGAGCCGCCCGATATCACCAGCCACAAGGCCTTCATTCCAAAACGCCGCTTCTCCCATGACCCATGGATTGACATTCACTGGTCCAAGCATGAACGGAACATCAATTCGGTGTCGTGACATGGCGACGATTCCATCCGCATCCCTTACATACGGCGTGCCAAGCAGCGTTGGTGAAAATGGATCCGCTGGATCTGTTGGAAGACTCGTTGGATCCAGATGAGCGTAACCAACACTGCTGTGCGAACTCCAATAGGCCTGGTCATTCAGAAACGGCACTGAAAAACTATAGATATCACCGCGAGGCAGCCACTCCGTCGTTGTCTCAAACGGATTCAGCTTTGGACGAATTAACAGGCTGGAACTAAAGGGACCGGAATCCTGACGAATTCCCGCAATCGTTTCGACATCTTTGCCTTCGTCGAATTCAATCTCGCTGAACTGTTCCAGATAGTTGCGATCAGACAGATATCCTATTTCACCGAACAAAGTTACACCGCCGCCGGTTCTCTGTCTGTGTCTGAAAATGATTTGCCCTCGATCTTCATCCTTCGGTGTCAGCGCACGTCGGTCCCGACTCAAAACATCCCGACCGCGATCCCTCTGATAGACGGCTTTGCCTTCGCCCGTAACCTGCCCCATACGATTCAGGAAATCGTAAGTCCACTGAGATCCGATCGCCGGACCCCGCTTAGTGTAGTAATCAGCCAGCAGATCCCATTCCGTTCGTGGCGGCACCGTGACCGGAAAGATCTTCGTCAGGTCCCAGACCGTGTTTATCTGAAATCCAAAAATTCGATCCTGTCTTGCGGAAACCCGCCGAAGTGGAATGCCCGGGTCTTCTGCGGGAAAGGTGAGTCGGGGCACCGAAAGCAACGGAATTTCACCAACAATCAACTGTGAATTCTCTGCCGTGACCCAAAGGGGCGATCCGGACTTCGATTCGCCCGTGATGCGATTGAATCCGGTCCACGGCGTTTGAGGTCCGGGATTCACAAAAATGTTTTCCGACTGAAGCCGATATCCTGGCTTGCCGTACGGACTGGTGGTAGTCCATGCATTTTGAGCGTGAAACCGGTCGGCCGCCAACTGGCGCAGTCGTTCAGCATGGATCCGGATTTGTTGTCCGCTTTCGGCAACAACAGCACGCAGTTCTGCGTTCAGTGCCAGAATTCGTCCACTACCTGCATCATAAAACGCCCGTGACGCCTCGATGGTGCCTCGACTATGACGCACCACGATATTTCCTTCCAGATAGACCTGAAATCGAGTGTCAGCCGCCTGCAGCAGTGGAAGACCATCCTTTAGATCCCGAGCATCGGATGCCGGCTTCTCCATCCAGATAACCACCCGATCTGCTGAGAGATCGACAACCGTGTACACGGGTTGACCGTCAATGGAGATTTGTGATCCCTCACTGAGAACGTTAACACCACCGGTAATGACGTAAATATTTTCCGGCGGAATACTGCTGGATTCCACTGCCTGAACATCAAAGGGCTGACTGGATCGTCTTCGAATCTGAATACGTCGGGATGGAGTCGACTGAATCGGTGTCGTGCCAAGCCCCGGCAGCGAAAATGGATCCTCAGCAAAAGTAAACCGAACATCTTTGCGTTCACTACGTTCTTCGGGATACGCCATTGGCCGTGCCCAGTTGACTACCGAATCCGTTTTCTTCTGCGTATGGCGACTTCCGGCCTTTGAATCCAGAGGGTGTACGGACTGCAGTCTGATCGCACGCTCGGAGACGTAACTTCGTTCACCGGAACGCTCAAGTAGCCCACGGACGGCTCGAGATTCTTTCGCGACCACGCGAGCGTCAGTCACACCATCCGGAGTCGTCTGCAAAAACACCACGATGGTCTGCGCCCGCAGCCTCAGTTGACCCTGGGTCAATACGGCACCCCCGAGAAACGAATGTGCTGTGATCCCGTCGCCGTAATCAAACACATGCTCGACGGGTCCCTCAACCTGAATCGGCTGCTGGATGTCGTTGTCCTGAACCGCGAGATCTTCCTGTGCGCGCAATGCGCCGCAAGTCAACATGACCGAAGTCAGCAGACCGAACAGGCAAAGCCAGGGGCGCGGTGGAGGGGACATTCGACAGAAAGAACACAACACGGCAACTGCGGTGTTGAAAATGGAAAGATTTCGGATGAGACAGAGAATTGCGGCCGCTGCCCGTAAGAATCGCGAGCGGAAGGAAAACCGGCCAATGGGAATGGAATCAATCCACTCTCATAAATTAAACGAACCTGACCACATGAAATATACGGCGTTTCCAAAATCTCGGTCAATAGCGACCGAGCCCAACGTATACGGCTTAAGTCATTGCCTGTATGAGGTTTATTACCACACACTTATATCCGGCAGCCACAAACCAATTCAGCGGAAATGGCCGAACCCGGAACATAAAAAGCCCGACAGACTGACCTGACGGGCTTCATTGGTTTATCGCACATTTGTCGCCTGATTGGCTGCATCATTACTGCTGCAACGGGCTTTCCAGTTCATAGAGCAATGCATTAATGTCCCGCGCCAATGCACCGATATGCTTTCGATCGTCGGTCCGGCATCTAGTAAGGTATCTGTAGACCTCAGACCACGAGTTGTTCAGGTCAGCTGCCTCACGTCGGAGTTCACCCAAGTTTGGTCGATTTTGCATTAATCGATGCATACGTCGACACCGCGCTACAAATCGATCCATGGACTTGAGGGCGTCTGCCCGATAAGACTCGCGGTCACGTTCCAGCCAGTGAATGACATCGAATTTCAGATGGTCCGCCAGGTTCTCAAGTGCCGCAGCTCTCCTGACCAGACGTTGTGTATCTACTGACGCCACCGTGCCGGAAATATGCAGTTCCGCACGCAGCGAGCCAATGCTTGATTCAATTTCCTGCAACACCACTTTACCGGCCGAACTACGCAGCGTGGAAAACGAGCGAATGAAAGAGCTCCCGTATTCCTCCACATATCCGTAATTTTCGAGAAGCGTCACATCGTCATCATTGTTGTCAACACTTTGCTTGAAGTGCTGCACGGTGCCATAGAAATCATGCGCAGTTTCCAGGATGGAGTCCACATTTTTCAGATGCACGACAAGCTTCAGCGGAGTCCTTGTGAAAAATTCATCCACACTTGTAATGAGTGAATTGGCCAGTTGGTGCAGGTGTTCCCGATTCGTGGACTTCTCCAGCCAAAGCAGATCGTTAATTCTGCTGTTTCCGTCCGCGATACGTCGCGTGCTGCGGCGGACATACCTGTTATCGATACCACGCAGATTCCTTAGCAGTGACTCCCATTGTGTCGAAAAACGATTGAATTCACGGACTATCTGTTCATATCGTTCACCATCCAGAACGAGATCCTCAATATAGCGAGACTGTTGTCCAAGCTTCCGCGTGTCGTAAATCAGCTCAATGGAGCGGTCCGTACTCTGAGGATCCAGTTGCAGCTCTTCAAGTAGATTTTCCAGCATCGCCTCAAGTCCGGCAAACTCCGTAACCAGTGCTCGCCGATCCATCGGAGCTGAAAGCTGGAACATCTCCTCCATTGAACGTTCGATTCGATCAATGCGATCGACGATATCCAGCGTCTTGCGACTGATTCGCGGTGATTGACCCAGCTGGTGCGAGAGGAGGCGCCAATCCGTATTAAGCTTGTGTATTCCCGGAAACATACGATTAAGATCTTCGCCATTTTCGAGATCCTCTACGGCGTAAGATGCAATACCTCTTATCTTAACCACTTCGCGCAGACTGCGTTGAAGTTCCGGATTCCTCGAAGCATCGCTGCGGAGCGAATTGTAGAGAATCCTTGCCTCGGCAACGGCTTCTTTGAGAAGGTTGATCAGCGGGCGTTTATCAATTCGGGAAAGATCGACGGGAGGTTGATCGCTGAAACCACTATTCCGCAGGTCTTCCAGTCCGGGTGTTCGACGACCGGTGTCATCGAGCACCTCCTCGAAATTCCTTTCGAGAGCGCTCAAACGGGTTCGTTGACCCACAGCAGAAGGCATCAGAGACAGCGATACGACCCCCGCAACAACCATATGGGCCCAGAAACCTAATCGACTGACCTGCATTTTTGGATTCCTTTCCAGAAGACGCCGAATCACGGCGACATTTGCCGTTCCATGAACGGAGTTTTGGCCAGGGGATACTTTCCTGGACACCAAAACCACACGGCCCCACAGATGAAAGTTTAGAAGAAATTCGCATTTCACCGAAACAGGAGTTTTCTCAATGTTCCTGCGTAGGGTGATGAAGACTGTTTTTCGGACGGAATCTCAGATTCAGCGGTCGGTCACGGCAGAAAATGCCGGAACAGGATCAATGAGTCCAGCTTAAAACTCATCTGGTCTTGCTCACGAATTGACTAGTGAATCCGGACCTCCAGGACAACGCTGAGTCCTGTTCGGCCGTTCGTCGTGTATTCTGAAACTACCTGGACCTCAATGCCTGCAAGCAATCCGGCATGATAGGCCTCGTCACGCTCGCGGGCCCAATTCGGGCCCTTGACCAGCAAAAGTCGGCCAATTCGATTCCGGTGAGGACGAAATAACAGGATCAATTTTTTCAGCGGAGCTACCGCGCGTGCCGTGATGGTGTCGAAAGAATGGCTGTTCAAAACGTCTTCAGCTCGTTCTGCAAATATGTCGATCGGCAACCTCAGCTGAGCAACCATTTCCTGCAGGGCCGTCGCCTTTTTCTGAGTACTTTCCGACAGAGACACTACGATTTCCGGATTCAGGATGGCCAGTACGATGCCTGGCACCCCACCACCTGCTCCCGCATCCAGAATTGATTCGCCCGCGTGCAGGTGCTTCTCCACCTGGTGACTGTCATTGAGGTCTCGTGTCACGAATGCTTCAAAATTCGTGTGTCGAGTGAGATTAAGTCGGCTGTTCCATCTCCACAGGTGCTGACAGTATTGTTGCAGAAGCGACTGCTGGTCATCGGTCACTGTGAACGAATGTGCAGACAGAGCCTCCTTCAGCGTATGAACATGGCTCATACGTCCTGCAGTCCGAATACCTGATCCATTTGTGACGAAATATTTTTCAGGCGGTTCAGATCGCCTTTGCGCACTTCGGCAGCGGCCCAGCCCGTAAAGTTGATGTCCAGCAGAGCTCTTCGAACATCACTCCAGTCCAGATCTCCCTCACCGATGTCGGCGAATTCGTCCTGAGCTCGCGAAAACCCTTTGAGATCGAGCTTGACGATACGTTTGCCCAGCTGACGAATCCAGTCTCCCATGCTGCCGTATTTCCAGTGATTCCCGATATCAAACTGCATTCCAACCCATGGGGAATTCAACTCATCGACAAATTCAACATACTTCCGGGCCGATTGGTTGCGATCACCGGAGTGCTCATACATGAAGTGGTTCCACACGTTTTCAATTGCAATGAACACTCCCAGTTCCGCCGCCAGTGGAATGGCCTGCGATACGTTGTCGATACAGCGTTTCCAAATGTCTGCTTCGGAACCATCTTTACCGTGTCCGGCAACCAACAGCACCGTATTGCCGCCAACCAGGTGGGTCTCTTCCAACGAACGTTTGAGCGTCTCCAGAGCTTTTTTCCGCACGCCCGAAGATGGATCCGTGTGACGCACAACCCAGTGACTGGATATCACAGATCCGTCAACAGGCAGTCCCGTTTCTGCAATCGCTTCTTTTGTTGCGGAGATGTCAAGACGAGGTGTTTCGACTTCAACTCCATGAAATCCGGCTTCTTTGACAGCCCTGAATCTGTCTGTCAATTTTCCGGGAACATCGATCATTCCGATCTTCAGTGTTTTGTAGAGACGACCCTTTAGAGATGTTGGTAACGACAATTGAGCGGCGGACGCTGACGGTAGCAATGATGAACCGGAGACAAGGCCACCGGCTCCCACAACCGATTGCCGAAGAAATGTTCTGCGAGTAGTCATCGGATATTCCGCATTTGAAGCCAGAGAACAAAGGGCCAAAATAAATCGTAGTTGTCCGTCGGCAATGTTAAAAGCCGATTCTGACACTCCAGACTGTGGTGGATTCCGGCATGAATCAGCTCTCCATCCGCTGCCATTGTCGCTGCTGCTGTCCGAGAATTGCCGCAAAACTGCGGACACGCGATCTTGTTACGGTTTTGCCACGATGACCGTCAGCACATACAGATCCTCGAACAGCGACGATATCCGGATCGCAGCAAAGAACCTGCGGTAAAAGTCCAGTGGTGATCTGACCTGCCAGCGCAAGCTTCATCCCAAGGTCTCTTGTACGACGTCTGATTCTGTCCAGGTTTCGTTGAGAAACCCAGTCCAGCAGACTTGTTCCATCCTTTTGAAACGTATCGATAAGCAAAAAGGGGCACCCAATCCGATGTCCTTCTTCGAGCACGTCCATCACAGATGGTGAATCAGACCTCCGTTCGTCTGCATAGGCAACGGCAACCCACTGCGTCTTCGAATGACGGAGACTTGTCATCTCTCGAAATCGATGCCACGCTTTCTGCCAGGGAGTCGGAAGTGACAAAAGGCCGGACAGACCGGACTTGACCAGGGTCAGATGTGAGACCGCACTCAGATTGACCGCATTCGAAACTGTCGATTCCGAAACTTCACCCAGCGCTGCTGAGATCATCATATTTGGGGATCTCGCGTGGATCAGATCCGTAATTTGCTCGATCACACATGACTGAGCCAAGCCCAGGGAACCATTCGACGGATCCTTTACATCGATGATATCGGCTCCGCCCTCAAAGGCGGCCAGGGCTTCCTTTGAACTGCGGACAGAGACGAGCAACTTTACCGACCTATGCATCGTTCGCTCATCAGCAACTGTCCGGCACGGCCTTCGAATGCAAACTTTAGCTATATAAAATCCGGGTTGGGTAGCCGGATGATCACTGGAATCAGCCGCGACCAGAACCTCGATCTGCAACTGGCCACGTGTGACTCACTCGTCTTCTTCCGCCTCTCCCGTATCTTCTGCGTCTCCATCGAGTGTTGGGGACGACTTCTTCACTGACTTCTTAGGGGCTGACTTGGGCGATACGGCCGTCTCTTCCGCTATCGGATTCCCTTCGGAATCCAGAGGCTCTTTGATAGGTTGAATAAAGTAGCGGCGTTTTCCCCTCGCCATCAATTGTTCAAGCTTTCCATCGGCCTTATCACGTTCGTGGTAAAGGTAGCGACCTTCTTCCCGCATCGTACTACTGTAAACAACCCACACGAGACGTCTGCGAGGCGCCACATCTTTTGTTCGACGCGCACGCGACGTAGCTTTTTTGCGTGTCGCTTTCTTCTTGACGGTGGATTTTTTTTTCCGTTTTGGAGTCTTCTTCCCACCGGCGTCCGCAGCCTCAACTTCTCGCCGCATGCTGAGTCGGCTTTTGGCCATGTCTGTTCTGTCTCCGTGAGGCCGAGGCCCGTTAGTGTGTTGCCGAAATGACTTATCCCAGGTCGCCCAGGCCTGACCGCAAATGCGCACTGACCTAGATATCTTTCTGACAGTGGGAAGCTGCACACTATCATAAGCGATCGCCCAAATCCAGTTGTTGACGACCATGCCGAATTCAGGAATTGCCCCGCACTCCCGGATGTTCAGACCCTACGGATCCACCTGAACGGGGTTCCTTCCGAGGTCCAGTATCTCTGAAATCACCGATGGACTTCGGTCCACGATCGATTCAGTCGGAATGGAGTCGGATTGACGAATACCCGGCCCGAAGTGAAGGTATTCACCATCGTCAACCGGATCACCGTCGGGAACCTGAGGAACCGGTTTGAGCCGAGGCACGGATTCAAACATCTCAGGAATGATGCTGGAATCGTCATCCACGAGGTCAACACTAGCAGCGTCTCCATCCAAAGACTCGACTAGCCCACGTCCCATACTGGTTCGTTCACCTGCTGCCGGCAGCATTGCTCCGCTCTCATCAACGCGATGTTCAGCGTTTGAGTCGCCCGATTGAAACCCGGTACTCACGTCCGGATTACTGAGTTTTCTAGCTATATCTGTGGAATTTGGTCCAAATACCTCTAAACCAGCCGTTACCACTGGTTTTTGTTTTGGCATAAACCCGCCAGCGTGATGAACGTTCTGCACCGGACGAGCGACGCGGATCTGGTGTTGCTGCGCCTGCTGTTGATCCTGAATTAACGTGTGATCCGTCTGTCGCAGCTTGGCACTGCGTGTCAGCATATTGTCAGCAACCTGCTGACGAAGCAGGTTGCGAATCCGAACTGTCTGACGATCCCGGTCCGGAATTGAAATATCGTCGATTACCCAGCGATCGTGCTCCTGAATCAGATGGACTTCAGCCGTATCCACCGAGGCCAGACCCATGTGGACCGTGGCTCGTTCTTCTGTGACCCGGGTGGATCTCAACGCAGTATCGAGACGGTCGCCCAGATGAAACGTATCCTCAGGCAGTGTGGCAAAATGGTTCAGTACGAGTCGATTGAATCTAATGGAACATGCTTCCTTCAGAGCCGTCAAATCATTTGCTCGCCATGCAACAGTAAATTCAGCGACCGGAATCTGCAGAGCAGACTGCACTCTCAATGACAAAATCTGATCCTGAGCATTTGGAAACTGGAAGTCATCGACCGCCAGACGACCAACCTGATCCAGCATGCGGCAACGGACCGCGACACCATTCGATGTCCTGTACGTCAACTCAGTACGATTCCCGCGGACACTGCTGCCTTCCAGTACAATGTCATTGAGCTGAGCCGAAGGAAGTGTCATTCGACTGAGCAATTCCGGAGAAATTTGATCCCAAACGGCCGCATTGAACTCTCGGGTGGAAAGCTGCTTCAACATCTGGATATCACGTGCCTGCATTGCTGTCACAAAGAGTGACGCGCGGGCTGGTGCGGTAAACACAGACCCGAGTGTCCGTTCGTTGCGACGACTCCTGTCGTTAAGAATGACGTCATCGACCAAAAATTGTCGTGGTTTACTGGTGCGGACAATCTGTTTGTCAACTGACCGGTCAGGATCAACGAGATCGAACCGAACGATTTCACTTTCTGTCGGAACGACAATCGTTACACGACCTGAAAATGCTCGGATACTGACTTCTTTTGGTGCGAGATCCGGTGACGGAAGTGATACCAGTTTCAAATCTGCAAACTGCAATGTTGAACCATAAAATTTTTGTGTGGAAGAGTCCTGCAGCATCTGCGTATTTCCTGATGAGAAAGCATTCAGAAAACGACCCAGGCTACCAACAGCATCTGCCTGACGGCGTACGGACCCTGGATGTCCGGCATCACTTCGACTGTGGATTTCGATATCATCCATCAGCCAGCGATTGTCAACCAGGACAGCGCTCACCAGCAGATATCCACCCCGCACGGGCATGCGCACGACAGCGGCATTATTGTTCAACTGTGCTTCAGGCTTTCGTGCCAGTGCCGGGTCATAGTTAGCGGCAATTCCGTTGGTAATCAGCGGCAGCCAGGATTCCGGCACTGATTCAAGTGAAGCTGCCATCGCAGGGGACGACCTGCTGAGTATCTGACTACGCTCAAATGTCGACCATGTATCCAGGTATTCGCGAACACTGAACACAAGGTCCAGGACCTGACTGGTCGGCCACGTAACGTTGGAGCGTACCTTCTTCCACTTCTTTTGCTGGCGGACGACGACATCATTGACGGACCAGCGATTATTCCCTGGGTCCAGAATCAGCTCGAACTTATATTTGTTACCAGCATCATCGCACACGATGACACTGCGACTTTCATCCGTCGGCTCTGCAATGTCCAGAATCTCGAGCTCCCCTTTAGGCAGCTTGACAATATTCAGATCCCGGAACGTATCATCTGACAATCTCACCTTACGCTCAAAATCATCTGAAACCACACGACGCATTGCGGGAACGTTTTCTTCCTCCAGTGCCGTCACGAAATCGCTGATCACCCGTTCTTCAAGAAGTGAAGTCGCGCATCCGGACAATGCAATTAGAGTCGTAAGAGTGAACAGGGTAGGTTTCATGATAAAAACCAGACGGTGAAATCGATTCACATCGGCATGTTTGCAGAAGTGAATTCGGACGCAGAGACTGTCTGAGTCGGGGTGGAACAGACGGAGAGAATGACCGACTGTGGAATGAGGTCGATAGTTCTCTCAAATCGAAGCCGCCACCGTCAACTGCTGAATGCCTGTGCCGGAACGGCAACACACAGCCGGTCCACGGGAGAGATCGACTGTCGGCATGAATTGCCGGTTCGTCCCTGTTCGACCTGCTCAGATTTACTCTGCAATTGCGGATTCCGGCAGAGATGGCCGCTCGTTCTGGTTAACAGTCGATAGTGAGTAATCCGGCCGAATGCTAAACTTGAAGAAACATCACCTGTTACTCTGAATACTTCCGGAACTCGACTTCAATGGAGATCATGCAGTGCGACATCCCATCACGTCTGTTTTGATTTTTTTGGCGTCCAGTGCTGTAGCCGACGACTGGCCACAATGGGGTGGCCCGCAACGTGACGCTGTCTGGAGAGAAACAGGAATCGTCGACAGCCTTCCGGAGACCGAGATTCTGCCCAGAATGTGGTCTGTACCTGTAGCCGAAGGTTATTCCGGACCAGCTGTCGCCGACGGACGAGTATTCCTCACCGATCGACAGGCTAACGAGCGCAATGAAAGGATTCTTTGTCTGGATGCAAAGGACGGTACAGAAATTTGGCAGCACTCTCATGCAGCGAGGTACAGCGTCAGCTATCCGGCAGGCCCCCGAGCAACTCCCGTCATCGACGACGGACGCGTATTCACAATTGGCGCCGTCGGCCATATGTTCTGTTTCAGTGCCGTCAGTGGAAAGATCCTTTGGGCAAAGAATTTTTCCGAAGACTTTGGCACAGCCATGCCGGTGTGGGGATTGGCGGCTGCTCCTCTGGTGGACGGTGATCATCTGATTACACTCGCAGGAGGCGCCGACGGGGCGCTTGTGGTCTGTCTTGACAAAGCGACCGGGGAGGAAGTCTGGCGAGCACTCGATGATCCCGCCGTTGGTTACTGTCCACCAATGATCTTTGAATTTGGCGGCAGACGCCAACTCATCATCTGGCATCCGACCGCGGTCACTGCACTGGATCCGAACAATGGATCAGTGATCTGGGAGATCCCCTGGGAAATCCAGGCCGGACTCTGTATTCCGGCTCCTCGAAAAATCGGCGAACAGCTCTTTTTGACTGCATTCTACAACGGTCCTCTGATGCTGAACGTATCAGCCAATACCGCAGTTGTTGCATGGAAGGGCACGAGTGACAGTGAACTCGAGACCGATGGGCTGCATTCAATCATGCCGACTCCGTGGGTGGATCAACAAAACATCTTTGGAATCTGCAGTTACGGGCAGCTTCGGTGTCTGGAAACGCAGACCGGGAAGCGTCGATGGGAGTCTCGCCAGGCCACTGGATCAGGACGCTGGTGGAATGCGTTCATCATTCGTCATCAGGATCGCTTCTTCATTCACAATGAGCAGGGCGACCTGATTATCGCGCATCTTTCCACTGACGGCTACAAAGAAGTCAGTCGATCACAACTGGTCGCACCGACGCGAAAAGTGCAACGACGAATGACAGTCTGGTCACATCCTGCATTTGCTCTGAAAAGCGTCTTCGCCCGCAATGATCAGGAACTGGTCCGTGTCGATTTGTCGGATCCTGATGCTGTTGACGCGCAATAATTCAACACGACGGTAACCGTACGGCAATTGGCATGCTGAACGCAGGCCAGCGGCTCACAACATTGCCCGATGAACGAGCATTGGTATTTCTGTTCGCGCTTCAAACGACCTGCAACGGCTGTCTGGCTCATGTCGGCGTAAGAACAACCCGGAGAAATTTGCTCTATTCACCACTGTTCGAGGCATGCAGTGGTTTTGAGAAAATCATTCGCCCCGCACTGCTCTGCAGCACACGAGTTACGACCGTGCTGATTTCCTTACCGATCATATTGGACGCACCCTCACATACAACCATTGTTCCGTCATCAAGATAGCCAACACCCTGGCCCTCTCCGTCACCCTCCCGCATAACCTGAAGACGGAGACGTTCACCTGGCAGAAACTGAGGTCTCAGCGCATTTGCCACGTCATTCAAATTGATCACGGTGATGTTCTGAACACTGGCCACTTTATTCAGATTAAAATCATTCGTAATGACACCAGCTCGGAGTGATTTCGCCACCTCGACCAGTTTTTGGTCGACGGACAGTCCGCGAAATTCTGCCGTTTTAGTTTCGTGGACACGGACGTCTATATGCGAACACTGTTGCAGACTCGCCAGTACTTCCAGCCCACGGCGTCCCCGAATGCGGCGATTCTTGTCGCTGCTGTCGGCAATGTCCTGGACTTCAGCCAGTATGAAGTCCGGCACCAGCATCTGTGATTCCAGAATTTGGGTCTCCACAACCTCAACGATTCTGCCGTCAATCAGCGAACTGCTGTCTATCAAAAGAGGTCGACCGCTTTTGAGATCTCGCGCAAATTCCACATAGGGAATGATGAATCGAAAATCATCACGTGTCTGCAGCAGTAACGACACACAGAGATACGGCAGAACCAGCAGGTTAATCATCACCGTTGTACCACGATACGGACTGCCTTCCGGAATAATCAGAAGCAGCGCTTCATTCGTGAGATATGCGAGCAGAATTCCAATCAGCAGGCCAAAGTATGTTGCTGAAATCAAATCGATCCGCTTACGTCGGATCAACACGTCTGCAACAGTGACCAGTTGTGTAATTGCGAGGAGAACCAGCGCGGACACAACCGGGTGATTGTCAATCGGTTGCGGCAGTTGATCGTCCGTCGGACCAATGGAAGCGAAGTATCCTGCAATCGCCCCGGTGCACACAAAAAAATATGCTATGCGCAGAATCTTGAGGAGCATGAGAGGTGGGCCCAGGACCTTGAGACAAATGGCAGAATATCATTCTGACAGGTCCGGCTACGAAGGCAACCTCAAAGGACTTCAATTCAGAATTCACCGAATCTCCTTAGTGATAATGTACTGAGACTTAGGGTACTGTGCTCAGACACCGAGGTCATGTGAATTTTTGCCGTGCAATAAAAAACGGTGACGAGCCGCCAGGAAAGGGG
The DNA here is from genome assembly GCA_022447185.1 of Fuerstiella sp. Taxonomy (GTDB): domain Bacteria; phylum Planctomycetota; class Planctomycetia; order Planctomycetales; family Planctomycetaceae; genus S139-18. The sequence goes on along the minus strand of JAKVAY010000042.1, from coordinate 57,299 downwards.
CTTCGTCACCGTTCTTATTATTGACCGACAGTTCCACCCATGCTGATCATCGGTGGAACTCTGACAGACTCGTCGTCTGTCGGTGTGTTCCCCCGCGAGGATTCCTCACGTTCCTCATCCAGCGTCTGGGCGGAAGATTCCGCCTTAACTTCGAACTTCAACTATAACAGATCGCTACATCAGAATCTTAACTCGCATCAGTTACTGATTTTGACAGCCGGTCCGAACAAATTCACGACAATTTGCTCTGTCATCTGCCGGCCGAAGTTCGTCAATCGACTGCGAAACCTCACGCCGCATTCACATTAGTTGCAGGGAGCACAACAGCTCGGAGCAACAGGAGCGCAGCAGGTCGGCTCACAGGCAGCAGGAGCACAGCAGCTTGGCTCTGCAGGTGCACAGCAGCTTGGCTCTGCAGGAGCACAACAGCTTGGCTCACAGCATCCGTCACCGCAGCTGTTTCTCTTGAACAGCTTCGGCAACCTGAACTTGGGCAATTTGAACCCACTGAACCAACTTTTCTTCTTTGTGTTGCAGCAACCTTCACTACCGCATGCAGCCGGAGCACAGCACGTTGGCTCTGCAGGAGCACAGCAAGTCGGCTCACAGGCCGCAGGAGCACAGCAAGTCGGCTCACAGGCCGCAGGAGCACAGCAAGTCGGCTCACAGGCCGCAGGTGCACAGCAGGTTGGCTCACAGGCCGCAGGAGCACAGCAGGTTGGCTCGCAGGCCGCAGGAGCACAGCAGCTTGGCTCTTCAGGAGCACAGCAGGTTGGCTCTGAACAACCGCCGCCACAGCCGTTGCTCTTGCTTCCGAACAGACCGAAGAGGCCTGCATCAGCGCTGCTTGACATGGTCAAAACGACCATAGCAGCTGTCAAAGTAATCCCTTTCATTGTTTCACTTCTCCTAACAACATACATAGAGGGAACCGAGGATTGTGAAGATCAGAGAATTGCCCTGACCTCTCATCCCGAAAATGGGTAACACTGGTGCTGTTTTTCGGTCGAATCGGAAACCTTGATTTACGTAAATGGCAGCGATTGCCGGTGACGTGGCCAACTGGATATGACTGTTCTGATTGCAGCGACTGTGCGGCCCTTCGCACCGTTCTCAGGTCCTGGCAACAGCCGATTTCCTGATAAAATCCTGCAGACTTTGACAGTCTGACAGTGGCATGCCGGATGAAAGGTGGCAGCGTCACCATACGGCACTTATGCTGTAGCAGTCTGGAAGTGTTGCAATTGTGATAGTCGCAGGATCTGTCACAAATATCCGAACCGAACGATGCGACACCACATTATCACTTGGCTTTTCACTCCATGTCCGCCACAGCTTTTTCCAACGATGTCACATTTTCCGTCCAGTTCACTCACCGTTTGAGAATGACAACAGACGTCTTTGGGTCGGACGAAAGTGCGCTGACTGAATTAATAGCAGAGACTGAGGGAAGAATTCCGCGCGTCCAGTTCTGGATCGATGAACATGTATCGCATGCCAATCCTCAGCTGGCTCAGCGCATCCACGCATTCTGTCAGCGGCAACCCAATCAGCTCCATCTGGTCGGAAACCTTCAGATGGTTCCCGGAGGTGAAGACGTCAAGAACGATGTCCATGTGGTGGAACGGATACTCAAGTGTTTCAACCACGCGGACCTCGACCGAAGAAGCTACGTCGTCGCGATCGGAGGTGGTGCCGTCCTGGACGCAGTCGGATTTGCGACCGCGATCGCACATCGAGGTATTCGACTCATTCGGCTCCCAACGACCACGCTGGCTCAGGCAGATTCAGGGATCGGAGTCAAAAACAGCATCAATCTCTTCCAAAAAAAGAATTGGGTTGGCACTTTTGCTGTCCCCTGGGGTGTGATCAACGACAAAACACTGTTGAGTACACTTGGCGACCGTGACTTCGCCTGTGGATTTTCAGAGGCCGTCAAGGTTGCACTGCTCAAGGATGCTGATTTCTTTCGCCATATTTGTGTTTCTACAGAAGCAATTAAGAATCGCGACAGCGCCTGCTGGTCAATTATCGCGGATTCCGCGCGCTGGCATTTGAATCATATTACCCGCGGCGGTGACCCTTTCGAGATGATGGAAGCGAGGCCGCTCGATTTCGGTCACTGGTCTGCACACAGGCTTGAAGCAATGACCGGCTTCGATTTGCGTCATGGTGAAGCGGTGGCAGTTGGTGTTGCGATTGACAGTATCTATTCGTCTTTGGCACACGGACTTCCTGCTTCGGATGCCGATGCGGTCGTCAATTGCCTCGACCGACTGGGATTGTTGATTGCGCACAGGGCACTGAATGATACCGAGCAACTGTTCAAGGGCCTGGAAGAATTTCGCCAGCATCTTGGCGGACGGCTGACGGTAACAATGCTGCGAGGTATCGGCGACCCTGTCGATGTTCACGAGATCAATCACGATCTGATGCGACAGGCAATCGCCACTGTCGTCGCACGGGTGGTTAACTCAGGACGAAGTACCAACGTGCGATAAATCCGTGACGCTGAAATGGCTGGACGGTGTCCTGAGACTGACCAATGCCGACGACGAAGTACGTCATTGCGAGAAGTCCGCACCCTCCGGGAGGGTCACCTTGTTCGGCACGCCCGGTATTCGAGTCTTTCGACTGGTCAGTTCTTTGCGGCGGATAATGTGTATGCCGTATTGCGTTTCCACAGGGTCACTGACTTCACCAATTTCAAGTGCGAGTGTCGCGTCGCGAAACGACTTTGCCATTGTACTGGGGAAAAAATTACCCAAGTCACCACCCACTGAAGCACTGGGTCCCTCGGAGTACTCTCTGGCCAGATTACCGAAATTGGTGCTGAGTCCTTTTGCCTTAACTGCTATTTCCTGAGCAAGCTTGAACGCTTCCTCCTTCGTCCGCGTGACGTCTGCAGAACTATTGAGAGCCATCTTGTATGGAATCAGAATATGCGACGCAGACACTTTGACCTCCGAAACACCGGATACACCTGGATCAGGAACATTTTGTCTCAGCGACTCCATTGCCTGTTCGGCCTGAGTTACGGGAATCGGAGGTAAATCCCGAAGAACGGTCGAGGAAGATGGCTCTTCGCTGTAATTGCCACAACCGCAGCAGATTGAGACAGCTGCACCAGTGATTAACAGAAGAAGAGGTCGTCTGATGGACATTACAACACCTTTGAACATGCAAAACGCTGAACGATGTATCCGACTGCGTCAAACGGATACGAACCTGCCGTGACGTATTCTTCTGCGCAAGTCCTTTGCGCTCAACCCCGAGAGTATCGAATGGAGTCACATTGTTCTGATCATTGCGAAGTATTTCTCGAAACAGGCAAATCGTGACGAGACCCTGATCGAACGGCTCACTCTCGTCCATGCATTACCGATTTGCTCCCGACGGAATCATCGAACTCAACGGGTTTGTTTCGTTGTCAGTTCAGAAACCTCTCGGAATTCCATGCAGATGCAACGGCCGCTACGATGAATTCATCGAACGAAGCGGTTGACCACGAATCACATCAGCCAACGGTGACCGTAACCAGGTTGTACCGAGTTGCCGGTCCGTTCAATAACCGCAGCGCCGAGTTCGGACAGGGCGCTCAGAATCTGTGGCGGCAGCTGACTCACAGAGTGAACGCTCATGTTTCGAATAAATTCCCAAATGCTGTTCCAGCAGGCAATGGATTCCCGTTGCAGCAGTACACGTTCCACCGGAGTCCTGGACAGCATTGCAGTGAGATCGTCGACGACAGTCTCGAGAGGCACCCTCGAACAGTCACACGCGTCAAGGGCCTTCAAAAATCCAAAGACCAACAGTAAACGTGACGATCGAAGTTTGACGTTCAGAGTGAGTGACTTTGCATCGTCATCCGCATTCAGCCAGCACGTGCGAGACCTCAGACTGCGCCAGTAGCGATGAACATCCTGCCACAACCAGTGAAACGGCCCTGCCTCTTCAAAGATCGATGCGACACGTGTCTCTGAATACCAGACAAGGATCTCCTTCTGCAGTTCTAAAAATTGAGATTCGAATATGACCGGCTGAGCATCCATGAGAAGTTGAATACGATGTCCAAACGTGACAATGCTTTCATCGATGCGCCCTTTCATTTCCGGATCGATCAGATCCTTCCAGCGTGCGCACACAGAGAAAATTCCACCGGCTTTGGGGCGAGCGGCACCGAGCGCATCCAGCCGATCCCAGACCTGAGCAACTGCAGCAGTCGCTTCGGTGTCCGACACGGACCTGTAACGGTCGTCGATCACAATGATCAAATCAATGTCGGAACCAGCATGAGCTTCCATACGGGCCAGTGATCCGGACGCTGCCACACAGGCCACGAACTCAGGCAGACATTGGTGGATCGCCTCACGGATCTGATCGTATCGATCGGCAGAGTACATCCACGCAGAAGCAAGTTCGGGAGCAGCCGACACATCAAACTCCGGCTGACGTTGATTCGGTCGCTGCATCATGTATCCGGCAAAAAGTTTGCTTCCGCAGGTCGGTTTGGTGATTGGACATCGATTAAGGCTAATCCGAACACACCACAACATCCACCAACGACTCCATACTCTCAGAATGATTATTTCTGGGTTGAACTCCGTCTGTTGACCGTTGAACAGATTATGCAGAGTGAGTTCAGATGACCGACGTCAATCCGGAAAAACACAGTCAAAACAATTTCTGCGGCAGCGGGATTCATCAATCAGCAGGATTCACTCACTGGCAGCCCCCATCCCTGACTGATACGATCGCGGTTGCCTGAACGTGCAGCCATCAGAGTTGTCTGTTTGCCGCCGCAAAAGAACCTTCCGACCCGTCAAATCATCAGGGCCGGTTTCACCTGAAAGTCACCAACCATGCCTGTTCAACCCGGCCGGACTGCGTTTCGGTCGCAATTCCTGCATTGCTCAATATGTCTCGGCCTGCTGATCGCCACAGGGTGCGGCCAAGGTGGTTCAGACTCTGGCAGTGATTCGGTTGGCAGTGACAATGGAAACAGTCGGTCCTCGATCAGCTTTGTCAGTATTGGCACGGCACCTCAAGGTGGCGTGTTCTATACCGTTGGAGCGGCGGTCGGAGATGTGCTGGCTCAGCACCGGGCAGACACCGGTTGGCGCGGTGTCACGGCAGAATCGACTGGAGGCACTCTGGAAAACCTCCGATTGCTGGATTCAGGAGACATCCAGATTGGAATGGCAAATTCCACGATTACGTATTTTGCCGTCAAAGGAGAAGGCGGTTTTGAGAAGTCACATGATGTGAAATCTGTCATGACTTTGTTTCCACTGATTGCAACATTTGTGACAAAAGAGGACTCGGGCATCAGGACCATTGAAGACCTCAAAAACAAACGTGTCGTTGTGGGTCCTGAAGGCGCAGGGTTTGAGTACTTCATTCGGCCGATTCTGGAAGCACACGGTCTAACCTATAACGACTTTGAAGGAAGAACTGCCAACATGGCTCAGTCTGTGGGTTTCCTGCAGGACGGCTCGGTAGACGCAACGTTCATCGGTGGTGGCCTCAAAGCACCCGCGATAACGAATGCGGATTCCACTATGGATATCTTTTTGGTTCCTTATGGTGAGGAACAGCGGCAAAAACTGGTAGAGAATCTACCGTCTTTCAGTAAGGCCACAATCCCCGCCGGAACATACCGCACCCATTCAGAGGCATTCGAGGGGCTGAACGTTGGATCAGCACACTTAATTGTCCGAAGTGACGCGGACGAAGATTTCGTTTACAGCATCACAAAACTCATATGGGAAAACCGAGCGGCGATTGCCGAAAAGCACGCCGCAGCACGGGCCATTAGTGAAAAGAACGTTGTTCGTGAAACCGGGACCGCATTCCATCCCGGAGCCGTCCGCTATTACAGCGAAGCCGGCATCTGGCCGGTTGCTGATGGTGCCTCAGACGATGCTGTCAAAGCAGATGGTCAGGGATCCTGAGAATGATCGACCGAGTCCGTCAATTTCTCGTCGGCGCACTCAGCGTGGCGATCTCGGTGTTCACCATCTACGAAGTGAACTACGGGGCGCTTTCACCGCTTTCCCGATTATCCGTTTTCTGTCTGCTCGGTTCAGCCTTATGCTTCCTGATGTATCCGATCCACAGAAAGCTCGGTGACGTCAGAGCCCTCCGCGTTGTGGACATCCTTCTGGCTGCGGCTATTGTCAGTTGCTGCAGTTATCTGATTTACCAGGGCAATACCCTGGCTGCACGAGCCGGTAAATTCACAGAAACAGATTTTGCAGTTGCCATTGCCGGGACCGCGCTGATTCTTGAAGCCACGCGTCGATCGATCGGCTGGGCATTGCCGATTCTGGCCGGGTCGTTCCTGGCGTACGCGCTGTACGGTTCGAGTATGCCGGACTGGTTGTTTCCACATCGCGGTTATTCCGTGGAGCGAATCGCGGCACAGTGTTTCCTGCGAACGGAAGGCGTATTCTCGATCGCGATGAGCGTCATGTTTACGTACGTATTTCTGTTTGTTGTGTTCGGTGCTTTTCTTGAAATAAGCGGTGCAACGCAGTTCATCGTCGACTTTGCCAAACGCGTGTTTGGTCGCAGCCCAGGCGGTCCGGCTAAGGTGGCCGTTCTGGCGAGTGGGCTCATGGGATCTCTGTCCGGAAGTGCCGTGGCTAACGCGGTCACGACGGGCACGTTCACGATTCCGATGATGCGAAGCGCCGGATTCAAACCACATATCGCCGGCGGAATCACTGCCGCTGCGGCATCAGGTGGAGCCCTTGTTCCTCCCGTCATGGGTGCCGGTGCCTATATGATGCTGGAACTGATTGACGATGTGACGTTTGTGCAGATCGCCAGAGCTGCGCTGGTGCCTGCGATTCTGTACTATCTGTCAATACTGCTGTTCGTGCATTTCTATTCGCGCCGAGTCGGAGCAGATGCACCAACCGAGTCGACGGCAGAGCCGATTTCACTGTTTCAGTACAACGGCCTGGTGTTCTTTGGAGCACTCGGAGCACTGATCACGTTTCTGTTCTTTAAGACCCCATTTCGAGCCGTCACTTATTCACTGCAGCTGATTCTGGTGCTCACAATTCTGAGCCCGCGCATGGCGGTTTCCATCGCCAATCGTGCGTTTGCGCTGCTGATGTTTGGCGGCGTAACAGGAATCGTGGCGTACTGTCGAGCAAACTGGAACCAACTGGTGAACACAGAAGCAGGTTGGGCACAGACCGTGGCCATCGTGCTTCGGCCGGATGATCGACTGGTCCTGTCAGATTTTGATACATGGACCGACGCTGCCATTCCTGGCATGCTGCTCGTGCTGCTGATCGGCCTGCTTAATATTCAGTGGCGTCCAATGATTCTCGACGCATTCAGTCGTTCTGCCCGCGGTGGTGTTTCGCTGGTTTCCGCCAGTGCCTGTGTGGGCGTGGTGATTGGCGTGGTTTCATTGACCGGCGTTGGTACCGCCTTTCCAAACGCTATCATCCCGCTGGCTGAACGAAGTCTGTTTCTGGCGCTGCTGGCGATCATGGGCTGTTCCATCGTGCTGGGAATGGGGCTACCCTCGGCCGTGTGCTACCTGCTGATGGCAACGCTCATCGGTCCGGTACTCAACAAGCTGGGAGTACCGCCGCTGGCTGCACATCTGTTTATATTTTACTTCGGAATGATGTCCATGGTGACACCCCCCGTCGCACTGGCCGCGTACGCGAGCGCCGGTATTGCCGAATCAAAAATCATGCCCACCGCATTTGCTGCATTTCGATTTGCGCTGGTTGGATTCACTCTTCCATTCATGTTTGTTTATCGACCGGAACTGCTTCTGATGACCCGACAGGGCGATCCCGCAGCATTGATACCCGCGATCATGCAAATCTCTATGGCCGTTGTCGGCATTGTTGCACTGTCGGTCGGTCTGGCCGGGTATTTTTTCTGCCGCGTCAACGCGCAACTGAGAACTTTGATTCTGATCGCTGCCGCAATGTTGCTTACGCCTGACGTGACGATCGGTGAAACCAATCTGGGCATGGCCACCAACATAACTGCCTTTGCGCTGTTTGTGTTTGTTACCGGAATCAATTTTATGCAGTCACGATCGCCTTCCGTTGTGGAACGGGCGAACGAATGAATGTCAGGTCCATCATCTGGCTGTTGATCCTGGTCCTGATGATTCTGCATCAGGACTTCTGGCTGTGGTCAGACGGTCGACTGGTCATGGGATTCCTGCCCGCAGGCCTCGCCTTTCACATCGGACTGACGATCGCTGCCGCGGTGATTTGGTGGCTGGCCACAAAGCTGATCTGGCCAACCGACGACGTCAGGCCCGACACCGATGCAGGAGGATCCGAAACTTGATCCAGCTGTTCATCATAGCGGGATACTTCGTTCTGCTGATCACGGTGGGATTCCTGTCCAGCCGACTGTTTCGAGGCACCAGTCAGGACTACATGCTGGCCAGTCATTCGATTGGCCCTTTCCTGCTGTTGATGTCGCTGTTCGGCACGACGATGACCGCCTTCGCTCTTGTGGGTTCAACCGGTAAGGCGTACCAGACTGGAATCGGAGTGTATGGACTCATGGCATCTTCCAGTGCTGTCGTCCATTCGCTGTGTTTCTTTTTGATCGGCATTCCGATGTGGAGACTGGGACGCCGACACGGATACACGACACAAATTCAGTTCTTTCGGGATCGTCTTGAATGCAATCACATCGGCTTGCTCCTGTTTCCGATTCTGGTGGGGCTGATCATCCCCTACCTGTTGATCGGTGTCCTGGGCGGTGGAACGGTCATTCAGAAAGTCACGGTCGGTGCCTTTCCGAATTCATTTGCGGAATTCGACGGCGGTGTGCCCCCGTGGCTGGGGTCGCTGGTGATCTGCATGATCGTGCTGGCCTACGTGTTCGCAGGCGGTATGCGCGGAACCGCGTGGGCCAACGCATTTCAAACGTCCGTATTCATTATTCTGGGCATCGTCACGTTCCTGATGATCGCCAGCCGCATCGGCGGACAGGACAGTCTGCTGGCCAATCTGCAGGCAGCGACACAGAACGTTCAGCAGCGACACCCCGAAATGCTCACCCGTGACAAAGTGCCGCCAGCCCTGTTCTTCAGTTTTATGCTGGTGCCGTTGTCTGCGGGTATGTTTCCTCACCTGTTTCAGCACTGGCTGACAGCAATAAATGTCGACAGTTTCAGGCTACCCATCATTGTGCATCCGATCTTCATTATGCTGGTCTGGGCTCCGTGTGTGCTGGTTGGCATCTGGGCCACGTCAGCAACAGTCGGAGGCGCACTGCTGATTCCGGAAGGAACCAACCCCAATGCCGTGCTGGCGTTGATGGTTGCCAGACTTTCCGGACCTGTGCTGTCGGGACTGCTGACGGCCGGAATCCTGGCTGCAATTATGTCATCACTCGACAGTCAGTTTCTGTGCGTTGGTACGATGTTTACGAAGGACATTGTCGAACACTACGCCGGCCGTGACCGATTGACCGATGGACAGATCGTCGTGATTGCACGCGGATTCGTCGTCGCGGTGGTGGCAATCACGTATGTTCTGAGTCTGCTGGAACCGCGCGCGGTCTTTGACCTCGGCATCTGGTGTTTCAGCGGGTTTTCGGCACTGGTCCCACTGGCGGTTGCCGCCATTTACTGGAAACGACTGACGGCAGCTGGCGCCTGGGCATCGGTCATTGCCACAGCGGCAACCTGGGTGTACTTTTTCGTACAGTCAGATTTTGCGAAGAATCCCAAGTACTCGTTTTATGGGATGCTGCCGTGTGTCGGAATGATTGGCGCATCAGCATTTGCATTGATTCTTGTATCATTCCTGACACAACCACCAAGTGATCGATCGCTGGAAAGATTCTTCCCACCACCAAGTTGATTGAACGCTTCTCCTATTTCATAACCCGGTGGGGTGGACACATTCCTACAGCCTCAAAAAACCAGTGGAGACATCCTGCTCCTGAGTCGTCAATTGATAGTGCGTTGAAAAAACTCTCAGTTTCTGCAGAAATGATGGCAGCAAAGCGTATTTACAAACGATAAAATTGTGTTTGCGAGCGGTAACATGCCCGCAATCTTCTTGTTTCCTTCCAGGAGGTGTTTGATGCGTTCGACGAAGGTTGCTTTGGCATTGACTGTGTTTACGTTGGGCGGTTGTGGTGGTACTGCCGACAATCCAACAGGTGTCAGCGTTAATTCCACTGTCGATGGGCAAGTCGCAGAAGGAATGCAGTTGGTCACACTCAGGTTGCCAGGAATGACTTGAGGCGGTTGTGAAGCCTCAGTTCGAGGCGCTTTAAGCCAAGTCGCTGGTTTGACAAAACTGGAAACAAGTGTTCCGAATCGTTTCTGCAGTTTCCATGTCAGTGAAGAGTTCGACTTTAAGGAAATGTTAACCGAACTGGCTGTCAGCAACTCACACATCAAGGGATTCGAAATCCAGTAGTTCGATTTCTTTACTGAAATATCGAAATCAGAGGGCACGTGATGCAACGTGCCCTTTTGTTTGCGCGGGACAGTCGACCTGCAGCCGATATCGGCGAAATGGATTACTCTCCGGTGAAACATCGGATCTCGCTGTTGAGCGTTCCAGTTTTGGGCGTGACCAACGCATGGCCTCGCTACCAGGAAAAGATACGAACGCCTTCACGTGGTTGTGCAATGGTGCGGATGGAACGCTCCGTAATTGAGACCAGTGGAAAGAACACACAGCATGCACCGACGAAGATTTTTTAAAACAACCCTGCAGATGACAGGCGAAATGGGATACCTGCCAGCAGGTTTGTGTGCCGCCAGACAAACACAATCACCTGAGTCAGTAATTTCGACGACAGACAATGCGGAAGACAACAGACAAAGTGTGTTGTTGAACGGAAATTCAGTCGTCGTGGATGCTTATTCTGCCTGCGTCAATCTGACGGATCTGGAACGAGGCAATATCAGCGTGGTGATCCAGGCCGTCACTTCCGAAGAGCTCCTGGTACGAATTCCTCCCAACGCTGATTCTGTCGCCCCGCCACCGGGTGTCGACATCTGGGAAAACGTGTTTACCGGTAACAATGTCGTCAAACGCGTCTTACAGTCGATCAACCAGCAATTGGAAGAAATCGAAACTTCCAAAGACCACATCGCGCTGGCCTTGACCGTCGAGGATGCAATGCGGATCGTGCAGGATGGCAGAATCGCACTGTTCCTGATGCTCAAGAGCGGATGGATCAACAACGACCTCGACGTTTTGCGCATGTATCATCGTCGGGGAGTCCGCGTGATGGCGCTGTGCCACCTGGCGTCATTCGCCTGGTCGGATTCCAGTGCAGAGTTAAGAGAGTCTCCTGGTCTTTCAGAGTTCGGCCGAGACGTGGTCCGTGAATGCAATAAACTGGGTATTCTGATCGACGTGTCACACGCATCGGATGCGACGTTTTGGCATACGCTGGAAACCACCCAAAGGCCCATCATCGCTTCCCATTCCCGCTGTCGTGCACTGTCAAACAGCGTGCGAGATTTGAGCGATGATATGCTGGTCGCCATCTCACGAAACGGCGGAGTCGCAGGAATTCTTGCAGCAACTCCCCGGACGAATTCCGAGCGAATGAACGCTCGGCTCAAACGTGACCGCGCGCTGGCGAATCGATTCTCCGATCCGTTCGAACTGGCCGCCGCAAAACGGAAAGACGCGATTGTCTGGGCAACAAAACTGAATCTTCGCCACATTGACCACGCCGTAAAAATGGCAGGCATCGATCACGTCGCCATTGCTTCGCATTGCCAGAGCGTCCCCCAGTGGCGCGAATTTTCTGAAGCCCTTGTCCGGCACGGCTACAGTCCCGATGAAGCCGACGGGATTCTCGGCGGGAATGTGCTGCGTGTCCTGGAACAGGTCAATAGCCGGGCTGATTGAGAAGATTTCCACTCAACTGTCTTCTCTAACCGTCGATTCTTCACAACGGCGGCTCCTGTCGCAGGTCGCAGGTTCGTTCGTCGACTCGTCCAGGCCAGTTCCCGGCTTACATGTACAGTTCGGTGACAGGGGAACCCAAATACACGGGATGCGGACGTCCGGTAATATCGTGGTAAGTGGAATCCTGCGGAATCCCCAGAGCATCAAAAATCGTTGCTGCCACATCCCCCGGCGTTTTCGGGCATTCATGAGGATAACCACCAATGCGATCCGAGGAACCAACAATATTCCCACCAGTGACCCCACCTCCTGCGAACAGGATGGTCTGCAGTGCTCCCCAATGATCACGACCTGGACGGCGTCCCGGCTGAGGTGAAGAAACCCGCGGCGTCCGGCCAAACTCCCCACACATGACCACCAGCGTCTCATCCAGCAGCCCGCGCTGCTGCAGATCTTCGAGGAACGATGACACTGCCAGATCCATCGGTGGCAGGAGTGATTCTTTCAACAGAGGAAACGCGCGGCGATGCAGGTCCCAGGTTCCATTCCGGCCCAGTGAGACCTGAATCATGTTGACACCCGCCTCCAGCAGATGTCGGGTGAGCAAAAGAGACCAGCCAAACTTGTTGCGACCATATTGATCCTGAACATCGTCCTGTTCTGTGAAACCGTTCAGCGCCTTTTGTACACGAGATGAAGTCACCATCGACGCAGCTCGGGCTTGAAACGAGTCATGAGCCTGGGCATCCGGTCCGACAACCGGCTGGAAGCGACGACGTTCCAGAGAATGCAGAAGCGACAATCGATGGTCCAGTCGGATTCGATCGGCCCCTTGTGGAACATTCAATGACGTTGCCGCGAACACCGGACCTGGAGCGGTGTGATTATGTTGCAGTCCGAAGGCGAAAGCGGCATCATCATCACCGTCGTCGAAACAGTTTGGACAGGGCCCCCAGCCCAGACACCGGGATGCCGCCTGCACCAGCCAGGGATCGTGCTGCCGCCCCATTCTGCCTCCCTGCTGACCAGGGACCGTCTGTCCGGTACCGCTGCCGCGTCCGACGTACTCCGGCAGCACAGCTGATCCCGGCAATTGCTCGGCTCCCGGTCGAAAGTATCCTGCCAGAGAAACGATACCAGGTGCATCACTTGTATCCGGTTCTTTGGTTTCAGGTGTGAGAGCCGGGACGCGCGTGTCACCCGACGTCATAATTGTGGTGCCGGCGATATGATCATTGCTGTGGTGATGAACAGATCGCAACAGTGCGATCTTGTCGGCCTGTTGTGCCAGCAACGGCAGGTGCTCGCAAAACAGCATACCGGGCACGGCCGTTTCAATTGCGTTGAACTCTCCCCGGACCTCAGCGGTGGCCATCGGTTTGGGATCGAATGTTTCGTGCTGTGGAGGTCCACCGGGCAGGAAAATGTAGACGACCTTCTTCGCCGGCAGGGTCATTTCCATGTCGGCAACAGCGCGAGAGCTGATGACATTCTGCGTCGTGAGGCCCAGCAGTCCGATTGCCCCGCTCTGAATAATTTCCCGACGGGCGATCCGTGGGTGTGGCAGGGATGAACCAGTTGTGCTCATGGGCGATCTCCAGCGCTGCTGCTATGAATCCCGCACGGCAGATGTTCTGAACGACAATGACAGATTCACTGAAATCATTCACAACGTGTCCACACAGTCTAACATTTCCATACCGAATTGCGTCTCTCGTTTTGACAAAACCCTGCTCAGTGTTGACAATTGAGTCCGGAAAGTGCCGCAACGTCTTAGGTACCGGTCACAGACGTTTGTCAGTTGCCGACCCAGGAGGCGTGTGGACAGATCGCTGCCAGATGTACTAAAAAGAAACACCAGAGCTTCAATGTGTGTCCATCAGTCTCACCGCCCTTTCAATCACAGCTGACCAGGCGAATTGCACGATGACCGATCACGAAGCAATTCAGGGTGACTGGGTTTCGGTTGCACCAAGCAGGCCGGGCTACGAAATCCCTATTAGTGCTGAATTGATGGGGTCCAAGCTCACATATCAACTGCAGCCGGACAACGTCCCCAAACGAATTTTCATCAAACATCGTGACGCAGGCAATCGAACACATTCGTCTTCACACGGAGTCTACGAGTTGTCTGGTGACCAGCTGACCGTCCGATGGACGTATTCAGACGACACGCCTCCCTGGTCCGTCACTACAGACAACACTTCAGGGTCAGTCCTGCATCTCCGTCGTGTCGTACGATAGAAGACTCCTGGGACACCGTGCTCGGGTTGTGTACTGCTTACGGGACTTCCAGATTGTCTGTCACGATGCCGCTTAACGACTGGTGACGGACCGGTTCCTCTCCAGCGTCCTCGATCACATTGTCGGCAAACAGAACGTACTGACTGGGCCGATTCCCGGAAACCGCCGGAGTGGCGAGTCCGGCAAAGACGTTACCAGATACTGTCACGCTCTTCGTTCCTTCCAGCACCAGGCCGCTGGCAGGTTCCTGGTTCTTATATTGTCGCTCACCTTCCGCACCCAAAAAGCTGTTGGAAAAATTATTTCCCGTCACCGTGATTCGCCCACTCATGGGTCCGATACGAAGCGCATCTTTCTTAACCAGCGTAAAGGTGTTGCCACTCACAGAACAACCGTGGGCATCACTCAAATCGACCCCGCCACCCATATTGTGTGCGATAACATTCGCGCTCACTGTAATTCCGTAACAGTCCCGATTGAGTACGACCGCTGTCCCCTGGCATTCTTCAATCATATTGCCCGAAAGCACCGACCCGTATGTGTACTCAATCACGATACCATCGCCGAGATGGTCATCGAGGTTGTTGCCCGTCATGCACAGATTAAAGCTGTCCAGACATCTCACGGCATCCTGATTTTCCTCAAACTGGTTCGCGGATACGACAATATCATGGCAGCGTGTGAGGTACAGTCCGGTCCCTTTATTATAAGTCATCAATGAGTTGCATATGCGAGGGTCTTCGTAGGCATGATCCAGATGAATGCCGTCTCCTCCGTTCTCAGTCACGGTGACCCCGTTGATGTAAAGCTCGTTGACATCAGTCACCATGATCCCGTGTCCGCTCTGCTCATTTCCTGACACACGAAAATCTGACAGAGTCACCCGCCACTGGAGTTCGTCGGAATCGGACCGCTCCACCGGAGGTCTGAGAATCAGCGCTGGTGTTCCCTCCGTGCTGATGTTTTTGATGTGACTGGCAGTTCCACTGCCCTGAATCAGCACGTCGTTTCGTGTGACAACGACTGGTTCGACGATCTCAAATGTTCCCGCTGGAAGCACGACCTTACCCCCCTCGGGCGGCAGCGCGTCTACAGCTGCCTGCAGACTCTCAAATTGCTCCGCCCGGATTGTGGACCACGATCCGGGAAGTCGGGTTGGCTCGGATTCGTCTGCTGGCCCCTGCAACACAGTGAGTGCTGCGAAAACAACGCTGCAGATGGCAGAACCGGCAAACAAGACGGGCGTGTGGTTCATGATGTCCTCAAGACTCAGTTGGAGAACGAAAAACTCATCAGGGTACCGACACCAGCACTCAACGGACCGACTGAAAAACGCCGAACAACGTCAGGAATCGAAAAAGTACTGCGATCGTTCCCGTTGCATGATTTTCGAAACCTCGCATGCCAAGTACAGTGGGAACTCACGTCCACGGAGGAAAACTCAACGAACCCTTCGGTTGTCAACTGTTTGACATTCGATCGACGCTTCTGCTCAATCTCAACTTAGTCGCTGGATTGTCTCCATATCAACACACGACATCCCTCACCTGATAACGAAATAACCGCGTATCAACCTAATTTGTCTGTAGAGGATAATTATGAATTATACCCCTTACATCGTTGTCAGTGTGGTGCTGATTGGACTCTATAGCTGGTACGCCCGGATCATCGGTCGCAAGAATCGTGCCCGTGAAGCACTCTCCGGGATCGACGTGCAGTTAAAAAAAAGAAGCAACCTGATCCCGAACATCCTTACGATCGCGAAAAAATTCATGGAGCACGAAAAAGAACTTATCACCGGAGTGACACAACTGCGCACCCAAGTTGACGAAAATTACGACAAGGGTGATCCTGAGTCCGTCAAAACTCACCTCCAAGCCGCAGGCGCACTTGGCAGTAATATGAGTCGTCTTATGGTAGCAGTCGAGGCCTACCCTGATTTGACATCCAACGAACCGATGCTTCAGGCACAAAAGACCTACAACGAAGTCGAGGCGCAAATTGCCGCGGCTCGGCGTTTCTATAATGCTTCAGTTACCCAACTGAACAATTCGATCGAAATCTTTCCGGGAAATCTCCTGGCAGGCCTTACAAACGCACGAGTGATGCCATTCTACGAGACGGATGAAGCATCCAAAGCTGTGATTGAAGCCGGCTCCATACTCAATTGAACCAGAGGACCGGACAATGGGGTTTTATTCCTGGTTAACTGGTCGTGATCTCACACCACGTGTGAAGATCGGAAACTTTGTCGAGACAGAACCTTACGAAACGGGTTTTGCTGCCCACTACGACAGTCAAATTGCACCACTTGTTGAGAAGTTCGAGAATTCCCGGATTCTTGCTTTGCGCCAGGCAAGAATCCGATTGTTTTTTGCCTTCGCGATCGCAATCTGTTTTGTATCGTTTGTGATATTACTGGCAAACATTAACCCTGGACTATTTGACAGAGACTCTTACACTGGGCCAGCATGTATTTTTGCGGCCTTGTGCTTGGTAATATCTCTTGGCATGTGGGTGAGTAACTCAGTAACTAAATATAAGCAATCGATCAAATCAGAGATCTTCCCACTAATTCTTTCCCACTTAGGTGATTATCACTTTATGGGAGAGATAGGCAATTGCGTAAGCGATTACAAAGATTCAGAAATAATCCCGACTTATGACACCGAGCATAGTGAGGACGGGATCTCGGGTGAGTACAAGGGTGTTAGTCTCGATCTGTTTGAAACGGCCCTAACTTATACGACTAGTGGTGGCAGTAATAAAACAACACATACCACCTTTGATGGCGTCGTGGTCTCTCTCTCAATGAACAAGAGGTTTAAAGGTAAAACGATCGTTCGCGCAGATGTGGGAGACCTTGCAAAGGCTTGTTTCAAGTTTGCAGATTGGCTTGAGCGTAAATCCTTCAATTTACGGGCAGTGCGACTTGAAGATCCGCGTTTCGACAAGCTATTTGATGTTTATTCCAGTGATCAGGTCGAGGCCCGTTACCTCTTGACCACCTCTTTTATGGAACGCCTGTTAGATTTACGGAGGGCTTATTCCAGCAAGTGGATCCAATGTAGTTTTTATGACAACAAATTGTTAGTGCTGATCTGGGTCTCTCACAACATGTTTGAACCGGGATCCATCTTTAAACATGAGGATTTTATTGATGACTCCAAGAGTCTTCTGAAGGAGATGGCCAGCATTTTTAAGATTGTTGATACACTGAAACTGGATCAGGACATCGGTCTATAAGCGTAATTCACTTTTCGTTATCCTGTGCACGAACATCGTTATTGAGTCACGTTCGGCCGCCTTAAAGGATTTGGGCAAATGTGTCGTCCAGACGGACGTCTCCACCTTATCTGTGACTTCTCGTGTGGCTAACGCTGTCAATTTGTCCTCAGTTGCGACACGGTTTTGGTCACTCATTGACCGGCAGTTCCTGAATCCAGCGCTCCAGCAGCGAGACCGCTGTGATGTCGACTCGATTTGTGGCGAGTTGCGGCATGCGACCCTTGCCGGTCGTGGACATACGATGCACCAGGAGTGACCGCTCGGGAGCACCCGGGACGATGAGCGCTGCACCGTCAACACCCAGGGTTTCGTGCAGTGGTCGCACATTGAGTGTGTTTGTCTCCGTTAACGGCAGCCCGGCCAGCAGTTTGAAGTTAGAGTTTCCTCCACCCTTATATCGATGGCAGTGAGCGCAATTGGCGTGCAGATAGGATCTCGCCCGTTTTTCGATGGAGACGTTTTCATTCTCAATCGGCCACAGTCGGGGAAGATCGTCTGGCGACTCGGGCAATGGTTCGCCAAACAGTCCGAGCGTCTGAAATCTGTCCAGTTGATTGGAGCTCTGACCTTTAGCATCGGTCTGTGAACCCTCGTCTAAATTGATTTGCGCTGTATTCATACCGATCACTCGGTACGAACCGTTGTGGCAAAGTCGGCAGTCGGCTCGGCTGGGGAAATACCAGGTCTGCGTCCGTGTTTGGTCCGGCGTACCGGCGCTGCGAATCGTCAATGTTCGTTCGAGTGGTCCCGGTCCGAGAAGTTCTGCGTCCGTCTGTTCGTCGTTCCAGATATATGTATAGCCAGCCCAGTTCTTTCCCTGAAGCGTGAGAATTCGTGTCTCCAGCCGGCGACTGCTCTCCGGATTGCCCTCCTCCATTTCCAGGGAAAACGTCTTCACCAAAACCGTTCTGTCGGGAAACGTCCAGGCGGAATCACGTTGAAAAGTCATCGTACTGTGGTCGGGCAAAGCCAGCAGCCTGTGCTTTTCCGCACCGTCGGACCACAACGCCACGTTCACTGAATACGGGACGACGCCCGGGGCCGGCCTGTGCTCGGCGACAGATGCAAACAGTCCGGTCTCACTCAGCTTGCGCGGGAAGGAATGTGGTTGCCCGACCAATTCGGCTGGCGACAGTTCGTAAATCTGCCCGTCTTCGTAAGTCAGCAGATAAAGTTCTCCGTCCTGATCTTCCGCAAAGCCCGCGATATCGAAATCGGTCTGCGCCAGGTGTGTTCGCGTGGGTGTCGACTTTTCTTCCGTATTGAGGCCCCAAACGTGACCGGTTTCGTAATCCGCAAATAAGTACTGGCCATAGAGATCAGGATAACGCCGACCACGGTAAACAAATCCGCCGGTGACCGAACGGCCTTCATGGTGCTGGTAGGCGTGGACCGGCGGGATGATTGAAGTCGGCCCCTGTTGGCGATTGGGACGAAACTTCTGCGGTCCCTCCATGATGCTCCAGCCATAGTTCCCGCCTCGTTCAACTCGGTAGACCATCTCCCACAATTGCTGACCAACATCACCGACCCACAGCTCGTCAGTTTCCCGATCGAAACTGAATTTCCATGGCTGTCGAAGACCATACGCCCAGATTTCCGGTCGCGCTCCGGGGGTCTGCCGGAACGGGTTATCTTCCGGAATCGCATACGACATTGCTGAGTGGGTTCCATCCACATCAATGCGAAGAATTGATGCTAAAAAATCACCCAGGTACTGACCAGTGTTGTGCTTGTCATTCGCATTGCCGCCATCACCCGCGCCGATGTAAAGGAAACCGTCGGGACCAAATTTCAGGCAGCCGCCGTTGTGTCCGCTGGACGGAAATTCCAAAATGATGTGTTCGCTGTCCGGATCGATCACGAACGGTGGCTCCGCGCTCGTCTGGAATCGAGCAATACGTGTCCGTGACGGTTCCGGTTTTTGTTCAGTAATGAATAAATAAACGAACCGGTTCTCAACGAAATCCGGGTGAAAGGCAATTCCGTAAATCTCGCGTCCCGATTCGAGAATCAGATCGGCCGTCTCGATATTCCGGTCGGGTGGCAGCGACCAGACCTGCCCCTTCCGCGATCCGACAAAGAGACGCCTGGTTCCAGGTGCGGTTGTCAGCACGGTCGGCTGAATGAACTGCAGATTCGGAAAAGCGTTCTTCAATTCGTAGGGAGGAAGCGGATCCGGCGATCCGACCACTCGCGAAGCGGTCCAGGGAACTCTTCCCGTTGGCGTGGAACCTTCGCCATCATTTCCCTGCACAACGCCCCAAAACAAGCATGCTGCGACTGCACAGGCGAATGTATGCTTCACTTGCACCGAAAAACAATTCTGGTTCATGATCTGTCTCTTGTAACACACAAGTTTCTTCGCAGCTGGTCAGAAGTGCCGTCTGGAGTGTTTCAGTGTGGATTCCTACCAGTTTGCGCGCACGTTCAGAGCGACCATCGAAGTCCCGGTTCGCCGGATGGCGTCAGCTCGAATTTGGTTGTGACCATGCCACATCAGGGAGGTACTTATAAATTCCCGTCAGTCTGTATCATACCGGTCATCCGAGTCATCTGTCAGCCAATAGGCAGGAGAACCCGGAATCCGACTGTATGACAACCAAAGTCATCGTCCGGAACCAGTCGCACTGGACGTTGATCCGACAACGCGTCAGGAATCAACTGGTTAAGCCTGAGATTCGTCTCGTTGCGTGAGAGTCGGAAAGTCACCTCGAAGCAGCGCAAAACAAGCACCAGCAAATGAACCATTTGTCTGCGAGTGATCGTGATCATCAACCTGAGGACCGAGGTCCGTGGTTTAAGAAACAAGATTCCCGGCGGGAGCCACGATCGTTTGTTAACAGGACGAACGGTCATTCCACAGGAAATTCGCCGTGACCGAACGGCACAACGGTGATACCGTTTCGATCGTCTCTCCATAGTGATAAAGTGCGAATTTTCAGCTCCCTCCGGCTCTCGATGATGGCCGAATGACTGTTCGTCGGGCGTTTCAGTGCCACCGTCTTTGTTCCGGCGTCTGTCGATCGGACGCTGAAAACGTCATGAAGCGTGTTGCTCAAACCTGCTCATCAGAGAGTTTCATCGTCCAGACAAGAACCAATGGATACAGAACTACTAATTACAGAGTATTCCAATGGTCCGGCCGTTCTGCGACAGACACTGGAAAAAATCCAGGATTCTGATCTGGACCTGCTGCCGATTTCCGGCACGTGGTCGATCCGGCAGGTGGTGTGTCATCTGGCCGATGCCGAAATTGTTTACGCAGATCGAATGAAGCGTGTACTGATCGAAGACAATCCGACTGTCTTTGCATGGTGTCCGGACACATCGATACGAGATGAATACTGCAGCAACCGCAGTATCGCTGATGAACTGGCCGTGATCACTGTGACCCGCTGCCACATCGCCAGCATCCTCAGACATCAGGAAATAGAGTGCTGGCAGAGAACGGCCGTCCACAGTCAGGATGGCGCCATGACCCTTGAGACACTCCTGGAACGAATCACCGAACACATCCCGCACCACATCACGTTTATTGAACAAAAGTATGCTGCTATTCGATCCGACTGAGTGTGACGTACAGGCTGCTGCGACGCAGCTAACAGTGTCAGGAACGAAGAAAACCGACATGAAGAAGAAGTCGCGGGGACCTGTTTGGCAGTTGTGTAAACGAATTTTGCGTTTTGTCCTTATCCTGTGGATAACAGCCGTTGTGATACTTTCCTTTATTCAGCGCAAACTCATGTACCGTCCGGCGACGGCACCTTCACTGCTGGTTTCCGAGTACGATTCTGTTATCCGAATGTTTCCGGATGCCGTTGATGTGCATTTTGAATCTTCTCCCGGGCAAACCATCGGTGGCTGGTATCTGTCTCAGCACATCGAGACGGCTGGCAGCAGACCAGCTGTCCTGCTGTTCCACGGCAACGCCGGGAACAGAGCCGGACGCGTGGCCTGGTACAAACTGCTTAACGAACTTGGGTGTGATGTCCTTGCGATCGACTACCAGGGCTACGGAGATTCCACCGGGGCTCCGTCCCAGGCGGCGGTCGAAGATGACTCCGTAGCCACATGGAACTACGCCATACAGGAACTTGGCTTCCGGCCGGATAATATTTTCGTGATGGGGATTTCACTTGGAGGAGCTGCCGCCGTGTATCTGGCCTCCGTACAATTGAAGGCAGATGCAGCGCCTGCGGGCCTGATTACTGTTTCATCATTTTCGTCGATGGTGGAAGTCGCTGCATGGTTGTATCCATGGTTTCCGGTCAGAGCGATCCTTCTGGACCGGTATCCATCGGCAGACAGGATCGCTGATGTCACCTCACCATTCATACATCTGCATGGCGACGCAGATCGGATTGTCGACCAGAAATTTGGACGGCGACTGTTTGATGCGGCCGGGAACACATCTGCAAACGGAATCCAAAAAAAATGGGTATCCCTGGAAAATACCGGCCATAACGATGTTCTTCATAACTCACGTCAGCAGATATTCAGTGAAATAAGCATGTTTCTTCGGTCCGTTGCCGCCACCAGGACAGAACGATAACCTTCCTCCGGTTTAATTCACGGCAGTTGATGCTGCAGCGAAGTCGGTGCTCGATCGTTGGAATATCGTGTTCTGATGCGTGGCAGCTTTGCTCGGAATTCGGGGAACCGAATCTCTTCGATTTTCATTGCGTTATTTCTGGATGACCGAACATGAAGGGTCCATCGCTTCACCACGCATTGAACGTAATGCGTGTCTGGACATGTCCAGACTGCGGACGGAGCACACGCACCGGAGGTAAAGTGACCACCCGGCGATGCGAATGCAGTAACCAGTCGCAAATGGAGTATTCGGATCCTGCACCATTGCCACACCCTGACGTTTCCTCCTTCGTCACATATCTGTCGCCGGAATTACAGGAAGATGACGATGACGGGACGGATCTTCCACTGCCGAACATGGCAGATTTGGCCCCACCTGCCACGGAACCACGTGGTCGTCGAAGTGGTCCGGGAAAACCCCTGCGTGACACAGTAGCAGATACGAATCCAGAGACTGCGGATCCCGCCTTTGGTGAAGGAATTGACAACCCTGAGCCTCAGGCAGCGATTGATTCTTCCGCAGCAGACCTTGCAACAACTGAACAAGTGACCGTATCTGCTGACGTCTCACCAGATGCAAAACCGCCCGGGAAACGCAGACAGCGGAGGAGGAGGCGTCGCAGTCGTCAGACTGAACAGAAGAGTGTGTCCCAATCTTCCGCAGGAAACACCAACGGGCAACCCGCTGCAGCGAAGCAGACCAAAGCGGAAAAATCAGACTCAACACCGAGCGATCATGTCGAATCCCGGCATTCCGAAGGGATGCAACGATCGCGGTCGGTTACCAGTAACACTGACGGCGAAAACGATGTATCGGGTTCAGCGAAACTCGACGATGGAAATCCTTCCCCACGTAAACGACGGCGTCGCCGCCGTGGCCCGCGAAAGAAAAAGAAACCGAATTCCGGTGAAGGCAACGGCGGTACTGAATCGTCATCGCCAGGCGGAATGAACTCATGATCAGAATCACGACCGATTCTGCTGTTTCCCTTGAGGTCGACTGGCTGGTGCTCCTGAGTGGCGCACACGAGTCGCTTCCGGCTGATCTGCGTCAAACAGATCAGCAACTGAACGGAAAGCTTGGCAGCATCTGGAGCAGAAATGAGTTTGCAGGCGACTATTGCAAGACACTCAGCCTGCGGCAGTTGACAGAGATCTCTCCTGTCAACCTGTTGCTGGCCGGTATCGGCCAGACAGAAGAACTGAGTGCGGAACGACTGCGTCGTTCATTACTCACCGCGCTTCGGAAAATCAACAAACAACCAGGTCTTCGAATCGGCGTCAGGTTTGCAGACCACGTTGCTGTCGGCTGGTCCGCGTCAACGCTGATCGAACTTGCCGCCGACTGCGCCACTGTGGCAGTCGTCGACGCAGGAGTCCACAAACAAAAGCCGTCACGATTCGATTTTAAAGAGGTTCACATTGCGGTCGACCAGCCACCTGTGGATGCTGATGAACATGTCAAATCCGGCAGAACAATCGGTAGTGCGGTCTCCGGAACTCGTTGTCTGGTCAATTATTCCGCATATCAAATGACGCCGGAACGCATGGTTGAGGAAGCCCGTGAACTGGCGAATCAGTGCGATCTCGAATTTCAGGTTCTGGATGCGGCTGACCTTGCCCGGGAAAACATGAATGCCATGCTGGCTGTCGCTCAGGGCAGTGACCGGACACCATCACTGGTGCGTCTGTCATGGCGTGGCAATCCAACCAGCAGCGATGAAATTGGATTGGCAGGCAAGGGTGTCACTTTCGACAGCGGTGGACTTTCGATCAAACCCACTGAATCTATGGTTGCAATGAAATCAGATATGGCGGGAGCAGCAACCGTTATGGAAGCCGTCGGAGCGGCTGCGTCACTCAGGCTTCCTGTGAATGTCACGGCGTGGCTCGGACTCGTCGAAAATATGATCAGCGGTCAGTCTTATCGCCCCGGCGACGTCGTCACTGCCCGAACCGGCACTACCATTGAAGTTCAAAATACAGATGCTGAAGGACGACTGGTACTTGCGGATGTGCTGTCATACGCTATCGACCATGGCACCACGCATCTTATTGATCTGGCAACGCTGACAGGTGCGTGCGTCGTTGCTCTCGGCGAAGAAATTACCGGAATGTTTGGTGGATGCGATGAACTGTCCGGACGAATTGAGCAGGCAGCTACCAATACCGGTGAATACGTATGGCCGATGCCGATGCACGCCCACTTCGACGAATTACTAAAAAGTGATGTTGCAGATTGCCGAAACGTCGGACCACGTTGGGGCGGTGCAGTCACGGCGGCCTGCTTTCTTCGCAAATTCGTTGGTACCACTCCCTGGGTTCATCTGGACATCGCCGGTCCATCCTGGGCTAATACCTCGGCCGCCTGGTGTGATTCCGGGGGAACTGGTGCAATGGTGAGAACACTGATCCAGCTGCTCCGCCAATGGCCGGTTCAGAGCCAACCAGCCCGTCACTGACGACACCTCGCATTCAGGTTTTCGAAGAGATTCCATTGCCGATGCTCATCCGCTACGACCCGTCTGCCGCCCTGGCAATAACGCCGGAGAATCGATTCGCTGCGTCAGCTGGTGCACTTGAAGCTGCGCGTATCGACGTTCTGGCAGACGTGGAATTGTTCAAATCAGGCGAAGCCGTGCCCGATGACAAACAGCCTCTCGACGCTGGATTTGTTTCCTGGCCGGAAGATCTGCTGCACGACATGAATCAGAACGGAGCGGAGAGTCTGATCGCACAGATCGAACGATGTGCAGAGCGTCTGAGACAGACTTCAGATTCCGTGGTCATACTTGGGATTGGTGGCTCGTACATGGGAATGCGGGCCCTGTTTGAAGCGCTGTGTGATCCGTTTCACAACGAACTCAGTCGACAGGATCGCAACGGTACTCCGCGAATCTACTTTGAAGGCTGGAACGTTGATTCTGATCACCAGTCAGCCCTGCTGCATCTACTGGATCAACGAGCCGCACAAATATCGGCAGAGGGCCCCGAAAGTCGGACATCTGTCATCGTGATCAGTAAGTCCGGGGAGACACTGGAAACAGCCATTGCGTTCCGCAACTTCCGAGAATTACTGCAGCGACGATTTCCTGAGGCCATCCAGGAGCTGATCGTACCGGTCACAGGTAACACAGGCCGACTGCGGGATTTGTCCGAGGCAGCCGGCTTCAGGGATGTGTTTTCGATCCCCGACGGAATTGGTGGCCGCTTCTCAGTGCTGACTCCCGTGGGTTTACTGCCAGCCGCTGTTGCCGGCATCAATATTCG
>JAKVAY010000042.1:0-32000 GCA_022447185.1 Fuerstiella sp. | reverse complement strand
GACTACGGCCATAATGTCGTCCTGGACTTCACAGCCGTCGCGCACCTGATGGAAACAGACCATGACATGACGACCCGTGTGTTGTCAACGTGGGGCAGCCATATGGAGGCCCTCGGTTTGTGGTATGATCAGCTTCTGTCAGAGAGTCTCGGAAAACATGAAAAAGGAGCGACACCGATCACAGGTGTAAACACCCGCGACCTGCATAGCCGAGGCCAGCAGCACCAGCAGGGACGACGAGACAAACTGATTACGAATCTGCTGCCAGGACGAATCCGTCATAATGAATTGGAGATCCCCTTTAGAGACGATGATTTTGATCAACTCAATCAGTTTGCCGGAGTGACCGTCTCCGCGGTGCTCAATGCGGCGATTGGCGGAACCAATCAGGCGTATGCAGAGGATCGTCGCCCAACGGCCGATTTGCAGCTGGAATGTGTAAACGA
The DNA here is from genome assembly GCA_022447185.1 of Fuerstiella sp. Taxonomy (GTDB): domain Bacteria; phylum Planctomycetota; class Planctomycetia; order Planctomycetales; family Planctomycetaceae; genus S139-18. The sequence goes on along the minus strand of JAKVAY010000042.1, from coordinate 31,554 downwards.
TCATTCAATCGGTCAGCTGTTTCAGCTGTTGATGCTGTCCACTGTGCTGGAGGGCCGCCTGATCGGAGTCAATCCCTACGGACAGCCTGGCGTGGAAGCCTACAAACGAAATATGAATGCCATTCTGAAGAATGGCTGATGACACTCATCTTCATTTCAGCTGCGAACAGACCATAAAAAGTCCTCCGTGGCAATCCTTTTAAACACGGCGGGAACAGCCTGAGTCACGATCAATGCCAACTTCTGTCAAATTCCTTGGGCATGCATCTTTTCAAATCCGAACTCGGCGTCATCAGGTGCTGATTGACCCGTTTCTCACGGGCAATCCCAGCGCATGCACAACTGCTGACGAAATCGAAGCTGAGTTCATTCTGGTGACGCACGGCCATGAGGATCACGTTGCTGATGTGGAGTCAATTGCCAGGAGGACAGGCGCCCTTATTATTGCAAATTACGAAATCGTGGCATGGTTTCAGTCACGGGGCATTGAAAACACGCACGCGATGCACATCGGCGGTCAGCATTCATTCGACTTTGGAACCGTGAAACTCACCATTGCCCATCACGGTTCCATCCTTCCCGATGGCAGTAACGGCGGAAATCCTGTGGGTATCATCGTCAAAACAGATGAAGGCAATATCTATCATGCCGGTGACACAGGATTGTTCTCAGACATGCAGCTGATCGGCGACGAAGGGATCAGAGTCGCCATTCTTCCAATTGGCGACAACTTCACAATGGGACCGGATGATTCGATCAGGGCCATTCAGTACCTGAACCCCGACATGGTCATTCCTGCTCACTACAACACGTGGCCACTCATTGAACAGGATACTTCTGCGTGGAAGAAACAGGTCGAATCTGCAACGTCAGCTCAGCCGGTCGTACTTGCGCCCGGCGACGTCTACACCCTTGAGTCCGTCTAACGCGACACTTCGGAGAGAGTTGTTCAGTATGGAACTGCAGGACAGGGATTGATGTCAATCAGGCAGCCCCCGACCAGAATTGATGGACCGGTCGCCGTGATCGGTGATGTACACGGACAGTTGTCTGAGCTGCGCCAGATTATTCACCAGCTGGAACACACACCGGAAATCCATCGTCGGTGGATTGTCTTTATCGGCGATCTGGTCGACCGAGGCCCGGACTCCAGAGGTGTACTCGATCTCTATTGTGACCTGTCAAAACACCATGACAGAGTGACATGGATTTGCGGAAATCACGAACTTGCAATGGCGGCATCGCTCGGACTGATCCAGACACCGGATTATGTGGACTGGAAGAACAACTGGCTGCAGCTTTATTCTGCCGAACCAACATTTGAATCCTACAGTGTCCAATTCCGGGATGTTGCCGCACTGCGATCCGCGTTGCCCGAAGAACATACGGCGCTGCTGAGTAACCTTCCTTGGATTGTCGAACATCCGCAGTACCTGTTTGTCCATGCAGGACTGGATCCTGACCTGCCGTTCGATATGCAGATCCAGATTCTGAGGAAACGGGACTACTCTCTGGCCCAACCACCATGGTTGTTCAGCAGGACGTTCATTCAGGGGCCGGTTCCACGTGAATGTCCGGTGACCGTCGTTCAGGGACACGTGCCGTTGCAGGAAGTCCATTTTGGAAATCGGATCATTGGTACCGATACAACAGGCGGCGTGAGCGGCGATCTCAGCTGCGTTTTACTTCCGGAAAATATCGTACTGACATCAGCCGATAATGCCCCGCTGGATGAAATTCCTTGACCGGCTGCCCTTCTCAACCGCAGGAATCTCCGGAGGAATGGGAAAAACGTGGTCAGGCTGGTAGAGCCGCAGTGGTCGCCTCCTGAAAAGCGTACTATTCTTCATCGTAGGTGCACGTTTGGGAAGTCCACGGTCGATGATGAAAAAGCCGTTGATTTGTTGCAGGCGTGGTACATGCAGTTGCCTGAGGTGATCCGGTGTGAGTCCTGAGTCCCCGGCCCCTCTTCAAAGCAGGTGAACACATGACGATTTCAATGACTGAGTACTTCAAGACCCGCAAATCGGATCGCAAGAAGGAAACTCGGTATCTGAACGTGATCAACAAGGACAGCTGCACGTCCTGTAATTCGTGTGCATCTGTTTGTCCGGTGGACTGTATCTATGAAGTTGTGAGCCCGATTCCATCGGAGAGCTACCACCAGATTGATACCAGCCGGTGCATCGGTTGCCAGATGTGTTATCGATCTCCCAATGACAGCAGCGACTACTACCAGCTGACGATTTGTCCGTGGAATGCTATCGACATGCTTCATAATCCCAATGTGAAGCCGACTCCCGTGTCCGTGCTGGAACCATACTACCGGGGTTCCTCCAGTGGCATGACCTGGCCCAAGGTCGAAGAGTATGCCTACCAGTTGTTTCTCGACGGCGAAGTTTTCATTCCCGCGGAAGACGCCGACCTGCATGAGGTCCTCGCATATCTCCAGGAAGACGCATGGATGTACAGTGCGGAAGACAACATCCAACTGGTGGAAACAGAGACTGAGTTGGGAGAAGGGTTCGTGCGGTATCGCGCGACCGAACCGGCACGTGATCTGATGGATGTGATGTTCCAGGACTATCAGCGCATCTTCATGGACTGATCGGATAAATCTTCGTGGACTGTCCGACCACGACGTCCCGAGCACCAGTATTCCTGTACGGCCTCCGCACGACTCTATGCAACTCAGGGTCTACGCGGTGTAAGTCAGCGCCTGTCAGGGAGAATCACCAGGCCCTTGTTGACAGGGGTCATGCGAAACAAACCACCGGGTCCTGACTTCAAGGCTCCTGTGATGAACAACTGGTCCATATTCGGACCACCGAACGCCACGTTGCTCGTCGTCAGATTTCCACCGTCGTATCGACGAATCAGCTTGCCGGCGGTGTCGATCACCTGCACCTGCCTCATACCGTAATGAGCGACGTACAGATTCCCTGCGGCATCCAAACAGATTCCATCAGGTTGGTTATCGATTTGTCCCTTGTCAGAGTCCTTTGACGGCAGCTCTGCAAACAGATTTCGTGTTCCGACCTTACCTGGTCCGGTCACCTGATACGCAAGGATTCGATTCTTCTGACTCTCGGCGACCAGCAGCGTCTTACCATCCGGACGAATGACGATTCCATTCGGATAAGCCAGCCCGTTGTCCAATAGGTGTGTCTTACCGTTTTTGTCAACGTAGTGGACCGTACCAATCAAATTGTCGAGGCCGCTGCCACCCGGGTCGGTGAAGTAGAAGCCGTCGTTCCGCGTATCAAGTGAAAGATCGTTTGGCTCTCGAAGTGGTTTCCCATCGCATTCTTTCGACGCAGACCCCAGGATTCTGCCGTCGCCCGACAGATGCAGTACGGCATGATGACTGGCATCGCAGACCAGATGAGTACTATCTGAAAGCACTTTGTGCCCGTTTGGAGCACCTGTCACCGCCCACTGTGTATGTTTCCCGTCAAGAGCGAACCTGGTGATCGTCGTGCCATGGGAAATGTAACCGCAACCATCGTGGTCGAATACAACTCCTTCACAATACTCGGGTACCGTGAACAACTTCACAGTTCTGGTATCTGCCGAATCAGCAAGATCATCCGCAGGCAAATTATTGAAGGCGAAGATCACTACAAGGGAACATACTGACCAATAAGGTTGCACTTTCTGTTCTCCTGTCGATTAATAACTGTCAGGTCCGACAATCACGAGTGTAGCTGCCGGCGGTAGTGTCTTGCGAGTACGAAAGCGTACTGCGATATGCAAACTGCCCTCGAATTCATAGACACGATCGGGATAGAACAGATACAGGAACAGCTGCGAGGCCAATTGATTGCACAATTGTTGTTTCACAAGGTGTGATCGGCTCCGCCCAAGTGCACATACACCAACAAATTCCCGACCGTATTCGCTGCCCGGTCAGGAATCGAATTGGATTGTCCTGACCTAATTGACTACGATTAACGGCGGTGAAGCGTCATGTGTGTGTGTGGTGACCAGCCGTTGTGTTCATTGGTAATCCAGTCAAATCGGCATCTGTTCGAACGGATTCGTTACACGAGAGGTATCCGATGAGCGGCAGAATTCACATTCCTTCATCAGCGTTCACGAGACGTGGCGCCATCAGAGCGGGCGGGATTGGTCTGGGACTAGGCATGGCCGAGCTCTCCGGATTGCAGGCGCTGGCCGGAAATCGTGAATCAAAGGCCAAATCGGTCATCTTTGTTTTTCTGACGGGCGGGCTGTCGCAACATGACAGCTTCGACATGAAGCCTGAAGCGCCCGATGATATTCGCGGCGAATTCAAACCGATCGCTTCGCAAACGCCGGGCCTGCAGGTTTGCGAGCATTTACCACTGCTGGCGGAACGCAGCAACCGCTATGCACTTGTCCGTTCCATGCAGACGGCCAGCAATGGTCATGAGCCGGCCTGCCATATGTTGCTAACCGGTCGATTAGATCTGCCACCCGGGTTTTCTTTGGCCAAAGTTCCAAGTCCCAATGAATGGCCGTCAATTCCAGCGGTCGTTACTTATGCACAGCGCAACCAACGCGGCAAAATGCCGCCTGCGGTTGTTCTGCCTGAACCCAGTGTTAACGAAGCGAACAGAGTTCGGCCGGGTCAGTATGCTGGCAAACTTGGTAACCACTGGGACGCCTGGCACGTGGATATTGCAGCAAAGTGTGCAAAGGGCAACGGTGCTTGTCCCGAGTGTTTTCGGTTTGACGGCTCTGAATTCAAGCATGGATCACGAACGGTATTTGAAACCCCTACGCTGACGCTGCCGGATGGCGGTCGGCATCGTCTCAACGGGCGCATCGAACTGCTGGCAGAAGTCCAGCGACAGCAACGTGCCCTGGAGAAATCTGCGGACAGCTTCGGTGGACAACGTCAACAAGCCATCTCAGTCCTGACCGATTCCACAATCAGCAGTGCATTTGACGTGGAGAATGCAGATCCCCGACTGGTTGAACGCTATGGAGCCAACAAATTCGGACTCTCGCTACTGATGGCAAAGCGACTGGTTGAGGGCGGTGTCAATCTCGTTCAGGTCAACCTTGGCAAAAACTCGTCCTGGGACACTCACAGCCGCAACTTCGTTAATCTCAGGGAGAACCTGCTGCCACCGCTGGACCGTTGCGTATCAGCGCTCCTGGATGATCTCACTTCCTCCGGACTGATCGATGAAACTCTGGTGATTGTAACCGGTGAATTTGGGCGCACACCAAAGATCAACAAGAATTCGGGCCGAGATCACTGGGGCCCCGTCAATACAATGCTGTTTGCCGGGGCAGGGGTACGGGGAGGTAATATCGTTGGAGCGTCGGACCGGATTGCAGCCGAGCCGACACGTGATCGGCAGACGCCGGAAAATTTTGCCGCCACAATCTATGACGCGCTGGGAATTCCACAAGAAGCAAAATGGACTGACGTCGATGGCCGCCCGCATCACATTTATATGGGTAATCGGATCGAGGGACTCTACAGTTAAGTGAAATGACAGGTACGACTCACAAACAGAAAGCGGGACACTCAGCCATCGTCGTCGCTGCAGGAAATCAAACCCGGTTATTGGGTGATCATGCCAACCGGGGCCTGTCGGAGTGTGCGGGCCACTCTCCGACAGGCATTTCTGTTCATAACTGACTCCGCGCCAGCAAGACTTGTTTCATATCCAACACGTTACATCACCTGCTGGTCAGTAATCTCAAACAGTGATTCGGTCCAGTCGGACGTAACGTGAGAGCAATGACTGATGAGTGGGAAACTGGCTGAACGATATCCAGCGTGTTCTCTCTCACAGGAACTCGGTACGCCGGAGAAATGCAAGGCCGGCCAGCGACCTGTAATTTTGATTTTCTGATCATTGTGCTGAAAACGGTTGCCGTGTCAGCGACGATCTTTGCTTCTGCCACTTCGTTATCGTTGAGGCCCGCCTGTCTCCAGCATCCGGACAGGCCCTATTGTTTCATCGGCCTCGAACGCGAACGGGGCATTCATTACCTGTGGGAACGTTGGAACAGAGTCACCGATGTCACAACTGGTGATTTGTCATAGAAACATTGGGACCCGCATCGCGACAAATCCGCTCCGCAGAACACGCCGGCTCGACACCGGAACCTCCGAAAGCATACGAAAATCGATGCATGTGCCTTAATTCTGGACGTCCGGGAATCCGCCTGGTAAACTACAGGCCCTGCCACTCTCGTTGCTCTCCTTCCGACAAAACTCTCCAGGGCCTTGCCCACAGGTCTTGCCTGCCGCTTCAGAAAATTCCGGTATGCTGCGCCGTCGCTTCCATTTTATTCCGGCAATGATTTGTTTGCTGATCTCTGTCGCTGGTGTGGCACTGCGTGCCGATCAAACAGAGAGCAATCGACAGAATGTGATGGATCCGCTCAACTCTTACTTCAGCCGATACTGTATCGACTGTCATGGTGCTGATGAACAAATGGCCGGTATTGCTGTTCACAGAACCGGGTCCCAACACGAATTGCTGAAACAACGTAAATCCTGGCAACGTGTCCTCAAAATGGTCCGACTCGGTGCCATGCCTCCCGAAGACACGACACCACGGCCCACGACAAACGAAAATAAAGTGGTCGCAGATATCCTGGAAGATCTCCTGTTCGATTTTGATTGCCGGCAGCTGGCCCGGCCAGGACACCCCACCATCCGGCGACTCAACCGCGTCGAATACAATAACACCATTCGCGACCTGTTCGGTGTTGACGTAACTCCGGCCGATGATTTTCCTTCAGACGACGTTGGTGAAGGATTTGACAATATCGGTGACGTATTGAGCATCTCTCCGCTGCTGATAGAAAAATATCTTACGGCAGCAGAACAGGTGACCGATGCCGTAATCGACACCACCGATTATTCAATACCACAGGAGTGGTCGACCCCGTCTGACAGTCTTGAGGCCAGCCACGACGATGTTGAGGACTTCCAGGGACTCAGATACCTGAATCGCACAGGGAATCTCGCGTTTCGGCAACAGGTGCCGGTGAAAGCACGCTACAAAGTCGTGTTCGATGCCGTAACACTGCCACTGAATGAACAGGACATTGAATTCACATTCAAAGTTGACGACGTTGAAACCAAAGTCTTTCGTCTGAAACAGCGCGCCAGTCCAAAGAAACTCAGACACGAATTCACACTCACTGCAGGCGTTCACCGGTTTGTATTTGAACTTAATGATGGTGACTCAGAAGAAGACGAATCGAAACGACCACGGCTCGGGATCGGACGTGTGGTGATCCACGGGCCGGTCGGAGATGCAGAACCCGAGTACACTGAAACCCATCGCCGGATCGTTGGTGGTGGCCCGGTCGATGATATCACTGTCTCCGATGCAGCCACCCAGGTGGTGTCTCCACTTTTGTACCAGGTCCTGCGACGCCCTGTCACGGATACAGAAATCAAACGCTACACAGACCTGACTTCCTCGGTCTTCCGGCGCAACGGAATGACATGGGAGCAAGCTGTGGCCGCCACAGTCCAGGCGATGCTCGTATCACCCGAATTTCTGTTTCGAGTGGAACAGGACCCGAGGGACGGTGAGTCTGAACGCTTACTCAACGATTACGAACTGGCGACAAGGTTGTCCTACTTTCTTTGGAGCAGCATGCCTGATACAGAACTGTTTCAGGTTGCCGAACAGGGTCGTTTGCATGAACCGGAAATTCTGATTTCTCAGGTTCACCGCATGCTTCGGGACGAAAAATCCGAATCCGTTGCCAACAACTTTGCAGCACAGTGGCTGAACCTGGGAATTCTTGAACGCTCCCGTCCGGATGATCAGATTTTCAGTGACTTTGACGAAGACCTGCGTCAGGCCATGTTCAAAGAAACATCACTGGTATTTCGCAGCATTATGCAACAGGACCTGAATGTTGAAAAACTGCTCACAGGTCGGTTTACATTTGTGAACGGTCGGCTGGCAACTCACTACGGCATCGAAGGGATAACTGGTGATCAGTTTGTTCGAGTCGATCTGGACAACAGTCATCGTCGCGGAATACTGACTCACGCCAGCGTTTTAACACTTACCTCTTACCCTCGGCGCACCAGCCCGGTACAGCGAGGCAAATGGATACTGGAGAATATTTTAGGAGACGCTCCGCCTCCGCCTCCGCCGAATATTCCCGAACTGGAAGAGGCTGCCTCGAAATCAACAACACTGTCAATCCGGGAGCAAATGGCAGTGCACCGCAGCAATCCCACCTGCGCGTCCTGTCATCAGATCATGGATCCACTTGGATTGGGACTGGAAAACTTCGACGGTATTGGTCGCTGGCGAGGCGAAGAACACGGTCAACCAGTGGACGCCAGTGGAGAACTTCCAGGAGGCAGAAAATTCAGCGGACCACAGGAATTGGTTGAGATTCTCCTGAGTCGCCGTGATGATTTTGTAAGGACCCTGACCAAGAAAATGTTGATCTACGCAATCGGTCGCGGCTTAGACTATTATGACAAGTGTGTCATCGACGATTGTGTTCATTATATGCAAAATCATGACAATCGATTTTCTTCGCTTGTTGAGGCGATCGTTTTATCTGACGCTTTTATGAAGCGAGGTCATCCAGAGAAGTAAATCAGGGAGTGTACCAGGTTACTGCTGTCGTCAGCAGACCGTGATATCCTGGTCCTGCCCTGTATGAGTAGAGTTCAGAGGAGATCATCAAGTGTCATCAGGCAGAATCAATCGTCGAACGGTCCTTCGAGGCATTGGAGCCGGACTCGGTTTGCCATTACTGGAAGTCATGCAACCGGCAAACGCACTGGCGGAGACTGTGCCGCAACCGCCACTCAGGACTGCATTTATTTTCTTTCCCAACGGTGTGATCCTGGACCCCTGGCGCCCCATTGGCGAAGGACGTGATTTCGAGTTCGGTGCAACGATGGAGTCGCTTAAACAGTTTCACGATGACCTCATCATTTTTACAGGACTCGCTCAGCATCATGCTCGCCCCAACGGTGACGGTGCTGGTGACCATGCCCGCAATGCCGGTGCCTACCTTACGGGAGCACAGCCTCGCAAGACATCCGGCGCTGACATTTCGGTGGGCCAGTCGATCGATCAGGCGATGGCCGCCAATATCGGCAGAGCCACTCGAATTCCATCCTTTGAGCTTGGAGTTGATGGTGGGCGCGGCGCAGGCAGTTGTGATTCCGGATACAGTTGCGTCTATTCGGACAACATCAGCTGGAGGACCGCCACGACGCCGGTAGCCAAAGAAATCCATCCCCAACTGGCGTTCAATCGGCTGTTTGGCATTCGCAGGAACTCACAGGACCAAAAACGACGTGATGCTACTCAGGCCAGTATTCTGGACTTTGTATCGGGCGATGCCGAACGGCTAATGAAGACCGTGAGCGGCAGCGATCGGGCCAAACTCGACGAATATTTTACCAGCGTACGTGAAATTGAACAGAGGATCGAACATGCCGCAAACTTCGTCCCGCCTGACGTTCCGGAAATAGAACTTCCTGAAGACCTTCCAGGCGAATTTAAGATTCACGCGAGAATCATGTACGAATTGCAGCTGCTGGCCTTCCAGACAGACTCAACGCGTATCAGCTCTTTTATGCTGGGACATGCCGGATCGAATCGCACATTTCCGGAAGTTGATGTACGGGACGGTCACCACGGTCTGTCACACCACCAAAACGATCAGGAAAAGATCGAACAGCTGAAAAAAATTGACAAGTATCAGGTGGAACAATTTGCCTGGTTCCTCAGACGAATGAAGTCCGTGACAGAGGGTGAATCCACGCTTCTGGACAACTGTATGATTGTCTACGGCAGCGGCATTTCTGATGGAAATCGCCACAATCACGACGACCTTCCAATCATTCTGGCCGGAAAGGGTGGTGGCACAATTGAATCCGGTCGGCACGTCAATCTGGAAACAGAAACGCCTCTGAACAATCTGTTCCTGGCCCTCAGCCAGCGCATGGGAGCTGGTGTGACCGAGCTCGGAGACAGCACTGCCGTCCTGCCGCTGAGTTAGTGCTCTGGCTGACCTGATGTCATAAATCAATCGAATCTGACAGAACACAAGTCGAATTCGAGTCACTCCGGCAGCACTTGGCCCGGTTTCTCCACAACCGGGCCGTCCCCGAAAACTGGTCAGATAACCGGTGAAGCTGAATCGCGTTGATGGCTTTCAGCTTCGCTCAGAAGACCGCAGAAAAATCGGACTACGGATGCGCTCCGGAAATGCTGGCTGCAATTTTGTCGAGAGACACGATTGAAGCATTGTCGCCGGCATCTGCCACCATTTCACAAATCATGTCGATGGTCCTGAATTCCGGGTCCACGACATACAGACAGGACGGATGCGCCAGGAAGTCGAACACCATGCGCTGGTCAATAGCCCACTGCAGCGATTCCCGAATCGTGTCAAGAAACCATTCCAGCTTCCAGCGGCCGGTCCGGAAAGCGCCGATGTCACTGATGGGACTCATAGGAATTTCAATCAGGCCACACGGATAGGTAAAGGGTTGAGCCGACTTTTGAGCAGCGACAATACCCTCAACAACACGCTTTGAGGGCTGTTCCATTGGTTTTGTATACGGATGGTGAGGATACAGACTGCTCACCCAGTTGAATCCGAGCTCGCGCAGCATCGCGCGGATCTGAGGAAATTTCTTTAGCCCGTCATAAAATCCCCCGGGAGTGCGGAATCCATCGGACTTTTTTCCGAGTCGTAGCTGCATTGCAGCCTCACACAGTGCGATGTTTTCACGAATTGAATCTGTAACTGACTGATTGCGCATCAACCAGGGTGCTCGTTGAAATCGAAACTGCACATCCTTTGGTTGAGTGGCACGAACGTTGACGTGATCGTACGTATGATTACCCAGCGGGTGTCCGTCGTCTGAAAGGCGCTTCAGCCAGTCAACGTTTTCCTGTTCCAGCACTCGGCCAACCACAAACCCATGCAGAACGCCTCCAAATTCGCGGACTCGGGATGCAGCCTTTTCCGTATATTGTTTTGTTTCGGCATTCAAGTTGCCTTTTTCGTAGTCCCAGTGACGTGACTCCCACGTTGGGAAATTGCGGCTCATCTCCAGATCCAGAGTAATGGCGATCTGGGCCTGATTCACCTGGCCTGTTTCAGCCTGAGTTGAGGAACAGGGCAACGAAGCCAGCCCGGTACCAGCGAGAGCAGCACTCTTTTTCAGCCAGCCACGCCGGGTAAATTCAGCACGAGATCGGCTGGATGTTAAGTGATTCATAAGCTATTTCTTCGTCGATTCGAGTCGAACCCATGAGACCTGGGTAATCAGCTGATTGAGAGACGCAAATGAAATCGCCGCGTTGACCGCAAACCGGGGAGACGTATTCGCCGGAAATGTGGCCAATGATGCATCACCGACAAGAAACACATTGAAATCCTTCGAAAGATTCTCGTATCCGGCGGTCGTGCGGCAGAAGCACATGTCGGTGGCGTAACCGGTCAGCAGGACATGACGCACACCGTTTTCAGAAAGAAAGGACTTGAGCTTCCCGTAACCTTCTCGGTCGTAGATCACGATGTCGTCCGGATGAACATCCAGGTCCGAGGTAACAGGAATCGGTAGATCCCAGAATCCAACATTGTTGTATTTGGCACTCGCATCAAGTCCCGGAAATTTTTGAAAATAGTCGACGACCGGTTTATCAACAGACAGTGAAAGCTGTGACGGCAGGGACTCCCCCGTGTATTTAAAGCTGTTGAGTTTGTCCTTCAGTTGGGCAGCACCCTGTCTGCGATCCTGTGCTGATGGAGTGTGAGTGATTGATCGGTAGAGTCTTCCCCGGATTTCATCCTTCTCACCAGGCAGACTGTACATCACGAACTTCACTCGACTTCGCAGCCTGTCAAGGAACGGACCGATCACCTGACGCGTGTGTCGGGCTGCAAGGTGGTTTTTTTCTTCGGTACAAAAATCTGCGACTCCTGCCGGTTGGGGAGTCCGCCAGCCCTGCGCATCATCAATACCCCACGGATGCACCATAATCACGGCTGTTTCAGATGCACGCAGGTGATTCGGCACCTCGATGATACCCCGAGCGTTGTATGAGAATCGCCATGCTCGTACATGCAGATCCGAATTCGCATCGCTGACAATTGCAGGGGCTTCAAAATGCTTCCGCTCGATGACCGGTTCGAAATACTCCGGATAATCTGCCAGCAGCGGCCCGGGATCTTCAATCGGAGTGAGACTGTTGAGATAGCTGCGCTCGTTCGTTTCGGGCTCCGCCGCCGGTGCCTTGAATTGTGTGACACCACAAATGCAGCAAACCCCTGTTACCGTGAATATGAAACGCATTTCTGTGACTCCTCGGTCATTTTGATGCTGGTCTTCGTGATTTACCTGACATCAGACATTGGGATCATTGTCCGGAGAAGAGGTGCAAAATTCGAAACGTTGAACCGCTCTCGCTCTACGGTTGCTCAGGACCGGAAGACTGCAGCCATGCAAAAAGATCTCGCAGTTGTTGTGGCGTCATCTGACGGTACAGATCTTCCGGCATTAACGACACGGCGGAATCCTTGGTCTGTTCGATGTTACTTGAGGCGATTGTTACTGCTTTGCCGGTGTTGTTCACCAGAGTGATCCCGGAATCATCCTGTGAGACCGGCAGACCCGACAGGACACGACCGTCCGTTGTCTGCACCACGATCGTCGTATACTCACGACGAATCACACTGCTGGGATCGACAAGACTGATCAGCAATGCCTGGCGATCTGATCGATTCGCTGTAGTCAGATCCGGGCCGATCTTCTTTCCTTCACCAAACAACTGGTGACAGGCAGCACAGTGTTTTTTGAAGAGCGCACGTCCCTCAATCGGATTGCCGGACGCCGCTCGCACATCATTATTCAGGCGACGGACCTCGGCAAGTCTTTCTTCCCGTGACGACGCTTCCAGACGCCCCCAGTGTTTCAAAACCAGTCGATTGAGCGCCGGGTCATCCAGCAACGCAACGGTACGGATTTGCTCGATCGGTGTGTCGGATGCTGGTATGTCTCCACGGTCGACCACTTCCAGCCAGATTCTCGCGGACTCCGGACGCCCCAATAACACACCACGGATCTGTGACTTCAGTCCATCGGACGTTGTCAATCCGTAGATTCCGACCAGACGTCCTGCAAACGATACCGAATGAACCCCCGACAGCGTTTGCAGAGCAGCAGCCTGAACAGCTTCATCCCTGGGCGATCCAATGATTGACAGCAATGGATCGACGAGTGCTCCAGATGGAGACACTCTCAACGCTTCCAGCAGTTCAATTTGTCGGGCCGACGCCGTCGTCGACTGCACCAACTCTTCGAGGGCTCGGTCAATCGCCTGTGCGTGAAGCAATCGAATCGCGATACGGTGCAGCACGATATCGGTTGGACGTTCTTCCCATCGAGCAATGGCCCGTAATGACAGAGGATGAACACGGAGAACCGCATCATCTTCCGGCGATCGGTCACGCTGCTGCAAACCGAGAAAGACAGACTGCCAAAGAGGGCCACGAACTTCCGGTGAGGGTGCTGACTTCAGCAGAGCTGCAGCAGCATCCAGGCCTTCGGTCGAACCTGCGGCTGCATAACGGCGAATGAGCCTGGGCAGCAGGAATCCACGACCAAGGTTTGATTGCCATGCAGTTGGTCGGACAAAACGTCTTATGACTTCATCACGTCCCGTCATGCTGTGTTGTTCCACTGCCCACCACCAAAGCAGGGGCAGATAGGGATCGTTATTGTCAATGTCACGAATGATGTTGGCATTGATGATCGGAACAGCGTACTTCGCCGAAAGTCGCCTCGCTGTACATGCCAGTTGCTGTCGCACCCGGACATGCGGTTCTTCTTCAGCAAGTTCATCCAGTCGGTGCGCCATTTTTTTCGAGATATTTCCGGAGTCACCCAGTAAGCGCAGCGTCCAGGAACGCACCGCCGGGTAGGGACTGTCCAGCAATTCGAACGCCAGAGCGTGTTCAAAAGCACCGGTGGCTGCCAGTGACCAGAGTGCTTCCAGGCCAGTCTTCTCACTGGCCGATGAATACAGCATTTCCCGCAGCAGCTCCGTTGCTGTCGAATCGTTCTGGCGCACAAGTTCCTGACGTGCTCGCCGAACATGCCATTGATTGGGACTCTGATGGCGTTGCAGTAACTCTGCAGTGCTGAGTAATCCGTAGTCTATTGATTCTGCGGGCGGGGTATCGACAGCTGCAATTCGATAGATGCGACCATTGGACCGATCCCAGTCCGCATCCGGGTCCGGATGAGCAGTTCGCTGGTCATGCCAATCCGCAATGTACACGGCACCATCCGGCCCTGTGGTGAGATCGGCAGGAGCAAACCACGAATCATTAGCCTTCAACAACACTTCATTGTGAGCTGTTGCCACAGTCGATCCCACAGGATTGAGATCATGCCAGTACACGGCGTGTCCCAGAAGGTCTCCGCCAATGTACTTTCCATTGACGAAGTCCGGAAGGCTGCCACCCTGATAGACGAAGCCGCCGACGGTAACGTGACCTCCCGTAGACCCTGTATGCGGAGCGTGATTGAAATAACCGTAGGTATAAGGATTGTGCAGTGCGCCGTGTTTTACGAATGATTTGACGTAGTATCCGCCCTGGACTCCGTGGACGAGAACATATCCTCCGTAGTTCGTGCTGTAGTACAGGTTACCTCGATGATCAAAATCGAGTCCCCACGAATTGCCACCACCTTCACAGAACAATTCGAAGCGATCTGTCTGGACATGATAGCGCCACACGCCCTGCTGGAATTCGTGGCCGCGAATTCTGGCCGTGACAGTGCTCCCCTGACATCCATATAACCAACCGTCAGGTCCCCAGGTAAGCGAGTTGGCAACGCTGTGTGCATCCTGCATCCCAAATCCCGTAAGCAGGACCCGGGGATCAGCATCAGGGACATCATTACGATCCTGATCCGGATAAAACAGCAGATAAGGAACGTTCAGCACAAACACTCCACCGTGTCCGAAGGCCAGCCCTGATGCAAGATTGAGTCCATTCACAAAATCGAATCCGCTGTCCATCTGTCCATCATGATTCGTATCGCTCAGAATCGTAATGCGATCCGTACCACGCGGACCATGCGGTGGCGGCTTGGGTATCCGGTCATATTCCGTTCTGGAATAGCGATCGACGTCAACACGTTGGAGTCCTGCAGGATTTGGATACTGCAGATACTGGATGACCCAAAGTCGACCTCGATCGTCAAATTCGATGCAAACTGGCTGACGGACGAGTGGTTCACTGGCAACAAGCTGAACCTTGACTCCCTTTGCGACGGTCATTCGCGAAATTGCTGTATCAGGCGAATACCCCTGGCCCGTGAGAATTCGAGTCCAAATGAGGCACAACATCAACGGAACCCATGTCGGCACCATCGACCGGCAGTGACACATTCGGCAAACCGTGAACCTGGTCATGATCGAGTTCAAGATTTGAATCACCTGTTGATGTTGTCATCGAGAATCGTCGCTCATGGGCAGCGAATTGCTCGCCTTCCCTGCGACAGACTCATTACTCCGGCCAGACGTCTCCTGAAACAGGCCTATCTCTCGGTCCCATCACTCAACATGATACCACCAGGGACATTACATTCATGTCATTGACAAGATCGGAACGATCATTGCAAATGACTGTCAGTTGGTCAGTCATCGGGGAACAATGAGCCGAATCAAATTCTTGTCAGGATGCGTCTTTTTGTAAATTTAGGTAATATGAACAGGATTCGCCGCAGACTGAGCCTCAAGTGCTCTAAAAAGCAGCGTTTCACCTAAAATTGAGGGGAAATCGTCATGAGCTTCGGGTATCTCCGGAGTCTTTCGCCATCAAATTTCGACGCTGTAAACCAGCACTTGGTACTGAAATTCAATGGCAGTTCCCCTGTAAAAGTGTGAGTCACCATTTCAACTCCTTCAAACGCCGACGGTCAACTCTGCGTACGTCAGAGTGCAATGTCCGTTAAAACGCTGCAAATGACTGATTCGGATTCAGTTTTCAATTCATCCGATCAGGATCCGAATTCCGATGAATCCGGCCTTCCAGCGGTTTCTGATGCGCGTCTGGTCGAAGGCGCACGGCGTGGAGACAGTGAGTCGTTTGGTCAATTGGTGCTCCGGTATGAACGGCGGGTAATGCGTGTCGTCCGCCGCTTTATGCCCGACGATCAAATGGCTCAGGATTTGACTCAGGAAGCATTCTTAAGAGCATTTGAACGACTCGAACAATTTGATCCTTCCAGACGGTTCGGACCATGGTTGTTTCGAATTGCCGTGAATCTGACCTATGATCATCTGCGCCGAATGAAGCGTCGGGGCAAATGGGCGTTATTCAGTGAATCCGGTCAGGAACGAACACCAGACCCGGCCACTACTGATCCTCGATTGCATCTGGACCTATCACAGGAGGTCCAGATGGTGCTGGCGGATGTCCCCGAAGCCTACCGAACCGTATTGATCCTTCGAGATCTGGAAGGCTTCTCTACATCCGAAGTTGCAGCTGTGACGGAACGCAGCGAAGCCACGATTCGGTGGCGACTGGCCGAAGCCCGAAGAATGTTTCGGGAAGCGTGGGAAAGACGCGAGCGAAGTTTTGAAGAGCAGCAGGCGGATGAGTCATCTGCCACAGAAAGGTGATTATATTGTGAAGTGTTCAGATGCCCGACATTTGATCCATCTGTCTGTTGGTGATGACAATCTTTCTGATGAAGAGCAGGTGCTTGGAGAGCACCTCCATCAGTGTTCGGAGTGCCGTTCGTACAACGCCGGTATGGTGGATGCTATGCAGGTCCTGTACGATTTCCGAGACAACACCATGATGGCATCAGACCTGTCAGTCTGGGCGTCCGTGGAACGACGGATTGAAGATCGCCGCAGTCTGGCACGTGCGTCCGAACTGCCTCAGCGGCAGTTTCACGGCGGCATCATTGCTCTTTGCGCATGTTCGCTGGTGCTGGCATTTGTCACCATCGTCAATAATCTGCCGGTCAATCACGAAACGGCCGATTCGTGGGACCCGAATGGGGGGATGTCTCAGCCGAATATCACCCCGGTAAATCTGAGACCGATGAACAACGTATTGAGTGGTCACGCGATGCCAAAAACCCAGAGCCTTGTGCGACTGGTTGATCCTGAAAGTGGTAAAGTCTGGCTGCAGGACCCAATTACCAACAGAGTATTTGAAAATGCAGTGAGGTCGCGAATGATTCCCGTTGACAGTGGCGCACAAAATTGGTGAGTTTCGGGAGTCCATCGATATCTATCACAACCACCGGCGGAAGTCGGTGGTTTTTTTGTGTCTGGCGTTTTTACCAGTCTGATATGCGAATCCGCTGTCCAGACCGGAGAAGAAGTCCAAATTTTTTCAGACAGTTCCAGCTGCTCGGTCATTCATTCGTGAACGCTGAATTCCTGTCGAATGTGTGCCGGGCATTCTCCTGTCGTTCCTGAGAAAACAAGCGACGCACCTAAGGATGTCACTGGGCAGTTCCCATACTCAACCAGACAGTAACCGCTACAGATGATCTAACCAGATTGAAAGAAGTTCCATGTCTATGACAGTCCCTTCATTCCATGGCGTATGGCCGGCCATGATCACACCGCTCGACGAGCAGGAGCAGCCGAATTACTCCGCACTTGAACAACTCGTCGAGCTGTTCATCAGCCAGAATGTCCCTGGACTCTACATTCTGGGTTCAACAGGTCAGTGGCCACTCCTGTCACTGCAGCATCGTCGTGAAATTGCTGAACGAGTCGTGAAGATTGCGGCCGGACGAATCACCGTAATGGTTCATGTCGGCGCGCTGGCAACGGATGATGCAGCAGACCTGGCCCGTCACGCAGAATCAATCGGCGCAGACGCCGTTTCCGCCGTTGGGCCTGTTTATTATTCATATAGTGCAGACGCCGTATTCGAACACTATCAGCGAATCGGGAGTGCCTCAAATCTTCCATTGTTTGTTTACCATTTGAGCCATGTAAATCAGGTCGCGATTCCTGCAACTGACTACGCCCGGCGTGTCCTCGACCTGCCGAATATCGGAGGTATGAAATTCACTGATCACGATCTTTATGTTCTGAGTCAGATTCACGAGACGGCCGGGGAGAAGCTGTTGCTTTTCAGTGGTGCCGATCAACTGCTGTGTCATGCGGCGCTCAGTGGAGCTACGGGTGCAATTGGTTCATTCTACAACCTGTGGGCAGCGCCGGCACAGAAAGCCCGGGATCGCTTTGTCGCCGGCGACTTTGACGCCGGATATCGTTTCATGATGGCGCTTCAAGCTGCAATATCACGGGTCCTCGGAAGTGGATCTGTCTGGTCGTTTCTGAAAACAGCAATGCATCTCCGCTACGATATCAATGTGGGAATGCCGCGCAGGCCTCTCGGAGCGAAAGATACAGAATGGGATGATGATCTGGTCCGCCAAATCGTGACTACAGTTGAAGACGCAGCAAAATGACATCGAATTCCCCGGACGATCCCGACATTCGATCACTTCGCGTGCGACTCACCGTTACTCCGGAGGACGTCTATGGCGTTGAATATTCCGCCGAGGCATCGCGAATTCTCTGTAAAGACGACGTCACAAAAGCACACGATTTTTGCCGCCAGCTTCCGGGTTACGCACCAACCCCACTGGTCGACCATCAGAATCTTGCAGATGAGTACCAAGTTGGATCCGTACTGATCAAGAACGAAGGTCAACGAACACCGACACACAGTTTCAAGACACTGGGTCCACCGTACGCACTGGCGAATCAACTTCTGGTGAGGATCGGTCCGGAACAATACAGCCTGTCTGAAGTGGCTCGGGGAAATCTGAAGCCTCTGGTCAGTGAAATCACAACCTGTGCAGCGACATCCGGAAATCACGGCCGTGCACTGGCATGGGCAGCAATGAACTTTGGTTGCCAATGTCGAATCTATATGCCTGAGGCAACCGGCGCGTTCCGTGAAGAACAAATTCAGCGATTCGGAGCGACAACGATTCGAGTTCCGGGGACATTCGACGACTCAGTTGCCCGTGCCGTTGCGGATACGGAAAAGCATGATTATATCCTGGCGGGAAACGGAGCCCCGCCGTATTCAGCAGTTCAGCGCCAAATCGTGCACGGCTACTCAGTTCTTGGCGAAGAACTTGTTTCCTCAACGCCATATGATTTGAGTGCAACGCATGTTTTCATTCCTGCCGGAGGTGGGTCGCTGGCTGCCGCTTTAACGGGCAGGCTGTGGATGGAATACGGTGCCAATCGACCAAAGATCGTAATTGTGCAGCCGCATACCGCTGACTCCGCCTATCAGAGCTGTCTAAAGGCCGCACGCGTACCCGCCCAGGGTGATCTGTCTACCCTTATGGACGGTTTGTCCGTTCGAATTCTTACAGAAGATGCGTGGGCAATCCTGCAGCGAGGAGCCTTTGGATTTCTAACAATTGGTGAAGAGGTCGCGCTGGCAACACTCAGAAGATCTGACAGAGAATGCATTGCGATTGGGGAAACCGGGATCACAGCCGTCGCCGGATTCATTGCAGCGGCCAGCAATCCGGATATCCGAGATCAGCTGGCTCTGGATGACAAGAGCCAGGTAGTCCTCGTTGCCACTGAAGGAATCACCGACCCTGGGGTACTGAAACAACTGATTTCTGAACCCGAACGATATTGAACGCATCCACTGTCTGTAGAGCAACAGCCACAAACCAGTCTCGCCACGGGACCTGGCAACAGTTATCAGGGACGAACAGAACATATTTAACAGAGTGATCGGAAATTTTCGGAGAAACGATTTCTAAAAAGAAACAACCACTGACAAAGGACTGGGCAATGACACCTCGCACAGAAAAAGTATGGATTGCAGTGACATTCCTGTGCTGCGCAGGTTGTCAGCCGTCATCAGAAAGCCAGTCATCAGAAAGCCAGTCATCAACGGCGCCACTGTCGGCAGTTGAGGGATCCCGCAGCAGCCAGACATTGGAGATCAACAACAGCATCGGGATGAAACTGGTTCATATTCCCGCTGGAAAATTTCTGATGGGATCCCCGAAGTCCCAACCCGGGCGATCCAAAAACGAAGTCCAGCATCCCGTAACAATAGTTCAGCCATTTTACATGCAATCGACGGAAGTCACTCAGGAGCAGTGGACAACCGTAATGGGGACCCAGCCCTGGCAGGATCAGGATCACAGCAAGACAGGTGCGGATTACCCAGCGACTTTTGTCAGTTGGAACGACGCAGTGCAGTATTGCGAAAAGCTGAGTGAACAGGAAAACGCGGAGTACCGTTTACCGACGGAAGAAGAATGGGAATATGCGTGTCGGGCGGGTACAACGACGGCGTACAGTTTCGGTGACGATTTCGGAGAACTGGGCAAGTATGCATGGTTTGCAGAAAACACATCGAACGCTAACGAAGCACACGCTCATCGCGTGGGTCAGAAGCAGCCCAATCCATGGGGTCTGTACGACATGCACGGGAATGTGTGGGAATGGTGCCAGGATCGATACGATGCCTATCCAGGCGATCCAGATACCAATCCGTTTCAACGTCGCGGCTTCGTCTATCGTGTTTGGCGAGGTGGGTCGTGGTTCAGCCGACACCAGCACATTCGTTCCGCCCACCGCAGTGGTAACGAACCAGGATGGCGTCATCGCAACTTTGGTTTTCGGGTTGTTCAGAAAATTGATTAGTCTCTCTGCCGTCCTGTCCGGAACACCGAAACCTGATGGACAGACCAGAAGTTCGTTAACTGGAATTACCGAATGAAGTCCCAACGATGACCATGCTCACCCGTACCGATGACCACAGCGAGTTCCGATGGACCACTGCATAACCCATACTCACTGTTCGACAAACCGTGTGCTCATTCCAGATCACCCACCGGAATTCCCACGATCCGTGACCACTTCGTCCGAAAACTGATCCGTTCAAACAATTCCGGATTGAGGACTCCGTGTGCCCGCTTTCCGTTGGACAGGTCCAGCATGCTTTGACAGGCAGTGCGACCAATATCACGAAACAATTCTTCCGTCCAGGCGATGGAGTGTGGAGCAAGGATCACGTTTTCCAGTTCACCAAACGGATGTGGTTCTGTCACCGGTTCGTTTTCGAAACAGTCCAGAGCTGCACCCGCGATTCGGGAACACTGCAGAGCTTCGAACAGCGCCTGTTCATCCACAATTCCGCCACGTGCGGTGTTTAGGATATAAGCGTTTGATTTCATCCGATTAATCTCAGCCGATCCAATCAGGCCTCGCGTATGCTCGTTCAACGGACAGTGAATCGACACGAAATCAGCCGTTGACAGCAACTCCTCCAGATCAACCGAACGTGCTCCCACAGATGCCACCACGTCTGCCGATACAAAAGGATCGAAGACAACCGGTTGCTGCATACCAAATCCCTGCAGAAGTGACACCAGTGTTTTCCCAATTCCACCCAGTCCCACAACACCCAGAACTCGACCTCGCAGTTCGCAGCCCATGTACCGAGTGCGTTCGTCCCACTGCCCGGTACGCACTAGTCGATCCTTTGTGAGCATGTGATGCGACAGTGCGATCATCCAGCCAACCGTTGCCTCCGCCACAGGACGATCCACTGCTCCAACGGTGATCATCGCCAGCACGTCGTGATCGGTGCAGGCGTCCACATCCACAGTGTCGTATCCCACTCCGAATCGTCCCACCGCCAGAAAATCATCAGAACCCGTCAGCGTGGCAGCGGTAACTCGTGCTGTCAGCACAATGACCCCGGCACTGTCAGCAAGCTGCTGCGAACTGATTTCCGGACAGTGCTCAGCAAACCTGGTGACTCGAATGTGCTCATGTCCCTCAAAAACATTCAGCCCAAATTCATCGAATTTCGGCTGGCCATCGTCATCATAAAAATCAGCGGTCAGGGCAATCTGAAATTCACGTGGCAGTGGTTTGGTCATAAGTGCGGTCCGGACCTTTGAATGATTGTCACTAAAATCCTAAACCGACTCTGACATCTGCCGGTCATCTGTGAAACGTTCACAGCCGAAAGTCGTCTTCCGTATACGCAGTGACACTGCCGTCTGTTCCGGGAAGACACCAATTCAAACACCGTCTCACGCGCGGATGGTTGTCGATTCAGTGAACAGGGTCAAGCAGGTGAATGACGAGTAAACGTGACGCCACCCGCTACAGCGATCTGAGGAACGCGATCAGATCCTGAACCTCTGTTTCGGTCAGCCTGCCGGTTCCCGATACCTTTTCCGGACTGTGTAAATCGGTCACCACTCGTTCCAGTGAACGGGCTCGACCACTGTGCAGCAGACGGACTTTACGATAGACACCTCGCAGCGACGGAGTGTTGTAACCTTCGTAAGCGTCTCTGGATGATCCCAGTCCGACATCGTGAATTAGTCCATCCGTGTAATACGGACCGCTGTGGCAGTCAGCACACGCAGCTCTGCTGCTCTGAAACACCTGTTTACCGCGCTGCGCGGCTTCACTCAGTGACCCGTCCGGATTTCGATGTGGATTCGGAGGAGCTTCCAGCTGGTCCAGATAAGCCAGCAACGCCCGGGTGTCTTCGTCAGCGGGAGGCTTGCCGAGCATCGTGGATGTCAGTGACTTGTGGATAGCGTTCTCGAGATTATCCTGCCATCCATGCCAGGTCCATGGCTGCGTCCTGCTCACATCATAAAGCGGAAGTACGGTTTTCAGCGTCATTTCACTGCCATCGTTCATGGTATCCATCGGCCGCGAATTGACACCACCGTTCCGGTGACACGAATGACAGCTGTACCACTGATCAAGACTGCGCTGCCCGTCGTGAAAAATCTGCATTCCACGTCGAGCCAGTGATATCTGTTCGGGACCTCCGAGATCGATTTCATTCACAACCTGTCTGTCGTCAAGACTGACGATCTGAATCGAGTCGCGCAGGTAGTTGGCCACGTAGACTGTGCTGTCATCCCCTGCAATGCACAGTCCCATGGGACGTCCACCCACTTCAATTCGGTGAAAGCGATCAGAATCGTTTTGCAGCCCGCGGTCGATCAAATCTCCTGGTCCGCCGACTCCAACAAACGGCAGATCTGTAAGTCGATAGACCAGCAGTTCGTGAGTTCCCGCTGCGGAGGCCACCAGTCGCTGTTCATCAGCCGTCATTACAATACCGTGAGGATCCGCGACAGCTTTGCCGGGGACATCCAGTGAGATTGCTTCACGGACCTGCGGACCGTCCAGGCGAACGCGACCAATCCGACTGGCAAGAAGCCAGCCTCGTCGAAGATTACCAACGTTGATCGGGTTCGTACGATAGACCATCCACGTGAAGTAGGCGTACAGGCCGTCCGACGATGGAACCATGTGTCCAAGGTTGATTCCGTTCACCAGAAGTTCACTGTAAAGCACATCACCACTTTGGGTATCAATCACATGAATGGTGCCGTCCCCGCCACAGCCGACAGCAAGTCGTGATCCGTCGGGAGAGACGGTGAGGTAACGCGGCCAGTTTCCAACTTCAAAACGTCTCACAACCCGGCAGGACTTCAGGTCAATTTCCGCGACCTGGGCTCCGGCGACAAGTCCGACGAATGCCCGGCTGCCATCCGGACTGATCACCAGACCGGATGGCTCAAATCCCACATCCACCACGGCATGCTCCCCGAGTCGCTGATCAGCAATCTGGAAAATACGCACATTGCCGGACCACGCGCAACTCACCACAACCGTTTGACTGTCGGGACAAAATGCCACATCTGCAGGATGGTCACCACAACTCACTTCATCAACAACACGCTGATATCTGATACTGATCAGAGACAAACTGTCGGATGTTTCGTTGACAGTGACCAGCCAGAGTCCGTCCCGGGAAAGTGCGACGTCTACCGGTGAACGGTGCGAATCATCTGACCCCGGGAATTCACCAGGATTTCCGATTGATTCGCCGACCAGCAACGCAAAAATGACGACCAGCATGCTCGTTAAGACTCGATGCATTTGCTTCACTGTTCAATCGATTCATACAGATGAAAAATGGTCTTCAAATCCGGCAGCGTCATGCGGGTGCATCCGCATGACACTGCTATGACGTTCCCAATTCATCCACAGCTTGTTCTCAGATTTGCTGTTCAGCCGGAAGTGTAAAAATCCATAAAGAAATCAGCCGCGAGCCGAAACCGAACAGCGTTTTCAAAACATGTTCGATTTCAATACGATGTCGTGACATCTTAAGTGATTTTGTGCACTTCTAACCGACTGTCGAACATTGTAGTATGGTGACAGGCCGGACAGGTAGACTGGTTGCCGTGAAATCACATTGTTGACGAACCGTCAACAATGTGACCCGGCGATTTTGGTGCGGGCGATGATCGAACTGTCGGCAGTCGTGTTTCCACAAATGAAGAGATCTGGAATCTCTGTTCGTGCTGTAAAGTACGGATATGTCAGCCCCCCTTGAACAGGAGCAAGTTGTGAGAAATCTGTTTGTATTTGGAATGGCCTTCGCCGTTACGTCCGCTGTAAGTGTTGGCGAGGATTTGAAAAGTGGTCCACAGGCCGGTGACAGGCTCGGTGCGTTCTACGTCACCAAATGTGCCGGTGCCGAAAAGGATGGCGTGAGAGAAGGCAAGTCACTTTGCTATCGCTGCAAAAACGGTTCAAAGCCGCAGGTTGTGATTTTTACGCGTTCGATTGACCCTCAGGTTGTTGAATTTGTTAAGCAGCTTGACAAGGCCATCAACAAAAATGCAGACGCAAAACTGACCGGCTTCGTCAACGTCCTGGCTGACGACAGGGACGATGCATCCGATGCTGCCCGCAAACTGGCCACCACAAGTGAAGCCACTCAGGTGCCTTTCGTTGTCCCCAACGAATTCGAAAACGGTCCGGACAATTACGGAATCAGCCCTAAAGCACAGGTCACGGTTATTCTGGCTGACCAAGTCAATGTTAAAGCCAACTTCGCTGTCAGCGACGTTAAAGAGCTGAAGACAAAGGAAATCATCGCGGACATCAAGAAAATCCTCTAGACGTCCTGCTGCTTTGTCTGACTCAACACAACGCGACGCATGGTGAAAAACCTGCGTCGCGTTTTTTAATGATCTGTGGATGACTCACATCATTTGTCGGGCTGATCCGAAGCAGCCCGAGGTATGACAGAGCGGCGAACGTCTTATCCTCCCTGATGATATTCAGCCGGTGTAGTGAACGCACCTCGTATCTGATTCCATCAACGCCAGCACGTAGCGTGTGAGC
Source organism: Fuerstiella sp. (assembly GCA_022447185.1). GTDB lineage: Bacteria > Planctomycetota > Planctomycetia > Planctomycetales > Planctomycetaceae > S139-18. The sequence continues at coordinate 6,307 of JAKVAY010000042.1, read as the reverse complement.
TGTCTTACAATGGTCGTTCCAGAACCATGCCTTCTTTTTCCAGTCGCTGAAACATCTCACGGAATGCCGGTGTTCCATCCGGATCCCAGTAGTCGGTAGCCAGCGGAGCGTCATAGCTGAGGGTCACCTCACGCCTTTTATCAGGCCGGACCATAAACAGAGATCTTTGGGGATTGGCAATATTGTACATTGTGGTGCCGTTGGCATATTTGGTCCTGATGATCCACTTTGGATGTTCGGGCAGTGTCAGATTCTTCAGGCGGTCCAGTTCGTCAGGATCCAGCGTCACTCCCAGTCCAGGGCCCTCCGGAACGCGGATCAAACCGTTGACCGGTTCTAGACGCTCTTTCACCACGTCGGCTTTCCATGTTTCAGTGTCGTTATTGAAGTGCAATCGGGCCGTTTTAAACGCGGAGTGCATGTGTGCGCACATGGCCCGGGTAATCATGCCTCCCACGTTTTGCAGTGAAAACGGAAGTTCAAGCTGTGCGAACAGCCCCGCCCGCCGAATGGCGTCGCCAATTCGTGAGTGGCCAACAATATACCCGTCTGCAGCTCGCCACTGAGTTTCGAATCCGGCCCCCAGCGGGGAATGATGATAGTAGATCGGCAGGCGGCACTTCTTGCGCAACTCGGCATGACCTTCGATGTCTCTTGATGGCAGCGGATCTTCGAAACAACCTGCAATCGGATACCGTGAAATTTTTTCCAGCAGTTCGAACGTATGGTCGTCAGAACCTCCCATCGTCAGGTCGTGGTGAATCCTGAATCCTTTCGGGGCCACCGCCTGCATCGCTTCCATCTGATCAATCACATTCTCAAACGGAGACAGGTGGTACTTCATCCACGTATAACCCGCCGCCGCGAACCGCTGAACCGCAGTGGCCATCCGTTGAGGATCTGTGGACACAGTCCATGATGCAACCGGCACCCACGACCGATATTTTTGACCTAACAGTCGCCAGACAGGTACCCCGGCCGCCTGCCCCATCAGGTCATACATAGCTGTTCCCAGCCCGAGACTTGTCTCGTCTCCGATCCAGTGAAACGGGTTCGAGCCAATGTACTGTTCCAGAACGGACTCTGCCTCCGGTGAACGCCCCCCCTCTCCCAGTCCGATCAAATTACTGTTGGTGCGAACGACATAGATAGTGCGTCGAGTAGGTCCGTAGTAATGATTCAGCTCGTACGCGATCCAGTCCTGGTACGGAACTGAAATCTCGTGCGTTTCAATATCCGTGACACGCAGACGACCATACGTTTTCTCGGCCTGTTCCTGTGCCTTCAGAATCGAAAGAGGTCGGAATGTTGATGCAGCCACCATGGCTGCACCGCTGGACAGAAGATGGCGGCGAGTGATTCTTCGCTGTGGTGTCTGACGCATTGCTAATCCCGTTTTTTTTCGGCAGAACAGGCCTGTCGTATCAATAATCATATAAATTGCATGCAGAATCAGTCGACATCGCTGCATTCAAAGTCAACGATGTCGAGCGATGTCGTCCAGCTCATTTCAACAACCCAATGCATGCAGGCATCGGGACAGAAATCGGATTGCCGGTAGCCGTCAGCATACCAGTGTCGGAATCAATCGCGAAGACTGTGACATTGTTACCCGGCATATTCGCACACAGAAGCCATCGATTGTCCGGAGTCACCAACAGATTCTGAGGACCCTGACCCCGAGTCGGTTCGAGACTCTCGAGATTCAGTCGACCGTCACTGGCAATGTGATAAACGGCAATGCTGTCGTGGCCGCGATTGGATCCGTACAGAAACTTCCCGTTTGGAGAAATCTTAAGATCCGCAGTGTGGCTCGTACCTGAAAAGTCTGCTGGAACTGTTGAAATGATCTGACGTGATGTCAACGTCCCGGAACTGGAACAATAATCGAAGAGTGAAACAGTGTTACCCAGTTCGTTGATGACATAGACCCACTTTCCATTGGGATGAAATACCAAATGCCGCGGACCTGATCCTGGCGGCAGCAGCACCGATGACTGTGGTTCGCCGGGCGTCAACACGGCCGAGTCCGACGCCAGACGATAGATCAGAACCCGATCAATCCCAAGATCCGCCGCCAGTGCAAAACGATTGTCCGGACTCACCACAATGCTGTGAGCATAAGGCCCCTGCTGACGATCGCGATCGACACTGGATCCACTGTGCTGAATCAACGAAGCAGCGGTCGCGAGTGAACCATCATCAAGCACAGGAAACGCTGCCACGCTGCCGGTGAAGTAATTTGCCACCACGACCGTCTTTCCGGTCGCATCCACGTCCAGATAGCACGATGCCGTGCCCCGGGCAGATACGCGATTCAGCCGTTTTAGTTTTCCGGTGCGCCCGTGAATCGCATACGCTGCCACGAACTCATGAATTTCGTCCGTGAAATCAGCCGAATCGATCGCATACAGGAACTTTTCATCCGGTGAGATGGCAATAAAAAACGGATTGTTGATACCTGAGGTCCGATGCAGCAACTGCAGTCGACCGGTGTCGGATGAGAAACGAAATGCATGAATTCCGCCTTCTTCACCTGATTTGAAAGCGGACACAAACACAATGGATTCGTCAGCATGAGTCGACATAGCTGCCATACAAAGTACGAATGCAGTGGGAATTCGCATTTCATCATTCCATTCACTAACGGAGTGACAGGACCAACAGCGATCGCGTCAAACGACCGATCCCATAGACTAATGATAACTATGAGTGTCTGAAACGGAGTCTTTCACTATGCCCATTTTACCTCACGCAACAATTCTTAAAATCGTTTGACTGTTTGTGGAACGGGTACAGTCGTCTGATCGATCTCCAAATTTCGTCCGGCAGGCACGACGTTCATCAACGTGCTCAAACAAATCGATCTATCGAGAAATGAGAGTCCGGCGTCAAATATCGGTTTTAGCCCACCGGATCTGTCGGACGAGGTTGCCGAATCATGCACGACTCAGAACCTGCTCAAAACCAGCGCCGCGGGAGCAAACGGCTGAGATGGGCCTGTGTGTTGCCAGGCGCGTTGCTGGCCGGTTGGTTACTGGAACATCCCCGAGCCATCTTCGACGCGCAGATCGGCCTCGATCGACAGGGCTCAGGTTATTCAGCCTTTATTGTGCCGGTACTGCAATCGCTTCCCAGTGGTATTGCGTTCGCAGTCGCAGGTACTGTGATCGCTCCTGGATTTCGACCTGCAACCGCCATCGTCTTGGCAGCGTTGTGCATCCCAATTTCAACTGGAATCCATATTTTTGCACAGCCCGACCCGGGATTGACCAACTACATGCACTCAACTGGTGAATCGCTCGGTGCTTTGCTCGGCGTTGCCGGAGTATTAATCGGTACCGCATTGTCAGACCCAAGAAACGACAAACCATCAACCAACGACTGACACAGGAGCAACTGTATCTCACACAATTTCGAACCCATGCCATGCAACTTCGGTACTGCCTCAAAGTCCTGACCGGTACAAATGTTCAACGTCAGTGTCCCAACCTCAATCACCATCAATGGTTGTTATCCGATGCATCAACGATCGAAAAACAAGCCAAGACTCAGCGTTTGTTATAAACGTTCAACGTTAGCCTCCAGAAGAAAATCACTGGTCAAACGCACGAGTCGATCAACGTGATTCCACAGAAAATAAACCGTGAATCGATGGAGCCAATTCTTTCGGCTATCAGAGGCAACTCATGTATCCTCGTCTGATTACCACTCTGCTGACCGTCACGATCTGCGCTGCTGCAGGACAACTCTCGCCGGTCGCCGCCGCGGAGATAAACGCCCGTCCGAATATCCTGTTTATCATGACCGACCAGCATCGATGGGACTGCGTCGGAGCGAACGGTAACAAGCTGATCAGAACGCCGAACTTCGACCGCCTGGCCGGTGAAGGTGCTAACTTCACTCGTGCATTCGTCAATGCACCCGTCTGTGTACCATCTCGCGCCAGTTTCTTTACTGGCCGGTATCCACACTCTCATAAGAACCGTGTCAACTACACGCCCCTGGATCGTCGCGAGATCCTGATGCAGGCGCGACTACGTGAGGCCGGTTATGCCACAGCATCCGTCGGCAAACTACACCTGTATCCACCAACCGTGGCCGAAGCGAAGCGCACAGGCTTCGACTTCGTCAAGTTACATGATGCGGTTTCGTCACTGGACCGGTTTTCGGATTACGTAGTGTGGCGAAAACAGAATGATCCCCAGGCAGACATCAACTATCGAGCCTATGCGAAAAACGTTGCCGAAGGTCGAAATCCGTTCCGCGCAGCTATTGATGACAAATACACAGATACGACATGGGTCGGCCTGCGCACTCGTGATCACATCCGGCAACTGGCGAAAGCAGACAAACCGTTTTTCCTGTTCAGTTCGTTCTGGAAGCCGCATTCCCCGTTTGAAGTACCTGTACCATTCGACAGCATGTACGACGATGTCACCATTCCGCTCCCCGAACAGCAGACTCTGAAAGATATTGCGAGGCTTCCGTTGCCACTGCGGCTGCTGATTTTGCGTGGCCGACCAGTCTACGACATCGACCGCACGCGTCTGCAATGGATGCTCCGCAGTTACTACGGATCCATCAGCCATGTCGACCGGGAAATCGGACTGATCCTGAAAACCCTGGAAGAGACGGGCCAGGCAGACAACACGATCGTTGTCTTCAGCTCCGATCATGGCGATCAATTGCTTGAACATGGATTGACAGGCAAAAACTGTTTCTTTGAGTCGTCAATCAGAGTTCCTTTCATGCTGCGGTTTCCCGGCCACGTGCCACCGGGACAGTACGATCAGATGATTGAATCAGTCGACCTTCTGCCGACATTGTTCGAACTGGCCGGACTGCGCGAACCCAACAACAGTCAGGGGCGCAGCCTGGTGCCACTGATCACGAAGTCCGACCGCCAGTACACGCCGCGCGATGCCGTCTTTTGCGAAAACGTCATCCCCGAGGTGATTACCACCGGACGCCTGGATTTTGAATTCGTCAGAGGTAAGGGCATTAAAGGAGTCCGACATCCGGACGCACGCATGGTTCGCACGTCACAATGGAAATTCAATTATTACCCCAACGGCGACGCCGAACTGTACGATCTGAAGAATGATCCCGCCGAAATGCATAACCTGCACGGACAATCTGAGCATCGTGAGATTGAAGCGGAACTGAAAGACCGTCTGCTGCACTTCCTGGTCACCATCGATGAAACCGATCAAATTGCACCCCGATGGTTGCGACCAAAGTGAATGACAGCCGTCAGTCGCCTTCAGGTCACCGTGGTACAACAATATTGACAAGTTCGAACAGTTGCTTCTCTGAAACCGGACAAGATCGCGCCATCAGTTGATTTCTGATCGACTCGACCCGTGGAAAACTGCAATGCGCAGATCGTCACAAATGCCCGCAACCCGGAATGCTACGTGCCCGACTGATGCCATCAATCGATTTATTCTGGCTCGACTGAAAGACCCGGACCTGCCGCTCGCGTCATTCCAGAGCCAGCTGCGATGCCAATAGTACCTGACAACTTAAGGCATTCCGGTGGAGCGGCACCGACCCGTTCTGAATCCTATCTACCGACAAAGCGTAAACAGAATGCTATCGTGGAAAAAACGCTGGTCCTCGGAATTGAGGCCCGCTGTGTTGATGAAACTTCATTGAATGTGACTCACAAGACTTCGCGATATTTTATCACATATGATCTCTTCCCGATCCGACACCACCATGCCTCTCACCCATCAGATCACTTCCATTATTCGAAGGTAACCATATGACACACGACGAAGCCTTAGCGGAACTGGCAAATATTCGTACACCCATTGTTTATGATGCCGTGGAAAAATTTGATCTCCGTCCACGTACCGAAGGTCTCATGGATACTTCCGTCCGATCCGTTTCCCCGTCTCTGGGTCCACTCGTTGGATACGCCGTGACAGGAAAAATTGTCGGTGAATTACCGCCGGCCAAAGGGGAACGAATTGTGGAATGGAAAGAAATGTGGGAATACGTCCAAAGTGCCCCCGGCCCGAAAGTAATGGTCGCTCAGGACATGGACCAGCCAGCGGCACGCAGTTGTTCCTGGGGCGACGTCGCAGCCAGTATCTTTTTGCGCCTGGGAGCGGTGGGAGCAATTACCAATGGAGGTGTGCGTGATCTGCCGGAAGTAGAACAGCTCGGTTTCAAACTTTGCGCACCGGCCGCGGTCGTGGGCCACGCCCACATTCGCTGGATAGAAATCAACACACCCGTGAAAGTTGGTGGTTTGGTGGTTTATCCTGGAGATCTCATCCATGCAGACGAACACGGC
>JAKVAY010000041.1:97784-120636 GCA_022447185.1 Fuerstiella sp. | reverse complement strand
AGTCTATGGTGTGCTGCAGCCCTACATTCAGGATAACGATCAGCATGCGACACCAGCCATGATTCGGGCAGCTTCCGCCAACTACCGGGCCCGCGGTGCCGACGGACTGATCATCGCTCCCTGGTTCTACTGGCCCTTCCGCGATCAGGAGAAAGCAATTCTGACCGATATTGGAGCAGCTCAGGATCTGAAGGAAAAGGACAAACATTATGTGGTCCCCCGCCGACAGGATGATGTTGCCGCATTGGGTTACGATCACCCGCTGCCACTGCGTTTGCCAGGTGCCGATGCAGGAACAGTCCGGGAGATCCCCTTTTTCGTGGCCGACGATCCTGGATCAGAACGCGTCGGACGAGCCCGTCTGCTGATCAAAGTCAACAACCTGGTCACCGCCGATAACTTCGAAGTGAAGCTGAACGGTGTTTCGCTTTCCCAGGAGCCGGTGAGGAGAACCAGCCATCGTTACGAGTTCCAGTGGCTGGAATATGAGCTGCTCCAGCAGCGACCACGTCAGGGAACAAATGAGCTGGGCGTGAGTCTGATCGCCAGACCACCAGGACTGGCAGGTGGTATCACGATCGATCAGGTGGAATTACTGGTCGAGTATGCGCTGCCTCAGTCGGCTTATGATCGCCCCGAACTGCTGTGAGACCAGTCAAATATAAGTACCATTCAGGCAGTCACTGCACGGAGACTGCGACAACGACTCACACGTCTCCCCAGCGGCTTGGGTTAAGACCGGGAGCCTCGGTCTTCATCCCCGTCGGCTTATGCGGCTGTTCCCAGACCATACCGGTGGTGTTGAGACTTTTCAAAAACGGTTTGGCAATCTCGGGTGCGGCGGCAACCAGTTCCGGATCCCATTCCTCTACCGGCTGTATGGGTCCGGCCCACGCAGGACGGTAACCAAGCTGTACGAGCTCACGCGGACTGGTATCTCTGTTGGGATGGCTGGCATGTACCAGGAGCGACGGGACAACGACGGCCGAACCCGCCGGTACTGTGACTGTCACTTCTTCGGGATGCGACTTGTAACGCACATAGGGACTGGCATCGGCATGAAATGAAATGTGAGACCGGGGAATCAGCCGAAACGGGGCCCGATCAGGAGTCAAATCGTCCAGATAATACAGCACTCGTACCAGACGCGGGCAACTGCCTTCATACCCAAAAAGGTCGGAGCCGTGAGGCTGACCATCGGTGTGCATCGAGATTCCGGGAGACCCTGGATGCGTCCGCTGAAAAAATCCTCGCGTAAACACAATATCCGGCCCCATCAGATCGTTGAGAAATTCGATCATCGGTGGGTAACCAATCAGTTCAGCAACCGCTCGACTTTGCCACTGCGGCTGCGTGACGGCTCTGGTCTGGGATACGCTGTAACTCGTATGCGCCATTTCCACGTCAGCGAGTTCACTCTTAATCGTGGCAATCAGATCCGGTTTCAGAATCTTCGGAAAAACCACGAATCCCTCAACCTCAAGACGACGAATCTGCTCCGCCCTGCTGATCGAGGAGAAATCCGTCGAATCGATGTTCATAAAGGAAATTTCTTCTTCCGGATCGATCGTTGGAGTCGTGATTTTGTTCATGGATGTAATGCTCACAGTCTGTCGGGAAACTCAACCCGATGTCTTAATTCGATACATACTCGATACTTGATTCCGACACGTTGTCATTCTGACGCTGCTATCATGACACACTCCCTGAGGAAAGATCAACCGGTCGATCATCCGAATCATTGAAGTGAGTCACGCACGCCAAATACCGGAATCCTTCAGCTGTTACACGCAGAACCCGTCTCAATTCAATAGTCAACCGGCGAGCGTTCGAAATGGCGATGGACACGGTAGTTAACGACGATATCGATATCCACCACCTGAAACGTCAAATCAATGTTCGGGTCGTGTTCAGTCAGTGTAATCCTGACCGTATTGTTTCCGTGAATGGGGTACCATTCAGCAGGGAGTGTGTATTCGTACACGAATCCATATGGATTGATTGCACCGAGTTCGTACAGCCGGTAGGTCAAGTCAGTGAGTTTCAACATTCTGTCGGGGAGCCGCCTGCCATTGAGTTCGATGTGAACTTCGTTCAACGACGGCTCGATATCCGTCAGCCGAACCCGCAACCGCACCGAGGCAATTCGCCCCAACGCCTCCCATTTTTTCAGGTCGTCTGCAATCCGCAGCTGCGCCTCAACGGGTTTTTTCTCCTCGAGGACCTGAGGCAGAAGTGGCATGACTCCCGGCAACCAGTACCCGTCCGAAATTCCGCGCGGCATCGACCGAGCACGATACAGTTTATCAGCGGTTGCCAGCAGATCGGGATGACCAAGCAGACGGAATTTCTCATACTCTTCAGCTGTCCAGGGCCAGCCGTTGGGAGAATGGTGATAATTGCTGATCCCAAAACCATCTGCTCCCTGATCGTACGCGTTGGCAGCAGCCGCCCACGTCATAGGTGCTGTGGCATACCGTTCAAATTGTCTGCCCATGGTGTCGTTCAGCGCTGTCAACACCCGGGATGAAGTTCCGCGCGTCAACCTGACAATTTCGGAAATTTCGGGAGCTTGATCCATGGGATCTTCCATCAGTGCGGGCAAACAAATGAATCCATCCACCAGCTTTCCCTCAATCCAGGCGGCCACATCGTAGCCCAGAACCTTCCAGGCGTCCGGATGGGAAGGAATTCGCGCATAGATTCGCTTCCGCCGCCCCTGTCTCTGTTCCGCCCTTTGAGCCATCTCTTTGAGATCACGTAACCACTTTGTTAGTACTTCAAAGAGCTGACCAACCTGAGAAAATAAACAAAACGGAGCAAAATCAACCAGGTTCAATTCAATACCGTCAGTTTCGTATCGGGTCAGCATTTCTTCGAAGACACTCAACCGTTCTTCACGAACTTCATCATGCAGGAAGCTGAAACGGGTCGAGTCTACGTGTTCCGCTCGAGGGTCGTTTTCCATTCCCACCTGGAAATTCGGATTGTCGTAGACGAAATCAGACTTTCGCCCAAACCCCCCATCGATCGTACGGTCTCCGCCCTGCAGACCAACCCAGTTGCTGGCAATCAACCAGACACGTTTTTCATGAGCACGATCGCACAACACTTTCAATGGGTCATACCCGTCGTCGATCAGCTGCTGAATGTGGCGAGCCGCACGATAAAAGACCGGATGTTTCCACTTAACAACATTGTCTCCCCACTTCTGGGCAACGCGACTGTCGTACAGGGCGACACCGCCCTCAAGCCCGGCGAAGTAGATCAAGGTATCGACCCCGCTGCCGACAAGCTGATCCAGAACAAACGCGTGATCGGCAGGCTCGAGTTCCGGAGCGAACTGATACAACGGAGCCCCATGTCTTCCATCATCTGAGACGAAGACCCGCGGTTCATCTGTTCGAGTCACCGCGATTGAATCAGGGGCAGAATCCACCGAATTTGCCGCAACGGCAATGGGTGCCGTGGCACCGAGCGTCTGTATGAACTTTCTGCGTTTCACGGGATCCTCGCTAACTACGTTCGAGACGATGTCATCGAACACATGAACTGGATACTTGTTCCACAAACCGTCCGGCGTATGGCCTCTTCCATCATTCGTCGTCACCGCCGGTCACCCACGCAGGCGTAAAGCCGGTGAAAGTGTTCTTTCGATCGTTGTCGCGATCGTAGGTGAGTCCGATGTTACCGCCGGGCTGTCGTGAAAGACATGAATACACACCCGATCCTTCACAGAGCCGTTTGCTTTTCGGACAGCTCCTGCCTTGATCGTAACCAAACCGTATCACCAGTCGTTCGCAGCTGTGTATGGTGGCAAGGTTTGAAAACAAACAGACGCCTTTTTCCGGACGAATCATCCCCTCTGTCACTAATCAGACCGCGCGACCATGATCTGACCATTCAGAACAGCGTCGCTGTCATATTCAAAACACACGCATGGTTTCGAATTGAAGTGCCGGTAATATAAACTTACAGAGTTCGAAATAGACGGAATACGCAAGCAGGTACGAACACTGAGATACGGTCGGCAACTCGTACTGAACACCGCTCCGGCAACAACTGCCCGCAGTCAATTCACTTGTGAACACCTGCTATTAATTCCAGGGGAGGAGGTAACTCAGATGTCGTGGCGCCTGAAAGAACACCTGTCTCCGGAAACCTATGACCGTCTGATAGACATCGCCGTTCCACTCAGTTGCCCGCAGGGTGCTGTGCTGATCTCAGAGGGAGACGATAATCGCACCCTGTTTATTCTGGAATCGGGTTCCCTGAAAGTGTCTCAACGGACCGGGTCTGTTGAGCGACAACTTGGGACGATTGAGGCTGGAGATGTAATCGGAGAAATCGCCTTCGTCGACCAACGTCCCAGGTCGGCTACGGTCACGGTCCACAAAGAAGCGCAGCTGCTGAAACTGGTCCACTCTGAAGTCATGCAGACGCTGGTTAATGATCCGCGAGCCCTGGCGGAACTGATACAAGCCCTGGCAGTGCGAATTACCCAGCGTTTCCGCAATCAGATCACCGAAGAGAATATCCAGTCCGAACTCTCAAGAGTCTCTTCTCCCTCTCCGACTGCTCCTGTTGGAACAGCACAGACTGGTGAAACTTATCTGGAAGACCTCGTCCAGGAAGCTCTTTCACATCCTGCTGTTTCCCATCCGTACCTGACTGACCTGGCTGACGGCAACGTGCCTGATCTGGACTGGGCTCTCCGCGACTTTGCAGTCCAGTATCCTGGTTACTGTGCGCATTTTCCCCGCTACCTGACCATGGTAATCTCAAAACTGGAGTCACCCGGCCACCGTATGACGCTGATGCAGAACCTGATCGAAGAAAGTGGCACACTCGATAAGGAAGAAATTGCAGTTCTGGTCGAGCACGGAATTGAGCCGGACTGGGTCCAGGGAATCCCACACCCAAAGTTGTTTGAGAGATTTCAGAATGCATTGGGTGCCCGTAACACCGATGACCCAGGAAATGACGCGCTGGAGGTCGTCTGCTGGAGAGAGTCTTTTTATCACCTGCTGGCAAACGGGTCCCCGGCAGAAGCCGTGGGAGCCATCGGACTGGGAACGGAGAATATCGTAAACAGAATTTACACGTCACTTGTCCGTTCCATTGAACGTCTGGGAACGCTGGATCGCCAACAGTATGTGTTCTTTGAACTTCACTGCGAAGTAGATGACGACCACCACGAAGCGCTGTTGAACATCGCTCTTGACTTCACGAATGACGCACAAGACCGTATTGATCTCCGCAAAGGAATGCTTAAGGCCCTTGGTCTGCGGGCAATGTTCTGGGACTGGATGCACGAACGCGCCCGGCAGCAAGGTTCGCGTCATGAATGAAACCAATGCGGAGCTCTATAACCGCTCAGCGTCGAACTGGCAGCGGTCCGAACCGATTCTCCTCTCAGATTTCACGGCTCGCCCGTTTTTGTTGTCGTGGTGCGAACCGGTTAAAGGACAACGCGTGCTGGATCTGGGTTGTGGAGAGGGATACATCGCGAGGCAATTGAAAAAACGAGGGGCTGGCCGTGTTGAAGGAATCGATATCTCTGAGGAGATGATTGCCGGCGCCATCGCGACCGAACAAACAGAACCACTGGGAATTCGCTACCAGGTCGGTGATGCTTCACAGCCGACAGGATATGACGGCAGAGAGTTCGATCTCGTGGTTGCAGTCTTTCTGTTCAACTATGTCGACCGTGAGCAGATGACATCGATCATGAAAGAAGTATTCCGAATCCTGCGACCCGGAGGCCGTTTCGTTTTTTCTGTACCGCATCCGTGCCTTCCCTTCCTGCACGAAGAGCAGCCACCATTCTATTTTAAACGCGACGGTGCAGGTTATTTTTCTGCGCGCGACAAAATTTTTGAGGGTCGAATCTGGCGTCGTGATGGCACCAGTGTCCCGGTACGGTGCGTACATAAGACACTGGACGATTATTTTCATTCACTGGCAACGGCAGGATTTACCTCTCTTCCGGCGATTCGGGAACTCTACCCCCAGCCGGAACACCTGCATCTGGACCCCGAATTTTTCGCGTCCCTGAAAGACAAGCCCCTGCACCTGGCCTTCAACATCGTGTCGTAAGGCGATCCACGTGATTTCACTCAAGCAGCACAGGATTGCTTCCGACGTACCCGGCTCCTTTGTCTGGGATTCCGGGACGTTGTGGACACGGCCGACTTCACGCATCAGGGTTCGGGACGAAACCGTCGATGGGTTCAGACAGGTAACGGCAGGCCTGACAATCGACGAGAAGTTTCTCACTGAATACTCTGACGGTGACCTCTCCATTCCCGGTCTGCGACGTCTGGCCCGCGAAATTCGACAGGAACTTCAGGATGGGTCCGGCGTCGTCTGGCTTCAGGACTGCCCCGGTACGGAATTCACTGTACCTCAGTTAAAATTCTTTTACCTGGCAATCGGTACCGCGATGGGCCAGACCATGGGAAACTATGGACGACTCTATGACGTGCGGGATTCCGGCGGGTCCTACAGGACAGAGCGCATCCCTGTCTCGCAGACGCGCGCCGCCACCGGCTTTCATACTGACAGCAGTGCTCGTCATACAATGCCCGACATCGTGGCTCTTCTCTGCCTCCAGCCGGCAGAGAGCGGAGGAGAATCGCTTGTCGTGAGCAGTGCCACAATCCATGAGGAACTCCGCAGGACAAACAAGCCACTGCTGAACTGTCTTTACCGAGAGTTTATCCGCGACATTGTGACCCCCGGCACCCGGAAAACCCGAGATGCCCTGCTGGCCAATCGATTTCCTGTATTTTCTCAGGGACTGTATTCCCCGAAACTCTCGTTTCGCTACATGCGATACTGGATCGAAAGGGGACATCAGGAAGCAAAGATGGACCTGACTCAGACGGATCGTGATGCACTGGATGTCCTTGACGACCTGCTGGCGTCACCAGAGTTTGCTGTACGTTTCAAACTCAAAGCCGGTGATCATCTCTGGGTAAACAACCACATCGTGGCTCATAATCGCACGGAGTATGAGGAAGCCCCGGAACAGCCGCGGCATTTTGTGCGCATGTGGATTTCCACATAAGGACTGCCCAGCCGGCCACTGCATCTGCGCACCAGGATCCTGACCGTCCTGTGATACTCAACCACACTTTGCGGAGTCGATCCCCCCTGTCTCGACCCGAAGCCGTCAGAAATGGGCAGTTGCCTGAAGTGGTCGTCACGACTATCGTGGATCATCACGTTTGAAACTGTATCGTGCTGTATTGCTCCAATTGCAGTGGCCCTCAAGAGGATTGAAAAACATGTCCGTTACAAATCGTCGTCATTTTCTTAAAGGCTGCACTGTCTTCGCAGCAGGATCGGTTGCCGGATCACTGATCCCGCGATCGATCCACACCATGGCCCGTGCCAGCATCAAAAATCCATCCGGTGCAGAAGCACAGCTCCGCAGGTTAGGCATCACACTGCGCGAAGCCACGGCTCCTGCGGCCCCGTTTAAACCCGTTGTCCAGGTCGGAAACATGATTTATTTGTCGGGTCACGGTCCTCGCCGGCCGGAAGGTGGTTTTGTCAAAGGAAAAGTCGGTAAATCGCTCTCCATGGAAGAAGGACAGGCCGCCGCCCGTCTGACGGGGCTGGACATGCTAAGCACAATACGTGGTGCGCTGGGAAGCCTGGACAAGGTCAAGCGTCTCGTAAAAGTCACTGGAATGGTCAACAGCGCAGACGACTTCACACAGCATCCTCAGGTCATTAACGGGTTCAGCACACTGATGATCGATGTATTTGGTGAAGAAGCCGGCAAGGGCGCCCGCAGTGCCGTGGGAATGAGCGGTTTACCGTTTGGCATCGCCGTCGAAATCGAAGCCATCTTTGAGATTGGTTGATTGTGTTATCGACCTTCGGCATCTGCTGATATCCGGAAATACCTGGTGTCGTGCAGCAGCTTCAGATCGAACGGAAATTCGATTTGAATCCGATCACAGCTTCTGAATCGTCGCAGTTCACAGAAGAAGTGTTATGCCTGGATCATTCGGCAATGGGACCAGTAAAGGCTGCGAGATGCAACGCAGAGAATTTCTACAGAAGGCCGGGGCCATCGCTGCATTCACAGCAAAATCACCGTCCTCTCTGTCGGCGACTCCCTCCGCATTATCCAAAAACGGAACCATCGATGCCCACGTGCACGTCTGGACGTCAGACACGCAAAAGTATCCGCTGGCAGCCGGCTTCACGAATGAAGACCTGTGGTTCCCGAGCTTCTCTGCCGAAGAAGTGATGGAACGGGGACGACCAGCCGGTGTCAATCGATTTAACCTTGTTCAAATGACCTGGTACGGACTCGACCACAGCTACATTCTCGATGTGATCGCGAGATATCCCGGACAATTCACAGGAACAGGTATCGTTCCCGCCGTCACAGATGTTTCACTGGCCAGTCCTGACAGAATGATGACCGAACTGTCTAAAGGAGGCATATACGCATTTCGTATTCGCGGACAGTCAACCCGGCCAAAATTCAACGACGGTGCGCGGTGGTTGGAACATCCTGGGTACGACAAAATGTTTGCAACCGGTGCGGATCACAACCTGGCACTCAGTTTCCTGATGCTGCCTTCGGACCTTCCTGAACTGGACCGCATGTGTACGAAATTTCCCGAGACACCAGTCATCATCGATCATTTTTGCCTCGTCGGTCGCAACATGAAGTTTATCGAAGAGGAAATCAATCAGCTTCTGAAGATGGCTCAGCATAAAAAGGTCATGCTGAAAATTGGCGCATTCTACGCTTTTGGACAAAAGACACCGCCGTATCTCGACATGCTGCCTTTGATTGAACGAGTCGTGGACGCCTTCGGTCCGGAACGATGCATGTGGGAAAGCGACGCTCCGCTGCAAACGAAAAACGGTCATACGTTGACGGCGGCGGTGGCCGTCATCGATGAACACGCAGATTTTCTCTCAAAATCAGACAAGCGAAAAATTCTGGTAACGACCGCTGAAAATTTCTTCTTCAAACGGCAGGACTAGATTCATGAATGAGCAATCCAATCGACGCGGTTTTTTTCAGTCATTCGCAACTGCTGCCGCAGCGGCAACAGTAACGAATAAGAATAAAGGCCAGTTGCTGGCGCAGGCACCCGGTTCACTACCATTCACTGTCGACTCGCTATCGAAGGGACGTGAGTCATTCATCAATCCCAACAGAGTTCTGCTGTGGGAGAACACCCGCAAAGAGATCAGGGAGCTTCTGGAAGGTGGCCAACTGAAAGCCGCAATTCTACCCACCGGCTCGATCGAACAGCACAACGAGCACATGGCCATGGTCGCTGATGTAGCCAATGCAACACTGATTTCTCAGCAGGCGGCACTTCAGCTCTTTCCGCAGGTGATTGTTGCTCCACCCAGTCCCTGTGGATATGCCCCCTATCACATGGCGCGTAAAGGAACAATTACCCTGCGCAAGGAAACCTTCCAGGCATATGTGTTTGATGTAGTGGAAAGTCTCAAGGCGCACGGAATTCGTACAATCCTGGTACTCAACGGCCATGGTGGCAATCATCAGCCACTCCAGGAAGCTCTGCCTGAATGGAGAAAGAAACTGGGGATCAATATCGACGCCGACTCGTACTGGTCAGGTACTCCCCAAAGCGAACTGAAGACGTTTGTGCGATCGAAGCAACTGACTTCTCACGCGGGTGAGTTCGAAACATCGATCTACAAAGCTGCTTTTCCCGGACGACTGCGTCCGTTTACGATGGAAGAGTACGATGATGCAAACTTGAATTACGAATCCGATTTTTCTCCTGAAGTTGAAGAGTTTCTTCGTCGTGACGGGCGATCTTTTAAGAACGGAGAAATTAACCTTGCCGGAGAAAACGGCCGCGATCGAAGACGGCAGGAAGAGGCCCTGCTGGCCCACGAAAAAACCGGCGAAATCATTTTGACCAGAGCGATCAATTTTGTGGTCGACAGAATGCAGAAGATGATCACCGCGACCGACGCACGCAAGTCCTGACCGGTAGTCCCCGGATGGCAAGGAGACTGCAATGCAACGATATAGTATCCCTGCAGCGCCAGGACCGATCATCGCAATAACAACGATGATCGTTTTGCAGTGTGCCACAGCTGTTGTCGCGAATGACCCCATCTTTCTTCGACGAAGCGGATTCGAACAGCTGAAAGAGGGAGTCGCTGCTGATGGAGGCCAAAACCTGTATGTGTCACGGCGAGGACGTGTACAAACGATCAACCGTCTGGACTTCAATCTGGATGGTGAAATTGACCTGCTGTTCACGCAGGACCACGACAGCGTCTACACACCCGATTCACTTATCTATTGGGGAAGCAACGACGGGTTCCGGTCACTGTTACCTGAAATGTGGCAGATGAGAGCACCGTTCTCACTGTTGACCTGGCTGGACAAAACCAGATCCGCAATCACACGACTGCCGACGATGGGGGGCGGCCGGGCCAAAATTACGGATCTCAACGGTGACGGTCACGCCGACATCGTGTTCGCCAATTTCATGCATAACTATCGGCCCGATCAGAATTCTCAGATTTACTGGGGCAGCGATTCAGGATTCTCTCCGATGAACCGCACTGAACTGCCGAGTTTCCTGGCCAGTGGTGTCGCGGTTGGTGATCTGAATGGTGACGGCCTGCCGGATGTCGTGCTGTCGAATCGCGGTGACGAGCGAGGAGAATCGTGGGGATATCACCGACATCTCGAGTCCTGGATCTACTGGGGCAGCACCGATGGATTTCATCCCACTCGGCGAACTTCGGTCCCCACGATTAGTGCGGCTGACGTCGCGATGGGCGATTTCAACGGCGACGCTGCACCTGATCTGGCGTTCGTTAATTTTAACCACGTAGAGCAGAGCGCGTATGTTTATTTCAACGACGGAAACGGTGGATTCGATGTCACACGTCGGCAAGTCTTAAACAGAGAATCCCTGCGGCTGACCATGTTCGGTAAAGACCGCTTTGGTCAAATCCGGGGTATGCAGACGCTAGTGGCGACACAGCTCAACGGAGATCACTTTACGGATCTTGTGATCGGCGGTACCGAGAAAGCTGTGGTGTATTACGGGCAGGCGGAAGGTCTCAACGTCGAACAATGCCTCGAACTGCCGGCGGATAATTGTAAAGGAATTGCAACGGCCGATCTGAACGGTGATGGACGACCGGAGATCGTGCTTGCAAATGAAGGTCCCCGATTCGTCAGAGGACGCCGACAGACCACTTCCAGCTCGACGGTCTTCTGGACTTCCGAACAGGGGTTCGACAAAACGAAACGAACAGATTTGCCCACACTGGGAGCAACGACGGTTCAGGTGGCCGATCTGAACGGCGACAAGACTCCGGATATTCTGTTCGGCAACAGCCGTGATGCAGAAAGAAACGACGTCCCCTCGTACATTTACTGGGGCAGCCCGGATGGCTATGCGTCCTGGCGTCGACAGGAATTAACCGGTTTCGGGACCATTGGGAGTGGAATTGCAGATTTCAATCGTGATGGTCAGGTCGACGTTTTGCTGGTCAGTCATCTCAGCGGAAAAAATGCAACTCGACCAGCGGTCATTTTTTGGGGCAACTCAGGCCACCATTATTCCAGTGCATCGGCCACGATCCTCGATGTAAATCCTCACATGGAGTACAGCGTCGCCGATCTGGATGACGACGGGTTTCCCGATCTGCTGTTTCTCAGCGATCGATCCACGCACGCGAATGTCATGTGGGGTTCTCGAGCTGGTTTTAGCGTGCGCGATCAAACTGAATTACCGGTCCGGAATCCGATGAGCAGCAGTGTGGCCGACCTGAACCGTGACGGCTGGCTCGACATCGTGTACACAGTCCCCGGATCATTTCAGGACGGAGAAAAGACAAACGCCCGCACCGTTATTCTGTGGGGTAACGAAAAACGATTTGACGGAGCCAGGACGTACGAATTCGAGTTGTCGGCACCAGCGACTGAAGCCAACTCAATTGCCGACCTGAACCGTGACGGATACCTGGATTTGATCTTCCCGCTGGGCAATTCAGGGACTTCGGAAATCTGGTACGGGAGTCAGAAGGGATATCAGCGTGAAAACAGTGAACGCCTGCCTGCCAGCGGCTCGCCACATACTGTCACTGCTGATCTGGATCGCGACGGCTGGCTCGATCTGGTCTTCACCAGTGGTGCAGACATCACACGCTATACGGTCAATACTCCAACGTTCATTTACTGGGGCAGCCCACAGGGATTTGCAGTCAATCCTCCAACCGAACTGGAAGGATACGCAGTGCTCGATGCCAGTATCGCCGATTTCAACCGAGACGGTCATCTGGATATCGCCATGAGCAACTACAAATCCGATACGAACCGCAAGATTCCCACATTCCTGTACTGGGGCGACGGCAGCCGTAACTACAATGCAAAACGCCGGACCCTGCTCACGGCAGCATCAGGCGCAGCAATTGATGCACTGGACCTGAATCGGGACGGCTGGCCGGAACTGATTGTTTCCAACCATCAGAAAAATTTCGATCACGGGTTGGCAGGTACCGACATCTTTTGGGGCGGCCCGCAGGGTTTTGCACGTTCACGACGTACCATTCTTCCCACCGTTGGTGTTCATCTCGATGCAATGGTCGATGCCGGCAACGTCTACGACCGTGAACAACGATGGGAATACATATTCGAACCCGTCGATGCACCACCGAATACATTCTTCGCACGACTGCACTGGAACGCAGAAACGAATCATGGAACGATGGTAAGGTTTCAGATTCGCAGCGCTTCAGGGAAAACGAAGCTGGCAACAGCCGATTGGCACGGACCCTCCGGAGAAAAATCGTTCTATACACAGTCTCCATCAAGACTGGTCGGTATTCCGGCTGAACATCACTGGTTGCAATACCGGGCAGTATTCGCCTCGCCCGACGGCGCGAACACTGCCTACCTGAGAGAAGTCGCCGTGGAATGTACACAATAAAAAGAGCAGGTTGTATTTTTTGGCATTTGGCAACTGTCGCCATGAGCTCTACTGCCTGCGGCCATATCAATCCATCCAGACCTATGAGTACACCTGCCGATACGTCATGTCTTGTTAGTAACTCGGTTCAGACCAGCCTGTAATCGCCCGCACATTCCCAGCGGCAGCAAAGTCACCATCGCCATGGTCCCCGCTGCCGCACCCACACTGAAGAACTCACTAATCATGCCAAACCCCACTGGACCGGCGACAGACGCCGCATTCGCCATACTGTAGATCAGGGCAAACCCACGCGACTGACGAGCCTCATCCACAAATTGACTCACCGTGCCATAGGTGATCGTCGATGACCCCTGTAACACAACACCAACCAGGGGCAGCAAAACGAAGGCTGCTACCGGAGGCAACAGGATAACACCCACAATCCCGACAGCAGTACATGCCTCCACCAGAACCACAGAACGAACGACACCCATGCGTGCAGACAGATGACCACAGACATATTTTCCGATGACTCCACCCGCGAGCGTTGCCACAACTGCAAAAGCAGCCACATCGGCAGGCATATTTTTCTCGACCATCAGAAACGCAACAAACACCAAAAATCCGTCCTGTACGGCAATGTCAAAAAACACGATTGCGGCCAGCCAACGAAATCCTGAACGGTCAGTAATCCCCCAACCGAACGTGGTAGCTGAGTCCCCGGACTGAATCGATGCAACACCTTTGAAACGTCGTCGCAGAACCAACCACAGTCCAGCCGAAGCAAGCAGTGCCAAAATCCCGTAGCCGCTTACAACCAACTGCCAGGCAATGCCGACACCGAACAACAGACTGGCAACACCAGTAAACAACAACTTGCCGGCATCACCACTCGCGTTATAAGTACCCAACGCCACACGCCGACGGGCCCCGTCGAAGACCCGACTGATCAGCGATGAACTCAGAGAGTGTTGAAATGCAGCACCTGTACCGGCGATCAACAACGCAAACAACACACCATAGACGGTATTGGCAGTCGACAGCATTCCGTAACCCAGACCTGCCATCATCAAACCAAAAACCAAAAGTCGCCGTTCTCCAAAACGTTCAGATAAGATCCCGGCCGGAATTTCAAACACCCACATTATGCCGCTATAGACCGCCCGCACGATTCCCACCTGAGCGTAATTCAGGCCCAGGCTCTGCGCCAGTATGGGTAGCAGCACGTAAACCGTAGATGTCAGTCCATCCTGGGTCGCGTGTATACCGGCACTCACTGCCAGGATTTTTTTCTTCACGGTCTGCATTTCGAAAGCATCAGGGAAATATCGTCCACTGAATGACGCTCATTTTTCTGAATATAGATCACCCTGGGGATATCGACGAGTCCGTTGCGATCATTGTCGAGGTATCCGGCGAGAAGGACAGCTGACTCGTCGAACTTTCGCCTCGGATAAACTTGCAGCAGACTTCAGGTGTGTCGTCAGTTCCGACTGGAAGCAACCCAAAGTCGGGAGCCTGTCATCACATGAAAGACAACGCAGCGGAGCCACATGTATGGCCCGGTTCGAATAACGGCGACTCAACACAAGTCACCAAAGAATGAGTTCGATGAAATGAGACGCGGATATATGGGTACTCCACTCTCGCGCTAAGGGTCCGAACATTGTCGGCATATGCAGAATGTCAAACTTAGTGCGTCGTTTCCCACGAGTCCCAGTTAGCTTCGTCCCGACCAGGCCTGAGCATTTTTTCCATGAGTGGTCCGTACCGGACCTCTATATCACTCTCAACGCCCGCCGCCCTGCCCGCCAGGTACTCAGCACCGACATCAGCAAAACAGTTTCCTTTGCCAGAGAGTCCTGCGATTCCATGCACTCGGCGCGAAGAATCAAACTCTCCGATCATCGGAAGATCATCGCATGTAAAGGACTGCAGCCCGCCCCAGCGATGCGTGATCCGTACCCCGGACAGATGCGGAAAGAAGATGGCAAACTGAGTTTCAAGTCGATGCTGATGTTCGGCTGACGGACTGAATCCTTCTTTGTCCAACAGTGGATGAGGATCACCGTCCTTAGTGAACTGCGGAAACAGACTGTCCGGCTCGTCTCGCCCCCGTCCGCCGCCGAAGAGCAACCGGAATCTTCCGTCAGCCTCTACAACTTCGCGCCACCACGCAAGCGGGCCACCGCAGCAACCCTGACAGGGACGTTCTGGCAGCGGCTCGGTAACAAAAACCTGACCACGTTCAGCCCGCAGCCCATATTCCAGACCCGGAACAAATTGTGGAACCAGTGCATTGGTTGCCAGGAAGACACGTTCCGCAGTGATCACCCCACCGGCTGTCTGCACTTTCACAGTATCACCGGACCGCTGGATCCGCTGAGCACGAGAATTTTCAAAGATGCGGACCTTGTCCTGATTGGAAATACCACGCGCCAACCCAGTCACAAATTTACCCGAGTGAAACTGTGCCGCCTCCAGATGGGCAAATGCCGAAACGGGAAACGGGCTGCCGGAACGCTCCTGTATTTCTTCCGCATCCAGTACTTTGGCGTCGAAACCATCCTCACGAAGCAATCTGCAGTCTGTCCTGAACGATTCAAGCTGGTCCTGCCACCCTGGTGTATCCGGACGCAAAAACGTGAACACACCATTCACCTGGTAATCACACTCGATTTCGTACTCCTGGATTTGTTCTGTAATGCAACGATGACTTTCCATCCCCAGCCGCCACAATTCACGTGCCGTCTCGCGTGAATGAGTCTTTGCAAATTCCCCATAGCTGCCCACATTGTACGTAATGCAGCCCTGGTTGCGGGATGATGCACCATCTCCTACACAACCGGCTTCGATCACAATCACGTCAAGGCCGTACCGGGACAGACAGCGAGCCAGTTTCAAACCACTGATACCGGCACCAATGACCACAATGTCCACGCTAAGATCATAATCAAGCGACGGATATCCAGGGCGGTGAAGATCAAGCCAAAACGGAAGGCCTTCGGGCTGAAGCGTTGCAGATGTGGACATAAATCATTTTACCAGTGTGGATATTGATTGTCCGGCCCCGATCTCGTGTCGGAACCATTCGGGCACGACCATGTCTGCCTCCTGAGAAAGCAGATACGAACAGGTCTGATTCAGGGACCTGGACCGACAATTGACACGGGAATCTTAAAACGTAATAGGCATGTGATTCCCCATCTGCAAAAGAACGATCAGCGCGAGTGCCGTGACAGCGACAGTTCGATACCAGTCAAGGGACTACCCTTTTCATGGCTGCAGCTGGTCCTTGTCCAGCGCCACACCAATGATCAACAGTTCCAAATCCCCTGTACTGTTGTTCGCAATGCTGTACGATTCATTCAGCAGGGTGTAGAAAGCATCACCTTTGCGGATGGGTGCCGGCTGACCGCCAATCTCTATGTCGCCAGTTCCGTGCATGACGTAGTAGATTTCTTCGATGTTTGCGTGCTGATGAGGCCCCACTCCTGCATCGGGCGGAAGCACCAGATGATCAACAAAAGCCCAGGGCGTTGAAAAAACTGTGGGAGCAAGTGTCCGACGGTAGTGAACGGTCCCTGTTCCCCCATGGTGTCGATCGATCGGCTGCAGGAGGCTCCGGTCAAATGTTGCTGCAACAAAGACAGGCGTTGTATCCAGGGAGGCCCCCACTCGATCATCATTTAAATCGAAGTTGTCATAATTGCGTTTGACGGATGAAACCGCGAAGTTCAACCATCCGGTTGGTTTGTCAGTCGGATTGTAGATCGCATGCGACTGCCCCATCTTGCACGGGACGCCAGCAGGACCCTGCAGCAACGACGTGCGACCATTGATCGTGAACTCCGCTTCGTTGTTGAGGATCACATACATCTCTTCCATCTTGTGATGAAAATGATGGCCGATTCCTCCCTTCGGAGGAATCACGCCGCAATCCAGAAAAATGAAATTCGTGTTCATTGCCGGTCGAGACAACAGACCCTGATAGTGGAGTTCACCGGCGCCACCGTGAACAGCTGCGGCTTTGCTGTACATTGACGGATCCGAATGAACAATCCGTCCTGCCAGAGATTCGGCGCTGTCCGTGTCTTCACCACGGATTGGTAACACAATCGAGAGTGTGCTCAGGACCACAAACAACATCCTGGTTACTTGCATGGGAGCTAATCCTTTCGATTTGGAGGGGCAACAGGATTGATCGGCTGATGACTTCATCCGGATCGCACCGGAACCTGCTGCCTCAACCAACAAACGTGCATTGACGGAATACTATTGGCTGACTCTGAAAACAGTACAGACCATGCTGCAATGATTGCCATATCTCGAATCCGTCGAGAAGACAAACAGACCACACGCTACTCTGCTGGAATTCGCCGCTTCCTTCGCATCCGTTCGAGCGATTCCGGAGTGCCATCATGGAGGGAACCCAGCCAGCGATCCAGTGGTACCGTGATGGTACCGTAATTGCACTCAAAATAGCGGTGATGCAAATAGTGAAAATACGAATCCACGGACATCCCTCGATCCGCGTCTTTCTTCAGCAAGATCCGGTCAAACCCAGTGTGTCCGAGCGCCGGGTTCAGCGCTGGACGCTGCATGAGGTAGAACATGTGGATCGGGTGCGACGGTACAACAAACAGAATGACCCAACGGCTAAAATAGAGGATGTGTTCAATCGGGTGCATGGACAGCCCTGACCACGGACCGACATTTGTGTTGCGATGATGCAGGTAGTGTGCCGCGTCGTAAAGTGGCTTCCAGTGCGAGATTCGATGGACTATGTAAAAGTGTACGTCCTGCCAGAACGGTAAAATGATGGCCAGCACCACAAACCATACAGGGTTACTGTACAGCGTGATGAACGAAAGCCAGCCATTGCCGTATGCCCACAGCATGAGAACTTCGTACACCGTCCAGATTGTGGCGCCGCTGGCAAGGCTCCAGAACATGTTGTCCCGGACCTGGTTGTTGAACAAAAAGATCTTACTGTGTGTTCCAGGCCACCTCGAATTGTACTTGAAACGAGTACCCTGCAGGCGGCGCCAGTACAGGATAATGTGCAGCGTACCGGCCACCAGCAACAGCATCACCAGGTTGCGCAGGTACATCGGCACGATCCATCCGGCACTCAAATGACTAAAGTGACTGAGCTGTCCTGATCCCGGCTGTAGAAAACGCCACGTCGCCGCTGCCAGTCCATAGTGTGCCGCAGCTCCAAACGGCCAGAGAAATCCCGGAAAGCCAAGGAAGAAGCGGAACAGTTCCCTGGGCTGGACAGGCCATCTAAAAGGCAGAGCCTTGCCCAGAATGCGCGGCCTCCACTCACCTCGGGCATCTCGAGTTGCTGAGCCATCATCAATCTCGATCGCAGCGGAGCGTTCGACTTCCTGTTGAGCAGTTGCCATAGTTGAATTACCCGGATGTCCTATTCAGCACGGAAGGATATGGACCGTATTCAATCAGCAATTCCACGCTCTCAATCGTCACACCGCCTTCAAGCCCGTCGGGACGTGAGTCCAGTGAGAGGTCCAGTACGTTTGGCCCAGTACGTGGCAGCACACTGTTGAGTTCAAATGCGAGCTGCTGACCTTCGTAGGGCGAAACAGAATTGTTGAAGTCGCGTCGACATGATTCCGTCGCCAGAGATTTTCCGTTCAATCGAATACTCAGTCGATCATCGGTCACCAGATTCTCGATGCTGATGCGGAGCTGGATACCCCGAATGCGGCCCGCAGACTGTTCGACGTCGTCCGCAATCGAAAACGGGATTTTGTAACGTTTGCCCGGATCGGCGGATTCGATTTTGAGCGGTAAGTCAGCGTCGTACCCCAATTCAGCGGCCTGTGCGGACCGACGATGCAGGATGTAGTGTTTGTCGGCTTCGGTGATCAGATCTGCGTCTCCCAGTTCCGTGAGCGCTCTTCGCTCGGCGTCTCCCAGTGGCCACTTCATGAACCAGGTATAAAGTCCGTCGACATCACGGTTCCGGTAATTTGCAGCGGCTGCCCGCAGGTGCTCCGGGTCCGCATGGACAGGTACCGGCGACCCTGTTTGCTCGTTGGCAACGTAAGGAGCAAGCATACCGTATACGGAGACATCTTTCTGATGTGCTGCGTCAACCAACCAGTCGAACGGCATATCGGGATCAAGTGTAAAATCGAGATAGAACATCGGCACTACGTAATCGACCAGCCCCTGCCGCAGCCAGGAACGAACATCAAGACCCTGCGCAAGGTTCATCTTTTCCGTCGGATAAACTCGAGCACCCAGCTGCAGAATGCGGTCCGTGCGACTGCGAACCATCTCAGCAATCTGAGCAACATAGCTGGTCAAGACGGGTGTGAATTCCGAAGTATCTTCGTTCCTGAGTATTGGCGGCATACCTCCTGGCGCCGCCGCAAAATCCAGCTCAAGCCCCTCAACATCGTAGTCTGTCGCCAGTTCTCTGAGCACAGCCAGCTGGTGATCCCGAACTTCCTGATGAGCCATCCCCCGGCCGCCTTCAGGCACCTTGAACTCGGACTTGATCCCGCCATAGCTGCTCATGCGCAGGCTGGCAATGAATTCCATGTCCTTTTGATGTGCACGATCAATCAGCACTTTCAAAGGGTCGAGACCCTGATCCATCAGACTCTGTATGTTTTGCCAGGCACGCCAGTAAGCAGCAAAGTTGAACGGACGCTTGTCCTCACCAAACCGCATGCCCACTTTCGATGGATAAAACAACCCGTCACCGCGTTCGACTCCGTACACGAATGTGTCGATAGCGGTCCCCGCAACTTCGTCAATCGGACGCCACGCATCCACCAGGTTCATCGGCGGATCAAAAACGTACAGGTAGTAATGTCGCGCGTCATTGAAATAGATCGTCCTTGGCCTGCGCGCCGGTCGTCTGTTCAGATCATCAGCTGCTGCGATCGGAGTCACACCAACAGCCGTACTCGCCAGGGCGGCCTGCTGCAGAAGTCCACGTCGAGTCAGATTCATTTTCTCAACCTGTGAAGTTGTCAGTGGGCCAATACGCGGGATCCGGCAAACCAAATGGACATACGATTGCGCACGGTGCTTCAGTCTGAACTCCGGTCGACGCCCACGACATCAAATCCGCGCCAGGCAAATGCTTCGGCCATGCCGGATGCGTGAGGCCATGCCTGCACATGCTCTTTACTCGCGACCCACTTCCGCCGATTTTCTTCGGTGTCAAAGACCAGTTCCATCTGATAGTTGAATTCAGTCGGCGCTGCCTGAATCTCCTCGGCGACATCCGGCGCGAACAAACGCAGCAGGCCGGACCTCAGATATCCCTCCTGTTTTCGTAGCGCGGGCACGTAGGACTCAGCAAACATTTTCTCAAATTCTGCCGAACGTTTCGGATCAACCTGAAAATAGATTTGGAGCAGAATTGGTCGGGAGGTTGTCTGTTCGTTCACGCCGGCGGCCACGAGCCGATTTTCGACACTAATACCGACGGTACCAATCAACGCAGCACCCTGAATCAGTTCACGTCGTGTGACACCCATGTTACTAGACCCTGATAACTTGAAATTTTGTTTCTGCGATTCAACAACGATTCCCACAGAAATTTGAAGAGAATCCATCCTCTACGTCACAAGTGCCGGTGTCAACCATTGACCGTAATTGGACAACTTCAATGTCTAATGCGAGTACTTGACGGTCCCTCACCCGGGACTGATACTGCAAAGCTGATTGCATGCAGACTCAGGACAATCGCGAGGGACAGATGACACATATCTGCGGTCAAACTCACAGGGGACTCAGCATCAGACAGTTCCAGTCAGGCTTCTGGTGCCGGATACTGCCGATTATCCTGCTTTGGCCAGTGGCAGGCAGCGCTGCCTCGTCCCATGAAGATGCACCAACAACCAACTACATGATCGTAGTCACCGGAAGCGAATTGCTGAAAGGAGACTACGCAGATGGACACACACATTTTCTCACCCGCACTATGCATCCACTGGGCCTGCGTTGTATCGGTTCGATGAGTGTCGATGATCAACCGGACGACATCAAAGAGGCGTTACAATTTGCAACCGGTAAAGCTGATCTGGTATTCGTTACCGGTGGATTGGGTCCGACCGACAGCGACATTACTCGACAAACCCTGGCCGCATTCACCGGAATTACACTGCATGAACATCCGGATGTACTGCACAAACTTGAAGAGAGATACGACACACCGCAGGATCAGCTTCGGCCTGGTCTTAGGCGCCAGACGCTGGTACCAACTGCCGGTACGTATTTAAGGAATGCAAAAGGCTCCGCAGTTGGACTTGTATTTGAATCTGCCAGCTCGGTGATTGCAGCACTACCCGGCCCGCCGCGCGAACTGCAACCGATGGTACGTAACGAACTTCTGAAGTATCTGGGGCAGCGATTCGATCTGCGACCAGCCGGCTGTTCACTGACGTTACGATTTGTCGGCATCGGTCAGTCCAGCATCCAGCAAACGCTGAAAGAGCACATACCGCTGCCACCAAACACGGTTCCTTCTTCGCAGTTCAGAAACGGCCGAGTCGATTTTTCATTTTCACTGCCGGAAGACACTCCCCGACACCGTAAACAGCTCCAGCAGCTCCAACAGAAGATCATTCATCATCTGGGTGATTATATCTATGCAACAGACGACTCGTCCCTGGAAGACCACGTTGTCGGACTGCTCGAATCACGAAACCAGACACTCGCAATCGCGGAAGTTGGCACGGGCGGAAGTCTGACATCGCAGATCAGTTCAGCTTCCGGGGCTGACAATGTGTTTTCTGGAGCCTTTGTGGCACCCACCGAAGGAAAACTGAGGACTCTGCTCGGTACATCCGGTGACGATCCAGCCGAACAAACGTCAGGAGCCGAAGCTGCCGAACAGCTGGCCGCAGCCGCAGCTCGGTTTACCAGCAGCAACTGGACCTGTGCGATCGGCCAGATTCAAACGGACGAATCCGGCGCAATCTTTGTTCACGTCGCTGTCCGGACGCCCGAAGCCCATGTGCAAACACAATATGTTCGACTGCGGGCCGGGGACACACGACACTCAAGACTCGTAACACAACTTCTGAATCAACTGCGCCAGCAGCTCAGATGAACAGGCTCACAACACAGAATGTTAATGGACATAGACCAATGACTGTTCCCGTGTGAGGCACTGTACGACTGAAGTAATTTGTGTGTATCTCAACGTGCATCACCAAACGCAGTTGGCAACTGCTGCGTGTGTATCTCACCGAATGCAACTGGCTGGTGTTGCGTGACAGCACCGGTTCAAGACTATCGTTGGCAATGGTGAACTAACCAAGAGGTATTCACGTCACTGATATCAAAACGGAGACACCGATCAGGACGGCGCCAATCAGGCGCATTACCATAGTTCGATCACTCGGCCGCGGTTCCGATGCGTTGAACTGGTGAACAAGTATCCAGGTCAACAGAACTCCCCAGAGACCACGCAACGAGTACACGATATTGACTCGTGTTGCGTCTCCAAATACCCCAAGCGTGAGAGTCATTCCGATTGCCTGAACCGCCAGGAGAAAAACACCAACTGCCAGCGGTTGTATCGCTCCCATCCGCTGCAGATCTGCCGGGCGATCCGCCCACGGGAGGAATACCAGTGAGAAGAACGCCGCACATGCGATCGCAATTGGCAGAAAGTACCCGGCTCCCCAGTCGGGAGCCCATCGCTGAATCAGCAAATCAAACAGCGTCATCGAGCACGCTGCTAACAACGCAAAACTAACAGACACCACAATCTTTGAATGATGCACTGATGCGTCACGGGTTTGCACAAACGCAATTCCAGCAACGGTAATGGCAGCCGCGATCCAGACTCGCATCGACAATTCGTCGTTAACAAAGAAACGTGAAGCTGCCGGAAC
>JAKVAY010000041.1:0-97774 GCA_022447185.1 Fuerstiella sp. | reverse complement strand
TGACGCCCAGTACAGGAGCAGCAATTGAAATGTCTCCGTGCGTGACTGCAAGAAACGTGAATAATTGGCCAGTCACAAACAATCCACCAACGATTGCCGGTTGCCAGACCATAACAGCCGGCTGCATGGTCCCACCCATTACTGTCAACGTCGGAAACACGCATGCCGAACCCCAGCAGACATAGATCATCGATGTCCACGTGGATGCGCCGCGTTCCTGGACACGCTTCAGACACAGCAAGCCAAAGATAACCAACACACTGGAACAAAGAGGCAGCAAAAGATGAATCGGCTCAGTCCTCTTACGAAACTTCCTGGCTAACCCGCAGATCGAGAGGCGTCAGGACGAAACAGGTGCAGTCACGAACCGGCTGTTCGCAAGTCAGTCAGTGAACGACGCACGTTGACATTTCTGGTGAGGAAAATCACCTTCTTTAACCAACCCGACTACGATATAATCAGTCCGAAAACAACGTGTTTTAAACACGGAAACAGCACGATGGACCCTCGATGTCTGTCTGCTGAAATCAAGCATCAATGTGTCCAATCTCCAACAAGGTGTTTCCAATGACAAACTATGGCAACAAGAAAACAATGAACAATACGGTCCAGGAGTTATCCAAGCTTCAAGGCGCCTTTCTGCATCCAGAGCTAATCGGCACCGGGCCTGGCGGGCCAGAACGTCTCGCCAAGCTCCAGAACAAAGCACTCGGGCTGATCATTCGCTACATCCTGATGGAACAGGGCGCAATTCCTAAATAATTTGAAGAGGCTCACGTGTGCGTGATCAAAAGCAAGTGGAATTCCGTTTCAACAGCATGTTCTTTTCTGTCGATCGCTGAGTAAATACTCGTCCGCTGATCACCCGACATGGTTGCACAGCCTGCAAGAGAATTCGTAACGTGCACTCAGGAGTCGTCGAACTCGCTCTCAGACAGTCATCTCAGAAACATCCGGAGCGTTGGATTGCTACCACGACCACTGGTCGCGAATTTCCGAATTGACTACGGCACCTTCCGGCCAGTTTCCCTGACGAAGACTGACGATACATTCAGCTGCTTCCACACCCATCATCAGACGGGACAGACTGTCACCGCTTCCGATATGCGGACTCACAAGAACATTGGGAAGCTGAAACAAAGGGTTATCGGCAGTGACCGGTTCCACTTCAAACACATCCAGACCGGCTCCGTAAAGATGCCCGCTTTTCAGTGCATCGATCAGATCTGCTTCGACCTGCAGGCCGCCGCGTGCTGTATTGATAAGAACAGCACCTTTTTTCATTCTTGCAATCGTCTTTGCGCAGATCAGCCCCTGTGTGTCTTCACTCAGCGGACAGTGGACGCTGATGTAATCTGATCGGTCCAGCAGGTCGTCCAGTTCAACAATTTCGACGGCATGCTGAGCGACAAAGTCGGCGTCGGGATACAGTTCAGCAGCAATCACCTTCATTCCCATGGCGATGGCACGCGAAGCCAGGCTCCGACCGATTCTGCCGAGTCCAATGATTCCCAGTACCGTTCCGCGAATGGGCAGCGTTTCGGACTGCGGCCAGCGCCCGGCTCGGGCATGTTCGTCATTCGGCAACACTCCTTTGGCAACGCCAAACAGCAAAGCCAGAGCGTGCTCAGCAACCGACTCATGATTGGCGTTGGGTGTAATCGTCAGGGCAACGTTATGGGCCGTCGCCGCCGGAACGTCCACTTTGTCGTAACCGACACCTGACCGGGCAATGACGCGAAGATCGGGAAGCGCCGCGATCACATTCCTGGTGTATTGAGCACCCCCTGCGATCACTGCAGAGCACTTACTGAGCTGCTCAATCGTCTCTTCTTCCGATTTTTCTCCACGTGTAAACGTTGGATCGTCCGGATAAATGACATCAAATCCGGCTTCTTTCAGGACGTGAACGTACTTCGCATCAATACCGAGCATATGTTCCGGTGCAATCAGCACAACATCTTTAGACATGGGGACTCCGCGATCAAATTCAATAAGTTTTCTGCAAACTGTTATTACGCTGTCAGATGAGTTTCGTCAATCATCCGTATCTGTGCCGTTCCGTTAGTCGAACATCGCGTGTGTCTCTGGACATCGGTCCACAGTCCGGACCAGTCACCACACAGCCGTCGATACCGAAAGAACGAATGACGAAGCAGAATATCACTCAGATCCGCGGAACACCGTCAATCTGCCGAAGCAGGTATGTCAGCGTTTCTAACTTCAGGGTTTACCCTTCACTGGCTACCAGCCACTGCATCGCACGGCGCACCTCAGTCCGCTGGAATGGCAAATGACCGGGCCGGACAAGGTGACAGACAATCCTGCCGGACGTCCAGGGCCAGAGCATGCCAACTCGCAGATCCTCCCGCCAGGTGAACGGCCACTGCGGAGCGCCGGTCAGAACGAAATCACAGTTGGCACCCACATGGTCTTTTTCGATCAGCGGCTGCATCACGCTGAGAAATGAAATGTGCGGCGGCCCGCCGGGATCGTCGTTCTGAATACCAAACAACTGTCGCACACCTACTTTGATTGTCTGACCATGACGAACACAATACTTGAGTTCGTCAAGGTCGCCGGCCACACAGTTGCCGTCAGCATCATTTTCGTAGACGACCCGCCAGCGATCGCACGTAAACCAGCGATAAACTCCGTACTGGTACCGCTGACTTTCGTCAAACGTCACGTTATCGAGCATCCACTTGACCTGTGAGTATGAACCCGACGTGTCATATTTGAAAAAGCTGAAGTAAGGCTGATCAACTTGAGCGCCGCGATGCACATGCGAATGATGATGACTCATCATTCCGGCAAAGGCATCATCCTCACCCACATACGTCTGCTGGAAATAAAGTGTCTCTTCGTAGCCTTCGGCAATCAGAAAAACTCGCAAATCAGCACCGCGAGTGAGCGCTTCTGCCGTGGCCACAGAAGTTCCGTGAGTGATCTCAAGATCACGATTCTGTTCCAGAGATAACTGCCAGTCAGAGCCCATTGTTGAATCCTTCAGGTTTGCTGATTCCGGGCATTAGCCCGACCGCAGATCGTCTTGTGTTTGTTGGCAACGTCCGGCGGACGCGCCCACGTTAAAACCGGAATGACGACGTGCCCCCCTCCGACCGAAGCAGGGCAGATCCGCAGGAGCGTTGTCCTCACGGTTCAACATTTTGAAGCCACCTGTGACGATCTGACCATTCAACGGATCACCGCGTGGCTCACGGTATCCGCATTGTCGTTCAGCGAACAGTGACCACTCCCGCCACAACTCTGCTGGTCAGGCCCGTTCAATCTTTGTCGCGCGGCCGGTTTCGGCAGCCGAGTATACTGAGAACACGGTCTTGAGTGCACGCAGACTGTGATCGCTGCTGATGGGAGGGTCCGTCCTGTCCGCACAGGCACGAATCGCTTCACTGACGAACGGCGTGTAGCCTCGCGGCTCTTTCAGAGCACTGGTCTGCAGACTGCCGGGGTTTTCACTCGCGCTGCTGTACCATGTCAGCGGCTGATCTTTCATGGGTTCAACCAGAATCCAGCCCCGCGAACCCCAGATCTTGATGTGTGAATGATAGCTGCGGTCCAGATAATAACCCGATGTCATCGTGCCCAGCGCTCCACTGTCAAACCGCAGCGCGGCGGTTGCCGAATCCTCAATATCGACCGGCTGGCCACCAATATTCGTGGTAAAACCAGCAACTTCTGAGATCGACTGTCCGGTGATGTGCATTGCCAGATCCAGCCAGTGGATCCCAAGCCAGATCAGGTGCCCGCCTCCGGCTCGTGTTCTGTCAGCAAACCATTTCTGATGATAGGAAGGCCGTGTCAGGCGTGTCTGGTCGGCGATGAGATGCAATTCGACTCCAAACAGCTTTCCGATCCGGCTTGACATAAAGATTCTTCGCGCGGCACGGATCTCGGGGTTCGTGCGGTTGGCCAGCGCGAGCATCAGGTGAAGATGTTTACTGTGGGCTTTCTGAACAAGGGGCGTAAAATCTTCAGCTCGCACGCAGGAGGGTTTTTCTGCAAACACGTGGCAGCCGGCCTCCAGCGCTGCATCAATAACGGGTGGTGCCAAACCCGCCTCCATCGTGATCAGTGCCATTTGAGGCTGATCATCGCTGAGCACCTGGCGGTGATCCCGTGATACAGACTGCAGTTTGTTCCCCAGGACGCGTTTCGCTTCCGATTCCCAGTATCCGTCCGGATCTGCCAGCACGACTTCGTGACATCGTTCTGCAGCTGCCAGTGCGTTGAGGTACGCCCGCACATGGGCGCCGCCGGCATGAGTCAGTAACCCCACCTTGATTCTGTTCACCATGTGTCTGACAACTCCTGGTCGTCTGCAGTGACCGACGAGAATGTGTCCCACAGACTAAAAACAGTCTGCTTCGAAAACATAAACAGTAGCGACGGGTCTTCACACAATGAACCTGTCACACACCAGACCTATATCGCACATCCCAATCATGAACTCCGGATCAATAACACGGCCAGCAGACAATCACTGCTGTTACATCGTCAGCTCACTCACTGACAAACCAGCGAATGGCGTGACGGCGGGATTCACGGTGAAATTTCAGGGTATGCGGGTCGCAAAGCCAGTAAGCCGCATGGCCATCCGTCCGGGGCATCAGCCATCCAAAATCCCATGAACAGCTTCCATAGCCCAGAGGGATCGAGGGACGCGTTCGAACCACAGGATTTGCTGACGCCATGAACAGCCGCTGATCTGTGTAGTAGTAACATGCTCCCAGATGAATAAAGACCTCATGATCCACCGAAGTGTCTTCGTCTTCAGAAAGATCGTGACAGAGCCCCCGTACAGCGATCTTGACTTCTGCGCCACGTTCGAACGAATCTGCCAGATCAGTCAGGTCACCACCGGTTACTTTGCCGTCAGCGTCATGGGACAGGACTTCACGCCAGCCGGAGCGCACCATAAATCGGAAACAGTCAAAGTCGTAGATAAAATTGCTGCTGGGAGCATTGGTTTCCGCATCGAAGCTCTGCAATTCATGATATTTGGGCATGTCCGGCCAATCGTTGACCGGTGACGGCCCTGGCTGACCAGTTGCTTCGCGACCGTCCAGGTACGGACGGGCAATGGCCTGGTGACCATCCTGATTGTAAAGAAAAAACGACATGGATTCGCGGGGTCCAAACCCGTCGGGAAGAGCGACCGGCATACGAAGATTCTGAATTCCCGCCACCCATCGATCGTCCATCAGATACGTGATCCGAAAATCCATTACTTCCTTTATGAGTTCGTCACTGTCTGATGTCGGATCGATATGTTCGTTGTATCGAAACGCTGTCCCGATACGCAGATCCGCGCCATTCCGAATCGCGTCAGTCAGTGCCTCAACGCTTCCGGAATCCGGACGACGTTCTGAATCGAGACACAACACAGATTCCCAGTGACCTGTCACTGCTGACTCTTTCCTGTGATCGTGTTCTGCTGCCGGACGGACCGGTGATGTCCTCTGTGTACCGGCAAACATCAGATCGATAATGAAACGTATCTATAAACTCCACCGACTGGGGTTGATCCCGGGAGCTTCGGTTTTCATGTTGGCCGGCCGATTCGGCACATCGAAATCAATACGACGCGTGTTAAGACTTTGAAACAACGGTCGAACCCGTTCCGGAAGCTGAGCAACCTGCTCCGAATCCCGGTCAGGAACTTCGACAATCGGGCCGGACCATGCCGGTCGGTAGGCAATCGCCAGCATCCGCCGATCGGATTCACTGACGTTCGGATAATTCCCGTGGAAGACCGTCTGATTGATGATCACGGCCGAACCTGCGCGACACGTGACCATCACTTCTTCCGGATGACGCAGATAACGATGATACGGGTTGGCATCGGCATGCAGCGATAAATGAGAACGGGGAATGACCTTGAACGGTGAGCGTTCCGGCGTCAAATCGTCAAGATAGTACAGAACACGGACCAGACACGGGCTGCTGGCCTGGGTGCCAAAGATCTTCGACCCGTAAGGTTGGGCATCCGTGTGGATGGCAATTCCAGGATGGCCAGGTTGGGACAAACTATAACCACAACTGGTGCATATCAGCTCATCCCCCAGAAGCGTCGTCAGAAAATCGACCATAGCCGGGAGCGCGATGAGGTCGATGCAGGCCGGAGAATCGGTCCACTGCACGTCGGAACAGCCACGCTGATTCTCACTGTAGTCAACAGCGGTGGTGGGAAGACGATCGAGTTCTTCACGAACCTGAGACATTTGATTCGGCGGAATCAGGTCCGGGATTACGAGATAACCTTCGAGTTCAAGATGCCTGATTTGGTCACTGGCATTCAGACTCGCCCAGTCCGTGGATGCGGTGATTGCTTCCGTAGTGGTATTCGTGGGTTCGGTCATGTTCGCTGTCTTTACACAGTCAGGAATTCCGGACATCAAAATTCATATTCATTCAGCTCGCATTCTGGCGCTGCGTCACAGACCCTTTTTCCAGGTGCCGTACTTAAAGCGTAAGCAAGGACTGTGAGAACCACAAACCTGTCGCTCAGGATTCATGACGAACAGTGTATTAATAGCGAACCAGAAAATCGTTCTGTCCGGACTGATCGATTCCCCGCATGAGATAGACCGTTCGTTGTGACATCGACAGACGACCTTCGCCGACGTATCGAGTTGGGCGGTCGTGCACGTAGACGGATGTGGTGGGCATATAACGCAGAGTCATTCCCCGGCGTGGACGGTCGGATTCGTTGGGTTCCGATCCGTGATACAGGTAGACATCATGCAGTGAAACCTGACCTGGCTCCAGGACAATGTCTTCAGCGTCATCCTCATTGAATTCAGATTCGTCCAGTTCCAGACTCAGCGCAAGCCCCTCAGCACTGTTGCTAACATGCTGAGCCAGACGCTGCTCCCGGTGCGAACCGGGAATAACGCGCAGACAGCCGTTCTGTCGGGTCGAAGCGTCGACGGCAATCCAGACCGTGCATGTTGCCAGCGGTTCGATCGGCCAGTATTCGCCGTCCTGGTGCCACGGCGTCCTGGTACCAATGCGGGCCGGTTTGGCAAAGAAACTGCTGTTCCACAATGCGATGTCATCACCGATGACCTGAGCCACCATATCCAGTATTTCAGGGATTCGGGCCACCGTTAGATACCAGGTGTCATAGGCCAGCAAAGCCGAACAGTAATCAGAAAACTCCGGATGCCGTTTGATCAGACGGTCGTGAGCCTGTCGGATCTGTTCCAACACATCTTCCGGCAGACGAAAATCGGGCGTGACGTATCCTTCCTGGCGATATTGTTTGATTTGAGACTCAGTGAGCATGACGAGTATTGATTCCAGATCCCGGGCTGTGTCATCTGACCATGACTTGTCAGAACAACGAATTATGGCACGCAGGCAAAGTCATCTTTGGCTGACGATACCAGGAACAGCAGGCTTTATTAGAGTCACACCACGCTGCGGAAGTAATTGCAATCAGGTACGGCGCAGATAACAGGGGAGGTTGTGTCAAAGACTGACTCGCTGATTCTACATCGTCATGCCACAGTTCATGGTCCCGTCGTCAGACGGGACCTGCAGTGGTAGAGGATTTCCATCCCGCCCTGAAAGCGATACTGCCTACAACTAACGACAGCATCCGTCACAGGATAACATCATTGACAACCGAGAACGAATCACTAAAGAAACGTCACCGGAATCGACGCAGCAGCCATGTCGAAACACGACCAATGGAAAAACGCAGAGCATTGTTACTCCGCCTGCTGTTCAAAACACACTTATGGCGCATCATCAGCATCCCGTCCAACGGCGACAAAATTCGCACAAATATTTTTTCTGTGAAGAAAAGACGCTGTTAATTCGACTGTGCTGTCAGGCGACTGTTTACAAACGCAAATGCGGCTTCGTACGCCTCGTCGATCTTTTTCGGATCACCACCGCCTAAACCATGTTCGCCATTTCGAATCGAAATCAGTTTGTACTCGACACCGTACTTTTGGAATTCTTCCGCCATCATCACGGATTGCTCATAAGGAACATCGGTGTCACTGGTTCCGTGGATCATCAATGTCGGAGGATAGTCTGCCGTAACGTTTTTGACAGGCATGAAGGGAATGAATTTGTCACCTTGTGTGCGCGGATCCCATCCCGAAACCGAGTTTGGCCATGAGCCATGCTGACGACAGAACTGATAGAAGCCGCCTCCGTCACCCTTACGATCGCGTGAATCGGCAATCGGCGGACCACTGACCTGCTGCCATGCTTCCTCCTTCGACATTTTGGTCCGATAATGACGTTCGTGAGGGCTGGGTGCGCTGTACCACTCGCCGACGAGATCGCCGTATCCCCAGAACGGCACCAGGACTGTCGGCACTGGATTTATCCGGTAACCGGTGACCAGTGTCAGATATCCACCAGCCGAACCACCCATCACAGCGATCCGACTTGTATCTGCATAAAACAGCGACGGCCCCTGCTTATGAATCCAGGTGAATGCGTCTTCGATATCCTCAATAATCCACGGCAGTTGTGTTTCCGGAGCCAGTCGGTAATCAATTGAAACAAAACAATATCCTGCATCCAGCATTGCCGTCCGCACACGATCGCTGAATCCTTCACGGTGGCCCATGATCAAGGCGCCGCCATGAATCCAGACAACAACCGGCCGCAACTGACTGTCGTCGGTTCGATGTACATCAGCTTTGATGTTTAGGCCGTCAACCGTCTTGTAAGTGTACGTTGTCACACAGATTTTCTCCTCGTCCGCTGCAATGCTGATTCGTGGTGCCGGCAGCAGTACGACGATTGTCGATACGGCAAGAAACCATCGAGATGCCAAATAAATTTCCATGATGAGATTTCCCTGCAGACAGATCAGATTTCAGATTGCAATAAGGAGATTCCGATTGACTAAAAGACGCGCCGAGAGAAGTTTGGATCCGTGAACAACTATGCATTGACGAGGTGAATCACACGCGGTGTCGGCTCTGTACCGCGTGACGAATGAACATACCGCCAGTTGATACACCCGGAAGACATGAGCGCCATACGATCCAGCTGATCCGAAATCAACAGACGTCTGGTACGTGTCTCGCAGGGCTGAGATCTTGCAGCATTACACTTATGACTCCCTGATCTTGTTTTGCCAATG
Organism: Fuerstiella sp.; assembly: GCA_022447185.1. Classification (GTDB taxonomy): domain Bacteria; phylum Planctomycetota; class Planctomycetia; order Planctomycetales; family Planctomycetaceae; genus S139-18. The sequence continues at coordinate 88,635 of JAKVAY010000041.1, read as the reverse complement.
TATTTATATCAACACTCGCCGAAGCAACCGCGTTTCGATATTCCAACTCGACCGCACCGCGAACATTGTTGTTTCTGAACTGAACCTGCAACGGAGAATTCCACCCTTCAATGTAGTTGATTCCGAACGACCGGTCGCGTACAAGCGTGACTGAATCAGCAGTCCGTTCCAGATCAGGATCTACAAATGCACTGGCCCAAGGATCGCGAGGCAATTCGTGCGAGCTACAACGCTCAGGGATTTGTCGTGGTGAAGCAGTTTTGTCAGGAACAACAGGTACAGGCTCTGCGTAAAAACCTGGATCGCTACATCTCGGACATTGTGCCCGGACTGCCGGCGATGGACGTTTTCTTCGAGGACAAATCTGACCAGCATCAAATTCGTCAGCTGCCACGTATGGGTTTACACGATCCCTGGTTCCATGACCAGTTGACTATCGGTCCCCTGCCACAAATTGCGGAACACCTCATCGGCTGCAGCATCGTGCCACAGGACGTATCGTACTTCAACAAGCTGGCTGAAATCGGCGAACCCACCCCACCTCATCAGGATGGTTTCTATTTTCATCTGGCCCCATGCGAAGCCCTGACACTCTGGCTCGCTCTGGATGACGTCGACGAGGAAAATGGCTGCATGCATTATGTCGCCGGCTCGCATCAGCGGGGCATGCGCAACCATGGCCGGACACAGGTACTGGGCTTCAGTCAGGGTGTCGTTGACTACGGCTCCGACGAAGACCGGGCAAATGAAGTTTCAGCGTGTGCGTCGGCCGGTGATCTGGTAATTCATGATGCGATGATCATTCACAGAACCGGAGCCAATCAGTCCAGTCGATCGCGTCGTGCTCTCGGTTTCGTTTATTATTCTTCGCGAGCGGAAACCGATACCGCGGCAAAAGCGCAATACCACGAAAAATTGTCCGGTGAACTAAAAGCCGAAGGCAGGATCTGAATGAACAAATGCGATTCACGGACCGGAAGTCGCCGTTATCGCACTTACAAATCAAGCTCGGCTGTTAAATGCGAGTACCACTCTGCTGATCCCGCTTCGGCCTCTTTTTGAACAAACCGGACATCCAGTTCGGGTAACTTTGACTGCCTTGCACCTATCAATTGAACAACTTGAAACATTCGCCGCGAATGTCAGTCTAAGATCGAACAGACGTGGTTCACAGTTTGGGTACCTGCCTGGCCGTGATAGTCTGAGAGTCCGGTGTTCAATTCAACAAACTGATCAATATCTATGAACGATCATCTTCCACCACTCGGCTGTTCAAAAACTGAAATCAGCACACCCTATCTGTGTCTGGATCTGGATCACTTCGAAGCAAATGTACAGTCAATGGTTGCTGTGTGTCGAGAGTCCGGCATCCAGTGGCGGCCTCACGCCAAATGTCATAAATCACCAGTCATTGCTGAATGGCTGCTGAATGCCGGTGCTGGTGGCATTACCTGCGCTACCGTGCGCGAAGCAGAAGTCATGGCAGACGCCGGAGTCTCTGACATCCTGATCGCAAATATGATTGCCGGAAGCGCCAAGGTGCAACGACTGGTGCAGGTGGCGCAACAGGCGGACATACTGATTTGCCTGGACAACATTGATCAGGCAACTGCGATATCGCAGGCGATGAGTGAGGCTGGTGCTTCAGTACGGGTGCTGATCGAGCTGGAAATTGGTCTCAACCGTGTGGGTATCGCCGCCGGCCCGTCAGCGATCAAACTGGGGAGTCAGGTCAACGAACTCCCTGGACTGCAGCTAACAGGCCTGATGGCCTACGAAGGACACCTGCTTACGATTGAAGATCCGGCAGAAAAAGAATCAGCAATTCGAAGCGCCCTGGGCAGTGTCGTGGAGTTAAAAAAACAGTTTGAACAGAGTGGGTTGCCGTGTCCGATTGTGTCATGCGGCGGTACGGGTTCGTATCCGTTTACAGTGAAACAGCCGGGCATCACAGAGATTCAGGCCGGTGGAGCAATCTTCATGGATGCCTTTTATCGCCACGCCTGCCGGATTACAGAACTGCAGTATGCCTTATCCGTGCAGACGACAGTGGTCAGTCTTCCCACACCCGAACGCGCGATCATCGATGCCGGACACAAAACCATGAACCTGTCTGTTCATCGTCCGTTCGCTCCGGATCACCCGGACCTGACGGTAGACTGGCTTTCGGCTGAACACGGTGCGATCGCACGTACACCCGACGGCCCTGATCTGGAAATCGGTCAGCAACTGGAACTGATTCCAGGCTACGGCGACCTGACCAACATCTTTCACACTCACTTCCACGCATTCCGAAACGGACAACTGGAACAGCTGATCCCCATCGTCCGTTAGTCTGTCAGATCTCTCACCCCGTAACTCGGTATTGACGATGAACCAACGCACAGTTTCTGAACTGTTTGACCTGTCCGGAAAAACGGCACTCATTACCGGAGGAACCGGGTACCTCGGCACCGCATTTTCTCAGGCGCTGGCGGAAGTGGGGGCTTCGGTCGTCATTTCCAGCCGTGATGCCGCACGGGCGCAGGAAGCAGCCGACAAACTGCCGATTGTGGGCGAAGCCAGGCACCATGGAGTGTCACTCGACCAGACGGATGCCAAATCCATCCGTAATGGTTTTCAACAGGCCATCGCAATAGCTGGGGCCGTCGATATCGTTATCAATAATGGGCTTGCCGCTCCGTCCGGTGGTGATCTCACCAGCGTCACGTTTGAAGACTTCGCACAACACCAGATCAATAATGCCGGTTATTTCGAACTCGCACGACATTTGCGAGACCATGTCGTCAGTCGTTCGGCGTCTGGCAACGTCACAAATATCGGTTCCATGTATGGACAGGTCGCGTCTTATCCGGATGCTTATAAGGATATATGTGCCGCTAGTCCCGTGGCGTATCACGCACTCAAGGGCGGCACAATTCACATGACAAGGCATCTGGCAGCTTACTGGGCCGATGATAACGTTCGAGTTAATTGTTTGAGTCCCGGACCATTCCCAAATCCCGACGGGCCGCCGACCGAAATGGTGGAACGTCTGAGTGAACGACTGCCCATGAAACGCATGGGTCTCCCCTGGGAACTCAAAGGAGCGATTGTATTTCTGTCAAGCGACGCCTCCTCTTACGTCACCGGTCAGAATCTGACTGTCGATGGCGGCTGGACGGCATGGTAAGTCGGGATTCAAGTCAACCTCTGAAATCCGGTTTGCCTCACCGGCGTCTTCAGTCGTGACTCCAGATCATCGTTCACAATCGCGTCCCGGATTTCTGTGAAGACTTCGCCTGCAGCGTCGATAAAACCATCCACATGCTGTTCAGTGTGAGCGAGCGTCGGAAAGAAACCGCTTCCTGCCAGGTAGCCGTGATCCAGCATGCGACTGGTAAATAGTGTGTGCATCATCAGTTGCTGCGGATGATCAAACTTCAGGGCAGACATCGCCGGAAGCGATGCCGCCTGCGCCGGAACGTCGTACTGCTGCCCCAGTTCTGTCCATTTTTTCATGGCACGGGCCCCCGTCGATTCCAGATGAGCAGGGACATCAATCTGCTGCATCTGCCGAATCGTGGCAATCGCCGCCGCCGGTCCGATCCCGTCGGTCCAGTAGGTGCTGGAGATGAATGAAGTCTGGGCAGCGTCCATCACCTGACTTCGACCAATCACTGCGCTCATCGGATATCCGTTACTGATCGTTTTGGCAAACACAGCCATATCCGGCTCGATGCCAAGTTTCATATGTGCGCCACCGCAATGAAATTTCCAGCCGCTGCTGACTTCGTCAATCACCAGAACTGTGCCTGACTCATCTGCCAGTTGCCGAACTCCTTCCAGAAATCCCGGTTCCGGATATCGTTGTCTAAACGGTTCCATGACAATCGCTGCCGGAGTGTTGTTGCGAACAATTTCACGCAGTGCATCGAGGTCACCGTACTGAAATGGAAAGACAGTGCCTTCCAGACCCCGCGGCACACCTGCCGGATCGAGTCCCGACAAAAGATGTGCTCCCAAGACCTCACCCGACAGATTGGCAGCCAGATACCAGTCCGACCAGCCGTGGTAGCCACAAAATGCAATTTGATCACGACGAGTCGCAGCACGAGCAATTCGCACCGCGATGGACAACGCTTCACCACCGGCGCGCGCGTAACGCACCATGTCGGCCCACGGATGCAGTTCAGTCAGCAGCTCCGCCAGTTCCACTTCATCGGGACTGTTGAGAGTACACATGGATCCGGACTGAACGCGCTGCTGAACGGCCCGATCCACGTGTTCATTGGCATAACCCAGCAGACAGGCTCCCACGCAGTTTGTCGACATGTCGACAAAACGACGACCATCCAGATCAACAATCTCGCAGCCCTTCGCTTCCCGGTAGTACGCCGGCCACACATCCGGCGCAAACATCTCGGGCCGCTTACTCAACAGTTGTGTGCCACCAGGGATAAGCTGACGAGCGCGTTCATAAAGCTGTTGATTATTCATGCCGTTTGCTTGCTGTTTATGTGATGCGAGTGGCGTATGCTGAGTCATCTCGAACTTTCGTTTGATGAAGCAGTTCCAGATGCGTTCCTGCAGATTCTTGGAATACAGCGACAAAAGGTCAAACGGCAATGGTCAGACCGTCACAGCAACTGCAATTCTCCGGTGACCACATCGATCTGTTCCACGACATCCGAACCACTGGCCAGACTGATTCGAGTCGGCTGGCGTGGTTTGGGGACCAGAGCCACTCTGCACTCCACAAACCACACTCGACCATTCAGTTACCAAACAATTCGTGCTCAGGATCACCACCGCTGATTAGAAAAGCACTCAAATCAAGAATCTCGTCTTTGGTCATTCGATTAAAGAGTCCGACCGGCATCGGCGATGTTTTCGAAACGACCAGTTCCTCGATCTGTTTGCGATCGATGTTGATCTGCTTGTAGGGATCAGTCAGATCCGTATTGATCATGATTGAATCGCCGAAGAGATTGACAACGACACCCGTATGCGTTTGTCCGGATTCTGTCACGACTGTCACTGCGGAAAACTGATCGTTGATCACCCGGCTTGGATTAATGACCTGGTCCAGCAGGTCACGGGGAGAGTATCGGCGACCGGCGGACGTCAAATCGGGACCGGTATTCCCCCCCTGATTATTAAACCGATGGCAGGCGTAACACCCCGCCGCTGCAAACATGCGACGCCCGTTGTCATAATCCCGATGTTTGAGATCCGTACGAGCTGCCGCTGATAATTCATCGAGTGTCCACTTCGTTTCGGACCGTCCGGCAAAGACTTCTCCCAGGTTTTCAAGGACTGATTTCTTCACGGGCTTCCTGGCCAGAATGTCTGCGAGCGACTCTTTTTCTTCATCCGTGAGTGATGTGACTGCATCATCACGAATGAACTGAATAAACTGTTCGAAACTGGCACCTCCCCGATAGTTGGCCGCCTTGAGGAACCACTCAAAGTAGGCGGTGTGCAGTTCCGGAGTCCATCCGGATTTCAGCATTCGGATTGATCGCGCGTACTGCACCTGCTCTTCCTGATTCGGTGCCGCATGAATCAGCGCAATGGCCTTTGCTGCAGTCATCGGTGCCTGAAGCCACGCCAGCGTCTCGCACAGAAACCAGTTCAACTCCGGGGAATCGGCCGGAAACAAAGGATCGAAACTGTCAATCAACGACTGAATCATGCGTTCATCCGGTTGCCCAAACCGGTTGAGAACAATCTGCGTCGTCCGCAGCAGGGTCAATTGGTACGTCAACTGCAGGCTGGACACATCGATCGCTGTGATCGCTTCCAGCAGCCTGTCCCGCATCGCAATGTCAACTTCGGGTGTCTGATCAGTGCGATGTTGCGGACAGACGCCGGTGACGCGAGCCAACGCCAGCAGCGCAACAACCTGCTTCTCCGGATCTGATTCAGCGAACGCCCTTTCGGCCCACGTCTCGACAGATTGATGCTCAAGGGCAGTTCGCGCAGCAAATCGAATGAATCGATCGCTGTGAGCCAGGTAAGGCCATGCAAAATCGATCGAATGTGGATCCTGCCTGCCATGATAGGCTTCCAGAGCATGACGTGTATTCCTCATTTCACTGGCGACAGGTTTTATGTCGACCGGATCTGTCGATTCTTCACCAATGTATGTCACTCGGTAGAGTCCGGACTGCACACGTCGCCCGCCAATAGTGAAATACATAGCTCCATCCAGCGGATGGATAATGGCGTCTGTGATTGGTAACGGTGCTCCCGTGATGAACTCTTCCCGTGTTGCGGTATACGATGAACCTTGTGGCTTCAGATGCACGGCGTAAAGTTTTCCCCAGCTCCAGTCGAGGGCGAACAACGCCTTTTGATACTTCGCCGGAAAGTCAGCACCGTAGCCAAAGGTCATCCCCGTCGGTGAGCCTGGTCCGATATCCAGGACACTCGGCAGATTGTCCGGGTAGAACGGCATCCGTTTCCCCGCACCGTTTCTCCAGCCAAATTCCGCGCCGCTAACAACATGACAGATCCGAGTCGGACGATACCACGGTGTATTGAAATCGTACTCCATATCAGCATCGAACGTGAACAACTCACCGTCATGATTAATCGCAGCGTCGAAAACGTTGCGAAACCCGGAAGCATAAGCTTCAACGGACGCTCCGTCCGGAGAAACACGATAGATGATACCGCCCGGTGCCAGCACCCCACGATTATGACCTCGTCCATCCGGCATACTCGGAAGCAGGTGATCTTCCCCCCAAACACGACGGACGGGAGAACTTTCTGCCAGTTCCGGTGGTCGAACATTGTTCCCGGTAACCAGAAACAGAGCTTTGCCATCAGGCGTCGGCATCACAGCGTGCACACCGTGGTCAAGTCCTGATAAGAGCTCACGCAGCAACTCGACCCTGTCCAGTCGGTCATCGCCATCACTGTCGGTGATGCGGTAAAGCCCGGATGGAAATTCCTTCTCATAGTCATTGACACCGACATACAGCGCACCGAACGCCCAGACCATACCGTTGACAGCTCGAATATCCGCCGGAACCGATTCGACGGCAGAGAAATCAACCGGCTGTCCTGGCAGAGGTGGAGTAATACGATACAGTCCACCGAATTGATCACTGACCAGAATTCGTCCCTTGTCGTCGGTGCAAAGGTTGACCCACGACCCCTGCTCGGTCTTCGGGACTGAGTAAAGTAACTCAACCCGAAATCCATCGGCCACGTTGATGAGATCAACCGGAGTTGCCTCGTTAACACCAATGACCGGTTCATCATTAGTTGTCTTCTGCGTGGCTTGCTTCTCAGCTGAATCTGGTGGTGTGGAATCCGGGTTCTGTGCCAATACACGCGGCGATACTGTGGCGGCAAAGCAAATAGTGACCGTGAGAGCGATACCCATCGGTGCCGATCGAAATTTTTGACGATTCATTTGTGGATTCGTTTAGATGGTCTGTTGAGTGTTGATGTGCAAAGGACGGAAAATGCTCATCGACGCGAAGAATAAGAGTATGATTGCCCGCGGCAGTGCAAACAAGCCGCGATCCGTCACATTCCCGCCCTGGCCCTGTTGCCTCATAGGGGCATCCCTGTTAAGTCATGGTTTCGCAATGGTCCCGCTCTCATAACCAGCACCCATGCCGTTCCATTTCGACAATACTTACGCCCGCCTGCCGGACGCATTCTTCAAACGGAATGAACCGACGCCGGTCAGTGCGCCGGAAATGATTCGGCTGAACCTCGACCTGGCAATTGAGCTTGGGATCGATGTCGACCAACTCGATTCAGCGGAAGGTCTGGCCATCCTTGCCGGGAACCAGCGAGCGGAGGGTGCGGATCCCCTGGCAATGGCTTACTCCGGACACCAGTTTGGCGGCTTTTCACCCCAGCTCGGTGACGGACGGGCCATTCTTCTTGGTGAAGTCGTCGACAACGATGGAATCCGTCGAGACATTCAACTGAAGGGCTCCGGCCCAACAACTTTCTCGCGCCGAGGCGACGGACGATCCGCACTGGGCCCGGTCCTGCGCGAATACATCGTTTCTGAAGCCATGGCTGCCCTCGGTGTACCAACTACGCGAGCTCTCGCCGCTGTCGCCAGCGGTGATCAAGTCATCCGCGAAGGGATGACACCCGGTGGAGTCTTTACTCGTGTGGCACAGTCACACGTTCGTATCGGTACTTTTCAGTGGTTCTCCGCCCGGCAAGACGACGACAACCTTAAAATCCTTGCTGACTATGTGATTTCGCGTCACTACCCCGACGCGAAAGAGGCTCCAAATCCTTATCTTGCACTGCTGGAACGTGTGATCGAACGCCAGGCTGATCTGATCGCCCACTGGATGCAGCTTGGGTTTATCCACGGAGTCATGAATACCGACAATATGTCAGTGTCTGGAGAGACAATCGACTACGGTCCGTGCGCATTTCTGGACACGTATCATCCGCAAAAGAAATTCAGCTCAATTGATCATCATGGCCGCTACGCATATGCAAATCAGGCATCGATCGGCCTTTGGAACCTGAGCCGCTTTGCAGAAACGCTGCTGCCACTTTTCGATGACGATCACCAACGGGCAATTGCCACGGCACAAACAGCGCTCGAATTATTTCCCGATCACCACAGCAACGCACTACAGAGACGCTTCACGGCAAAGATTGGACTGGAATCTGGTGATACAAATTTTGACTGGAATCTTGTGCAAACACTGCTGACCGCAATGGCCGATGGTGAGGCCGACTTTACACTGGTATTCCGCCATCTGTCTGATGCACTCGAAAAGAACAACGATGAAATCGTCATCAATCTGTTCAACGAACCCGCAGTAATCACGTCCTGGCTGCACAACTGGCGGGCACGGCTGCAGAGTGTTGGTCTCAATCAGGCGTTGGACTTAATGCGGCAAACGAACCCGGTGTTCATTCCGCGCAACCATCGCATTGAAGAAGCGATTCAGGCAGGAAATCATGGAAATTTCGAACCCTTCCAGCGCTTCAACGAAATCCTGAAACACCCTTTCGCCAAACAGCCGGAATGGGCAAACTACGAATCTGCCCCGATGCCGGATGAAGTTGTTCAGGCTACGTTCTGTGGAACCTGAAGCTCTTCTTCGCCAATCCGGCTCATCGGACGTGCTGATACCAATGGATGGACACTGGTCACGAATCGAAAACGACGTGTCCTTCAGAGAGGTTCGCACTCAGACCCGTTCCACAGATACCGGTTATTGGGACATCGCCCGTTCAATGAACTCGGAACTCACCAGTTCCACTCGAAACTCCAGCTCCTCGTTCCCCCGATTGACACGGATTCCAACGCTGTCACCCGGGACATACTGCTCCATAACAGCAATCAGCTGATCATTCGCTGGATCGCGGTGGCGATCAACACGAAGCAGCAGGTCACCGGACTGAAGCCCACTGTTTGCAGCAGGACTGTCAGGGACAAATCCCTCGATCACCAACGGTGTGACAGCGGGATCCACAAGAATGATGCCGAAAAATCCGTGAGACGGCTGCGGCGTGCGACCACATCCACCATTCTGAAGACACAACACGATCATCACACCAAAGGACAACCATCGTACAATGGGCCTCTCCGTCAATTGATTCATCGTAGGTCTCCGCGACACGGGGAAGTCAAACACAGCTGGTCCGGTGCATTCAGGAAAAAGAAAACGATGGATCGACCTCACGTTCAGCGCTGGTTGAACACATCGAATCCGCCGTCGACCCGTTCTGAAATTTTTTGTTTCGGATTTCAGACTCGGATTTTCCGAATGCCAGCGATATGCTGAGACAAACTGACTGCCGGAACAACTTCATTGAAAAAGACATTTTACTGATGATTACCGTGATCGTGACCATTATCTGCAAGCCCGACCAGAGGGAAAATTTCCTGAAGGAATTCCGCGCTATTGTTCCCGAAGTCCTTAAGGAAGACGGCTGCATCGAATATGGCCCCACAATCGATACTTCAACCGGACTGGACAATCAGAATACGGATGGAAATCGCGTCACAATCGTCGAAAAATGGACGTCATTGCCTTCGCTGAATGCACACCTCGTTGCGCCACATATGGAAGCGTATCGCCCAAAAGTCCAGGATTTCATCGAATCGGCAGAACTCCGAATTCTTGAGTCAGCGTAAAGGAGCACGCCGCGAACCAGTTTGTTCTGATCAATTGATCGCAGACGCTGCGTGACATAGTTAACCCCAGAAAGCCAACGGCGCCCGGATCATTTCCGAATGGAGCAGAAAAGATCTGAATCGCAAATTCTCCGGCCCTAATTTCCCAGACAAATTTGGAACTCCTGTGCAACAGAATACAGCACAGAATCCAGGAGATCATTCCGCATCCGATTCAGGGGTCGCGGACTGACTGATCTCGATTCCGCGCCGCCTCAAGACAGAGCATCCGGAAAGCATGAGAGCAAATATTGATCTTGCGATTCCAACATGACATCTGCGGCATGATCTGCGATAGTTGCATGTTTATGGTCGGCAAGACAACCTCAGCGTTCAGTTACGACATCACATGTCCCTTCTTTCTGTCCGCAACCTCACGTTCACTCACGGCGGACCGCTGCTATTCGACGAGATCAACTTCGCAGTGGAATCCGGTGAACGCATCGGTCTTGTCGGTCGGAATGGTACTGGCAAATCTACACTGCTTAAGTTGCTGTGCGGTGAATTGATTCCGGATGACGGCAGTATCATCATCGATGATACGGTAACCATCGGCAGGCTCATTCAGGAAGTTCCCGACGAGAGTCACGTCGACGTAGCCAGCATTGTTCGACAGGGGCTGAACGTCGACTCGTCAGACTCGGACCAGTCCGACTGGAAACACCAGCAGAAAGTCGACCGCGTATTGTCGCGTCTCCATCTGCAGTCCGACGCGTCATTTGCATCTCTTAGTTCCGGTATGAAGCGGCGGGTACTGCTGGCTCAGACACTGGTCTCCGAACCCGATGTACTGCTCCTCGACGAACCGACAAACCATCTGGACGTGGAATCAATCGCCTGGCTGGAACGTTTTCTCAACGGGTATTCCGGAGCGATTATCTTTGTGACTCACGACCGCGTCTTTCTGCAGCAACTGGCCATTCGAATCATAGAAATTGACCGAGCACGACTGTTCGACTGGACCTGCGACTACAACACATTCCTGGCACGTCGTCAGGAACTTCTGGATTCCGAAGCGAAACAGGATGCTGCCTTTGATCGCAGACTGGCTGAAGAAGAAGTATGGATTCGGAAAGGAATTAAGGCGCGTCGTACACGGAACGAAGGCCGTGTACGAGCTTTGAAAAACATGCGAAAAGAACGCAGTCAGCGTCGTATCCGAATCGGCAACGTGCGTATGGAAACTGCCGATGGAGAGCGGTCGGGCCAACTCGTTCTGAAAGCGAAGGAGATCACATTCGCCTGGGAAGGACATCCTGTCGTCGCAGGTTTCTCGACATCGATCTCGCGCGGGGACCGGGTCGGAATTATCGGGCCGAATGGTGCCGGCAAAACCACACTCGTCAAAATCCTGCTCGGCGAACTGACGCCAAGTTCTGGCTCAGTCCGTACCGGCACCAATCTGCAGATCATCTATTTCGATCAACTGCGGGAATCGATCGATGAAACTCGGACCGTCGTCGAAAACATTGGTGAAGGACAGGACACCCTTCAGATTAACGGCAGGAACAAGCATGTCTACGGCTATCTGCAGGATTTTTTGTTCACGCCGGAACGAGCACGTCGGCCCGCGCGGTATCTTTCCGGTGGAGAACAAAACCGACTGATGCTGGCAAAACTGTTCCGGCAACCATCGAATGTCATGGTCCTCGACGAACCCACCAACGACCTGGATGCGGAAACACTGGAGTTACTGGAAGAGCTCGTCAGTCAGTATTCCGGAACAGTACTGCTCATCAGTCACGACCGAGCGTTCCTCAACAATGTCGTAACCAGCACCATCGCATTTGACCCTGATGGTGTTGTACGTGAATACGACGGAGGCTACGACGACTATCTTCGTCAACGACCGGAACCTGTTCTTCAACCGGAAAAAAAACTTCAACTGACACACAAGCAAAAGACCACCGGTTCGCCGATAAAAACAAGACTCAGTTACAAAGAACAGCGAGAACTGGATGGACTTCCGGATGAAATTGCGGCATTGGAAGATCAACAGTCGCAACTGCACGAACAGATGGCTGATCCGGAATTCTATCGGCAGGACTCTTCGGTGATTGCTGAAGCAACTGCGTCGCTGCAGTCACTCACAAAACAACTGGAAATCGCCTGCTCCCGCTGGGAAGAACTGGAAGAGCTGCACAATTCTTGACACGGTGCTGCGGGTGAATACCAAATCACGAATGGCCGATCAGGCGTCACATCTCCAGGGAAAAATTCGTCATTTTTTCGACGCCGTCGCTCGTGACGATGTAATTCTGCTCCAGTCGAATTCCAGCTCGCAGTTCCTCGGCATACAGCCCGGGTTCCGCGGTAAAGGTATCGCCTTCTTCGAATGTGTCATCCCAGTGTGGGTTGAGATGCGGAGCGGTATGAGGGTACAAACCAAATCCATGGCCCAGATGATGGCTAAACGCATCCGGCCTATACTCATCAAGCATTGTTTTGGCCTGATTAAACAAATCCCGACAGGAAATCCCTGGCCGCACCGAACGTTCAACCATATCCAGTACGTCAACAATCACCTGCCATGCTTCGTGTTGCACATCGGTCGGCTGACCGGAAACGGCAATCGTCCGACAATTGTCGGCGTAATAGCCACGGTAACACGGGCCGAGATCAAGTATATAAAGTTCGCCGTCCTGAACAGGTCGGTCGCGTGGAACACCGCCAGGCGAATTACATTGGTAGTCATTTCCAAGAGCCAGAAGTGGCTCACCAGCGACGTCAACTGCGGCTGCGTGAAGTTCACTGAACACCTGCAGTTCACTAATTCCCGGCCTGATAATTTCCCGAGCCCTGGCATACATGGCTGACGTGCAGTCAATCGCCCGGCGAATCATCACCACTTCGTCCGGGTCCTTGTGGCGGCGTTGTCGCCAAAGCACAGGATCGATATCGGCGAGCTGTTCCTGGAAATCATGTGAGACACCGAATGCACGAATCAGATGTGGACAACGTTCTGAAAATTCGATGCCAAGTCGATGAGTACCAAGACCAACTGAATCGGCCAGAAGTCCGGCCGCAATTTCCACCTGTTCCTGCCGCAACGTAGCATGCCACTGAGCCTCATATGTCAGGACCTTATCAGCAGCAATTCCTTCCGGTTCAGAATTTGGAACAGCCAGCGTACACGTGCCGTCTGATTCGAGACAGACGACCGCATGCAGCAGCCGATGAGGTCGAAACCCTGTGAGGTACTGGACGTTTTCGGGGGAGACGAAGACAGCCCGATCAATTCCCAGTTCAGCAAACTGGGTACACACGCGTTGCTGCCGTTCGTGGCAGTGAACCATATCCAGAGAGAGTGGCTGTCGGGTCATGTCGCTGGTTGTATAGTATGTCGGAATGAACCATTCAGTCGTAACATGGTTCGTCAGGCACAACGGAGAACTACCGTTCCGAAACGGTCACATCGGTCAGATCCTGTTGCGGAACGGCAACGAATGAGCTGACCATCGTACCGTCTGATGGATTCCACAGCCGAACTTCCCCATCATAGCAGCCTGTTGCCAGCCGATTTCCCTGAGTGTCAAGCGTAAGTGCATACACCCAGTCCGTATGGCCGGTCATCGTCCGCACGAGTTCCCCATCTGACAACTGATGCTCACGAATCTGACTGTCCGCTCCTGCTGAGTACACGCGTCCGTCCGTTGTAACCGCAATGCGAAAAACAGGATCATCAAATCCTGTAATCTCGCGAATTTGCTTCCCATCCCCGACTGGCCACACACGCAGCTTCTTGTCAGCACCACCGCTGACAAGCGACTCACCGTCGGACAGGAATGAAACCGTATATACTGGCTGGCCATGGTTGGTAAATGTCTTCCGAACCTGTCCGCTCGCCGCATCGAACACCCGGCACGAATTGTCATAACTGGCCGAAGCGACGCGGTCACTCTGTGGTGACCAGGCCACATCCATAACGGAGTCGGCATGATCTTCGATCGTGTACAGAATCTTTTGAGTCTCAATGTCCACAATCGTGATCTTTCGATCTGCGCCACCGGCGGCCAGTCGCGACCCATCAGGACTGATGGAAACCGTATAGACGCTGTCCGTTGTGCGTACTGGTGTCCCCAGATGGGTTCCATCAGACACTCGAAACAGTTTCAATTCCCCCAACTGTCCAGGCGTCCCCGCTGCAACAACAAGGATCTCGCCATCTGCCGTGAACGTCAGGTCGTTCACACGCTGTGCAACATTGGTGATTCGTCGAATCAGCTCGCCATCTGTGCCCCACAACAGAACTTCGTGGTATCCGGATGTCGCCAGTAGAGAGCCGTCCGGAGAAAACGCGGTTGCCAGAACGGGAACAGGAACTCGGTAAGTGTCTGGTGGGCCGGGTTGCGGCAGTTCGGGCATGATGTCAAACAGGTCTGCATTGGCTGACGCCGTGGCATCCAGAGGTGCACCAACATCAATCCATCGACGAATCCAGTCGATTTCATCGGGAGTCAGCGGATCGGCGTCTTTTGGCATCGAACCATCCTGGACCATGCTCAACAACAGAGAGTCGTCAGCATCATGGGGAGTCAGTGAGGAGCCGGAATCACCACCCTTCAGTAAATTCGCAAACGAACTCAGATTCAACCCTCCTTCGGTGCTTCGAGTGTTATGACAAGCGGTGCAGCGACGAGCGAGAATCGGCGCAATATGGCGAGAGAACGAAACGAACCGGCCAAGTGGTTCCTGCGCCTGTTCCGCCTGGTTCCGTGCGTCCGTCCAGCGATTCTGCAATCGATCAATGACGACAACCAGTTCCGCAATTCGTTTATCCTTTTGGGCAATCACTGATCCAAGCTGTTCCTTTTGTTCCATGAATTCCGATGCCGCGTTGCGATACTCCTGACTGACGACCATGAGCCGTGCAACTTCTCTTTGTAATGCGAAATGCCGGCGGCTGAGCTGAGAATAGAGGCCTGCTTTCATGCGACGCTCAGATTCGGCCTGTTCCAGTTCATCCACCGCTGAATCGTACTGCGTCTGTCGTTCTGCAACGACAGCCAGGTTCTCCTCCACAAGCTGTTGAGCGCGTTCCTGCAGCGGACTGATCTGCTGCATCACATTCACCAGCAGTGTAAGCTGATCCTCTGATACATCCTCCACCTGCCGCAACGAAACAATTGATGTCTCAATGGCCGTTGACGTGTTCGCCAGACGTTCTGCGGAACGGTGAGCTCGTGTTGCGCCAGACTTCGCCTGATTCAACAGACGGTTCTGCACTGCAAGTTCGCGTGCTGCTTCAATCGATTGTGTTCGTGCCGTTTCCATCTCAGTTTCCGCCAGACTGGCTGCATCTCTGGCGTCGGGAAGCTTCAGGCGAGTTTCTTCAGCCTGTTTAAAAACAGTGTCCGCCTGTCGATCCTCCCGACGAGCGGCCTGATCTGCAACGAATGACTCTTTATGCAACGCAGCCAGTTCATTCTTCACTTGATCGATTTGCCGGCGCGGTTCCTCCAGTCGACTCATTGCCACATCAGCAGCAAGCTGCAGCTCGTCAGCCACAACATGGCGTTCCAGCTGAATTGTCAGTGCGGCAATCGCTTTCGTGGCCTGCGCCTCACTGGCTTCCGCGAGTTTCTTCGCTTCGTCATGTACCTCCAGTTGCCGAACGGTATTGACCAGTTCGTCTACAGTGGCAACAGCGACATTGAGTCGCTGGAGGGATTTCCGTGTTCTGGCCACTGCATTGGCCTGTAACTTTTGTTCCTGCGCCGCTGCGTTACGGTCCCTGGTCAACTGTTTGAGCTGCTCTCTGATTGTCTGGGTCGAGGGTACCTGCTGTAATTCTGATTCATCCGCAGCACCGGCAAACGTGGACAACACCATCAGCAAAAGGAAGAGACCGGTCGCCGTTATCTGTCGAAGTTGCCAATCGCGGCGGTCGGTGGATTGGAGTGCCGTTGACAAGGACTGGATCAGAAGCATGACGCGAGACTCCGGAATTTGCGACATGTGGCAAAAAAACAACATACGTGCAAAAACCTACAATTCCCACCACGACAGGCTCTGTCAAGATCACCGGAATCAGCCGAACCGGCCAATTCCTCGTGTGACTGACTGCCGGTTCGCTGCATTCAGAAGAATGTGCGCATACAGAAAGCCCGGCACAACCGATCACACCGGGCCTGGAAAATCTGCGCAGAAAGTTGCCAGTTTATTTGCGATGACGAATCTTGGCTCGCATTCGGCGTTTCTTGCGGCCAACTTTCCGTCGCCCTTTTCCACTCTTCTTCGTTCCCATACTCCGTAACTCTCCGGATGATTTCGCGCTAACGACCAACCAATTTTATATCAGTTACAACATTTCACGAGGTAGCGATTCAGACCAAACGAGCGACCGCTCGGAAACTGACCCCACCTGTTGCTTCGACAACCTGAATCCAAATGACCAGCAATTGCTGGAACAGGAATTCTAACGCAGCTCAGGCAGCGCATCAAACTCGGTGTAGAGAGAGTATACAAAACGAGAAATCAACGACCGTCACAACCCGCCGAATTGCCTCACTGCCTCATACGCCACCGTATTCACTGTGCTCGCCAGATTGAGGCTCCGGACGTGTCCAGTCATCGGGAGTTTGATGCAATTACCCGGTGTCTCGTCAAGAATCGAATTTGGCAAACCCCGTGATTCACTGCCAAAAAGCAAAATATCACCTCTTTGAAAGTCAGCGTTCCAGACCAGCCGACTGGCGGTTTTCGTCAGGTACCAGACCGGACAGTCAGGCAAACGCCGTCTCACTTCCTGCCAGCTGTCCACGACCTCCCAGTCCAGGTGCTGCCAGTAATCCATCCCGGCTCGCTTCAGATATCGGTCCTCCAGCCGGAATCCCAAGGGACGAATCATCCAGAGACGGGCCCCAATCGCCACACAGGTCCGACCGATATTACCGGCATTCTGCGGAATTTCGGGCTCGTGCAGTACGATATTCAGAAGAGGTTCGATCATGTCGTCGTCGAATGACAATGGATCCGCGACTTGAGCCCGGATGATTCATGATGTGAAAAAACGTGTACTGGTCATTGCCGTAAGTACGTGGTCCACAGCACATTTTACGGCCCTGGCTATGTACCTATTTGCCGGCTCAAACTCGTATCTGCCGTAAAAAGAATAACCAGACCACCGAAGTCGTCACTATTTGTTACGGGGTAATCGGCCCGGCCCATTTCGTCCGGAAACCGGCAGAGACGGGATGAGACCGCTGGTTAAGCCCGAAATTCACACACAGTGACACAAAACGGCCTTTCTGTACTTTAAGCCTTTTTAAGGGAAAAGTTACAGCATTTACTGAAGGCTGTTTCCTGAAACAGAGTGTAACAGGCAGAAGCTGTTGTTTCAGTCTCACAGACGCTGTGACGTTACGTCGGCTTTTGATGATGAGAGGCCCAGGCCTAATGCCGGAGAGTTGTCACTGGGGGAGATCGATGAGCGATAAAACTTCTGCGAGCACTGGTGGATAACTTCACCGATCATCGCAGTGAGAATGCAGTTGAATCGACAGCCAAAAAATTGACGGCAAAAAAATTACAGCGGCCGCCAGTCATACTGATTGCTCCAGGACATGAAGACCTCACCTTCGAGAGTCTCCGCCGGCATCATTCACTCGGCAGAACAAATTGGACAATATCGCCCGTCGCACCCAACCCACAATCCCCCTCGTTATTCAGGCAATTCTGGTCCTGCTTTATTCTTTTCGAGACCTCCTCAACGTTGATTCACGTTCCGGCCTGCGGACTCACCAGTTCATCCTGGGCAACCCTCTGCACGGAAGTCCTTTCGATGGCAGACTCCTTCTCCATTGCTTCAGTCGCTGCCGACTGGAACCTCCATTTTTCCGGGTGGGATTCACACCTGCTGAAAACCGCCGTCTTGACACGGTGCATTGAATAATCCGGATTGGTTGGCCGGTAATCATTTCCCGGAAATCTAACAGAACATCAGACCTGAACAGCGCGTAGCACTAACACCGGACCAAATCGAACTCATGCAGAAATGATGCTGTTTCACGATATCGGGTTGGAATGACCAGACCGAAAACGTCAGGCTACACAATTCGTTCGATTCACTGTGCCCCGAAGCTGAAGCTCACATGCCGCATCTGAAACACGCCAACCAGCAGACGGTTCTGATTCAAATCGTCTCGATGTTCCTGCTGGTCAGTATTTCAGTCACGTCAGCGACTGGTGCGCTTCCACGTAAAGTCCGACGCGAACTCAGTCGGATGACAAGAGACGCCCGCAGTGTCTCAGCACTGGTACGCAGCAAGAAGATTGATGAGGCACGGGCCATCATCGAAGATCTGGTCCGGCGTGCTGAACAACTCAACGTCAAAGACGGAGAACGTGACCGCTCCTGGACAACGTACAGTAAGCAGTTCGAACGAGCCCGTGATCTGCTACCAGTCAGTTTTGAATCAGACGTTGCCCCAATTCTTTCCGCCAGCTGCCTGAGTTGCCATGGTGAAGAAGACAACCCGGCAGCCGGACTCCGCCTGGACACATTCAGCGGCCTGCGCCGCGGCAGTCGCAGCGGCCCCCTCCTCAAACCACGGAATGGTGCCGGAAGCCTGATCATTCGACGGGTCGCAAACAGCGATAATCAGCAACGAATGCCACGAAATGGAGATCCATTGACGGACGAACAACTCAGGATTATCGGAAAGTGGATCAACGATGGAGCCATCTTCGACGGAATTGACGAAGATGCACCAATTGGTTCATCAGCCAAAGCGCCGCCGGTAGACATCGAGATTGTGATGGCCGACGGAACAGAGACAGTCTCATTCAGTAATGATGTCGCGCCAATTCTCGTAAACTTTTGCCTCCGCTGTCACCGTGGGAACAGTCCCCCAGGTGGTTATTCCATGGTCACGATCGCTGACATCCTGCGCGGCGGAGACACTGGTAATACAATCATTCCTGGCAACTCAAATGACAGCTATCTCTGGAAACTTGTCGGCCTGCAGGATCCGATCAAAATGCCGCAGGGTCCGGCACTCCTCAAACGGTCGCAGGCACAGACGATCAAAACCTGGATCCAGGAAGGGGCCCGTTTCGACCGGGACGACACCACTGTCAGTCTGCGGACCATAGTGCCCACGGAAGCCGAAAAAGCAGCGAAGGAGCTCGCATCGATGAGCGACGACGATTTCGCTCGTCGGCGAATACAGCAGGCGAAATCAACCTGGAAACGCGCAGCGCCAGGAGAAAACCCTGATAACGTCATCACAGAAAATTTTTATGTCTGCGGAAATGTGCACAAGAAACGGCTCCGTCACCTGGCCGAACTGGCCGAAGCTCAAGTCACCCGTCTTCAGAATCTGCACAACGATCGTGAAACGCCCTGGCGGGGACGATTGATCATCTTCGCTTCGCGCGATCGCTTTGAGTACACCGAATTTAACACAGTCCTGCGTGATCAACGCACACCGCGGCAGGTAGACGGCCATGTCGTGATCACTCCGCAGCTTGCCACAGCATACGTGGTTTTGCACGACTACGGCGACGTGCGTTCCGGATCAGCGCTCACCTCCGATCAGCTTCTGAATTCTCTTGTTGCCCAGGCATGGCTCGTGAGAGATGGATCAAATCTCCCGGACTGGTTAATACAGGGTTTTGGCCTGCTCGAATCCGGCATCGAAGCGAAGTCACTAAAACGATTGAAACCCCAGACCATACGGGCCGCGACCACCGTTAAATCGCCGGCAGACCTGTTTGGGGACGCCGCATTTGCTCCGGCAGACGTACCGATTGTTGGTGCTTCGTTGATTCGCTTCCTGCAAACTCCGGGAAACGCAAAATTTCAGGAATTCCTCAAAGCAGCGAGTACTGCTTCAAGCTCTGCAGAAGCGATCACCAGCGTCTATCGCCAACCGGCGGAATCTGTCGCCAGAGCCTTTCTCGCCAGTCTAAAACCTTAATCGCAATACGTCGAAGTGCTGCCTATGAATGCCGGATCCCCGTCATATTGACACCGCTGCCGATCAACAGATTATGTTCGTATGACCAGGTATAGAACCGCCCTTTTTTTTCCGGCGGCAAAACACACAAATCACTGAATCCGGCATCCCTGAACCATCCCTGAAGTTCATCAAGTGTATGATGGTACTGGAACTCGGGCGCCCACCAGTCAAATGTGTCGCAGACACGATTCTCGTAACCTGGATGCGCACTAAAGTTCACTACTTTATTCAGTGTCCGATTCAAAATCGGAATTCCTCCCAGCACTGCTCCGCCATGACACAATGGACGAAGTACGCTCTGTGGCATCCGCGTCGTCACACTGCGTACGCCATTGTTGATCGCTTCCTGCCACCACTGGTTACGTCGATACAGCCAGACGGAATAGCGACCACCAGGTTTGACCATAGGAGCCACTGCGTCAAATACAGCCCGTGTATCAGCATCGTGGTGCATCACACCAATCGAAAACACAAAATCGAATGATTCGCACTCAAACGGTAACCGTTTGAGATCTGCCTGCGCGAACTTCACTGTGGACAAATGCTCACACAACATGCGAGCCTTATCAACAGCCCGTGAGTGGTCCACTGCGACAACATTTGCTCCGGCCTCTGCACAGATTCTGGCATAGCGTCCACCTCCGCACCCCGCATCCAGGACACGCAGGCCCTTCAGACCACTTAACTGCATACCCGTCTTGGCTTCGAAAGTTGCTCGATCTTCATCGTCGTGGGCGACCTCATAGCGATTCCACTGATCACCAAAACTCTGGAGATGTTCATCGGATACGAACCGCGGAATATGATCAATCACGCGACCGATGACTTCCCCGTCAGATCCCAGCAGCGCATAAGCATTGGGATCCCAGCGTACGACACTGCCGTCATCCGGATGGCGAAGTTCGACCAGCAATTCGGGTGGATTCATAAATCTGCCTGGCAGCCACTGTAGCTGAACGCCGGTGTCAGGTCGCCTGATTACGTTGCTAATACCCTGTCAAATCTGAAACGCTGAGTTGGATACCACTGGCTCTGCCAGTGTTTTCGTAAGTCTCAGGGTACTGGCGGAGTCAATGGCACATCTCAATACAGGACTGCCGCAGCATTACTTCAGAGACTTCGTTCACGAATCCAGTCCGTGTGAAATTTTTCGCCACGAGGCCTGTCAGTCCGCTCATACGTGTGGGCGCCAAAATAATCACGCTGTGCCTGCAGCAGATTCGCTGGAAGCGACGCTCGTCGATAACTGTCGAAATACGTCAATGCTGCCGAGAATGCCGGAACAGGTAATCCGAGCTGTACGGCAGCAGCAACAACGCGTCGCCAGGACGGCTGAGCTTTGTCGACAGCATCTTTGAAGAAGTTGTCGAGCAGCAGATTCTCGAGATTCGGGTTCTTATCAAACGCGTTTTTGATGTCCTGCAGGAACACGGAACGAATGATACAGCCGCCACGCCACAGCATAGCGATTGGTCCATTGTTGAGTTTCCAGCCGAACTCCTTCGCAGCCGCATTCAACTGAACAAACCCCTGGGCATAGCTCACGAGTTTGGATGCATAGAGTGCCTGACGCACGTCATCAATGAATTGTTTTTTGTCACCATCGAACTTCTTGTCCGGCCCTGACAGAACGGCAGACGCTCGAACACGCTCATCCTTCTGTGCCGAAAGACATCGAGCATAGACGGCTTCTGTCACCAGTGTCGTCGGCACGCCCAGTTCGAGTGCGTGTTGACACATCCAGCGGCCTGTACCCTTTTGGCCGGCCGTATCAAGAATCTTATCGACGAGATCACCATCAGAGTCTTTGTCACTGACAGTGAAAATGTCACGGGTGATCTCAATGAGATAACTGTCCAGGTATCCTTCATTCCACTCTTTGAAAACGCCGTACAAATCCTGATTCGTCAGACCCAGGCCATGTTTGAGAATGAAGTAAGCTTCGCAGATCAGCTGCATATCGCCGTATTCAATTCCGTTGTGTACCATCTTTACGTAGTGACCAGCACCCGCATCTCCAACCCAGTCACAACAAGGAATGTCGTTGTTCTTACCGACCTTTGCACTGATCTCCCGAAGAATGTCTTTGACAAACGGCCATGCTTCCGGATGGCCACCAGGCATAATACTGGGGCCCTTGAGGGCTCCCTCCTCACCACCGGACACACCGGTACCGATAAAACGAAAACCTTCCTCAGCCAGTTCTTTGTGCCGACGGTTGGTGTCCACGTAATCAGCATTACCACCATCGATGATAATATCACCGTCGTCGAGGAATGGTTTCAGCTGGCTGATGACCGCGTCACACGGTCCGCCCGCCTGAACCATGATCATCACGCGCCGGGGTGATTCCAGACTGTTAACAAATTCTTCCAGCTGTTCGAACCCATGAATCCGATCGGATGCCCCTTCTTCTACGACACCTTCAGGACGATCGCTCAGACCATCAATGAATTCCGTCATCTTTTCTGTGGTACGGTTGTACACCGCAACGTTGAACCCTTTGTTGGCCATATTCATGACCAGATTCTGGCCCATCACCGCCAGACCAATCAGACCGATATCGTGCTTTGACATATTGCTGTTTCAAACCTCCTGGTCCGGTTGCACGGACCACTGATGTGACGACTGACTCAAACGTTTATCGCTGCCGAATCAACGCTGAATGCGGGCGGAACCACCAGCGGCAAAGGATTCCACCTGCCCGATCGTGGCCATCGTGGTATCTCCGGGAAAGGTGGTCAGAAGTGCTCCATGAGCCCAACCCAAATCCAGAGCTGTCTGAGGATCTTTGCCGCTGAGCAATCCATAGATGAGCCCGGACGCAAATCCGTCTCCACCGCCAACCCGGTCCAGAACATCCAGCTTCACTTCTTTGGCCTGGTATGTTTTCCCGCCTGTCCAGAGCACCGCGCTCCAACGATGCCGATTCGTTGACTCAACCTCCCGCAGCGTCGTCGCCACTGCCTTCACGCCAGGAAATGTCTTTGCGACACTCTCCATCATGCCAAAAAATGCCGATGGATCGAGCTTTGACCGGGCTTCCACGTCCTGCCCCTGTAATCCAAGCCCCATCTGCAGGTCCTCTTCGTTTCCGACCAGAACATCACAGTGCTCGACAATACTGCGCAGCGTTTCCTGAGCTTTGTCAAGCCCGCCGCTGATTGCCCACAGTTTCGCACGATAGTTGAGATCAAAAGACGTAATGGCTCCTGCCAATTTAGCCGCCTTCATGCCTTCGATAA
Organism: Fuerstiella sp.; assembly: GCA_022447185.1. GTDB lineage: Bacteria > Planctomycetota > Planctomycetia > Planctomycetales > Planctomycetaceae > S139-18. Next base: position 65,260 of record JAKVAY010000041.1, on the reverse strand, counting down.
TCACGCCAGGAGTCGTCGACGACAGAGCTGCAAAAATTCCGCCACTGTGAAACCAGCGAATCCCGTCTTTGAAAATTTTGTCCCAGTCGAAATCGCCAACTTTGAGCATACCAGCAGCTTCATTGCTGCGATTGTAGAAAACTACCGGAGCACGTACGCCGCAGCCCTGATCACTGTAGACCGTCGCCATATTGGGACCTCGAACACCATCGTGCGGGAAGCATTTGTAAAATGGCTGCACACCCATCGCGCGGACGCGTTCGTGAATTAAATCACCAAGCGGACTGTCTACCATTGCGGTAGCAATTCCGGTGTTGAGCTGGAAGCAGTCAGACAGATTGGCAGCACAATTAAATTCACCACCGCTTACGTGCACCGTCAGCTGATTTGCCTTGCGAAAGGGAATCCGTCCGGGATCCAGCCGATGAACCATCGCACCAAGAGACACAAAATCCAGGGCAGCGCTATCGAGAATATCAAGCATCGTTTCTACAGACTATCCTTTGGTACAAAGAACTCAGGTGCTTCCACACGTATGTTTCGTACGGCCTCACTACGGATCTGAACAATCGATGGGCGTATCGTACGGAACACACTGTCGAATTCAAAAAGGAAGCAATTATTTCACCTGGGCTTCTCGCAAAAGCGATCGACGCTGTTGTCGGGCACAGAGGAGGGTATTCAGTCCGTGGTGAAGATGATTCAACTGACTCCGATCGGTCCGCCCAGCCAGTTCAGTACAACATGATTACCGATTTATCCGGAAACCATGCCGTGAATCCGTCAAAACGTCACTTCTCCGCCGACTCACCAACATTAGACACCAAATCAGCAATTTGTTGATGCTCCTCAAACAATGCGCTCACATGAACGCCGGACCGATCCCATTTGGAACGCAAACCCGGAAACTCCTGGTCCAGCTTCAGTTTCGTCTTTTCACGCTGACGACGAGACACACGATGATGGCGTTCCAGAAACACTATCTCCGGAATCGGCACAACTCTGCATTCACCACTGTGAGCATTCACTGAAAACGTCAGATCGAACTGAATCAGCAGTAAGGTCGCAGATTCTGCGAACGGCATCACGGGAAATCTACCGGCGTGCCACACATCGTGGGGTACAGCCTCCGGATTAACAACCACCAGTCCGGATTGAACGGCCAGTCTGGTGAGAAGGTCACGAGGCGACTCAAGTTCAGTCCAGTCAAAGGTCTGACCCGTAGAAATTTTTGCGTATGTGTCGGGATCAAACCGACTCCGGGATTTCAGAATCATCGACCGATTCCACTCACACAGAGTACGCAGCTGCCTGGAACCGGCAGTCGGACCAACAAATACAAACGTTCGATTCACGGAAACATCCGAATGAGGCAACTCAGCGGCCACCTGCCTCAACAGATCCAGTGTTGGCACAAGGCCAGTGTTGAGAGTCAGTCGAAACGACGGGTCAATCCGTCGATCGACCACGATGCACAGCTCAGCTTGCTGCTGCAGCATCGTCAGCACCTTGCGCAGTGGCACATTCTGCACATGAATCCCCCGTCTGGTTTCCAGCGACTGGCTGAATCGACGACCCGTCAGAAGTTTCGAAGGACGCGTATTTTCGGCACATACGACAGCACACGACACAAGTGTCAGAAACAGGATGGCAACACGCAGGCTGCACGAACTCGGCCGGAGAACAGCCAATGATCTGAACTCGTCGATCTCGTCCGCCTGTGAAAAGCCGAGAACATGATTCTGTACGGAATCACACATTGATTTCTCGTAGTTGTTAGGAAGACTCACTGTTAGCATGAGCAACCGGAACGATGACGTCCACCAAAAGTGAATGATATGAGTACAAAGAAAACGCATGCCATCGGAATCGACCTGGGAACCACCTATTCGTGTATCGCGCAGCTCAATGAACATGGCCAGCCGGTCACGATCGCAAACCAGGAAGGCGAACTGGCAACTCCGTCGGTAATCTTTGTAGATGGAAATGACATCGTAGTTGGGACCGAGGCCCTTCGTAATGCGATTGCCCATCCAGATCAAGTCATTCAAAATGCCAAGCGGCATATCGGAGAAAACCGCTGTACGTGGAATATTGGCAACACAAAGTTCACTCCGGAATTTGTTTCAAGCCAGATTCTGCGAAAACTGTTAACGGCTGCCAGAACACGGATCGGAGAAATTAACGAAGCAGTGATTACTGTTCCGGCTCAGTTCGGTGATGCACAGCGCCACGCAACCATTCAGGCGGGTCTTTCCGCAGGCCTCAAAAAAGTTGAAATCATCAACGAACCGGTGGCCGCCGCACTTTGCTATGTCCTGGGCTGCGAAGGACTGGCGTTCACCGAATTGACGATCGACCAGCAGTTACTGATCTTTGACCTGGGTGGTGGAACACTTGACCTTTCTGTCGTGAGCTACACAAATGATCAGGTTAGGGTGATCGCCTCCGATGGAGATCTGGAACTCGGTGGGCTGGACTGGACCACCATACTCGTTGATGCTGTGTCGGATCGGTTTGTCAGCGACTATAAGGAAGATCCTCGACAGGATCCCGAGAGCCATCAGGCTTTGATGCTGGAAGCGGAGCAGGCGAAACGCAGTCTGTCCGTCCGCCCCAGAACAGCGATTACAGTTCAACACTGCGGAAATCGGCAAACCTACCAAATTGAAAAGCAGGAATTCGAACACCTCAGTCGCAGGCTGCTTCAGCGTTCCGCTGTCATTACCCGCCGTATCCTTGCGGACAACGGTCTGGGCTGGGCACACATCGATGTGCTGATGACCACCGGCGGCGCCTCCAGAATGCCGATGGTCAAATCTGTCCTGCAAAAACTCAGCAAACGTACGCTGAATTCCACACTTTCACCAGATCAGTCCATCGCGCATGGGGCCGCGTACTACGCGGGAATGCTTCTGACGAACAGGAAGTATGCGCGAACTGCTTTCAGTTCTCACGCCTCGTCGCGACTGGAAAAAATTCATCAACAAAGCGTCAATGCCCGCTCGCTGGGCATCATGGTTCGTGACGCGAAATCAGGTTATCGCATTCCCCACTACTTTATCCCGCCCAATTCTCTGTTGCCCGTGTCCAGAACACGAGCTTTCGGCACTGTTGTTGACAATCAGACGTCGGTGCATATCCGCATTGTGGAAAGCGGTGTCAAACCTGATCAACCGCCGACCGAATTCGGTGAATGTCGGATTACGAATCTGCCACCGGGACTCCCCAAACACAGTCAGGTGGAAGTTTCCATCAGTTATGACACTCAGGCACGGGTTCATGTGGCCGCCCGTGAATTAACAACTGACTTGTCAGTTGAGGTCACATTGATTCGACACGAAAACATATCCAGCCACCTGCAGGATTCATCCGGCTCTACGAAACCAGGAACATCCACGACAGATGAATCAGCATCAGTAGAACCCGCAAAGCTGCTGGACTCGTCAATTGACCAAATTCCTGTGGGCCTCGAGAACCTACAGGTGACACAGAGAGGGCTCCCGAAAGAATCCAGGAATTCCCATCAGGAAATCGTTTTGCGTTGCCTCAGTTGCAATAGTCCACTGAACGCAGATGGCGAATGTGAAAGTGAAGAGTGTCTGACAGATTCCCAGGCACTGCAAAAATGGATGGCTGCCACCAGTGATGCCGAACCTCACGCTGACAGTAATGCAGAAGATGACTTCTGGAATCTGGTCGACAAAGACTGAGACCACACGGTCGGGACAACCACTTCGGTTCGCAACAGGCACCAAGCTGCGTTCAATTCAGCCTGCAGCCTCACCAACGGCGTCACAGAACCTGTCGAATCTTCTCCAGGAAGATCTTGTTGGAGGGAAACTTTTCCATCGTCTTCGTCATCTGTTCCATCGCTTCGACGGGGCTGAGCGAAATCAGGCTTCGCCGCAGCATAGTGATTCCTTCGAGAATCTCCGGCTCCAGCAATTTTTCTTCGCGCCGCGTCCCGGACCGTGATACATCAATCGATGGCCAGATGCGTCGATCAGCAAGGTCCCGACTGAGCACCATTTCCATGTTTCCCGTCCCTTTGAACTCTTGGAAAATCGCCTCATCCATGCGATTGTTGGTTTCAATCAATGCCGTTCCGCAGACAGTGAGCGATCCCCCTTCATCGAATCGGCGTGCTGTCCCAAACAGCTTCTTGGGAATGTCCAAAGCACGAATGTCCAGACCGCCGGAGCCAGTTCGACCGGTGTTGCTCCATTTGTTGAAGGCCCGCGCCAACCGGGTAATACTGTCCAGCAGAATAAATACATCCTTACCGGACTCTGCCATGCGTCTGGCTCGCTCCATAATCAGCTGACTCAGACGAACATGGCTTTCAACGTCTTCATCAAGCGACGACGCGACAACCTGCCCCTTCACCATTCGCCTCATCTCGGTAACTTCTTCCGGACGTTCATCGATCAGCAAAACAATCAGGTGAATTTCAGGATGGTTCTCACTCACCGCGTTGGCAATATCCTGAAGCAACATCGTCTTGCCGGTACGTGGTGGAGCAACCAGTAACGCACGCTGCCCCTTACCAATCGGGCAAAGCAGATCCATGACTCTCATCGTGACCGGCTGAGCACCGGTTTCCAGACGAATATGTTCGAACGGGTTGACGGGTGTCAAATCATCGAACAGCTTGACTTCTTTGTATTCCTCCGGAGTCACTCCATCAATCAATTCGACTTCACGAACGCGTGGCCCCTGATTTCGGGATCCTGGTCCAACGTCGGCCTTCAGCAATACGCCCGCTCTCAGACCGAATTTTTCAACAACCGAACTGGATACAAATGGATTGGAGTCTTCCGCCGCGTAATTTTTTTTGGGATCGCGCAAAAACCCGTAACCCTTTGGATGCAGTTCCAAAACACCCTCAAAGATTCCTTCAATTACTTCGCCACTGGACTGAACCTGTCGCCCTCGGCGAGATGGTCCGCCACGTCGATTGTCTCGACGCCCGTCCCCGCGACGCCCATCGCCCCGTCGTCCGTCACCACCGCGACGACGCCCACCGCCACGTGAAGTGTTTTCAGAACGTGAGCCTTCTCCTCCACCACGACGACGACGACGACGTCTGCGGCGTTTCGGAGCTTCTCCATTGTCCTCTGCGGTGTCATCCCCACTTTCGTTGTCACTCGAGCTTCGCCCACCATCATCGGAGCTGCTCTCTGACCTCTTCGGAGTTTCACCGGCCTCCTCCGGACCCGAATCGGTATCCTCGATCTCAGTTTTCCTGCGCGACCGACCGGAAGAACGTCGGCGCCGAGGCGATTCCGCCGCCTCATCACTGGTGACACCCTCGCCAAACGCTTCTTCGGATTGAGTTGATTCGTCCACGACATCCTCCGTCTTGGTGCGGCTGCGACGCTTGCTCGTGGTCGCCCGCGATTTACTTTCAGATCGGGGGGAACTGCTCGTTGGCATAGACTCGGTTTTCCGTTAGTGGCCGGAAGCAAGCCTCAAGTCTCTGCCATACAGACTGGACCTGAGGACCCAATTTGGGCAGGTCAACGACACCCGCCTCCAGCGCTAAGTTCAGGGCTTCTGAACGATGACTGCTCTGAGCAGCAATAACAGGAATGAGGAAGTCCGTCAGCGTTCCCTCTCGGGACTGCCGAGTCCGGCCCCTCGCCAAAAAATCAGTGACGATTCTGCAGCACGGCAACTCTCAACAACCCTTCAGGCGTCGGCACATCAAAAGAACCGATCCACATCAGGAATTCTGATTTGCATCCGTGACGGCAGCACGGCCACCACTGCAACACTCGTGCATCCACGCACGCCCATTTGGCAACCACAATTCCAGTCTGCAAAGGCCGAGTCACAAAAACTTGAACTCGATCCAGTCTGCAAAGCGACCAAATACGCACCCGGTTGACAATCTCACCGGAATTTACCCAAATCCCAAACGACTAAACCTGGGAATCCATTTGCAAACACAAAACCACAATCGCTCACCGGGTTTATGCAAGCTGTGAATTCTTCCGATCGAGCACGATGGGTGGTTCGCAGAAGGCGAAATGAGCTGTTGGAACTGACAAAGATGGAGTTCCAGACTATGCGAAGACTCGTAGCGGATCACACATTCAAATCAACCAGTTCAGTGTGACTGAATGTTGAGGCAATCCTGATCGAAGCCACCAACGACTTCAACTACGCGCAGTATTAACGCTTATCCGTTCCGTGTCAATCGAACTCCTGAGAATGTTCTACTGATCCATGGCTCTCAAGGAAGTTGATGCAAAATTCAACCGCAAAACAGCCGCAACATTCGACAACGTCGTCCGAACCGGGTCTTTCCCCCCCGAAACCCCAAAATTGTCTATCGAAACGTCTGGCCGGTTAACTCTGAAGGCCTCACGGCGTGCTGAATTCGTGTGTACCGCCTAGGGTGTCGCCGGAATTCGCTGAGAGTCTCCTCGGAACGGCACAAATAGAGATTGCCTTCGAAGAAAACGCCATATCGAATCCGTCCTGTCACAGTACGATTTTCCCGCAATAATATGACAGGATCACACCCGAGATTACGAGGTGCGTAGCGGTCCGGATTTCTTAGAAATACGTCGCGCTGACTCATGTCGCTAAAATAGTAAACTACGCCACGATACCGCTCCGCAAATGTCTGTTTTCCCCGGATCCACCGTTTTTTTCCAGTCAGCATCACCGGACAATAGCCACTCAATCCGATGATTTCTTCATCGGCAGATGCGTTTGACAACGGCGGAACCGCTTCGAAGTTATGAACAACTGCTCCGATTTCGTCCGAGTCAGAATCCTCCATGAGTGTCATGGCAATAACGCGACCGCGTGCTGCCGCGTCACGAAGCAGAGACAAATATGTCGCCTTCGGCACCATGCCAACGCTCAGCGTTTCAAACGTCCCGTCCGGATGCAACACGACATCTCTGGGAATCGAAGCCACTGAAAATCGTGCCTTAAGATCCGGACGTTTCGTAATGTCGACTTTGACTGCTGACAGTCCCTCCCGAAGTGCTCGCTGAACAACAGAAGACGAAAACACATATTTGTCCATCTGCCGACAGGGACCGCACCAGGATGCATGAAAGTGCACCAGTAACGGAACCTTCTGCTCAGACGCAATCTGTTCTGCCTCTCCAAATGTTGCCAGCCAACCCGGATCTGCCAGTACGGATTCGGATATGATGAGGGCCACAATGTAGACCAACGATCGAATTCGCCTCATGGGGATGCCCTGTTGCTGAAAACACGTTTTTCGTCATCCTTGTGCCGTATCACACAATGAACTCATGCTCGGTAACACGCAGTACTTATCGGCAGAATCTGCCGGGCGTATCTTGATTCGGCCTGCCATTCGTAAACATTTTTATGAGCATGGTCGTCCCAGGTCCGAATACGCGGGAAACGGGGAGAGAACGATTTGCCGAAAGGTTTCAGCAAACTCACCCGCGTCGGACCGAAACAATCGTCGTAATCAGCCAAATGCTCAATTATTCCGGGCGAAGCGACCGCAACATTCCGGACGCTTTGTGCAGTGTTTCGTCGAATTCATCCTGGGGCACAGAGTCAGCTACGACTCCTCCACCAACCGGAAACACCACTTGCCCGCTGCGTAAAACAAACGTGCGAATCAGAATGCTGCTGTCAAAGTCATTGTCCGGACCACAGTAGAACAGGCTTCCGCAATAGGCTCCCCGATTGGTCTTCTCCAGTTCTGCGATGATTTCCATGGCCCGCAGCTTTGGCGCCCCGGTGATCGATCCACCGGGAAAACAGGCGGCACACAAGTCCCAGACATCCCGATCGGATCGTAATTTCCCAATGACTGTTGAAACCAGATGCTGGACGGTTTCGAACACTTCGATCTCACACACACCTGTCACTTCAACCGACCCAATTTCACATACGCGTGAAATATCATTCCGCAGAAGGTCCACAATCATCACATTTTCAGCACGGTCCTTTTCGCTGGCCGACAGTTCATCCGCAGTGTACAGGTCGGCAATAGGCGACTGCTGACGGCGGCGCGTCCCTTTGATCGGTCGAGTCTCCACATAACAACCCTGCCGCACCTTCAGGAATCGTTCCGGTGAAGCACTTACAACTGAGAATTCTGGCGTCTGAAACAATCCGCAAAACGGAGCCGCATTTTGAGACCTCACGCATCGATACAAATCACACGCAGATCCGACCCACGGAGCCGTTAACTGCTGAGAGAGATTCACCTGATAGATGTCTCCGGCTGCAATGTAGTCGATTACTCTCTGAACTGCGGACAGATACTCCGACCTTGAAAAGGTCGATCGATACGGTACGTCACTGTCACTGCTCAGACCACCCGATTGATCAGATTCATCATCCGTTGCACCTCGGCACGGAATACACGTTCCTGCGTCTCGGGTTTCGAGTCTGTCTGCTCTAAGGCACATCGAATTCAAACGACGCCTGACCCATTCGATACGAGTGTTCTGCCTTTCCGCTGACACGGATGATGTCTCGGAATCGATGCGAATCACATACAACGCTACAGTCGACAATACATGGTCCCAGACGATCGCCCAGTCAAATAAACCGGCTACCAATACCGGCGTGGAGAAACGATTCGTCACCATCTCAGGGAGTCGTTCAAACGCGCGTCCCAGATCATATGACATCAATCCCGCGATCCCGCCACGAAACGGAGGAAGCTCAGAGTCTCGGGAGACCATCATCCGTCCCTGCCAGTCACGAAGCCTGCGAAACGGATCATCGCCGAAACGACAATCCGGAATCACAGCAACGTCGATTGGGTCAGCCGTGAGAAATGTGTATCGACTGTCATCCGACCGCGCAGTAATCGCGCTGTCCAGCAGGATCAGAAATTGCTCGTTCTGAAATGCCCGCAGCACACGTCCGACAGAAGGCTGAGTCGGAATCTCCTCTATGTGGATCGAACCAGTCACAAGTTCAGACATCCTTTGATCGAGCGGACGAATGTTTCCCACGAACCGCTGATGATGCTTTCCATTCCCCCAGCAGCCCCCAGCTCACTGACTCATCCTGAACGTATTCCTTACCGAGATGACGGGCCAGCTCCGCGCGTGCCAACTCATAACCCAGATAAAACGCGTGTCCAGCATCCACCTGAACCCGACCTTCATTAACAGCCGCCGAAAACACTCCGAATGCATCAGTTCCCTGCCAGTGGCCATCGCAATTCATCAGATGCAGTCCGCAGGACTCAGCAAACACACGAAAATTTGCATCCGTTAACCTCGCCGCCAGCGCGGCCAGAGACGTCTGTGATTCATTTCTTACGCGCGGGTCCCGCAACATGACCAGGTCCGAACTCAGATGCTTCGGAATCACCTGGCTGGCAACAGAATGATGGGCCATCCTTCGGGCTGCATTCAGCTCGGACACAGATGAACGGCACCAGTTGACAACCTGAGTGGTCAGCACACTGTGAATCTGCAATTCCTCACAAATCGCCGCCAGGATCATATTCACACCAGCCGAATCCACCTCCGTTAATTCCGTGACATTGCCTGTTCCCATCATCATTGGCAAATCAGGATATCGGGAACGAACATGCATGTATCGCTGCAGCGATGCAGTAAATCCCATCCCAACAGGCTCGATGACAGGATCAAGTCGAAAACGAAGGCCGTCTTTAGTGAGTCGCTCGACAATCCGGTCAAGTGACTCCATATCGGACGGGGAATCAGGAATCACCACGACTTCGGTATCGAGCTGACTCACCCAATTGATGTTCGAATGATTGCAGCTCAGTATCAATTCTGCGCCAGCCGCGACCGCCTGTTCCACCTCCGCCCGATCGAAGCTGTCGACAGACACTCGCAACCCATGCTCCCGCAATTCACGAACAATCTCCCCAACCCGACGACTGGACTCCCCAGGTACGCAACCCACGTCGATAACATCTGCTCCGACTGTCATCAGTTCCAGTGCTTCACGAACCACATCCTCGACAGGCTGTCGAGTTGCATGATTGATCTCAGCAATGATTTCAATGCTGTACTGATCCAGCAAAACGTCCTTACGTTTCCCCATGCCAAAATACTCCGGCAGGTCGTGAAAATTCTTCGGACCCCGTTCGAACGGTATCCCAAAGTGGTTTTCCAGATCAGCCAGCTCCCCCTGATACCAGCCCGGAAGGATGACACGGTCTGTGTCTTCGGAAACAGTCAGACGTTTTCGGAGTATATTAGCCTGCAGGAGCGCCGCGACCTGAATCCCGGGTACCGCAATTTCATATTGAAATCCCAACTCCGCCGACAGCTCCGTCACAACTTCGCGCAGTCCGGCCTCGGCAAGTCGACCGGTGACAAAAATAATTTTTGTGTTTTCAGTTTTCAGTAGTTCAGTCTTCAACGGTTAAATTTTCAGTCACGTCCGCGGCAACTTGTGCCCTGAGTTCGCAGTGTATGCAACTCGTGATTCCGACAGTTAAAACCGGAATTCACTGAGGTTTCGGTCACCCGGAAGTATTGCGTCATCAAACGATACCCCGACTCAAGAAGACGATTGGTCCCAGGCCAGACGCGGGTCACGTGTGTTAACGCACAGCTCCGCCATTCACATTAATCACCTGCCCAGTGATGAATGCAGCTTCGTCGCTCAATAAAAACCTGGCAATAAAAGCGACATCCTGGGGTTGCCCCCAGCGTTTGAGCGGCGTTTCATCCAATACTCGGCGCTGCCAGAGATCACTCGCAACTGAGCCCCATTCGGTTCGAATCCAGCCGGGTGCAATGCAATTAACCCGAACATCGGGCGCCAGACTCATTGCCAGGGAACGGCTGAATCCCATAATGGCGTTTTTTGCCGTGGAGAACAATTCGCCACTGTCCCCTTCCATACCGCGGTCGGATTGGTCCCAGCCCACTGTCAACAAACAGCCACTGCCCTGCCGTTTCAGACGCATGCCAAATGCCCGGGCCAGTCGTACGGTTCCCTGCACGTCTACATCCAGCAGTGTCTGCAACTTCAATAAATAATCAGCATTCTTCATTTCTCCGGTGAGCAGATCCGCTCCCGCATTATTCACCACACCGTCCACCGGTCCGGAATTGCAGCAGTCTCTCACAAAATCGTCACAGGATTGAACGTTCGCCAGATCCAGGGCAAATACGTCGGCTGACCGTCCCTGTTGCCGAATTGACTCGGCAACGGACTCTGCGTCGTGCTGTGACGTCCGATAACTCACTACGATGTCTGCACCCGCAGCAGCACATTCGCTGGCAATCGCCGAGCCAATTCCGGTCGATGCCCCCGTCACTACAATTCGCTTGCCGTCAAGTGATCCAAACATGAGCTGCAGCCTACCGGCACCGGTCCCAAGTGTCACGCCGTGAACGAAGGGCCTGCCGTCATCGCTCCGGCTCAGGTCGGAAGTCTTCGCTTATGGTGCCTATTTCCCGGAATCCCGGTCGTGTTTGCAGCGAATCCTTCAGCCGATTGAGATCCTGTGGTAAAAATCCGCCAAAAACCGCCTGGAATTCTGCGACATATGATCACCCAACCCGCAAAACTTGCTTTGGCAAACGGCTCCGTGTTCAGCGGCACCGGATTCGGCGCTTCCGGCGAGATTCACGGTGAAGTCGTCTTCAATACCAGCATGACAGGCTATCAGGAGATCCTCACAGATCCGTCCTACAACGGACAAATCGTGACGATGACATACCCACTCATCGGTAACTACGGCGTCAATGAAGAAGATGTGGAAAGCCGAGGCCTCTTCCTGCGTGGATTCATCGTCCGGGAACTCTGTGAAGAACCCAGTAATTTTCGCTCCACCTGCTCACTCGACTCCTATCTCAAGCAAAACAACATCATCGGTCTGCAGGGAATCGATACTCGCGCAATCGTGAAGCAAATTCGTATAGACGGTGCCATGAAAGGCATCATCTCCACGAAAGATCATGACGACGCGTCTCTGGTTCAAAAAGCCAGGATGGGACCTGGCCTCGTGGGAGCAGATCTGGTGTGTGAAGTCATGCCGGAATCTGTGGACAGCTGGACGTCACCACTCAACGACCTCGGCCGACCGGCCGGTTTTACCTCCTGTGCTGCTGATGATGATGGCCCACACGTCGTCGCTATTGATTACGGAATGAAATGGAACATTCCCCGATGGCTCACAGACTCCGGCTGTCGAGTTACCATCGTCCCGGGCAACGCCACAGCCAAAGAAGTTCTTTCACTCAAACCGGACGGAGTCTTCCTGTCCAACGGCCCCGGTGATCCGGAACCCCTTGACTATGCCATTACCACAATCCGCAACTTACTTGGAAAGAAACCGATCTTCGGTATCTGCCTGGGAGTCCAGTTGCTGGGTCTGGCCTGCGGTGGCAATACCTTCAAGCTGCAGTTTGGTCATCGCGGTGCCAATCAACCGGTCATGAATAAGGCCACCGGCCGAGTGGAAATTACATCCCAAAATCATGGATTTGCACTGGACGCCGATTCACTTCCGGACAGCGTGGAAGTCACTCACATTAATCTCAATGACAATACCGTCGAAGGCATCCGTCACAAAGAACACGCGGCTTTCGGAGTGCAATATCATCCTGAAGCTTCTGCGGGCCCTCATGACAGCCATTACCTGTTCCGTGAATTCGTGCAACTGATGCAGCCTGTCTCTGCCTGAAGAACTTGTCATACCTGGCTTCACGGTTGGGTTTGCTGCCAGGAAGCATCAAACAATCAGTATTTGCCTGCCCGGTCAGACCATGGACCACTCCATAAATCCACTGCTCGTTTTGCCACATCCAACCGCATCATAGACATAACCTCATCCGACCGGCATATTTCAGACATCTTAATTTTTCACCTCAATCAGTAATGGTCACTCGAAAGCAACACCATGGCTTCGCAACGCACCCTGATCCTTGTCAAACCGGACGGCGTTCACCGTCGTCTCATTGGTACCATCATTTCCCGCATTGAAAACAAGGGTTTGAGTCTCGCAGCAATGAAGATGTTGAACGTGACGCCGGAACTCAGCCGGCAGCACTACGCTGAACACGTCGAAAAGCCATTCTATCCTCAGCTCGAAGAATTCATCACAGCCGCTCCGGTTGTGGCAATGATTGTTCAGGGGCCAGAAGCAGTCACCGTGATGAGAAATATCATTGGGGCCACGAATGGTCGCGAGGCGGCCCCCGGCACGATTCGCGGCGACTATGGATGCAGCCGTCAGATGAACATGGTCCATGGCAGCGACAGTGAAGAATCCGCCGCGCGTGAAATCGATATCTACTTCGAAGCCAGTGAAATCTGCGAATATACGCCGATACTCAACGACTGGTCATTCGCCTCCGACGAAGTCTGATCTGATACAAAACGGATGTCCCGTAACAGGCAAGCGGTTGGCGGCGGCAATAGTGCACCCGCAATTCAGGTCGACACAAACAGTCGTGTCGAACATCTCAATCGCTGGCCCGGCACAGTAGCTGGGTGATCAGGCACAAACCACAACTGCGAACGATCTGTGATTCACTCAAATCCAACACTGTTCCAAGACCGAACTTTTCGACTGTGAAATCACTCAGAGGCTGCCGGCTCGTCCTCAACCTGGCCGGTCAACACATAGGCCAACAGGTCCAGCACTTCATCACGCTCCAGATGATTAACACTGCCCTTCGGCATCATGGATACTTTAGACAACAGACGCTCTTCGATGTCTGCCTTGTGGATCGTCTTCACATCAGCAAATGATTCCTGGCCGCGCAACACAATCACATCATCAGTTTCGGACTGAATACGACCCTCAACAATTTGTCCACTGGTCGTGACTAACAACGTTGCCGCATATTTTTCAGCAATCTTTGCAGACGGTGAGATCATCGATTCCAGAATATCTTCCGGCTTCAGTCGCTTCGCCACGTCAGTGAGATTTGGACCAATGCCGGCCATTTCATCTTCGATCCGGTGACATTGTCCGCAGCCTGAGCTCTTGTAGATTTTCTTCCCGCGGTCCAGCGAACGCCCTTTGTGAATGTCCGGCAAATCCTTCTGCAATTCCACGACGGTCCAGTCCCGTACGAACCTTCGATCTGACTTCAAAGACGCTATCCACTCGCGCAACAGTTCGACAGCCGTTCTGTCAACGCGTTTTAAAACCAGAGGCGGCATTTGACCGCGACCACGGCGGGACAATCGTGTCAGCATCACGGACTGGTCGGGTTCGCCCGGAGCGACAATACGCGGCTGAGCCAGGCCAAACGTCGAATGCTGAGGAAACCTGGACAGAATCTCCATCCCGTCTATCGGTGTCGTATATCCCAGGGTCATTCGAGAGTTCCCACCACCTGCCTGCACATGACACCCCGCGCAATTTGTATGTAAATACGACTTCACTCTGGATTCGAGTGGCGCTGACGTGTCGCCTGGATTCGCCATTTTCTTACGTTGGTCAATCGGCGTCGGTGCACCGGAGATCAATCCAATTTCATGCAGCGTCCGCAGCTGATTGTCCTCAACCGATTCGTATCTATAGTTTCGATCCAGTTGTAACTCAGTCAATCCTAAGATGTAGCCCGCAGCGCGGCCGTGACATGACATGCATTCTGATCGTGCAGGAATCCGCCACTCCTGCAGTGCACCGGATTCGTCCGGAATCTGAATATCCTTTCCCACAGTCGGCACCAGCGTTGCATCGTCCTGTTGTTCGTTCCACTCGTAGGCATATCCCAGCCATTCGCCCTGCTGCTTCACAAGAAGCCGAGTTTCGACCCGGCGATTTGCTCGAGAGAGAGTCTGCACCACGACGGCACGGTCAGGAAAAGTCCAGCCACCTGATCCATTGCCGGCAATCTGCAGGCCATCCGGGAGCGCAATAAATCGCTCGACTGTTGCTCCATCGTTCCAGGCCGGAGAAATCACGTCATAGGGTACAACACCTGCAGCCACACGGTGCCCGGACACGGATTCAAAGATACCGGTGTCACTGAGTCTGGCAGGAAACACAGGGTTCTTTTCAGGATTCAGCGCTGCCGGATTAGGTTCCAGTCGATAGATCTTTCCCACGTAGTCAATGACCAGCAGTTCTCCTCGATGTGTATTAGAGAACCCGACAATTTGTAACGTCGTATCCGCAATCTCCTGATGATACGTCACTTGTGTTCCGTTATGTCGGCCGGCCCAGATTTTCCCGGTCGAATAGTCGCCATACGTATATGCCCCGTTCAGATCCGGAAGCTTATCACCGTAATAGACAACCCCACCTGTCAATGACCGTGATTCGGTGTGGTGATGCTCAAACGTGGGGGCAACCAGAGTTCCCGGACCAATTTCCCGATGTGCATAAAACGGATGGCTGCCTTCATAAACGCTCCAGCCATAGTTTTCTCCTCGCCGCAGCAGATGAGCACTCTCCCACAAATCCTGTCCGTTATTGCCAACCCAAATCTGTCCGGTCACGTCATCAATCGACATTCGCCACGGATTGCGCAGCCCGATCGCCCACAGTTCTCCGCGCGCCCCAGGTAAATCAACAAATGGGTTGTCCTGGGGAATCGAATACATCATCCCGTCTGCCGTGTGATCCACATCAATGCGCAGCACTCCTCCCAGAAGATTCGTCGGATCCTGAGCCGACAGCCATCGATCCGAGTCAGATGTTCCGTCCCCGGAAGTGATGTACAGCATGCCATCGTGGCCGAACACCAGATCACCACCGTCATGCCCCATGGACTTCCATTCAATAATGACCTGTGCGGAGTCCGGATCGCACGCGACCTCAGCATCGGGGTCGCGTGACACAGTGAACCGTGTGATACGGTTCACGTGTCCGGTTTCGCCTTTCGAGACGTTGCTGAACAGATAAATAAACCCGTTCTCACGATATTGCGGATGGAAGGTAAGACCGTAAACCTGGCGACCAGCGACCGAGATCAGCTCGGATACCTCATCAACTTCAGGCAGGTCAACGACACGCACAATCCTGGTCGGTGTTGCCTCTTCCCCGCCTTTTTGGATCACAGTCAGATTCTCTGTACCGGGCTCCGGCTTAGCATAAATCGGTTGATTCCATTCAATCCGCGAGAAAACCTCTGTAGCTACATACGGCAACGGTGGATCAGGTGACCCGACAACGTGCGATTCCGTCCACTGGACACGGACGTCAATTCCAAACGGCTGGACCTCGGCTCCGTCATCGCCGCAGGCAACGTGTGAACGACCAAAGCCCAAAACCAGACACAATGAACTGATCAAAAGAAATCGTAAAAACGCGTACAACATGACATGTGCCTTGCTGAGTTAAAACAGCCTGCTGAATCCTGCGTGGAAACGACAGATTGTGGTCCCCTTCAGTTCCGACGCAACTGTCGATCAGCAACAGGCAGTGCAAAATTCGCGACGCCGCTACTGATGTTTGCGAAACAATTCCGTGGCAGTGACCGGATGGAACTCCAATTGGCATCAATTTAGCCGTCCAAGCGACTGAAAGCGAAACATCCGCAAACCAATTTCCAACAGCGTCCGCTGTCGAAATCTACTATGCTGCTTTCCGATCCGCTGCGAACTTCCGACGCTGTCCCGGAATCACCGACTGCACTTTTTGACAGTTGTGGTCTCGGAATTCAACCGGGCCATACGAAACCCTGTGCTGACAAAAGAGATCTCGCTTATGGCCCGTCCACTGCTGATCGTCGTCGTTACCTGGCTGCCCGCATCAATCCTGACGTCAGGTAACTGTGTCGGTCAACTGGGCCCTCAGCAAGACTACCACCGAGATGAAATGGCTCTGCTTCCGGCGCCCGACTGGGTTGAGATGACCGAACGAGGCGATACCGACCCCCGGCTGAAAGGTATGCGAGCCCCAAACGGCATCCGTGTTGACATCGTCGCCAGCGATCCTGTGATCATTGACCCGGTCGGCATGACGTTCGCCGATGACGGCTCGCTCTTCGTGCTCGAATGGCGCGAGGCCACCGAACAAATCGATACAACGTACGACGTTCACTACCAGGACGGGACCACCGCAACCGTCAACCGCAAAACGAAGAATGTCAATGACGATCTCAAACAACTACGTGACACAAACGGTGATGGCATCTTCGACAGTGCCGATATGATCATGAACGATCTGGAAATGCCTTCCAGCGTCCTGATGCACGACGGATGGATGTACTTTCCTTCCGTTGGCCACGTCATCCGTCGTCGTCCGCAGACATCAGGTAGCAGAACATGGGAAGAAGAAGAAATTCTGCGAGGGATGTGCGGTTACCATCATCACCAGGTCTCCGGACTGACAATCGCTCACGACAACTGGATGTACACGACCACCGGAGACGACGACAACATCGCTGAAGGAAGTGATGGCTCGCGAGCCACGGTCTTACGCACGGGTGCTGTCTTTCGATCGCGCCCCGACGGTTCGCAACTGTCGGAATTTGCTCGTGGTTTCCGCAATCCTTACCGCAATGTTGTCTTTGATGAAGTTTACAACATGTTCCATGTCGACAACGACCAGGAAGACGGATCCAAATTCCAGGGCGTACGACTCATGCATCTGCTGGAGGGTGCCGACTACGGGTGGCGTCTGAAAATGGGAGCGAAATGCTGCCGGACGGACTTCGCCCGAGGCGCCGTATTTGGTGAACGTCCCGGAAAAATGCCGTCGATGCTCAAGACCGGCAGAGGTGCCCCGGCAGGCCTGCTGATCTACCAGGGCGTCGCCTTCCCGGATGATTTCCGCGGTTTGCTGATTTACCCGGATGTCTACCGCATGAAAGTTCGAGCTTACGAAATCGAAAGAGCGGGCAGTACATTCAAAGTGGTGCGACAATTTACCCTCATGGAATCCGACGACGGAATGTTTCGTCCGGTTCAGGCAGTCACCGGTCCGGATGGAGCAATTTATGTATTGGACTGGCGGACCAACAGCGGTGGAGCGGGCCGATCCTGGGGTGACGGTAACCATGGCCGCATCTATCGACTGACGTGGGAAGGTCTCCCCGATATGCCGGCCATTTCTCGTGGCTCCATGTCAACCTGGCAGAACAACGCTAAGCAATCTGACACAGATCTGCTCCGAATATTTGCCTCAACTGCGGACTTTGAGTTGCGTGAGCGAATTCAAAAGGAATTACTCACACGTAATACCAGCCATTACAGGAACTTTGAACGAATCACATTGGATCAGTCCAATACCCTTCCCACTCGAGCGAGCGCATTTGGGGCCGCCTGCCAACTCAACTGGCCGGCCGCTGAAGGCTGTGCAAAAGAACTGATTTCCGACACGGAACCGGAACTGCGACGTTTGGCCGCGGAAGCGATCGGTCATCACACCACGACTGAACGAGCGACGACTGAGATCGCAGCCGGATTACTGGCATGTGCCGACAAAGATCCTCATCCGGCAGTACGGCGCGCGGCCGCATTGGCGGCCGGCAGTGTCGCAGCAGCAACACAATCACCCGAATTGCGTATACAGATTGCGACCGCTCTACTCCAAACACTGCTTAAAACCAGGCGAGATGACGTCTACCTGTTCGACGGCATACTACGGGGGATCGAACGCTGCGGAAAATCAGGAATCGCTCAGCTCACCAACATGGCCATCGGCGACGACGACAACCGAAGAGAACTGGCCACAGAGCTTTTCCTCGCATTGCGAACTCGCGAAGCCGCCCGCGGCCTGGACCAGTTGCTCAATGGTGACACACAGACCTTCACAGAATCACAGCTTGGACGTTTGCTGACTGCCCACCGTCATATCGTCGTCCATCCTCCCATTGACGCCGCCGGCGTGTCATCGTGGCTTGAACGTAATCCCGAAGCTCCGGCGATCCTGCAGGTCACAGCACTGGAAACCCTCGGCCTGACGGGTGGTGGCAGATCAGCAACCGTGACGGATTTGACCGTCAAACTGCTCAACCAGTCTGATCCTGACATCCGCCTGTCAACGATCAAAGCAGCAGGACAACTTCGAGTCATCGCAGCCAGCCGACCATTGTTCGAAGCGTTGACTGATTCACGTCGATCGATCGAAGAACGTCAGGAAATCATCAGATCACTGGCTCTGCTTCGAACCGAAGGCTGGCCTTATGCCGATCGTAGTGATCCAGGAGTCGAACTGGTCCTTCCGGAACTGATTGCCAAACTGGAATCATGGAAGGAACCACTGTTAATTGCAGATGGTTTGTGGCTGGTTGGGCAGATCAAACCCACAAAAGCAGAACCCATCGCACGGCGACTGCTGAATGCCGACGATCCGCAGATCATCAGTGCGGCGGTCGATGTCCTGAGTTTGGATCTGCAACAGACGAAGGAGTTGGCAAATCAATTGCTGGCAAATCAACTGCCGACAACGATGCGACCGCAAATAGCCGCAGCACTGCAAAGACACAGTGCCACGGACTCGACAGGAAACACTGAAACACTGCTCAGGAGCCTCTATCAGGACGGTCTTTCCCTGTCGCTGGAACCTCATGAAGTCCGGCGCATCAAAACCCTGGTGACTGAAACAGGTAACAGCGCGCGTGGTCGAGACGTCTTCCTGCGAGCGGAGAAAAGCCAGTGTATGAAATGCCATCGAGTCGAAGGCGTGGGCGGTAGTATTGGACCAGACCTGAACAAGATCTCACAAACGCATACCATCGAAAAAATCATTGAATCGATTGTCGATCCGTCGAAGGAAATCAAGGAAGGCTTTGAAACCTGGACCGTAGTAACAACTGAAGGCAAGGTTTACGGCGGCCTGAGAATTGAAGAAGGGCCACCTCAATTTGTCCTGAGAGGTTCCAACGGTCGTGACTATCGAATCTACCTCGACGAAATCGAAGAAAAATTCCCCAGCAAACGCAGCCTGATGCCGGATGAAACCATGTCACAACTCACGCTCACTGAATTCGTGGACCTCGTGGCATTCCTCAAAGACGAACAGGCTCAAAAGGAATTGTCACGACATACAGCACAACGAACGGCTGACGACAGATAAACACGACAACCACTGGCAGGGTCTGCCCCTCGTGATTGCTACAAAGGTTCGTATCGTGGAGTCAACGTCCTGGTCTTGCTCTTCACCGTAATGGAAACGTACCTGATCCATTGAGTTTCCAGATTTTGCCACGCCCGTTTCCTGTGTGGCTTGCTCCTCCATTCACTCAGGCCGTTGCTCAAATCGCCGCTGACAATTGCGCGTCCACTGCGAGCCTCTGATGACCGGACCCTCGCTGCGCAATCCGTCAGGAACACTGCATTTGATCACTGAAGTCCATCGTTTTGGGATGTGTCATTTTCCAGATTGACATTATCATAATACATTTGTATTATTTCAAAAACGTAACAACCGTTCGACTGTAAGGCAGCGACTCGCAACCATGGAGCAGCAGGCTCTTACAAAAACGCAGCAACGCGTTTTGGACTTCATTCGCCGAGAAATCCGATCTGCAGGACGATCCCCGTCAATGCGCGAGATCCAGGCGGAATTCGATTACAAGTCGCCGCATACAGCTTTGTTCCATGTCAACAACCTGGTCAAAACGGGATATCTGACTCGTGGCTTCGGCCATCGTGGACTTCAGCTGATAAGACCGGAGGGACTGGCATTGGCAGGAACAGTTGCTGCCGGTTCTCCCATCGAGGCCATCGAACAGCAAGACGAGCGGCTTGATCTCGAAGGACTGTCCAGAGATGGACACTTTGCACTGCGGGTGCGTGGTGAATCGATGATTGAGGAGCATATCGCTGACGGTGATCACGTGATTGTGAAGAAACAGGGAACGTGTGTGGATGGGGATCTGGTTGTCGCAAGAATCGGAGATGAAGCAACACTGAAACGGTTCTATCGAGAACCAAAGCGACGCCGCATTCGCCTTGAACCCGCGAACTCAACGATGACAGCAATTTTCTGTCGGAGCGAGGACGTGACGATTGAAGGGGTCGTTGTTGGAGTCCTGCGATTGATGGGAACTCAATGATCCCGTCAGAGCTTCCGTATGCCACCAGAGAGATTTCCCTGAGGGAGACAACTCCAGGATGGCAGGTGATTAAAGAGTTGCGATCCAGGCTGCGTCGCTTCAAACATTGCATTCGCGCACGCTCCGATTACGTGGCTGTGGTTTCAACCGGAATTCCGGCACTCGACGCAATTCTTCCGGATCACGGTTTACGACGTGGAACGCTTTGCGAATGGATTGGGACAGAGCCGGGAAGCGGTGTCGCAACACTGGCATTGTCTGTTGCGACCCAGGCTCAGAAAAAAGGACCGTTAGTGATCGTGGATGGAAAAGGGAAATTCTATCCGGCAGCGTTACCGTCAACCGGAGTTGAGCTGACAGAAACCATTCTTGTTCGACCGAAATCTAAATATGACGAGTTATTTGCGATTGAGCAGGCACTCCGATGCTCCGGTGTGGGAACAGTACTGGGCTTCATTGATCGGTTACGAAGTCAGCAATTTCGTCGTCTGCAACTGGCAGCAGAATCCAGCACGGCAATCGGAATGCTGATTCGGCCGTCGTTCGCTCGTAAACAGAACGGGTGGGCTGACGTCCGACTACTGGCTTCGCCACAGCCGTCACCGCCGGAAGCATTCTGTCGGTTTGTAGAACTGCGATGTCTCTATGCAAAGGGAGGTATGGCCAACAGATCCATCGATCTGGAAGTGAGCGATGAAACGAATGATGTGCGTCTGGCTGCCGAACTTTCCGATTCAACATGCGTGTTGCCGACATCCGGAACTGAAATCAGCAGCGTTCGGGATATACGCGCAGTCGGGTAATCGAGCTCGGATTGTGGCAGCTTCCCGTGAGGCAATGCGTCAGGGCATCCAACCTGGCACGCCGCTGGCAGAAGCGCAATCACTACTTGATTCTGCCGAGTTTATTCTGCATGACGAACAAGCTGATTTGCTGGAACTGGAGAAGCTGGCTCGAGCGTGCCACCTCTACAGTCCACACGTTGGGCTGGAGCATTCGTGCCGTTCACACTGCCTGGTTCTCGACATCACCGGGTGTGCTTCATTATTCAAGGGTGAATTCAGCCTTGCCCAACAGATCCTTATCGAGCTGATGAATCGAGGTTTTTTTGCTCACATTGCCGCAGCAAACACGATCGGTGCCGCCTGGGGAATTGCACGTCATGGACATGAAGCCGGTGCGAATCGCACTCTGCGATCACTGCCTGTTGAAGCGTTGCGAATTCCCGATCAGCTGGTCATGCAGCTTCGAGAGTTCGATCTCTTCACCATTGGTCAACTCACTCAGTTGCCTAAGGATGAATTGCCATCACGATTTGGATCGATTTTGACTGAACGACTTGATCAGATGCTTGGTATGCATGAAGAGTTGATTGTCCCTGTACTCGACCCGAAGCCGGTTTCCGCTGAGTGGTCCACTGATGAACCGATCTGTCACCGCAAAGCGATTCGTTCTATCTGCACAGACCTGATTTCGGAGATTCTTGACAACCTGCACCCACAAGGGGAAGGCCTGCAGAGACTGACGGCAACGTTACAGAGCGAAGCATCAGACCCTGTCGTCCTGGAAATCGGCCTGACTCGTCCGGTCGACTCTCTGCCCCATGTCATGGACCTGGTCGACCTGAAGATTGAGACAGAACCGATTCCGGAATGGCTTGTCGGTATTCGTCTTGAAGCCTCGGCAACGGCTCCTCTGCATCTTCGACAAGGGACGCTGTTCACACACACACCAGATCAGGAACTGATACGCAATGACGACAGCATTGAGCGTTTAATCGACCGATTGACCGCACGACTGGGAGCCGAAGCTGTGGTCCGACCGCGACTGCTTCCCGAAGCCCTGCCCGAAAAGGCTGTCAGATTCGAGTCCTTTTCAAATTCGGCATCGGAAAAAAAAACGACGATCGTTGACTCTCCAGGCCACGGACCGACTCGTCCACTGGAACTGTTTCCGGAGCCACAGCCGATCGAAGTCATCTCGATTACACCTGACGGCTCTCCAGTACGGTTTTACTGGAAGAACAGAACCTGTGAGGTCACGCATTGTACAGAGCCCGAACGGATTCAAACCGGCTGGTGGCAGGATAATGGTTGCTGTCGCCGGGACTATTACCGCGTGGAAACACGAACGGGCTCCCGGTTCTGGCTGTTTCGTAATGGCAACACTTCATGGTTTCTGCACGGAGTGTTCGAATGAAACCACAGGGGTTACTCGGGACGATGAATTGTCATGACATCCCAGGAGAGCGGCTTCAGCAGATCTTCAAACTGTGCTCTCTCAGATATCTCGGGATTGCAGTACCGGGTCACCTGATCGAGTTCGGTCAGGATCACTGGTTGTCTCAAACGTCCTGTTCGATTTGCCGCGACAAGTGGATTGGCATTGGTTGTCAGCATCGTACACGAACGAACCAATTCTTCTGCGTTACTCCAGTCGTCCCACAGACCGGCAAAATACATAAGGCCACTGTCGGTCGTGTAACGAGCTTCGCCGCCGTCTCGATATGGCTCATAAAAGCAACTTCCCACAACGACACATCGCTGAGACGCAAACGCCCGGCGAAATCCCCAGGTGCTGTGAGCAGTTTCACTGCGAGCATTGAAGCGTTGCCGCTGGTAATTCTTCCTGGTCGAATACTTTTCGGACGGTCTCCAGTGCGACGGCAACCAGCCCCATTGACGGAACTCGATGATCCACTCATTGAGATCCGGATCACGCCGCAGGATCAGGACGTTGCTCATGGGATAGCAATCGGCGTCCGGAACCGAATCCGCATGAACCTGGACCGCTCCAAACGGTTCGACAATCTGCCGCAGGTCTGATTTGACGTTGAATCGGTGGCACATCATTGCATGTTAATTCGAGCGAACATCGCTTGCCAGCAGTCAACCGTCCTGCCAGGAACGGACCATGCCCGATCAGCCAACTGACCGACGCCAACGCGACAAACCTTCGAAACACAGACCAGCGAAAGGCTGTTACGCAGAGCTGCACTGTCGCACGAATTTTTCGTTTCTGGAAGGAGCTTCGCACCCCGATGAACTGGTTAACCGGGCTGCGGAACTCGGGCTGACTGCTCTTGCAATTACAGATCGCAACAGTGTAGCTGGAGTTGTCCGTGCTCATGTTGCGGCAAAAGAAGCAGGGTTGAAGCTTATTATCGGCGCCGAAATCACACCGAATGACGGGCCTCCGGTGATCCTGCTGGCGAGCGATCACAACGCCTACAGGCAACTTTCCACACTCATCACACACGGCCGCCGGCGGACCGCCAAGGGTGATTGCCAACTCACTTTTGACGACGTCACTCGGCATGCCGATGGACTGCTGGCCTGTGTTCCACTGCCGCACTGTCTTACTGATGGTTACAGTCTTGCTAATCCTCACAGCGTCTGGCCCGATCGATACCGAGAATGCTTCGGTGACCGCTGTTACGCACTGGCGAAGCTGCATCGAGGTCCTGACGACAGACGACTGCTCGATCGAACGATACGGCTCGCACAAAAAGCACGCCTGCCTCTGGTTGCCTCGAACGATGTGTACTATCACATTCCCGAACGGCAGCCGTTGCAGGATGTTCTGACAGCGATCCGACACGGCTGTACGGTTGCAGAGCTGAGCAATCGCGGCTTCCCGAATGCGGAACGTCACCTCAAATCACCAGAAGCGATGCAGCAACTGTTTGCCGCCGCGCCCGAAGCCGTCCTGCGGACACATGAGGTCGCTGATCGCTGTTCGTTCTCACTGGACGAATTGCGTTACGAATATCCTGAAGAACTCTGCCCGAACGGTCGCGCTCCCAGTGACTATCTGGAACAACTGACGTGGAACGGCGCCCGTGAACGCTATCCAGACGGGATTCCCTGCCGTGTCGGTGATCAGATCAGCCACGAACTGCAACTCATCCGGAAACTGAAATACGAAACATATTTCCTGACGGTATGGGATCTCGTTCGGTTCGCCCGCAGCCGTGGAATCCTCTGCCAGGGACGAGGTTCGGCAGCAAACTCAGCAGTCTGCTACTGCCTGGGAGTAACCGCCGTTGACCCGGATCGATTCGAAACACTGTTTGAACGATTCATCAGCCAGGAACGCAACGAACCACCGGACATCGACATCGACTTTGAACACGAACGCCGTGAAGAAGTGATCCAGTACGTTTACGGCAAGTACGGTCGCGACCGGGCGGCCATGACAGCCGAGGTCATCACGTACAGAGCACGTTCAGCAGTACGCGATGTCGGCAAAGCTCTCGGGTTCTCCACCGACAGGATTAACAGGCTGTCCAGTCTGTACGATCGTACGGTTCCATCCGAATCGCCAACCGAATGGATTCGGAAAGCAGGCCTGGATCCCGGAACCCGTCGGTCTCGTCAGTTTTTATACCTTGTCGAAGCCATTCAACATTTTCCCCGGCATCTGTCGCAACACGTTGGCGGTCTCGTTTTCACACACAACAAACTGTCAGAACTGGTTCCGATCGAAAATGCGTCCATGCCGAACCGAACCGTCGTACAGTGGGACAAGGAGGACCTGGATGCGCTCGGTATTCTGAAAGTTGATTGTCTCTCGCTGGGTATGCTGACAGCGATTCGTAAGTGCTTCGATCTGATTCATGGATTTGAATCCGCACAGACCACTGGCAGCAGGCCACTCACACTGGCAACGATTCCGGCTGAAGATCCAGGTGTTTATCGAATGATTCAACGGGCAGATACGATCGGAGTGTTCCAGATCGAAAGCCGGGCCCAGATGAGCATGCTGCCTCGGTTGCGACCGCACTGCTTTTACGATCTGGTCATCGAGATTGCGATCGTTCGTCCGGGACCAATTCAGGGAAACATGGTGCATCCCTATCTGAAAAGAAGGCAGGGACTTGAAGCCGAAACCTATCCGGACGAACGGATCCGATCTGTCCTGAAACGCACTCTGGGAGTGCCGATTTTCCAGGAACAAGTCATGAACCTGGCGGTGGTGGCCGCCGGGTTCACTCCCGGCGAAGCCGATGAACTGCGCCGTGCAATGGGAGCCTGGCGGCGTCAGGGGGTCATCGATCAGTTTCATCGCAAGTTTATCAACGGCATGCTGGGCAACGGTTACGACCTCGAATTCGCCGAACGTGTGTTCCGTCAGATTCGCGGCTTCGGTGAATACGGATTTCCGGAATCGCATTCTGCGAGTTTCGCTTTACTGGCCTACGCCAGCTCGTGGCTAAAGTGCTATCACCCGGCTGCCTTTACGGCAGCTCTGCTCAACAGTCAGCCCATGGGATTCTATGCACCCGCTCAACTCGTACTCGATGCACGGCGACACGGAGTTGAGGTACGTCCGGTCGATGTCTGCTACAGCCATTGGGACTGTACACTCGAACGAACACAGACTTCGAAACCGGCACTCCGCCTCGGCTTCTGTATGATGGGAGGGCTGCGCAAAGACGTCACCGAATCCATTGTTCGAATTCGGACTCTGCAGGCGTATGAATCATTCGACGACTTTCGCATCCGGACCGGGCTGGATGCGTCTGTCCTGTCACGACTTTCCCGAGCCGATACCTTCCGTTCGTTAAACCTGTCGCGTCGACCGGCTCTCTGGAAATCTCTTCCGAATCTGTATCGTCAGTCGCTGTTTGATGACCAGCCACAGGAGGAAACACCAGTCAGTCTGCCTTCGATGTCAAAGATGACTGAAATCCTTGCAGACTACCGAACGACCGGCCTGTCTCTGAAAGGTCATCCACTGGGATCCATCCGACCGAAACTCCAACAGTTTGGTGTAACCCCTGCCTGTTCCCTGAAAAACCGCCCACCGGAACGGCGTGTTTACGTAGCGGGGATCGTCCTTGTTCGACAGCACCCGGGTTCGGCTCGGGGTATTACATTCGTAACAATTGAAGACGAAACCGGCACAGCCAATCTCGTTATCCATCCAAACGTCTGGAGCCGCTTCCGTACAGTCGCACGTGCAGCATCGGCCTTACTCGCACGAGGGATCCTGCAGAACGAATCGGGAGTCATTCATGTCATTACCGATCACCTGGAAGACCTGTCTGTGGCAGTCCAGGGAGGGCGATACCGATCCAGAGATTTTCTGTGACACGCCCATCGCTCTACTCAGATTTCAAATGCATACGGCATTAAAACGCTTCCACTTCCGGAAGCGGTGCTGTTTCATCCGGACTGAACAGCGACTGAGATGAAAGAGACGTGATCGGAACCGAATCAACCGCAGGTTGACCGAACGATGGATCAGGAATGGGATCCTGTATGTGCGATTGTGGTGGCGTGACAACAGCATGTTGCGCGGGGATTGACGTCACAGGCGAGGCTGCTGCCGTCGGGAATCCGAAACCCAACCCCATAGCGTTGGAATGGGTTGCGGGGACGATTCCCGACGTATTCACGCCAGCAACCGGCCCGGCGTTTTGTTGTGTCGCGGCAACGGGCATCTGGCCGGACTGCGGATGATTGAAATGCGGACCTGGGGCAAACGGTGTCCGCGGCGGATATGGCTCAGAAATTTGCGGTCCAGGGGACACGGGCTGGCCAAATGGTGCCATGGACTGAGCCATCTGGAAAGGTGCTCCTGGACGAGCTGCCAAATGAGGCTGAAATCCCTGAGGTCCCGCACCACGTGACATGGCGACTGCATTCACCGGGTGTCCGGGACCGGCACTGGCCACTGCACTCGAGAGTTTGGAATGAACCTGAGGCTGATTCCAGTCGGACTGCAGGGACTGCTGATACATGGCAATGGCCTGATCCATTTGTCCACTGTCCTGATAATACTGCCCGAGGTGTGCAAGCGCCTGAGGATGTCCGGGATTCACCCGAAGTGCCTGCTGCAAAGACTGAGCAGCGGCTTCCTGCTGACCGAGTTGTCTGTGCAGCCATGCCAGTTCCAAATGTGGTTCAGCGACATGTGGATGAGTCATCACCCATTGAGACAGCATCGAGGCTGCTTCCTCACCGCGCCCGTGGGCAACCATCAGTTCGGCTAGACCATGCCAGGAAGGCTGGTGATCAGGAGACGTGGCCAGATTGCGCCGATACACAAGCTCGGCCCCGGACACGTCACCCATTTTGTATCGGGTTTTGGCCAGATTTGAGGTGTAGTCCGGATTGTGTGGAGCACTGGCAACCGCTTTTTCAAATTCAGCCGCTGCCATTGCGTAATTGCCCTGTTCGTAGAAGGCCTGCCCCGATGAATTCATCACGTAGCCGTTCATGGAACGACAGCCCGTAACGGCACTCAGAACCACGAAACCGACGAAACAGATCGCAAATTGGGCGAGACTGCAGCGCATGAGAGGATGCCTGTGAAAAGCAGCGAGATGTTGAGGAGAGAGAATCGAAACCGCAGACTGGGTTGAGAACCGGAAACCACACGGTTGCGAGAGGAGTCGCAGAATAAGCGGTACACGGTCTGAGCCGCAACAGTGAATTCATCTGTAGATTTGCTGCAATTCTCAGTGATCAGCTGCGAATCGGCGGAAATGGCCGATCGCCCCGCTGAACCGGTCCGCTCGGCCGAAATATTCGCGAATCACATGCGTGCAACAGTCCGGGAATCCTGCGTTGGATCCTGAAGCAATCCGTTTCGCCGTGTCTTTTACCCTGTTTCTTTCGGTCCGGAGACACGCATTCATCACGAGCAACGATCAGCTGGGGTCGAGTGCGGTCACCGATGTTGCCAATTTGCTGATACGGTGGAAGCTGGTCCTGTGGACGATTCTGATTCGCAATACTGCCGGTGCCGTACTGGTGGTCAGCAAGTACACCACCGACATCAAGCGGTCGTTGTGCCGTCGTATTGTCCACCAACCATCGAGACGTTGTCTGCCGGCGTGTTAAGTGAGCAATGAAAAACGGCATCCGAAAGATTCGGATGCCGTTCTGTGATTCAGCTCAGAAGTGCCGTGGTTTCATCAGTCATTATCTGAGAATGGATCTTCCGGCCATGGAAATTCGGTCGAAATATTCTGAATTTGGAACACGCCAAACAGTGTTGGAATGTCTTGAGGCACACCCAGCTCGACAAAGGTGTTGGTCGCCAGGTCACCGGTAGCGGGATTAAGACTCACACCATCGATCTTGAAGACCGCGGCCGGGCGTGGATCGAACACCTTGAATTGTTCCGCATCCGACACGTACTCTGTTAACGCCCCGACTACACCGGCCGTATTCAGGTCAACCTGGTCGCCGACGTTGTTTGTGAATCGCATGTCCAGCAAGGCTCCATCGTCCAGGTAGACGACATCATACAGAGGCTCATCCGGCCAAGTTCCACCTTCAACGTCGATGCTGGCAAACGGTTCCTCCTCCGTTGACAGAAACGAATTGGTGTACAGATCCTCATCAAGGTTGCCACCAAAGGTATTATCCTGAACGTCAGCAGCAAGGTAGGATCCTGTTCCCACGCGAATGTGCAACCCGGTACCCAGCTCGGTACCCGTACCATTGTTCTGGATGGTATTGTCGGTGACTGTGAACAGAGTGTCTTGCACTGTGTGCAGGTTCAAATAGGTGCCTGCATAGATTTCGTCCGCCTGGACCGCTGATCCTGTATTGGCAATAACATTCGCAAGCACGTTACCGGGACTAAAGTCATCATTGTCCCCATAAGTCGGATCGGTCGCCGGTGGTTCCGGTGCCTCGACGGACGGTGCCAGGTAAACGAACCTGTTTTGGTTCATGTCGGTGTCCGTTCGAATGATTACTCCGTGCTCACCATTTGAGCTGATGGTATTGTCGGTCAATGCAATCTCATTCAAATCGTCGACATTGCCGCCGTTAATCCTGATATTGACTCCGTTGCGGATGTTCCTGGTAATCATGTTGTCAGCCACGGTGATATCTGCCTCAGGACCAGTCGGAAGCTGGCTAGCCCCTCCGAGCTCACCCGCACCAGCACCATTTTGATCCAGATCGCTGAAGTTCGGCACACCTGCTATGTTCGCGCCGCCCTCCTGATCTGACACTCCGGTCGCCGTAGACGTTTGGCCATCGATCTTCATACTGATTCCATCACCCAGATTTCCTGCCTGGACGCCACCGTCCTCGCCACCAATCACGTTGTTGGAAATCGTAATCTCAGGAGTCGTGACCTCTTCAAGCGAAATCGCAATACCGTCGTCGCCGTTGCTCTGAATCCTGTTGCCCTCGCCCGGTGCTCCACCGACGACAAGGTCGACGCTGGAATTACCACTGGCGTTGTAAGCAATTCCATCGCCGTCCGTCACTTCGGTATCCTCATTTTCATCGTTAACGGCTGTTGCACCAGCGACCGAGCCTGTGATCACGGAATTCATGACAGCGACGTCGCCTGATGTTGACCCGGAAGCAGAAATCAAGACACCATTGGTTCCGTTGTCCTGAATGAAGGTATTGCCCGTATCAGCGGTAATAACAACATCCACAGTGGAACTACCAGAAGCATCGACGTGGATACCGTTGGCCCCGTTGTTCGAATAGTTAGAGTCGCCGTTGGTGTTCAGAGCCGCATGAGCGCCAGAGGATGTTGGAACCAGGGTACTGGTCACTTCAAACAGAATATCGGAATCTTCAGTTGCCGTGGCCCGCAGTCCGTCGCCACCGTTGTCAGTTACTGTGATGCCGTCAAAGACAACCTGACCAAACGCAACTGATGGGTCTCCGAATGAAGAGGTCTCTGAGGTTTCAATATCGATCCCCTGTGCAGCGTTGTTGCGAACAAAATTACTGCTGCCGTTAGCACTCAACTGTGAGTCACCGCGAGTACGGAATGCCACTCCGTTGCTCCCGTTGTTGTCAAAGATGTTGTTGTCCCATGTCACAGAGTTGATCGTACCTGACATAGGCTGATTGACATTGGTTCTGTTGGTCCCCTGAGTATCAACATCCATACCGTCGCCAGCGTTTCCGGTCACGGTATTGTTCATGATGTCTGCCAGCAGCAGAGAGCTGTCTCGACGAATGAATTTGATGCCGTCACCACTAAAGAGCGGATCCGAGCCAGTCGTCGTACCGGTGATAATATTCTGCACAACACTGACATTCGCCAGACCGGTTCCCCCGACAACCAAACCAACTCCGACACCTCCATTACCAGTGATCGTGTTGGATTCAGCAGTGACAGGTGTTCCAAATGGCGCGGTCGTCTGACCGATGGTGAGATTCAGAACGTTGTTCTCCTCAGATCCCGCCACAGGCGGTCCCGGAGGCACATTATTGAGTCCGCTGAGTTCCGCAAAAATCCCGCCCGTCTGGTTGCCCGTAATCGAGTTACCCTGAATCACAAGGTCCATGGACTGCCCGGCATTTGTCACAGTGACATCCACATTGCTGTTTGCAAAGATTCCTTGACCCGCATTCTGGTCAAACGTATTGCCGGAAATGATACGATTGGCCGATGTACCAAAGTCGATCGTCCCACCGAGATCGATCAGGAATGACGCACCGTTCCCGCCGTTGTTGCTGATATTGTTGTTCAGCAGATTGCCCACGACTGTACCACCATCCGCCGCAGCTGCCTGGAAGCCGTCGCCGGTGCTGTTCGTGATAGTGTTACCCTGAGCAAACATACTGCCGTTCAGCGTATTCATGTCGGTTCCACCAACAGTATTGTCGGCATTGATGATGGCTCCCGGACCATTGGCCGCCAGTCGAACTCCGGTACCATTTCCAATGATATCGTTGCCCTGAATCGTGACATCTTCGGCCACAGCCGAGTCATTCATTTCGATATTCAGACCAAGATTGTTGACCCCGACGATCGAGTTGTTGATGATGTTGATGAACTCGTACCGTGCATTATCCATCCCGGTGAAGACAAAACCGTTGTCATCGACCACAGCTGTCTGAGCGACGAATTCGGACGCGTCGGAATTTCCAGCCACTGCTTCAAGCGCACCTGTAACAATACTTCCGTTCTCGAAATTCAGCGTAATCGTTGAGCCAATCAGTTCGTTACCAAAGACACTGGCGTCCGGAGTACTATCTGCATCAATATCCCAGGAGAACACTTCGCCTGGATCGAAATCAGTAAAGACCAGATCCAGAATGCCCTGGGCATCCGGAACTCCCCCACCGACGAGTTCCGTTCCATCGCCATCCTGAAGCGGATTGGTTCCTGCTGTGATGGAATTGCCATTCACCGTCAGCAGGCCGGCATCAATATCGGTTGCCCCCACAGGCTGAAAAGAAGTGGGCGCGGTTCCTGGATCGGCGTCAGTCGTGTCCCAAATATTGCCTGAGGGCGAGATATCAAGCGTCAGCTGCGTCAGCCGGACGCCTCCCGAGGCATTTGATAGCGAAAACGGCTGACTAAACGTATCGCCATCGATAAAGAAGTCCAGGCCGACGAAGCTTCCCACCACCGAATTGTTCACCGCGTTAATTCTTGCGGTTGCTGAGTCTCGCAGATCTGATGCGATTCCCGCTCCACGATTGCCGTTGAAGATGTTGCCCAGCTGTGCAGCGGGACCCCCAATGTCAAAGTCACCTGTGCCGTTGTCATCCTGACCGAAGAGGCACAGACCGGTGAGTCCATTGTCGCTCATCGTGTTCGATACGATCCCCTGGTCCAGTAAACCGTTACCGTTGATGTCTTCAGATGCGGCAATGAGTCCGTCACCATCCAGGTCTTCTGCGGGATCAAGGATTCCGTTGCCGTTGGTATCTTCACCAGGATCAAGTATGCCGTTGCCGTTGGTGTCCTCGGCCGGATCCAAAATGCCGTTGCCGTTGGTATCCTCCGACGGATTGAGAATGCCGTCGCCGTTCACGTCCTCTGTCAGAGAGGCAATTATGCCACCGTTGAGGAAGTGCAGCACGCCTCCATTTTCCAGGTTATCGGTAAAGGTATTGCCTCTCAGACTGACAAGATTAATTGTTCCCCCGTCAGCCCTTCCGATGAAGCCGTTGAGCGTATTGTCGGTGGAAGTATTTCGTTCAACCACAGCATGGATCGTGGCGCCCGCGTCGGCGGTCACGACGATTCCGTCCCCACCCGCAGAAACCTGATTGTCGACGATTCCGGTGGCTTCAACCGCTCCAGGTCCAAAGACCGGAACAGGAGGACCACCACCAGGTACAGGAGGTGCTGCTGGATCGGGTGGCAGAAGCCCAAATCCCAGAGGATTGTCTGCATTGATCGTACTACCCGAGCCCGCCGTGACGGAGAGGCCTGCACTCGAATTGTTTGTGGCCGTATTTTCTCGCACGCGCAGATCCGACGTGGAACCCACCGTCGTTGTGACCATCAGACCGTCTGTTGATACCCCGGCCAGACCGGAGAATGTGTTTTCATCAAAAAACAGTGTGCCGCTGGCACCCGGCAGGTTTGCACCAATGGTGTAGTTGGTGAATGTATTACAAACCAGGTGAATATTGTCGAACGGTGCAGGCGCATCGATGCCCATACCAAAGTCAGTCCCCATTTCATCTGCAGCATCGATCTGGAGCCCACTCACACGTGCCCCGTCGGCTACTCGAAGAACAGATCCACCAGCCATTATTGTTGGATTGGAGATCAGTGGTCCCGCAGCACTTGTACTTGCCGCAGGAATGACGAACGGTGTTCCTGCATCAACAAACAGTACAAAATCCTTGTGGGAAGAGAAGATCGCCTGATCCGCAAACAGATCCAGTCCCCCGTCGACTGTCAGGTTGGTTCCAGTGCCATCCTGACGTGGCGTGATGCGGATTCCATCGACTGATGCACCGTTAGCGGCGGCCGCCATTTCCAGTGTTCTGAACGGTGATTCTACTGTCCCCTGGCCATCAGTCGTCACATTCGGATCAACAAAGTTAAGAAACCATGGCAGTCCCGTATCGGGGTTGATTTCTGCCGCCGTGACGATTGATCTTTCTAATTTCGTATGGATCGGGTTTGTTCGTCGAACGGGATCTGTCAAACGTTCCTGAACACACAAAGGCCGCAACACACGGCGCTGACGTGAGTTCGGCAGTGTATATGCAATGTTGACCCAACTGCTGGCTCCGAACACTTCGTCGTTGGTGTAGAACGCGTTGGCTTCAAGTGATTCTGTAACCTGAACCTGAAACTGAGCCGAAAGCCCCAGGGCCTCTTTCGTCCCGAATTCACTCGTCAGGTAATAGGATCCCAGAAAGGTCTTGGCGCCACGTTTGCCAAGCCAAGGAATGGGTGTTCCGATTTTCCAATCCACGCCCTGATAGACGTTCTCACGAGTTTCGTTGAATGAGCGAACGACGTTGTGTCCTGCCAGTGACAGGCCGGAAATCGGCGTCCGGGAGCTCAGCACTCCGTCTGAACCGGTATTCAGATAACCGTTGACGATGAAGTCAAAATAACGACTGAGATATTCCAGACCGACACCCGCACGCGTGTAGTAGTCGCCCAGTTGCCCGGTGCTGTCGTAGTCCCCAAAGATATTCACGCCCCAGATTGCGTTCCGGGAATCATCGAAGTGACGCAGGATAGCTCCGTAGTTGTAAAGATCGTCTCCTTCATCACTCAGTGACGCGGAAACGGTTGCCGCCAGAATCGTGGTATTGTCCACGAGATGATTGGGTATCAACGCATTGAATCGTGTGAACGAATTCGGCATCCCCAGACTGTCATCGATGTTTTGTTCAAACGTAAGTTGAGGCCCGAACAACGGCTGCGGGTGAAATGCCTGACTGCCGATGATTTGCCCCGTGACACCGTTGCTTTGCGAGATGAACTGTCCCGCATTCATGAAGACCGGTCGGTTACCACCATTCACAGTGGCCTGCCCCGGTGCACTGCTGCCGTTGATGAGATTGACCTGTCCGGTGGGTTCTCTGCCGTTGGAATCAGCTGGATCGCCATTCGGCGACGGTAGTAATTCCGACTGGCTGCCACCCGTGGTGCCATCGTTGGGAGCGACTGTCATACGAAAGACGCCAGGCTGGTCTCCAACGGAGACGTTCGCCGCGAAAGCGAGGGCAATACAGCTTGCAGTCAGACAGACAGACGCGAATGTTCGAGTCGTTTTCATCGGTTGTTCCGATCGATCCGTAATTGCAGACGATACCGGTCGTAGCGATACGCGCGGTTATCCTGTTCGATCGGAACTCCAGCCGTCGTTGGTTGAGTTAAAATGTACGGGTTGTGTCGATCTTTTTGAATTTTTGGTCCGCACCGATTGTGGCTAACCTGTTCATCCAGTGATGGTTACGTCTTCATTTGTATTTCTGAGCGCTTCCAAGCCCTGAAACAGTGCCAAAAGAAACTGCCGATCATGTCGGGCAATAGGCAGTACCTGCCGATTTAGGAGACATCACATTCCATGACGACGTTGTCTACGGGACACATTCGAGGGCATCGCCGGATACAGGAATCGATCTGGAACACAAAATTCGCACCGGGAAAGACTCGGAAATTCTTGCAATTCGACGAAACCATCGTGAATTCGCGGGATCATGCCCCATTAACGAAAGACAGACTGGTTCCGATGAGCGATTCTGAAAATCGCGATCAGAGTGCTGATCCTGAGTTTCGGCATTCCCAAAGCACACCTGCAAGCTGACGAAGATCACTGAACGACTACATGATCGCTTTCGCCTGAAGATGCTGTACCCATGCAGGCGGTGTGTTCAGAAGGACGCTGTCACGCGCCACTCGGTGCCGGGAAAAATACGATTCAACGATTCGATGAATTTCACGAATCCTGTTACCACTCACACCCGGAGACATCGTACTGCGAACAGGTCGAATATACATGTATTCAAAGTAGCTCAACATTCCACCCGGCTTCAGCAGACGAAAATAGACTTCCATGATTTCAGCCACCAGCCTGGGTGGGAAATTGTTCAGGGGCAGGCCGGAGATCACAAAGTCATAATTACCCTGCGTTTCGAAGTCCTGCAGAGGAACTTCATGAATCGTCGACAGTCCCCGAACGGCCTGCCATGGCTTCTCAGATTCGAACCGCTGATTGAGCACGTCGACGAAAGACTCGTTGACCTCGACCAGATCGAATGCGTCACCTGGCTGAAGTTTCTGAACGATTTGGTTTGTGAAGGCTCCCGTTCCCGGGCCGCATTCCAGCACTCGAATGGGGTGGTCGGGCCGAGCAGCCAGAAATCGTGTAATCGCCTTTGCCAGAAATCGACTACTGGCGACCAGTGAACCGGTGGTTTCGAACTGTTTCCCGAACTGAGTCAGAAAGACCATCTGATTACGAAGCGACTTGAACATGCTCTGACCGGGCCAGTATTCACCTGATATGAAAACCGGCCGCTCGTGTTCACGAACGGCCGGAGAATTGACTCACATTCACCAAAATCTGTCAGACTTTTCCAAAGATCGACTGACCGCTGCTGTTCAGATCATCACAGGCACGCTGCAGTCGGGCAGCCACACCGGCTTCAGCCAGTTTGAGCGTCGTGCGGGGATCGTAAGCCTTCTTGCTGCCGATCTCTCCGTCGATCATCATGACCTGGTCATAATTCTTAAGGATGAAATCCGCAACCGGACGAGTGAACGCATACTGCGTATCGGTATCGATGTTCATTTTCACGACTCCGTAGTCCAGTGTCTCCTTCAACTGAGCACTCGGAGTTCCCGATCCGCCATGAAAGACCAGATCAAATTCCGCGGCATCGCCATATTTTTCTATGACGGCTTTCTGTCCGTCCTTCAGAATCTCGGGCCTCAGCTTCACCGCTCCAGGCTTATAGTGACCATGAACGTTGCCGAAAGTCGCAGCGAACATGAATCGCCCCAGTCCATTTAATGCCTCATAGACCCGGACCATATCTTCAGGCGTTGTGTACAGTTTTTCATCGGCTACATCAGAATGATCGATGCCGTCTTCTTCACCACCGACCACTCCGGCTTCGACTTCCAGAATGATTTCGTTTTCCGCACAAAGCTTAAGCAGCTCAATACTTTCAGCGATATTCTGATCCAGAGGCAGTTCCGAACCATCGTACATATGAGAATTAAACAGGTTTCCTCTGCCAGAAGCACGGCGGGCGGCTGTTTCCGCAATCAACGGCTTGAGAAAAGAATCGACTTTCTTGGGCTGACAATGGTCAGTGTGCAGACCAATCAGAATGTCATATTTTTCGGCCAGTCGATGGGCAGCTTCGGCCAGCACAATGACGCCGTGGACCGCATCTTTGACATTCAGCCCCGACGCGAATTCACCAGCACCCGTAGAGAACTGAATGATACCGTCAGAACCTGCGTCGGCGAATCCCTTCATACCGGCGTTCAGTGTTGTAATGGACGTCACATTAATCCCAGGATAGGCATATCCACCCTGTTGAGCGGCATCCAGCATATTTGCATACTGTTCCGGCGTCGCGATCGGCATCTCGTGAACCTGTTCTGTTTTCTTAGTGAGGAATGGCGATCCAAAGCATGGCGGCATCACGACCCAACGATTGACTCGCCAAATTACAGCCACCGCAGATGTCGCCTGGCATCTGATCAGCCCGACAGCCTATCGACTGAGTATCAGCCTGCAAGCTCCGACAGAGACAGGAGCCGATCTGTCCTGCAATTCTCACCTGAGCTACAGCAAGGCGAACCCGGCGCCTTTTACTCGGGAACCCGTGCCGTCCTTAATTTCGCGTCGCTGGAACTGGCTCGACCAACGGTGCGCAACACCAAAGTGTCCAGATCCACATGGACCTCAGCACTGCCCTGCAGCCCAAGTGTGAACTGAAGTGGACCGGAAACTGCTGCCTGGCGGTACATGTGAAATGTCCTCCAATCCGCTTCCAGTGCAGGACGAACAGCGAATTCCGGTCCCAATTCACTGTCAAAGATCATCAGAGGAAATTCCTCAACAGCCCGAATCGCAGTCGCGCTGAGCCGTACTTGTCCGCGCAACTCAACCAGGTCACCTGCTTCCACGCTGACCGGTGGCAGATTGACAAGTGTCGATGGCTGAGTCGAAAGTGGTACCTGCGTATTCTCCGGCTTCCATGCGGCCAGTTGCAAAAAACCGACGTTGTCCTGCGAATCATTTCGCACCCGGGATCGTGTGATGTACACGTTGTCGGTCAGCTCCGGAAACGTCCATCCCGTCTGCTCCATTTCCTGACGATGATGAAACTCACCAGGTGGCAGGAGATTGTCCGATGGCTGGGCAGAAGCAATGTTCGCCATCATTTGCCAGTGTTCGGGCAGTGAAGAAAAGGCAACTGTGTACGGGCTGGCAGTCGGCGTCGGCAGTTGTCTGATGGCTGTTGTCCAGTACAGATTCTGAGCTGCCCGCAGTGCCCGCAGACACCCATCCGCCTGTTGATCGGCTTCTCTGAATCGATCATTCTGCATTGCCGTTTCAGCAGCCTTCAGCATCCGGGTCGCATTCACCAGCCATTGGGATGCGGAAGGTGGAGCCTGCGGGGCTACATGATCGATGTTCGCACACGTCTCTGAAACACGCTGATGTTTTAGACGAGCAATTGCACATTTGAGTTCTGCAGCTCGAGGCGCCACGAACTGAACGCGGCGACGCATCTCACCAAAGATTTCAGGATTAGACGAAACGAGAATCACGCCAAAGAGATCCAGATCACTCAGTGTGACAGCAAGTCCGCCTGGCTGGGCGTTTCGAGGCTGTCCAACCACGTCAGTCATCGTAATCTGTGCTGCAGAAGAGGTTTCCCGGGCAGTCGCGATGAGACTGGCTTTCCGTGCGTAGAGCTGCCCCGGGACGTAATGTGAGGAATCGTCCCATAAGGCGACAATCATCAACGAACCATCACGTCCACTGATCACTGCGGCATCCGGAGTTCGAGGGATGGCGGACTCCACCGGATTGAGCGAGACCGGCGATGTCGCAACTGCCGCCTGAAATCTCATCGGTTTTGTCCCCGGACCATTCCGTGTACTTGATCGACCGTCGTCAACGGCGATGTACGACTGCGCCTGCCCCATCACCAGCCAGGGTTCCAAAAGCCCGATTTGCAGCGACGACAGTGCCACTGCCAAGCCGGATTCAGATTCCTGAAGCTGCCCACCACCAAACGGCTGGGTCTTCCAGAAAGCAATCGCCCGGACACCGGCGGATAACGCTGCAATCACCTGCATTGTGATCTGCTCCGGTTCGACAACCAGAGGCTCCAGCCCGACCGTCTGTCGCCATCGTGTCATCGACCCTGGAGACTCCGTCTGAATCCACGTCCATGGAAGTGTCATTTGTGATGCACGACGTGTCTTATGCAGAATACTGTTTCGGAATCCACCGAAAGTCAGGTACCGATGGAGCGATGGTACACCGATACCAACCATGTCAATCTGCCTCGAGGCCAGACCTTCCGAAGCGGTGACATCAGCCAAAATTGGTCGGCGAAGGATTCGATCTGAACTGCGCACCAGTCGAGCCCACGCAAGCAGGTGCGGCAGTTGGTGCGGAAGAACCCGGTTACCTAGACAGAATATGTCAGCTGTTTCCATCTGATGATGCAGCGGCATCAGACCGTTCAGCGGTCGACTGAAATCTGCCGGATCGAACTTCGGGTGAGGAGGTGTGACTGCAATAATGATCCCGGCGTCTGACAAATCGCGAGGTCTCTCGCTCGAGTCCTGATTTTGTGTCCAAAGTGTATTGATCCCCAACTCACGAATCGTCTGCAAAGATTCACCATGATCGGGCATCATTTGCAGCAAAGTACGTTGTCCGTTCAAGAAAACCTGATTGCGTTCAACGCGAAGTCGCCCGGTTCTCTTCGGCACAGAATTCTCTGACAGGATCGCGTCACCTGCATCGTCCGACGCAGAGCGAAGCACAATCGGCCCGTAACTCACAGGCTCGGCATCAACCACACAGCTACCGCCACTAAACTGGGCAAGTAAGGCACACCTGTCAATGTAGAGCCCCTCGATATCAATTCGCATGGGCGCCAGCCTGGAACGGACACGAAAAATCTCAGCATCAATCTCGGAAGGAGTTCCAACCTTCAGTGTCTGCCACTCAGACGCATTCGTTGACCGCTCACCAAAAAGCCAGGTGGTGAGTGGTTCATTCGATTCCGGATCAGTCTGGCCGGGCAATACAATTCGAACTCCGAGCCGAAGACCGGCATGAGTCGAATTCACACGTGTCCGAACCAAAAACTCCTCGACAGGTATCAGTGCCGGGAGTTCTGCTTCGATTCGGCATTCCTGAAAATCAGCCCCGCACTGAAAACGGAACCGCTGAAACGGTCTTTCCGCTTCCATCAACTGCGTGACGCCAAGGAATCGCATCTGATTGCCGACGACAGGTTTGTCCATCCATGTCGCCGTGGCGTCACTCGCCTGACTCACTGCCGGAACACAAAGAACAATAATGGCAGGGATCAGCAAGTAATGCACTGGAATCTGTCGGCAGACCTGTGGCGGGAATCGACTCAAAGACATCCGTGTCGGTCGCAAATTGAGACTGGTATTCACTGAAAACCGGATCCAAAGCACCGCGCCTGACCCGGAAGGACTGACCGTCAGCCTAATGAATTCATTGATTTTCTCCGAGCCCAGTCCTGCAACGGTTTGCCATCTCTCATGTGTGACAGGCCTGATCCCTTGTTTTCTGCCGAATTCCTAAGCAATCACTGTTGACGGTGCAGATTCTCCGGTGGGTACGGACCCTGTCGTCCACACTGACATTTGTACAGATTGTACGGTTTGTTCCGCAAATCTGCGGTGAACTGCAGAATACCACCGCAGAAAGTCATTGAGAGTCGTTTGCCCCATCTTAAAACTGTGTTGCAAAGCCACAGCCTCTGTCGCTGTCCGGAATAGCCTTTACCGGATGAAACCGACAAAGCAGGATACCAGCAATGACGAATCAAAACCGGATCCCTGATGACGAAGCGGATCAGTTGCCGTCAGACCTGATTGAACTGGGACAACTGATTTCAAGAATCGAACCGGTTGAACGCCGTGACATCGACATCGCATTCGAACGAGTTACGGAATCGGTACGACGCAGACGACGGATTTTGAATTTGGTTCAGGAGGCGCTGTCGCAACTCCGGTTGAACGTGAAATACCTGACGTTTGATCTTGAAATCACCCGTAAAGAACGCGACGAGCTTCAGGCTCAGATTGAAGAGGAGGATCGCGGCTTTTGACGTGAGACGTAAGAACTCAAGTCTCATAATCCGACTCAACCACGTGCCTCAATTGTCGCCATTGCTGACTTTACCAACCGTCGAGACTCGACTGTCCGCTGAATTGCGTTACAGAATGACGACGCATCCGGAACACCACGCAACCGCTGAATGATTTCGCCCGACGCATTACGCACCAGTATGTCGCCCGCCTTAAAGAATCTCTGTCCCGGCGCCTGTGTGACCTCTGTCTCGGCGACCTGAGACAGGTCCACCGATGAAACACGTCGTCCTGAACGTGCGGCCCAGATCTGCAACGACCGATTCGTGAGAACAAAGTACTCACCCGCCAATCGCTGAAGGACATAGAGACCAACGGCCAGCGGTGCTGTTGGCAATGCGAACAACAAGTGAGAAATCGTCAGTCCGAAGATCCGCATCGGGACGCATTCGTAGAGAGTACCCAGAGCCTGCCCTGGCATTCCCGCGGCGATCGAGGGATGTTCTGTCGTCACGACAGATTCAGAACGGGGACTGACTCCTGCAATTGGCTGAACCGACATGGCGAACTGCACAAATCCAGGTAATGAAACGGGGAGAGACTGAGCCACAAATTATCAGCCAGGAGACTCCAGTGCTACTGATCCACACGACCGGCCAGGCTGTTTCGCGGGAACGGGAAGCCGGCTAATGTGTCTGACGGACTCAGACATGACCAACCAAAAGCTTCCCGGTAAAAAAGAACTACTTCTTCTCGTCAGGAGACAACTGGTCTTTGTTTGTCTGCGGAAATCTGTTGCGATGAATCGTCTTGATATCGTCACCGGGATCTGCCAGTGACAAGGTGCCCGTCATGACCTCAGTCACAGGCTTCTCACATTGCCTGTCATTGCAGGCCTGATACCGAATATGAAACTGCAGGGTCGTTTTATCGCTTTGTTCACGAGCATCGGTTTCCAACAGGCAATAAATCATCACTTTACCGTCGTAGACATGATAAGGCTCCGGTTCCTCCTTCATCCTGTGCAGTTTGTGTTTCGGATATTTGATTCGAGTGATCCTGACCTTGACCTTTGGATTCGCGCGGAGCGTGATTTTTGTCGGAATCAGGAAGTCCGGACTTGGTTTACTGGCATTAATATGCCAGCCCTTCTGGACATTGAGTTCGATCGCAACTGGACACACTTCTCCACGCGGCAGCTTGTTGTAGAGTGGATAGACTTTTGCTGTCACTCGTTTAGGAGCCTTCGACTTCGTCACCGGTTCAGGAGTGAGGACCGGGCGAAACACGGTCACAGATTTTACTAAGGTCTCGTCATCCGAAAGAGCATTCACGAACAGCGAACGACCGTCCTGATTCTGTTTGACAAACGGCAATCGTTCTTTGAGCGACTCATCAATCGTTGCAGCGGCACGTTTCTCAGCAGCAATCAACCATTCGTGAGCGGCCAGGGCCAGTCCACTGCTGGATGAGGGTGATTTTTCAATAACCGGCACGAATCTTAACAATGTCTGATATGCTCTTTCTGCGACTTCAGCCGAGCCGTCTGAAAGGTGCATCAGATTGCGAATCGCAACGCTGTTACCGGAAGGAAATACCGAATCGAAGGGAGAACTCGTACGAGCAATCAGACGCTGCTGATCATGAGCAGTAAAATAGAAAATATGTTTGGCGTCATCATAAAAGAGATCGAGCTGCCGCTGATTCAATTCCCTGGCAGATTGCAGCCACGCTTCGTTGCCAGTCGTCTCATGCAGAGCAATCAGCGCTGACACCAGATATGCGTAGTCATCCAGATAAGCAGCGTGCTTTGCTTCACCGTTCCGGAATGAACGAAGGAGACTGCCATCTTTCGCGCGCAGGTTCAGCAGTAAAAATCGGGCCGCTCGTTCTGCCGCATCAATATCGGAAGGACGACCCAGCTGGTGGCCGCTGATTGCCAGCGAGCGGATCATCATCGCATTCCACGCCGTCAGTATCTTGTCATCCAGCAGTGGTCGTTCACGTTTGTTGCGGACATTGAGAAGTGACTGTCGAATTGAAGACAATCGGGATTTCAGCTGCCCAACGGGAATTTTCAGTGTCTGGCTCAATTCGTCCAGCGTCGCCGGAAGATGCAGGACGTGCCCATGTTCAAATGAATTCGAATCACCGACTCCGTAAGCGGTCTTGAACAGCGTCGCATCACTCGCTGAAAGCAACTGGTCGATTTCAAATTCCTTCCACACATAGTATTCACCTTCGACTGCGTTCGTTTCGGCATCGAGCGCTGAACAAAATGCGCCTTCCGGGGTTGTAAATTCGTTGCGCACGAAATCCGCGATTTCTGCTGCCACTTCTTTGAAGAACGGATCTCCCGTGACCCGACTGGCGACAACGTAACCCTCCAGCAGCTGCGCCTGGTCGTACAGCATTTTTTCAAAATGAGGAATGCGCCAGCGGCGGTCCGTGCTGTACCGATGGAATCCCCCGGCCAGATGATCACGGATCCCGCCATACGCCATCTGTGAAAACGAATGTCGCACAATGTTCAACCGCCGAGCAGTTGGTTCAG
This sequence comes from Fuerstiella sp., assembly GCA_022447185.1. Taxonomy (GTDB): domain Bacteria; phylum Planctomycetota; class Planctomycetia; order Planctomycetales; family Planctomycetaceae; genus S139-18. The sequence goes on along the minus strand of JAKVAY010000041.1, from coordinate 21,739 downwards.
CTGTCGAGCCTTCCTGAGTTCCCGGCTCTTCGATCACAGACATCAACAACAGTAGTCGCGGCACATTCGGAAATCGTGGTCCCTGCACGTTGCCGTCACGCAGGTCAACACCGCCCCATTCGGAGTCGTACAGTGACTCCACAGCAGTTACTGCTGTCTGAACAACCGAGGAATCAATGCTCGACTCGCTTGATGCAGCAGGCAACGACAGTCGCCGGACTTCGCGAGATATCAACTGCGATGTCCGTTCCACATTTTCGCGCTGTTTCGTCCACGCCGCCAGCATACGTGTTGCAGCCGTGAGGAATCCGGTGCGACCGTTGGGTTGATCTTCCGGAGGCAGGTAGGTCGCGCCCGCGACCGGATCTCCCGAGGGGGTCAGAAACAATGAAAGTGGCCAGCCACCTCCTCCGCGTTTCCCGCTTAGCTGTTGATAAACAAGCAAACTCGTCATGTAGATCTCGTCAATGTCCGGACGCTCTTCGCGGTCAACCTTGATGCAAACGAAATGCTCATTCAGATAATTTGCAATTTTTTCACTGCTGAAGACTTTGCGTTCCATCACATGGCACCAGTAACAACTGCTGTAACCGACAGACAGAAAGATAAGTTTGTCTTCTGTCTCTGCTTTCTGAAGAGCCTCCGGTCCCCACGGATACCAGTCCACAGGATTGTGCGCGTGCAGCAGCAGATACGGGCTGTTCTCCTGCGCAAGACGGTTGTGAGCCTTCGGTGACTCATCCGCCACCGTTTCAATACCAATGCCGGCCATCAGCCCCATGATGCAAATGGTGCATGTAAACCGCGTTGCAATCTGTAGTTTTTTCATTGCACATCTCATGTCGCGAGAAAAAAGATAAAACAGGAAGCATCGGACAAACAAGGAGCCTGGGTACGGAACCGCAGCTCAGCAATGCATCGCGAGAACCCATTACCGATCACATCGTGCCGTGTGGCTCAAATCAGCAATGAGCCATCTTTATTTTCTGCCAGAGACCTCGACCCGACAAGGATCAGTACCGCATTTACCGCATGAAAAGCATCTGGCATGCCAAATTCACCGGTTTACTCACACTACTGACTCTGTCCCGACGCTGCGTCACTGCCCGAATGTCTCAGGGATCCCGCCATCGACACCGCCAGAATTGAATTGCTTCAATCTGTATCACTTGTAACGCCGATGGAAATGACAGCGATTGGAACATGTGCCCGTATCCTGGGCATGCATTCTGTGCAGAAACAGGGGTCTGTGCAGAAACAGGGGACCGAGTCCGGCATCCGGATATTCAGGTGCACTTTGCTCTACAGACTGTTCGAATCGCGAACAATCACTGGAAGCGTCCTATGACATCAACAGCACCAGCCAGTCCTGCAGGGATTCAGCAGCATCCGTCACCGTCGCTTCCTGCATCAGGCTCCCGAACCGTCACCATGCTGGGATCGGCACTGTTGCTGGGTTGCTTGCTGGTGTGGTGGTTCAATCGACACACCACTTCACCAATAATCGGAGTCCTCGCTGCAGACATTACAGCATTACGTGTGCCGTCTGATTCCCGTTTACTGACATCACACGTTGCGATTGGTGACGAAGTGTTCACCGGCGAAATTCTGCTGACACTGGAAAAGGCTGAGCACCAGGAGCAGATTGTCCGGCAGGGCAAGCACGTTCAAAAAATTGCGGCGGATCTGCATAAGGCAAAAACGAAAGCAGCATTCGAACTGGAGTGGCGAATGCAGCAACTGGATCTGGATGTGCAGGAATCAAAACGTCGTGTGCGGTTCTTTAAGGCACTCTGTCCATCGTCAACGGTCTTCCAGCCGGCAGCCGCAAACGACGACAATGCCTTGCTGTTGACACGGGTCCACACAGTGTCAAAACCGGGTAACGTTCTCTCGTATCAGGAAGACCGCGTGAATGGCCTGTTGTTCATCAGCGGGGTCTCTGGAACCGCTACCTGGAATCCATTGTCAGCCGATTTGGTGCCTGCGTTTAACGATAAACAGCCGAACCCGACATTAGCGACCAATACAAAAATCGATTTACTGCAGCTGGAATCTCAGAATATCGAAGCACGAATAAAGCAGCTGGCACAAATGCGCTCGCGTCTGCCCGCGCGGATCAATCTGACCACCGGAGTTGAAAAGCTGCAATCTGAATTCGATGCAGCGCAAGAGCAATACACAAAGATGGCAGCTCTGAGCCGCGAGACAAAAGTACTTTGCCCGAGCTATGGTAAGATTTCCCAACTGCAGTTTCGGGAAGGTGATGATATGACATGCGGTAACGTGATGCTGAAAATCGTCCATACCGACCGTCGGTATATCATTCTTCAGACTCCCGTCGAACGAATCGATAAACTAGTGCCCGAAACTCGATTGAACGTTTTGTTCCCTGATCATGATCCGTGTCAGGGAGTTGTAACAGAGGCAACCACTGTCAGCGACAGACAAATGACAGGTGAAAGCGATACGGTATCGGTGCGAGTCGAACCGATCGGACGAGAGTGGCCCGATCAGGCAGTCGGCACCAGGGTCGAGATTCTAACTCAACAACACAAGATTAACGTCCACTGACTTCGTTGAGCTGATAGAGCGGCAGCAGCCGGTAATAGACCTCAAGCGTCAGTGTCGCCAGCGCAGTGGCGTATAGTCGGCCACCGTAGCGTCCCCACGGTCCAATGGGATCCCAGCTTCCGGCATTCTCTCCGTTCGACACCTGCTGTCCAACCAGCGTATCACGTACTGCTGTATTCCATTGCTCCCATGGTTTGCCGCCATATTGATACATCGCCAGTGTACCGTAATACCAGTAGTACATATTCAGCTCAGACAACCGTGGGAGGTTGTTCAGCAGGTAGCGGACCGATTCCCGATTCATTGCGGTATTCCTCCTGAACCCCAGCATCTCCTGGCAAAACAAAGCTTCCGCAGTCATCGCCGGGGTGACCGCTTCATCGCGACGGTAACTGAAAAGACCACCGCGTTTCCCCTGGCGAACACTGTTGATGAATTCCAGCATGCGTTCGCGAACCGCATTGGGAATTGTTACATCAGCAATCTCAGCGCTGCGAAGCGCCATCACCTGCCAGCCAAACATACTGACGTCGCCTTCCTGACCTTTGGAGTAACGCCAGCCACCTCCGACGTGCTGCTGATGAATCGTGTATCGTACAGCATTCTGTAATGCGGATCGCAGTCGCACCTCATGCACACGTCGGATACTCCAGGCATGTGAGTCCGCCTGCGCAATCACGGCCGCTGTCCACGTCGTGCCATAAACGGCGGGTGACAGACTCATCAGGGAACCAGAAACCGATGCCACAACAGAGACAGTGGAGGGCCCCGGGGCCAGAAGATCAGGATCGATCACGGGCGCCAATACGGATTCCTTTTGCATTCCGAGAGCTTCGGCGATGGCATATGTGGCCATCGCATGACAATACATTCGAGCGTATCGTCGCGCGTTGCCGGCAAGGCTGCCATTCTTATCCTGCTGGCTGATCAACCAGTCCAGTGCGCGATCGACCTGTATGGCATAGCGACCATCTTCATGTGTATAACCAGCGCCAAGAAATGCCAGTGTGACTAACGCCGTGATACCGGTATCGGCGTCATGCCCGGCAAAATCCCGTTGCACACCCAGGTCATCTACTTCGACCTGACCAGCGCCCCAGGCATCTGCGTCCCAACGGCCACTGGACGACTGGACACGTGCCAGCCATCTGAGGCTGCGTTCGACTGTTGCTTCGGATCGTTCCGTACCGCCAAACTTCCAGACAGCGTCTCGCCGATACTCGCGACTTCGCAGACGATAGGCACCAGGTTGACTCTCGTGCCGTCGAGTCTGGTTGACGGACATTTCAACCATTTCCGAAGCCGTTCGAAGTTCATCGCTTACCACCGGAGCAACGGGCTCCACCTGGATATCTTCATAGCTGGACGACAGAGGAATCGGAGTGCGAGAGTTCTTCGACGGAATGCGAGATGGCCTGGTGGTGATCGTGTTGTTACGTTTCACGAGTTCGCGGCGGGGCAACCGACGTTCCAGCGAATAGGCCGGCCGTAAATGCTCGGGACGAATCGCAAGATCTGTGCTGGCCGTCTCTGCTGGTTCGCTTCCTGCAAATGGAGCCGGCCGGTTCCTCACAACGTTCTCGACTTCCAGAGGCTTCAAATCGACAGTATCCGGAGAATCCACATTCGCCAGATCTATCGTAGCCTCTTCCATTTCCATATTGACACGAGTACCAATCCTGTCCGTTCGACCGGTTACCGACTTACGAGCAAACGGCAGGGCCTCAGTCTTCGTGCTGCCGGATTCCGGCTGGATACGCACGTTCTGTACCTGGAAACTGTCTACTTCAGTGCGATCAAATACGGTATCGATTTCTTCTCCAGGATCCATTGCTGAAATTTTCACCGGCCGTATCAGACCATTGTCCGCAGGACTTGCCGCTTCCGGCTCCGCATTTTCGGCAAACTCACTGACATCCGGCAGCACAGCTTCCGGGCCATCCGGTTGCTTCCGCTGACGTTCAAACTCCTGACGAGGTTCCACCGGCCGAACTGGCCGAGACAGTCGTTCGAAGGCAATTTCAGGCTGACTGGGTTGATCCGGCGCAGCGACGTCACCTGACTGATTCATGGCACTTTGGTCATCGTTCTGCGCCAGCACTTCCATGATGACTTCAAACGGCTCGTGGTCCTCGGTCGATGCACCAAGATAATTTGTCTGCTGAGGTTCAAAAACCTGGAGCCCCAGAATACAGACACAGTGAACGAGCAACGAACCTGCCAGTGACTTGAATGCAATATGTCGATCACCCCATCGAGTAATCAGCATCGTAAACAGGTGCATTACGGACGCTGCCATCATCAGCAACAGCACCAGTACCACGATGTCGTCGCCGGTCAGTGAGTTTCCTTGCCAGATTTTCTCAATCACCAGCCAGATTGCTGTCATGGAAAATCACCCTGGACCGGTTTGTAAGGAAGTGAAATCCCACTGATTTGCGCCCGACGACAGGTGTCCATCACATCCATGATCGACTGGTACACCGCTCCTCGGTCTCCTCGGATCAGTACAGCCTGCTGCGAGTAGTTTTCTTTGGCAGCCTTCAGCCGCTGCAGCAGCTCAGTGCGTGTCAGTTCTTTGTTGTCGATTGACAGCTGGCCACTCCGGTTCACCGTAACGACAATGGGATCAGGCGCACGCGACATCGGTGCAACATGACTTGCAACGACCGGGTCGATTTCAAATTGCTGCTCAATTTCACTGAATTTTGTCCCCACCATAAAAAAGATGATGAGCAAAAACACGATGTCAATCATCGGTGTGAGATTGAGACTCGGTTCTTCGAGTGACTGGGTTCGTAACGTCATGACAAAAGACGAGTTGCCAAGAGTACGCTTGCTCCAGTGAATAGAACAAACGCCAGGTCTGAACGATCGAAACACCACCCGTAAACATCGGTAGGCTGGCGCTCAAATCATATGTTGATTCACGTGGTATTCAGACCCCGGTTTTGTTTCGGTAGCAGTGATTTTACCGATCGGATCACCAGTGCAGGACCTGCGGGTGCCGGTAAACCCTGGCAGGACCCTATTTTCGGCGTCAATTTGACGTCACCCCCGATGAAATGTCGAACTCGACTAATTCCGGCGAATCTTGCCTGATCCGCGTGCTAGTGTTTCTACGAAGAACCCGTTGCCTCTGCCGGAAACTCCTCAGGCGGCGATGGACGTCTGAAGCAGAGTCGGCAGAACATCGATTGGTGAGATCCAGATGGGCTTTCTGAAGAATTTTCTCAAATCAACCTGGCGCGACGGTGTTTCCCCACAGGGAACCAGCAGTTTCCAGAATGTGTCGGAGGAAGAGCTGAACGCTCACATGGGAGTCGCGCGCTATGGCGATTTCACACTCACAGACGCCGTTCGCCCGGCTTACTCACTGGATGTGGTTCCTCAAAACGGCTACCGCCACGAATGGTACGTGGATCATGATTCCGGAACACGTGTTCCGGTTGTAATGGCATCCGTGTCTCGTGAACGCCTGTTTGATACGTTCCTTGGATTGTTAGACCCGCTGGGCGAATTCGTTGATGTGGTTCTGGAGACAAGCCATGCCGGGACCAACAGCGGCCATACTGATCTTTATCGCGAACACATCGACCTCTCGGTGCTCCAGAGTATCCTTTACGACTTCGAAGACATGTTACTCGACGACGGTTGCAGCGGCATTGCCGTACTCAACCCTCGCAAGCCAATGGAAGTACAACTGGACGAACACAAGCTGATGTTTGTCTACGGCCACGATAACAGCGAATACAAGACCGCACTGGAAAGCCATGGAGTGGCAGCAAACGAGGATCTCCGCTTCATCACTGAAGCCGAACATGTCCATTCGTCCAGCGATGAATTCCAGGAACGTTTTCAACAATTGTGCTATCACCTGGGAATTGATGACTGAATCATTTCCCGGCAGATCGTCAGGGAACAACATTCCTGAAAGGAATGTTTTCGTCGATTTCCCACAGGAACTTAACAGGTTGAATTCCTGTGAGTTCTCAGTGAAAACAAACCACGCCCCCTCGCTTTTATGACGGAAGAAACGTAATGATTCAGTCCACACGGACAATTTCGTTGCGGCAGCTCTCCTGGATGAGTGTTCTGTCACTGAGTTTTTTTTTCGTCGGATGTACGACGCCAACTGAATCCACGGTCAATCCGGTCACCCGACAATACAATGAGTCTCGTGATCGATCAGCGAATAAGGAATTTCAAGATCCCTTCCGTGAATCGTGGACCGCAGGCCGCGAAGTCGACCGCCAAAACGCAGGAAACTCAACCTTTACATGGGACATTGCATCGACAACCGCGTTCGGAGAACCGCTGCAGATCACATCAATCGGCAACGGCGGATTTCGTTCACTGGTGGTGGGCAGTATCGGCGGAGATGATCGGGCAGCTGTCAAACTCACAGAAGAACTTGCACGCTATGTTCATCGGAATCAGCTCATTATGGGAGGAGTCAGCACAACGATCCTGCGGACTCTCAACCCAGACGGTATGAAACTTGGAGGACACGAGAATTCTGACCAAATCTATCTCAACCGACAATTCCCAGGGAGCGGTCTGAGACTGTCTTCCACTGAGTTCCGACGGCTTCCAAAGGAGATTCAGTTTTTGGTCAACCTCATCGATGATCAGCGTCCGGAACGAATCATTCATATACGTACCGTTCGAGGATCCCGTGGAATGCTGGCGGCCAGTTCTGGTGCAGAAAACTCAGGCTTTGAAGTCGCAGAATGGCTGAATTTCACGATGCGCCGTCTGCCTGCAGATGTAAGTGACGGCACTTTGGAATCCTGGGCAGCAGATCGTCCCAACTGTGACGTGATCACCGTTGGCATCCCGCGTCGCACAAAATCGGATGAAGTATGGGCATTGTACGGTGATGCGGTTCTCAACCTGTTGCTGGACGGTAAGTCAGATCGTCGGCGTATGGTGCGAAAACACACGCCCCGCAGCTGGACAAAACAAAAATCTCAACGGAACGAAACGACCGACGAAACATTTTTTGGAATATTTCAACAGGATACATCTGACGACCACGATGCTGCGACCGGATTCTCCGGGCGGATAGTCGAGTAGCGTCCAGGTCAGCCAGCTCGAGTCCACTGGTTCGTGTACTGTGGATTCTGTTTCTTCTATAGCCACATCTTGAGTATAAGAGCCCGCCAACCATATCTGCCGCGACTCAGCTTCCGCTGTTTGTTTGCCAGTGGATCCAGGAATCCGTCTGTCCGCGATCGGTCCACCTGCTGTGGAATTTATTCGTGATCCTGCTGTTGTGCGAATCACCTGACCACGATGCTCAAAAACGGCACCACCAAATCACATCATTGATTGGCAACGGGCACAGAACACCGGTAAAGACCTCGCCAGACGCTACAGCCAACCCCATGAAGGTCGACCGCGAATTCGCAAGTAATTCGATGAAAATCACTGTCAAGTGTCACAATGGATTACAGGCCGTGATCAGATAGCTCTGTACCTAAGAGCGCGATGATGGAACCTGTCACCGGCCACAGAAATGTCTCGTGTGGGGATTCGGCTTAACCGTATACGGTAGCGGCTCGTATCGGCAGCATGATTTTGAAACCGTCCCGTACAATCACTGTGTACCCTGCCCCGGATAAGTGACACTGACAAACTTGGTACAGGACAAAAAACAGGGCATGGATCCGGCGACACCAAATCCATGCCCTGTGAAATCGTTTTCCTCAAGGCGCTCAGGCCAGTTCAAACTCCTCTTCCGGAGCCGCTGGAACAGACGTTGACAAATCGTCGTCAACGATCAGATTGCCGACGCTACCTGGACCGTGGTCGTAACAGTCATCGTTATGCCATAACGGCAGGCCCGCGGCATAGCGAGCGGCCAGCATCATAACTTTTTCCTCAGAACCTGGTTTGGCAGCCGTTGGTGCGGACGGATCCACACCCAGTGACTTTAACTCCTCCTCAAATCCGATGTCCAAATCACTTAGAAATTCATAACCCTCGATACCTGCGAGCGAATCCAAGGCAACATCTGCATCGACGAACGACAACGACATTCACTGCCTCCAAAGCATGCGAGATCACTATTAAAAATTGCCTCCATTCCGTTGGTCACATTCCGAACCACCAGCCGAGCATCCTGTTCAAGGACCTTTGCAAACCGCCTCGAAGCTTTCCTTCGTGCTGCAATGTGCCCCACTCAACCCTCACTGGAATTCACAAATCCATTTGGCCGACGATTCTTGAGCCGATGATGCGAATTGTCAACAAAAAAGAACACCCCTCACCATCGATTCCACAGGAAGAAAATTCCGAACCACATCCACACGATTTCGCTGGACTCCTGAGTCAGGTCATGTTCTCAACACAAAAACCCAATTAAACGACAGTTTCAGAATGCCGTATCGCTATCAGACGTCAGGAAATTACCCGTCAATCAGGCCTGGTGACATGATATCTCTTGAGTTTTCGGTCCAGAGTCGACCGTTCGATACCGAGAATCTGGGCTGCCCGTGACTTATTCCAGTCTGTGTGATCCAAAGTCGACAGAATGTGCTCCCGTTCCACATCACCCAGTGATGTCTCCTGATATCCAGAAGAAACTGACTGCATCGTTGCAGAATTTGCCAGACGACTCGCCAGCGTTGACAACTGCACATCGCTGGCCATGACAAGTTCATTGCGACAGAGGATAACCGTTCGTTCAATTGTGTTCTGCAACTCACGGACATTACCCGGCCACTCATACTGAGTCAGCATCTCCTCGGCTTCCGGCGTGAATCCCCGGATTAAACGTCCCGTCTTTTCGACGAATTTTTGCAGGAAGAAGTTCGCCAGAAGAAGAATGTCCTCACTCCGGTCTCGGAGTGGCTCAGCGACCAGCTCTGCCACGTGCAACCGAAAATAAAGATCCTTCCTAAACAACCCATCCTCCACAGCCTCTTCAAGATCTCTGTTAGTTGCTGCGAGGATTCGGACATCGACCTGGATCTCCTTACTGCCTCCGATCCGTTCAAACGGGTGCCGTTCCAAAACCCGCAAAAACTTGGCCTGAATTGAGGGACTCATCTCACCCACTTCATCGAGAAACAACGTCCCGCGATCCGCCTGTTCAAATCTTCCCGTTTTTCGTTCGGACGCCCCCGTAAATGCACCCTTTTCATGGCCAAACAATTCGCTTTCCAGCAGGCTTTCATTCAACGCAGCGCAGTTCAAACAGACAAACGGACATTCAGCGCGGGGACTGCGCATATGGATCATACGAGCAATCAATTCTTTACCGCAGCCACTCTCTCCTCGTATCAACACGTTGGCATCAGACTCAGCAATCAGTCCAATCCGTTCGCGTAAACTGCACATCGCCTGACTCTCACCAATCAATTGCTGATCCGTTTCAAGCTGTTTCCTCAGCGATTTATTGGCAGAATGAGCCTGGTCCACTTCTGACTTAAGTGAGTCACGTTCCTGCTGACTGTCCAGTGCGAAGGCGAGCTGATCTGCAACCGCGAGTGTGAATTCCAAATCCTGCTTGTCCAGAACGTTGTCCGGATTGGTCGCATAAAGATGCACCAGTCCCAGCATTCGTTCACCATTATGAATAGGCGTGCAGACGACACTTGCTGCCCGCATTTCTCCCAGGCTGTCAAAGACGGCCAACTGGGTATGGTCGCTGACATCACGTGCAAGAATGGCCTCGCGGCTGCTCAGAACCGCCCGTGACAGATTGTCAGAAACCCGACGGTACGAAAGGTCATCCCTGCTGTGCCAGGCACATAAATGAAGATCTGTTGGAGCCGGGAATTCGGGGCCGTCCGGTGCCGCCAGCAGGATCGCAGCAATGTCAGCCACTGTTTCCTGCACAAGACTCTGCAAAACGATGTCAATGAGAGCCTGGCGACTGCTCGCAGCTCCCATTTTCAGTCCAAGCTGATACAGCCTTGCCAGATCTGCCTGGATAGCTCCGGGTGACGCGTTGCCGGTAAGAAAATCAGGACGGAGGCTGCGATGCAGGATCGCCGGCTCTTCGTCTGTGGTTCCGGAATATGTCATCGTCCTCGAATCAAGAGATGACTGCTCTCCTTCGGGTAATATTAAATCGTGCTCAAGATTGTGAGTGAAGGCCAGCTGACACTGGCCTATCACAATGACATCGCCACTGCGAAGAACGTGATCGCCGGTGACCTGCTCACTGCCCAGCCGAGTTCCATTGCGGCTGTCCAAATCCCGCAGCTTCCAGCCATCCGACGAGTGAAACAGTTCACAGTGATTCCGACTGCACGCTTCGTCCTGCAACACAATTCGATTCGTTGACGCGCGACCCACTGTCACGAGCTGCGCAGGCCTGAGGCGCACAACATCCCGCCATACAGTCCCGTCCCAACTCAGTAGGTAAGCACTGCTTTCTGCGACATCTGAATGTTCAACGTTCACGTATTTTCTTCCAGATCCAAACATGTTCCGACGGACCAACCAGGATCAGCAGGTCAACCGTCTTCCTGGCCGACAATTTCTGTATCAAAAGGAACACTTGTTGCCACACAAAGCTTGGTGGCCGTCGTCCCGACGAACTGTGAATCTGAATTCCTGGTGGGGATGCTCCCGGGAAGGGGCAAACACTGCCACAACTCAACCGCTGACGCAAACAAACCAGGCATTCTGGGTAAATTACATCGGAAAATTCCCATGGCAGTCAACTCAACAATGGTACCAAACACCAGAGAGGTATTCCGGTAATCACGAAATCTGAACCCTCTGAATGCTGTATCCCAATTCTTTCGACTGGTTAGATTGCTCACCTGACATTCATTGCGGTCTCACAGTCCAGCCTTGAGCAGCCTCGACCCGTCGCCATTTGGCAATAAGTGTTCGATTTTGCGCCGCTTGATGTGTCATTGTGCAGTAGTTACGTCATAAGCAGTATTTTTCAAATGCATTCAAGTTCATCGAAGTCACAGAAAATTCCCAAGGGGATTCAGGGTGCGTGGCAGGGGGGACCGTGCCCACAGTGCGGTGACGACATGCCTGCCAATCTGGTCCACTGCCAGTCCTGTCGGGCACTGCTCAACAGCGAACTCACAGAAGACAGCGTAGAAATTCCTCAGTTTGTACCGCTCAAGGAAATCGATCCGTTCCAGATTGTGTCAGCTCGTGGACTCTATGTGAAGTGCCCGGGGTGCCGCGAAGATTTGCGAATCCACGCAAAATTCAAGAACAAGAATGTGGCCTGTCGCCACTGCGATCAAGTTTTCTTCTACGACAAGTCTGTAAAATCCGTCGCTCTCTACTCAAATTGTCCCCACTGCGAAAAGGAACTGAGAGCTTCCCTCAATTACGTCGGGAAACATGTGGTGTGCCGATTCTGCTCCGGTCCCCTGCTGTTGACAGACTGACCAGGGAATCCGCACCTCTGTGAAGCACACCAGATGTCGGCGATCACAGCGTTGTCTCACAGTTGAACCGGATTCGAGGGCGCTACTGGCTCGGCTTAACAGCGATGCACCCGGAAAACCGACTTCGCACCGACCACTTCATTTGAACCAGTTGCGACATCCGTTGACTCAGCGACCGTCATTTTTCGGAATACACGGTATTTGCGCAACAAATGGGGACGACCAAATTGCCGGCGCAGGTTAAACGTCCTGTCGAATTTGCACTTGAGACAATGATCCCCTCCCGGTGGGCCCACATCGTGAATGCTCAGGATTAAAGCTGACTGAGAAAACGGACGTCGTTCTCATAGAATCGCCGAATATCATCCACTTCAAAGTGCTTCATACAGAAGCGTTCAATGCCCAGGCCAAAGGCAAACCCAGTCACTTCTTCGGGATCATATCCGACTGCCCTGAAGACATTTGTGTCCACCATTCCTGCCCCGCCGATTTCCATCCATGAATCACCCCATTTCATGTCCACCTCCACGGAAGGCTCCGTAAAGGGAAAAAACGATGGACGAAACCGAATTTTCACATCCGGGCCAAGGAACGCACGAGCAAACAGAGTCAGCAGCGTCTTAAGGTGTGCCATAGTGACATGGCGATCGACCATCAGCCCCTCCATCTGATGAAACATGCAGGAATGCGTCCGGTCAACCGCATCCGGACGATAGACACGCCCCAGTGAGACAATCCTTATCGGGGGCGGTTGCTGCTCCATCGTCCGAATTTGAACAGTCGAAGTCTGACTTCTCAGCAGAACGGGTCCATCTGAACCTGCAGCCGCCGTCGCTATGTAGAAATTGTCCAATGGATCACGAGCAGGATGGTCGTCAGGAATATTGAGTGCTTCAAAGTTATGACGCTCATCTTCCAGCTCCGGACCCTCCACTACTTCAAATCCGAAACGCCCCATCAGTTCACGGAATTGCACGATCGTCTTCGTTACCGGATGCAACGTACCAAGACGGGGAACAATGCCGGGCAGCGTGACGTCGAATGACGCTTCCCTCGCTGATTTTCGCGACGTCATGGAAGTTAATTGTGTCTCCAGACGACTGCCAACACGCGTTCGAACTTCGTTGAACCGTTTGCCAACCGCGGGCTTCTCTTCCTTTGACGCCTTGCCAATCAGTGATTGAAGGTCACGAAGCTTGCCCTTTTTCTGACCCAAATACTCCACACGAACCTGCTCAAGCTGCTCGGGCGACGTCGTTGCATCAATGGCTGCCAGTGCGGCCGATTCGTATTCGTCAAACGCCTGTAGGATATCCATCATCGGGCAATCGAAACGGGGCGATGAGTGAGGTCGTCAGCAAACCATATCAGTCACACGGTCAACGGTCCACAACACCTCGGTCGGACATCATTCTCCGTCGCGTGAATTCGCAACATCGGACCTTCTGCGCGGACATCCTTGCAATCTTACGATGCGACTAAAGAAAGTGCGGAAAATCATGACGACTGCGGATGATTCAGGCAGCTACAGCTTTAACCGCATCCACAACTTCATCAAAGATGTGTGGCTCCAGAACAGCCAATTCGCTGAGTGACTTGCGGTTGAGCCCGATTTCGGCAGCGTGCAAACCGTGAATAAATTCCGAATAGGAAATCCCGCGTTCCCGGCAGGCGGCAGAGAGTCGGGTAATCCACAGCTGCCGGAACATGCGTTTACGGACACGGCGGTCACGATAGGCGTAGGCACGTGAACGGATGACCGTTTCCTTAACGGTGCGCAACAGCTTACTGCGGCCTCCCACGTTACCGCGTGCTTCTCTAAAGAGACGTTTTTTGGAACGACGCCTCGCTTTTCCGATTCGAACTCGCATGATCCAAACCAACTCCTGGCAATAAAACCTCTGCGGGTTTTAATTCACCATGACCGCTATAAATGATCCCGACTCCAGGTAATTCAGCGTCTGCTGTACCACTTACTGCTACAGCGATGGACGTAGTGCCTCAAGGACAGTTCGTGCTTCCGTACCAACAAGAAGGCCACTATTACGGAGGTGACGCTTTCGCTTGCCATTCTTGTGGCTCAACAGATGACCTCGAAATGCACTTCGGTGCTTGGCTTTTCCGGATGCAGTCACCTTAAAGCGGCGCTTCATCCCTTTGTGAGTCTTCTGCTTCGGCATAGTCATGTCCTTACACAGGTGTGTCAACAACTGTGCAGTTCGTGTCTGAATTCGGGCCGCACACTATAACGGTGGGCGAATCAGGAAGTCCAGTGGGTTCATTCGGATCTCCAAAAATCGAATCCGGAAGCAAGCCGTTTTTGTCTACTTTCGGTCAATCTGCATGATCACAACCCGGAATTACCCTGAATTCTGCGTCGTCGCCTCACGGAACTGATTTGAGACTCGGCATAACGGCAGTTGCGAATTTCGTGGCTGTCCAGCTGCATTGTTGCGGAAAACCAAGTCATACAACATGTACCGAAACGTCGATTTAGCCAAACTGTTCATCCTGCACATCCGACCTGTCGTCCACCTGTTGAAATCCCCGATGTGTTCCCACGTCATGTTAACACGCGTCGGTCTGCAATCTGACTGATTCCAACAGAGGGTTTTCTTCCTTCCATTCACCTGATGTATCACAGGACCGGTTTCCCCTGGCCATTGAATTTACTTCGGCCGTTGGGAACCAGCTCTGCAACGAATCCATCATCATCATGAATGTCATCACAAACTGATGAGCAATTGATCCTGGCAGTCGCCCTGCTAAAAACGTTTCCGGCTATCGTGGTCAGGGTGATGGGACAGGTCGGAAAAAGGGGTGCCTCAACTGTTGTCTGAGAGTTCCAGCACCCACTGATTAAACTGGCCTGGAAAGAATACATATGAGACCGCAACTCGAACCACACGACGAGTTCAATCAACAGCTTGAGGCCAGCGTTCATCCAACTGACTGGCAAAACCCAACTCCCTCCGGACGCTATCATCTGGTCGTGATCGGAGCAGGAACTGCCGGCCTCGTTACGGCTGCCGGCGCTGCGAAACTCGGGGCCAAAGTCGCGCTGATCGAACGTGATCTAATGGGTGGTGATTGTCTGAATACAGGGTGCGTGCCTTCTAAAGGGATCATCAGTGCAGCTCGAGCAGCAGCATTCGTTCGCAACGCCACTGAGTTCGGCATACACGTCCCCGATGGCGTTAATCTGGACTTTGCCAAAGTAATGCGTCGTATGCGGAAACTCCGATCGCGTATTGCCCTCAATGATTCGGCTTCACGATTTCGTGACCTTGGTGTCGATGTGTTTCTGGGACCGGGAAAATTCACTGCGTCCGACACCGTGCAGGCCGGTGATACAACACTAAAATTCAGGAAGGCGGTTGTCTGCACAGGAACACGTGCATCAGTTCCACCCGTCCCGGGTATTGCCGATGTCCCATACCTGACAAATCAAACTGTTTTTTCACTTACCGAATTGCCGCGTCGATTTGGCATCATCGGTGCCGGTCCGGTTGGTTGCGAACTGGCGCAGAGTTTCGCAGGATTTGGTTCAGAAGTGTTTCTCGTTGAGACAACCCACGGGATTCTTCCTCGGGAAGACCGGGACGCTGCCGCCATCGTTAAAAAATCCATACTGAATGACGGCGTTAACCTGCTGTGCTGTAGCCGGAAAACTCAACTCCATCAGGACGGCAACCGGATTCGACTGGCCGTACAGTCCCACGACACAGCATACAATGAATCCGTTGATGCATTGCTCGTCGCGGCAGGAAGAACTCCTAACACTGACGGACTTGGCCTGGAAACCGTTGGCGTAAACTTCGGCAGAAACGGTGTCCAAGTCAACGATCAGCTGCAAACAACAAATCCCGCCATTTACGCCGCAGGCGATATCTGCTCGAAGCACAAGTTCACACACTCAGCCGAATTTCTCGCAAGAACAGTCATTGGCAACACGTTATTTCTGGGCCGTGGCAGGGCAACCTCTCTTTTGATTCCATGGACGACCTACACTACACCGGAAATCGCTCACGTCGGCCTCTCTCCGGGCGAAGCTGCCGAACAAAACATTCCCATCGACACCTATACACTCGAGTTCAGTGATGTTGACAGGGCAATCCTGGACAGTGAAGAAGACGGGTTCGTTCGCGTTCACACAGCCAGAGGCAAAGATAAAATACTCGGAGCAACCATTGTGGCCGGCAATGCAGGAAACATGATTTCAGAAATCACCCTGGCGATGAACAACAGAATCGGCCTCGGCAAGATAGCCAATTCCATACACCCCTACCCCACGCAGGCAGAGGCCATCCGTCGAGTCGGTGATATGTACAACCGAACGCGTCTCACACCCTTTGTCAAATCGTTGATCGAAAAATGGTTGTCGTGGACGCGATAGCGCAAATCATCGGTGACATTCCGTCCTGTCGAGTTCACAACGTACAGACCGGAGGCTGATTCAGCGAATCTGACCAGTGCCGTGAACGACATATTTATAGCTTGTGATTTCCCGCAGGCCACACGGACCTCGGGCATGGAATCGGTCGGTACTGATACCAATTTCCGCACCAAGGCCAAATTCACCACCGTCATTGAAACGAGTACTCGCGTTCAACATCACAGCCGATGAGTCGACCTGATTCTGAAAGGTGTTTGCAGAATTGAGATCCTGTGTCACGATCGATTCTGTATGACCCGATCCAAATTTTCTGATGTGGTCAATCGCATCATTCACCGAATCAACGACCTTCACCGACAGGATCAAATCCAGAAACTCAGCCGCATAGTCCTCATCTGTCGCGGACTGTGCATCGTTAATCCCTTTGGCGCTCGCCGGACAGCAACGTAATTGAACGCCTGCATCCTGCAGACACGATGCCAAAGCGGGCCAAAACCGATCGGCTGCATCTTTATGAATCAATAATGACTCGGCTGCATTGCAAACACCGGGCCGGTGGCATTTGCTGTTGATCACGATATCTGTTGCCATTTTTTCATCGGCAGATGCATCAACATACACGTGACAAACACCGTCGAAGTGTTTAATCACCGGCATCGTCGCTTCTGCTGCCACGCGTTCGATCAAAGAACGACCACCACGTGGTACTGTAACATCAATCAGGTTACCAAGCTTCAAAAGCTCGCCGACAGCTGCGCGATCTGTCATTGCCACCAACTGCACAGCATCCGCTGGCAGCCCTTCCTGCTCCAGGCACTGTACCAGGACACGGTGCAGTGCCTGATTGCTGTTACTTGCTTCGCTGCCACCCCGAAGGATGACAGCATTGCCGCTTTTCACGCACAGTGCCGCTGCATCAACCGTCACATTTGGGCGTGACTCATAGATAAAGAAGACTACACCCAGTGGAACTCGGACTTTGGTAACCAGCAAACCATTTGGACGTCGACAGCTCTCCATAATTTCACCAACCGGATCCGGCAGCTGCCCAATCTCCACCACGGAATCGCCGACCGCCGCAAGACGATCTTCGGTCAACCGCAACCGGTCAACCATCGCCCCCGTAGTTCCGTTCGCTTCAGCAGCGGTCACATCGACTTCATTGGCGGCAAGGATCTCTCGAGAGTTTTCCCGCAATCCGACAGCAACTCTCTTCAACCATCTCAGCTTTTGTTCACCTGTCGCGGTGGCCAGCTGCTGAGCCGCCACACGAGCCCGCTGACCGACCTCTGCTGCGTAGACATCCAGCTCAGTTATGACCTGTGCCATAGGATTCACCTCAACCAAATCGAAAAATCGACGTCAAAACTGCCAATTGGTATACACCGAGGATCGAAAACTTTCCCATTCATCACGATGAGACTGCGTATCCGTTTGCGCCATCAGTTCACAGACCCAATGATCCATCCGACGAATACGTTCAGCCAGTACGGCGGCAATATTGGATGTTATCCGGAACCCTGCATGAGGACTCTGTTCGGCAAGTTTCAGATAGTCTTCCCGCTTCCAGACACAGGTCACCACATCTGTTTCCGCATAGATGTTTGCAGAATGAGGCGCCGTTCGAATAAAGGACATTTCACCAAATACATCACCCGGTTTCAGCCGGGCCAGTTCGTGGTCTCCACCATCACCACGACTTCGGCTGACAACGCATTCGCCTTCGATGATGAGCCACAGTGCCTGAACACCGGCGCCTTCTTCGAGTATTTGAGTCCCTGCATCAAAACGCTTTTGCACCACACTGTGCCAGACTGTGGTCACCTCCTCTTCCGTAAGCCCGCCAAAAATATGCAATGAGGACAGTTTCTCTGAAGGAACATTCATAGACGGACTCAAACAGGTCAGACCCACCGCACAGTCATGTGACGGATTATTTCGTCAATGCACGTCCGGGTCGAGTCGCAAAACAGGATTCCTGGGAAACATATATATCACCCTGGCTTCCAATAAACACTACCTGACATGTACGTAGAAAACATCGTTGTCAATGATTCGTCCGTCGGGGTTGGACGAAACCCCCGTGTGATAAAGTAAACCTGGACGGGCACCGGCCGGGATCGCGTTGAAACCGGTGGGCATTTCGATGCTTTGCTGCAGGCAGGCAACATCGGGGCCTTTCTCCAGGACTTCTTTGCTGATGAATGACCTGCCGGCGTCACCGGACTCCAGCCAGCCGATGCGTCTGGCTTTGGGAAAGAAATTCTGCCAGTAAGCTGGTTCGTGAAAGTACCGCTCAAGCGGCTTTCCGTCCCACCGCGCGTCAGGATGGTCGATCGGAGCCAGGGTCAGTGCCATACAGAGACGATCATCCGCGGTAATGGTGAAGCCGGCCCGACAGTCAACTACGGCCCATCCGGAATAGTATTTGTCCATCGCCGCCTGAAGCGGCAGATGTTGCCACTGACCATCACGATTTGCCCGCACCAGAAACACCTGTCCAGGTCTGGCGGGAGTGTTTCGATAGTACAGCACGTATGGCCGATTCTTCGAATCCACAACCACCGCACCTGTGTTTCTGAGACCCGGCTTGGGATCGAAACTCTCTTCAGCAGCAAGAACGTCCATTGTTGAGGCAGTTGCCGGAATCGCAACGTGCGAACCATCAGCACGTTCCCACGTACGTCCGAAGTCACGTGAAACCATGTAATTCACTGACTGCATTGTGCCCCAGTTAAGAGAGTTCCCGGACTTACCCTGAAAGAACTGACAGGACAGATGAAGTGTTTTGTGGTCCGGGCCCCACGCCAGTCCCTCGTGAAAGGCGGCATAGCTAATGCATTCCGGGTTCCGCCTGATGATCAGCCCCCGATCTGTCCATTTTTCACCTGGTGGCCTGACATACAGTCGAACACCTTCCCATCCGAAACGACCAGTGAGAAACAGCTGATCATCCGGCCCGCAGATAAGAGTCGGATAGGTCAGCCTGCCTCCGAAGACTTCCACATCAGTCCACTCCGATGCATCATTGGGTCTCCTGCTGCGTCGATACGGAATCTGGTTGTGATGAACTCCGTAAATCGCGTGAAGATATCCCTGACTGTCGATCGTCAACGCCGGTCGACCATGATCATCCCGCGCCTGACCCAGCGTATAAGTAGGCGACCATTTTCCGGTCGAACGATCAAGTGTCCGCACAACACTGAAGAAGCCTTCCTCTGTTGAATTCAGCCAGGCAACGTGAGTCTTTCCGCGGTACGTGATGATTTTGTTACCGGTTCCGGCAGTCGCTGCGCAGCACCCGCGTGACGAGACCAGCGTCTCTGTCGCCAACTCACCTGCAGCCCCACACTGTCCGCATACCGCCAGCAGAAAAAGCAACATTGCCGTCGCTGTCGAAGTGGTGTGCGGTCCGGAACTCGTTCCGTTCATTTGGCTCCCAGTGCTTTCCGATGGGACGCACTCAGACGTTCAATCTGCTCATGAGACTCATAAGGAATATACATCGCACGCATAATGATTTGATATCGGTGACCGAGTTGGTAGTCCGAAAAGAAACACTGAAAATCCCAGGCCGGATTACCGTTACCGCCACCGGAGGGAGACTGCGCCATCCGAATACTGTCCTGCGGCCGAAAGATCATCACCAGAGCCATGCCATGGCTGACGCCGTAGTACCACGACTCGGTGTAGCGATAGTTCGAGCGATTGAACACCAGAGTCAACGGAAATTTTTCGTCATGGACAAACGTACGATTGTCATCCAACCCCAGGTGCGTCGACAACTCTCCGTGCCGCGGAGTAACACCGCGAATCCAGTGACTGCCGGACTTGCTGCCGGTTTCACGACCCATAAAATGAATGTCCAGCGATTGAGGCTGATGAATGTAACTGGCCCAGAACAAACCGATATAGCCGTTCGCAAAAGTCTTACGGTGCGGGATACACTCAATAGTCAGCTCCAGTGTACCGTCCTCCAGTATGTGGTACCGCTGACAACTCTCCAGACCGTAGTGCGGCGTTGGAGCCTGGTACAACTCGACCGTGTGCCGATCGACTTTCCGCAACAGCATGGGAGCGTTGCGAGGCTCGAAGAGCACCTTGCGGTCCTGCACGGTACCATCATGAATGTGCTCGAAGTTCAGGCCTGCAACGCTTGGTACGAACAGGTTTGCACGACGCTCGGCATGCCTCAGCGACCCGATACCGCTGTATCCGGCTCGATGTTTCGGCAGCACATCGTCGTCCACGGCACGATTGTCCACGACCACCGCCTCCACAACTCCCCGTTTCATAACAACATACGGCGTCTCAATTTGACTGTAGGAAATTGCTTTGTTGCTCAGAGACGTCAGACGGGGAAGTTCTTCAGCGTGTATGTTCAAGACGTGTGGGATACTGAGAAGGATCACACAGGCGGCAACATAACGATTCATCGGTTTTTCCGTTCCCCTGAAAATGATCGAACTGCATAAAGCGAGGACACGATCGACCGGTCAGCCCGGCTGTTCGCGATCGTTCGGTGACTGATTAACAGACAGACCAAAACTATTCTGCGCGGCCAACCAGCTCGATTTCGCCCCAGTTGACCGGCGTCTGCGGACTGCGAAGTTCGGCCCAGTCGTAGTAATACGGCTTCTGATCGTCGTCACGATCACCAACGATAAAGTCGATCGGAATCTTCATTCCGATCTTCGGCTCTATTCCAAAATCCTTCCACGGGAATGCCATCTCCGCGGTGTAGCCACTGTCGCCGTTCGGGCCGTCGTTCAGCGTACCACGCAGCTGAACAGCATGACGGACACCGCTGTTCCAGGTCTTGTCTTCACCCGGTCCACAGGCATCACTCATCACATTGCCCACTGTCATTGTGAAAATATAATCATCTTTGGCCAGTTTTTCCGGCCGGTCACCATGCGGGTCCAGATTGACTTCCACACAGTCGTCATCGAACACCGAGCCGTCCCGCTGTTCGACGGTGCCCTTCAGATCAGTATCTCTCACGTCAAACGCGACATAGAGATTCTCCTCGTCCCAAAGCACAGCACAGCGTGCCTTGTCAGTGCCCCACGTCGTCAGGCTTCTCGGCCGGAGTTTGATAGTCCAGCGGGCACGCTGCCATTCGGTAATATCACCATCAATCTCAATTTTTTCGTAGGCCGGCCATGCCTGATCGTAGAGCTGGCGTGGATTTGGGTTTCTGACCAGCTTGCCTTCACGCCCCTTGATGTGCAGGCCCTCGCCCTGCAGCGGTCGCACCAGTCGCTCCGGATGTTTCATGTGAGCTCGCATGATCTCCGGGTCCCCCCCCAGCCATCCGGTCGCCAGTTTTTCCCCGGAGGGTTCATCATTGGTGTAACGCGAGGACAGAACAAACGGATGCACTGGGGGA
>JAKVAY010000040.1:36716-133083 GCA_022447185.1 Fuerstiella sp. | reverse complement strand
TCATTGAAGACTCGCATTTGTTCCGGGCGTTCCAGTGTCGTTCCCGTCTCGTTAAAGAAACCAGAGTCCGAATCCAGGACACCGGATGCATCGAGACCCAGGTGCTGAACCATAAACGGGTACATCGCCTGTCGTTTAGAGGTCTGATATCCATGACCTTCGTCGGCGAAATGAACATTGTCGACACGGGCCGTATGCTCAAACAGGCGATAGATGTTACGAATATACGGGTACTCGACTTTTGGGTTATTCTTCGTCCAGTCCCCGCCGACTGACACCAGCAGCAGTGGACGTGGAGCCGTCAATGCTGCTATTTCAGCGTTGTTGGTTTCCAGATCTGCCGTTTTGTGAATTGGCATACCACTCTCACAATGACAACCACCAAAGAAATGTGCGGAAACCATGACAACGGGAACGGCGACTTTGACCCGGTTGTCGATTGCGGTCAGCAGAAACGTCTGTGTGCCTCCTCCCGAACATCCGGTCACTCCAATCTGATCGTCATCGACATCGGCAAGTGACTGAAGGAAGTCCAGTGCTCGAATGCTGCTCCAGGTCTGCAGTGTCAATGCCTGATTGTGACCGTGGTTCCAGCCATTGTGTTGCGAGTCTCCAAAACCAATCATGTCGTAGGAGAACACGACGGCCCCCATTCGAGCCAGAGTCGCACAGCGATGTTGCTGATTCGGGCGGAGCCGTCCGCCTTCGGGGCCGGTGGCATGTCCATGCGGACAAAGAATTCCGGGTCGTGGTCCTTTTTTTGCCGTCGGACGATAGAGGTTTCCGTAAACAAAGAACCCTGGTCGTGCCTCAAACGCAGCAGATTCCACTGAGTATCCGTGGTAAACACGCTTTCTGTGGATGATTGAATTCAGTGGGGTTCGTTCCGGCAGGGGATCAAGTTTCGTACCGACCAGAATCTGTTTGCGGACACGTGCCGCACGCTGTTTCCATTCTTCCAGATTCGAATACGTTGCTGCCATTCGTTTGAGTTGCAGGACTGCTTCAGCTTCGGAGTGATAGTGCCCCCGGCACAGAACTGGCAATTCGATGGACTTCGCAACAGGCTGATCTGCAGCAAAACACACTTGTGGTGGTACAGTCATCGTCATGCTGATGCACAAGTAACCAAACGATCTCATTTGTCAGTGCTCCATTGCAGGTGTGGTTTCAGATGAAACGAAACGCCATGGTAATGTGAGCGTCCACGGGACGCGATCAAGTCGTGGGGCCTGGAATTTCACGACGATGCCAGGAAGAGTGTGAAGGCCGGGATGTGGCGTCGACTGTCTCGGACACGTTGCGGTTGATTCGTTCAGGTTGGAAGCTCGTTGCGTGTTCCTCGCTTTGTTTCCTCTTTGTACTTCCGAAATCCGGCGTTCAGGTATGTCTTCAGTGCCGCGGGATGATCAAGTGTGCAGGTGTGCAGCCACAATCGCTGTGGATGCCGGATCCATGTTTTGTCGACTGTCTGCTGCAGAAACCAGGTTCCGAGACCGCGTCCGATGAATTCCGGCATAAGTCCGAAATAGAGCAGTTCAATCTCGTTTTTCTCATGTTGAATGAGATCCGCAAAACCGGCCGGAGAACCGTTCACGGATAATACCAACAGATCGTTGTGTGGATCTTCAAGAACTGTTGCAAGGGCTGTATCGTTGAGTTTGTTTCTTAAGATCCAGTTGTATTCGCGGCCGACTGCATCATAGAGAAAGCGATAGTAACGAACCGTCGGAGTTTCGATCGTTGTCACGGTGACCTGCTCGGATGGTGTCGGAATGTTTCGTTGATGGTGAGTCAGCATCTCAAGGTAGTACGTTGTGACATCTGCAGTACTCATTGAATCAATCGTACTTTCTCGTGTTGGCTTGTGTGAACCTGACGACAACATCCAGATTCGCTTGAACAACAAAACGACGTCTTTGGTCAGCGAATTTGAAAGTAATCGTCTGATCGGTTCCTGGGATTTCCGGGAATCGACCATCAAGAACACAACTCCGAATAGTTCCCAGTGAGGAAGTCAGTGGTCGCGGACTGAACCGTCTTCATTAAGGGGTTGCGGATTTGCCAGTTCGAACGGGTGATTTTCCGCGATTGCCTCATCGAATTCGCAACCCAGTCCTGGTTTATCGGGCAGCATTGCGAATCCGTTCTCCACACGGATATGTGCACCTTTGAACAAATCATTTTCCCAGTTTGAAGGGCGGACGACAAATTTGTGTTTCGACTCCTGAATGACGCAGTTCGTGGTACTGGCGTCGATGTGAAGTGATGCCAGCGTGCATGGAAGGCTGGAAGGGTTGTGCAAGGCAACGTCGATGCCCTGGGCCTCCGCCATGGCACAGATTTTTCTGGTTTCAGCGATCCCTCCTGCCTGGATTACGTCAGGCTGCACGAAAGAGACCAGATGACGACTGATAATATCCTCGAAGTCGAATTTGGTGAAATGCCGCTCGCCAGTTGCCAGCGGCACCGTCGTTCGTTCTCCCAGCCACTGGAGTGCGTCGTTGAATTCGATGTTGATTGGTTCTTCGAGCCACAGGGGGCGAAACTCCTCAATCGCGTTTGCATACTCCAGTGCCTGCACCGGTGTCAACTTTGTATGTGCGTCAGTGGCAATATCGAAGTCGGGGCCGGCTTCATCCCGCATTTCGGCAAAGGTATCCGCTGCTGTTTTCACGTTCCACGGAAACTGTGCCCGTCCATTTTCCATACGCAGAGGTGGACCTGTCTTGATCGCTGTGTAGCCTTTTGATTTCGCATTTCGGACGGCTTCCCTGCCGGTTCCATGGACATAGAGTCGGATCTTTTCTCTGGCAGCTCCGCCAAGAAGTCTGTAAATGGGCACGTCGAGGAGTTTTCCAAGGATATCCCACAGAGCAATTTCGGCTGCGCTGATGGCGGTGTTGAGGACTGGTCCGCCTCGCCATCGCGGCCAGCGATACATGCCCTGCCACAGGAATTCGATACGAGTTGGGTCGTGTCCGACGAGAACGTCCCGCAGTTCTCTGCACGCTGCGAGTGCTGTGCCCGTTTTGCGGTGAACGGAAGCTTCACCAAGTCCCGTCACTCCGACGTTCGTGTAGATCTTCATGAACACCTGATTTGCTTCGATCCCCACGCCCCAGCATTTTACATCGGTGATCCTGATATTCTTCGGCAGCTTTGCCGAAAGTTCGTTGGTCAGCAGACCATTCCAGAACGGAATACCCCCGAAGATGATCCCCAGATTTCTGATGAACTCACGACGGTGCATTACAAACTCCTCTTTGGATTTCTGAAGACGGCTTCAGGTTAAACACTGTCACACGCTCTGACTGTTTGAGAGCAGATCTTAGGCAGGTAAAGCGCATCCGCCGTCTGTCCAGTCATTGGTGCGCCCCGCACGAATGGGTGAGGGCAATCGGTGGACATCTGTCTGGGTGCAGAAATGGCAGCAAGTGTGAAACCTGCCACACAGAAGATACACTGGATGGGTTGCCGATCGTCAAGGTCGTCGCAGATTCCATACGGGAAATTCTGGTTTGTTACTGAACCAATCTGAATCGTGGAACGACCTGGTCGAAAGTTTTAAGTTCACTCATCCTTATCGTTCTTTATTCATCAAGGAAAACACGTGGCTAAGATCACCACATTTAAGGGGTATCAGGGAGACGAACCACCCGCGATTCCGAAGCCGGAAAATCCGCCAGACCCCATGATCGTTAACGTGCAGGACGGAGTGCCGGTCGTGTACCCCGGCTGTCATGGAGTTGGTGTCCGCGTGGTTCATCCGGTCAATCCCAAAGCACCGGCAACCAATATGGGACTGGTTCTCTTTTACATTCCCCCACACGTTGTTTTGGAACCAGGGTCACACGAAACCGAAGAAACTTATGTGATCCAGGAAGGGAGTGGTCGAATGACCTTCGCCAATTATCAGCGAGAGGTGAAGAAAGGGGATTTTGTCTATTTGCCACCATGGTGTGTCCACGGCATCGAAAACACGGGAACCGAAATGCTGGTTGTTCTGATTGCCACGTCTCCTCCGAACCCATAAGCGAAATAATTTTTAAGTCACGACAGGTTGTTTTAAACCCTTCCATAAGGTTGGGCAGTGTGCATTTTTCTTTGGGTTTCAGTGACTGTCAGTTCTTGCTGAAACGGTTTTGAAACAATCTGTCGTCGTTTCGTCACATATGAGTGCTGAAAGGAACAAACGACACACTGGGCACTTCTTTGGCGACTGACTTCTTTTAAGGAAGGTATTCCAACATTGCTGTCTGAGCGTTTTAGATTGAGAGGCCTGTCTGAAGACACATCCTTCATGTACTGTTGTTGACAAATAACAGAGAGCTAAAACCGGCCGTGTTTCAACGCTGCTGAAAACACAGGAGTGACGTTTTCGGGTAATCCGTGTTCACTGTCAGAGAGGACTGACTTGTTGCGTAAAAATGAAATATCAATCAATCATTCCGGATGAAATACAGATGGATGAAAGCATCGAAAGCATGTTGCCAATAGGGGACGCCCGCAAATTTGCGACGGATCCCCGGTCCATCCAGCTTAGCCTGTATTTTCAGGCGGAGGCAGCGGCAGCGAAAATCATCGCTGGGACGAAATGTGAATGGCTGTGTCTCGACGGATTGACTGAATTAACCGAAGACACTGCATGCGAGTTAATCGCGTTTGAAGGTCGGGGCCTGTCTCTCAACGCTCTGCCCGACATCACAGAATCTGTGGCGGAGGTTCTGAGCACTTACACAGGTGAGTTACAGCTTAATAAGCTGACGCAGATATCGAATCGTACTGCGGATGCCCTAAGCAAACATCGCGGCCCGCTGTCTCTGGATGGATTGACAAGTCTGTCTGAGGGGGCTGCGCAGGCACTGGTCAGGCACCCCGACTTGTGTCTGTGTATTAATGCCGACCATTCCGGGCAGTTGCCGCCTGAAGCTGTGGTTCCATTCCGCAAGGCTGCCAAAGGGACCAATTGGTCCTGTGAGACTGTCGGACGTTACCTGCGATATGCACGCAAGGGCTGGCCTCCGCCGATGCCGCGTCGTGCTTACGACATCGCGAATGACGATCCGACACGGTGGACTTTGACGTCTGCCATATTTCAGGCAATGGATGGACGTGAGACGGTGGAGCAGTTACACGATGGCTGGTTCTTTGAGATGGAGGTCGAAGAAATAGCCGGCTTCACGGTGTTGCTGGAAGAGTCGTTGACTTTGCCTGAACGGGAGGTCGTTATTGCCAGCGGTAAGTGGCCATTGCTGAGGGTGCCCGACGGAGTGCTGCTGGTCGGCCCCGCTCCGGGAAGAAATGTACGTTTTGACGTTTCTGATGACGACAAGTTCGAAGTACGTGTCGGGTATCATGATCGATATGCGATTGTGCGGGTACCTCCCGGATGTTATTCGGTCGGCATTCATCAGCATTACAACAGCTATTACACTTTCGAACTGCGAAACCTGCGCATCGACTGTCATTGGGATCCTGCAGTGGAGTCACGGAGACAACGACAAGAGGGAATCCCACGGTGTCCGGACTACCTGCCCCTGGAACTCCGTGAAGATCTGCCACGGGATCCGATATGGATGACGACCGAATCTCGCGAGGTCCATGTGGGGTCATTACCGGGCCTGCGCAATAATCCCGAGTGCAGATTTCCGGTTCGCTTTTCGAAAGCGATTCACCGGTTTCCCCGCGCACCAGTGTTTGATGCCGGATGTATTCGGAGGGGATGGACCGAAACACTGCCTTGACGGTAATTCACAAGACAGAGTCGCGCTGTCGGCTGGTGCGGGAATCACGTCGGACATAGGCCGTTACTACAAGTCGTCTCCAAAGCTGACGGATTGGGGGGGAGGTGCCATTGTATGTGAGTGAAAGGAGACGCT
The DNA here is from genome assembly GCA_022447185.1 of Fuerstiella sp. Taxonomy (GTDB): domain Bacteria; phylum Planctomycetota; class Planctomycetia; order Planctomycetales; family Planctomycetaceae; genus S139-18. The sequence goes on along the minus strand of JAKVAY010000040.1, from coordinate 127,201 downwards.
CACATCGTCATTTCCCCGTCAATACGTTCGCCACTTCGGCATTCGAATACGACAGTGTCCCGGACGGACTCAATCTGTGAGCGTAGTTTGCAAAACGTCTGCTGCGGCAGAGCCGGTGGTCAGCGCGGGGGCATAATTCGGAGCATAAACCGCAATGATATCGAAATGCCGGCGGTTCAAAGCCATCTGAAGCAGATCCTGGGCTGACAGCGTCATCCGACCGGCTCGCTGTGTTAACGGAAACCGGATCCCGGCCAGACCTTCGAATGAACGATAAACGACTTCGGTACAGACCAGTCGATCAGAACGTGTCAAATCAAAATCAAAATCATACGGTTTGCCATCGTGAAACAGCGCACGGGCAATGGCCTCAGTGATGAGATCATTTGGTAAATTCGGACGGATTACAGTCACGGCGTCGGCCGCAAAAGGTGACGACAGTGACCGAATTCTGACGCCGTCTTTGAGTGCTTCAACAACCCTGCCGGAATCGCACCGGTCGCATGTCAAAATATGCTGCCAGCGAGGCTTGCCATGAGGATGGCTCGCGAAGCCCATCTGATCAAGCTGATTTGTCTGTCCAATATAAAAAGCCGCATGCGGCCAGAACCCTGGCAGGAAATAGTTCGTGACAGCGTACTCTTTTCGGTTAACGAAAATGTCGCCAGGCTGAATCAATTGTCGAAGTTTTTTGACGATGTCCGGAGGCAGTCGGGGCTGATGTCCGAGGTGTGTGTACTTTCCGGAAACCAAACTCGAGACAGCTTTTTGCAGACCAAAAAGCGCGCGTGCCATCAGGTCACGTCCGGCTGTTTTTGCCTGCCGGGCGCGCGTCCTTAAACGACTGATCGCATATTCCTGAATGTCGACGTCAAGCACTGTCTGCATACGTCGGGATATTTCGACAAGAGGTTCCAGTTCCGTATCATGGGTAATTTTGGCCAGCACGTTCCTGTTTGTCTTCCAGTACTCTCGTGCGTGGTACAGGTGCCACGCATGGACAGGGCTTGTGAGTGAAGACTGAATCCGGTCGTAAGTCCCGGGTGCAATTCCGAAGGACGGTTCCGCTTCGTTCAATTTTTTCAGGATCGCGGGACGGTCCCTGCAGTTATCTCTAAGAAACCGGGCTGCGTCGACAAGTACCAGCGCTCCGGTCCAGGCAACCAGAAAACCTGCCGCCCGCTGCTCGCTGCTTATTGTCTTGGTAGTTTCCGTTAACTCGGATGTTCGGTGCATCGTCACCACAAGTTCAATCAGAGCATTTCGTGACTGCCAGTAGGACACAAGCAGTTGTCGGACGTTTTCATCTTCGGAAGGAGTGAAATAACCGCGTTGGCCAGCTGAACCTTTTTCAAAAAGTGATGCAGCGGCCCGCTTGAGGTGCTCAAAATGAACAGTAATGTCGATGACCGTTCGTGCACCGCCGACAGTTGATTCAGAAAATTTTGTTTGCATAACCAGTTTCAGGCTTCAGATGTCACAAACATGCGAACTCGTTGCACTGCCCCAGCGTAGAATCGATGATTGAGTATCATGCACGGATTCGAAAAAATTCTGAAACAAAGACACGTCGAACGAGGCATACAATCAACACGTTGTGAACGTCGTGCGTTCACTGCTGGGGGTGAGGCCATCTGTTTGTTTCGGGATGCAATTTCCAGAATCGATCAAGTCCGGCCACGGAACCGAGGCAGTTCATCAGCGTGTCTCGTTCGTGCGGGCAGGGACTGGTTGACGGCAGAGGCTGACTGGCTTCGAGACCGTATGCGACATCGATAAATCGGCATCGCTGGATTTCGAAACGGTCGATGATCTGGCTGTTCAATTATCGTTGTCTGATTGTCAAACATGAATTCTATCCGCATTTGTTTGCTGAATCCCACATTGACCGATTGCACTGTGGTGGGCTCTTAAGCGATCAGCCCAGTCAGCATCCATTTACAGTTCATTCCCGACACCAATACTCCGTCGTGCCAGCGTTGGCAAGATGCTGCCAAGATCACATTTGTGTCAGTAGAACGTCATCGGAATACGGACTACAGTCCTGTGGGCTTCTGAACGACTCATTGGTGAGAATCTCAATGCTGTGGATTGATCGAAACAAACTGCGTACACAACTGATGGCAGGAACATTTCTGAACCTTGGATCGGCAACAAGCGTCGAAATCGCTGCTGACACCGGATTTGACTGGTTGCTACTCGATTTGGAACACGGATCTGGTTCAGTTGCTGATTTGCGCAGCATGCTGCTGGCGTGTCGAGGATCCAGCGCGGCGCCGATCGTTCGGATTCGTTCCGTCGATCCGGACACGGTGAAATTTGTGATGGACAGCGGCGCTGCCGGAATCATGTTTCCCTACGTGAGTTCGGTTGAAGAAGCAAAACGTGCTGTTGACTGCATCAAGTATCCTCCAATGGGAACTCGGGGAGTCGCTGGCGCAATCCGAGCAACGGCATTCGGGCGTGACTGGAAGCCATATTTCGAGCAGGCCAACGACAAAAGTCTGGTGGTGGTGCAGATCGAAACACCGGAAGCAGTCGATGCATCCTCCGACATTGCGGCAATCGATGGCGTCGATGTCCTGTTTGTTGGACCGTTGGATCTGTCAGTCAATTTGGGCTGCCCTGGTGACTTCAGTCAGCCAAAGTTTGTCGATGCGCTCAGCAAAGTTGTCAAATCGTGCAGCGATCACAACAAGACGCCAGGCATTCTGACCAAGCCAGGATTTGAACAGCAACACAAGGAACTTGGGTTTCGTTTTACAGCGCTCGGAGCAGACTCTCTTGCAGTTCTGCAGGCCATGGACGCGAATCTGGAACGACTGCGTCAGTGAGTTTTTTTCTGCGTTTGCTTCGGCCAGATACCGAATATGATCGAGGACGCGCAGATGGATTGAGATCAGTGTCACAAAATGTCCCTGAGATCGGGCATTCGGATTTGCACTATCAGAGCATTCGAATTACCAGTGTCCGCTGGCTGGAACTGGATAAACATATCGGGAACAATGCAGCCAGCCAGCTCCATTTTCGTTCACCAGAGGTGTCCTCGTGGCCGAACATTACTCCGGTGGCAGAAGTCTTTATCAAAAGATACGCCTCTACGCATTTATTGGAATTGGTCTGTTGGCTGTGATTATGATTTTCCAGAATACTGCTAACGTGGAGACGCAGTTATTATTGTGGACAATCGAGATGCCGCGTGCTGCTCTGTTGTTAGCGACGCTGCTTATCGGATTCGCGAGTGGTGTCGTCTGGACGGGATTTCGGCGGCGCAGGTAACACAATTGACTTTCGTAAGCTTCTAGGATCTCCCCCCCCCGATTTGCTCAGCAGTAATGCTCAAGGGACCCGTGATGCCTCTCTGGCTCAGTTCCAACGTCGTTCGTCTGAACTTACTCGCTGAATCGGAATTCATTGCTGTTAGCTGGGCAACGACGTTCACGCTTCTTGCTGTTGCGGCAGCACTTGTCATTGCCAACGGTTTTTTCGTTGCCGCCGAATTCGCATTGGTGAAGATTCGCCCCAGCCGAATCGATGACATGGTGAACGAAGGCCGGCGGTTCGCTCCCACTGCCAAGTGGCTGGCCAGTCGTCTGGAACAGTCGCTGTCGGCGGGACAACTGGGTATCACCATGGCGTCGCTGGCGCTGGGCTGGGTTGGCGAACCGGCGTTTGCGAAACTCGTTGTTCCTGTTCTTGAATTTGTCAGTATCACTAATCCAAAAATTCAGGAGGTGATTTCCTTTATCGCGGCGTTCACCGTTATCACCGCTCTGCACCTTGTGATTGGCGAACAGGCGCCAAAGATCTTCGCAATCCGTGAACCGGAAAAGATGTTGTTGTGGTGTGCGGTTCCGATGAAAATTTTCTTCCTGATTTCGTATCCGTTGATGTCGGCGCTGAGTGTGACAACGACGTGGTTGCTGAACATGGTCGGACTCAGTCAGGCGGATGCTCATGGGGAGACCTTCACCGAAACAGAAATCAGAGCCCTGGTGCATCAGGCTCACATTCATGGCGAGCTCACTCGCAACGAACAGACGCTCATCGATGCCATCTTTGAATTCGATGACCTTGTCTGTCGCAGAATTATGCTGCCCCGACACGACGTCGCCTTTGTCGATGTGTCGGAACCCGTTCCAGAAATGATGGCCATGATCCGTCGCACCCGTCACACCCGTTACCCGGTTTGCGACGGTTCGCTCGATGACGTCGTGGGAATCCTGCATATCAAGGATTTGTTACAGGAACAGATCGACGACCAATTTGACTTTCGTACGATCGCTCGACCTCCTCGAAAAGTTCCGGACAGTTTGCCGGTCGGCAAGCTGCTGCGGCATTTTCAGGGTACACACCAGTTGATGGCATTTGTGATCGATGAGTATGGGACCGTGATTGGGATTGTGACCCTGGAAAACGTGATGGAGCAAATTGTTGGTGACGTTGCTGATGAGTTCGATATTGAAGATCCTGAGATCGTTCCGGATGGTCCCGGCCAGTTTGTCGTCATGGGCAGTACTCCCATTGAAGATCTGGAGGAACGGCTGAACGTCACGTTTTCAGCACCGGAGGCTGACACGTTGTCCGGATTACTCATGCACTACGCGCAGGAGATCGTGGAAGAAGGTCAGAGTGTGCGAATGGGAGCCGTGCAGGCAGATGTACTCGATGCCTCCAACGGGCGCGCCGTTCGCGTACGACTGACGCTGCCCGAAGAGAGTGTGGGAATCCCTAAATCTCGTCACGACGGGTGATTTCGGTCAGTTACCGAGGATTCGTACAATAACTGCTGTCAAAAGCCTGCCGAGCGAACTCCAGTGTTCCGGATGTCTCTGTTTCCCGTCAGGAAGGCATTTAATACACTGACGGATTTCACACTCGGAAGCCTTTGTCTGAAGAAGTGTCGCAATGGAACTGCAGAACAAAGTGGTCGTTATTACGGGCGCTGCGCGAGGTATTGGCGAGTCGCTGGCCCATCGAGTTGCAGCACAGGGTCCAGCAGGGTTGGTCGTGTCGGATTTGGATTTGCATGAAACTCAGACGGTAGCCGGTGTGGTCGATGGGACGGCAGTCGCCTGCGATGTCAGTTCTGAACAGGATGTCCAGCGACTGGTGGCCACGACTCTTGACCAATATGGTCGTCTTGACGTTCTCGTGTCCAACGCAGGAATTACGTTTAAAGGGGGTCTGGAGACCACCAATGACAAATGGCAGAAGATGTGGGACGTCAACGTTATGTCGAGACTGTATGCGGCGCGTGCGGCAATACCACACATGCTGGAACGAGGTTCCGGATATTTGGTTCATACAGCATCGGCGGCCGGACTGTTGACAGAAATCGGTTCTGCAACCTATTCGGTCACCAAGCATGCTGACGTCGCAATGGCTGAATGGCTGTCCGTCTGTTACGGCCGTCACGGAATCAACGTGTCGTGTGTCTGTCCATTGGGAGTGAAGACGGATATGCTCGACAATGACGATCCGATTCATCGCTATTTGCATCTGCATTCAATCTCTGCTGAACAGGCCGCCGGATCAATCGTGGAAGGGATTCGTTCAGAAGAATTCCTGATCCTGCCGCACCCGGAGGTGGCAGATTTCTTTTCCATGAAGACTGACGATTATGATCGTTGGTTGCGGGGCATGCAGCGACTCAGGCAGAAACTGACCCGACAAACCAATCGCGACGAAGCCGCCTGAGCAGATTCACTGCAGATTGACGAGTGGATCATTACGACTGGGTAGAATTCATAATATGGTTCGGCAGGATATGCCGATGCGCGCGAGTCACCGGCGGATTCTGCGGAAATTTGGATGACCAGACATCTGGGGAACCGACAAGAGTGAAGCATTATCGCGTGTTCGGCTCCAGTTTCCTCTCCAGAAAAGATCGCTTGATGAAATTAATACCTGCCCTTGTCCTCTTTCGAGTGTCGTCGCCGGTGAACATGAAACCGTTCCTTCGACATTTGCTGTCAGTAATGCAACTCTAACATCGAACCTGGATACAGAAAAAACAGATGTGCAAACCATTGGTGATAAGCAGGATGTCTGCTCGACCTGTGGGAAAGTTCATGACAGTTCTGCTGTCACTGAGCGACGTTCCAGCCCCGGTATTTTCGACCGGATCATGAACATTGAGCGTCGTAAGAATAAGTGGCTTTTGGGTCTGTTCCGCCGTTAGATCAGTCAATTACATCAGTGAACCGAAGCCCGGCGACCTGCGGATGATACATCTGATTTCAGGGACGGCAGGGTATCGGATAAGTGTTCTCGGCGGATCTTGTGTGTGTGACTGAATGCTGACCGATTGTGTCTGTCGAAGTGACACAAAAGTCTGATGTTTTTGCCATGCCGTGTGTTATTACAGTTGTGGGTGAACCGTTGATTGTCGATCACAATGTCGATGGTCAGTTCAGTCGTCATTCGCGAATCGCACAACAGGCCTCGGGCTGGATGGACTGGTTGGCTGTGACGACATGCGTCTGCCATCAAGATATGATCCCTTCATCCGATTCGGAGGTGGATGGGAATGAATCCTCAGGAAGGTCACGCAGTCATCGGTCGCGGCACGAGTCTCAATCAGATTGGTCGGTTTGAGTCTATTGAGATTCATCCGGACTGGTCTCAGTTGGAACACGACGCTGAGCTGTATGAACAGGTCCGGCGTCTGAAGACTCGTTATTTCGAAGATGCGTCACGTTCCGTGATTTCAGAGAACGACAGCCCTGACATTCCGTTTCGCTTCAGTCTGAATCCATATCGAGGTTGTCTGCATGGATGCAGCTACTGCTATGCTCGTCCGTCCCACGAGTATCTGGGACTGAGTGCCGGACTGGATTTTGAGACCAAGATTTTCGTGAAGCGGAATGCCGCCAGCCTGTTCCGCAAGTGGCTCTGCCGTCGCGGATACGAACCAGCCCCGGTGACGATGTCCGGTGTCACAGATTGTTATCAGCCTGTGGAAAAAACGTTCCAGATTACTCAAAGTTGTTTGAAAATCGCTGCAGAAGCCTGTCAGCCGATGTCTGTCATTACCAAGAACGCACTGGTCTGTCGGGACGTCAAGTTGATGGCTCGAATGGCTTCGGATGATCTGATTCAGGTGGCTGTCAGCATGACAAGTCTGGACCAGAGCCTCACTAAATTGCTGGAACCAGCAACAAGCGCGCCGGCAGCTCGATTACGAGCGGTGAAGGAACTGACGGCGGCCGGCATCCCGGTACACGTCATGGTCGCTCCGGTAATTCCAGGTTTAAATGACAGCGAAATTCCGGCCATTCTGGAGGCGGCCGCTGAAGCCGGTGCCCGGTCATCGAGTCACATTCTTCTTCGCCTGCCACATTCAGTGAAAGACCTTTTTTCAGACTGGCTCAGGAACCGGCGCTCGAATCATGCGGACAAAGTGCTGTCAAGGTTGATGAACGTCCGTAACGGCAGGCTAAACGACACGGAATACGGACGAAGAATGCGAGGTTCGGGGCCTCTGGCCGATCAGATTACTGCATTGTTCCGAGTTTCTGCTCGTCGATTTCAGATTGACCGTCCGTTGCCAGCCCTCAGCACAGCCAGATTTTGTCCGCCCAACGGTCAAAGACGACTTTTTTGAAGTTTTCCTGTGTCGGAGTATTTCAGGAGGTTATCGAATTCTTCCTGTCCGGATGTTTCAATTTGCGACCCCGACGATTGGGGCTTACACACAGCGCTCGTAATCGGAGTGCATCGAGTGGCGTTAGCCGCTCAATTCACTTACGAAGTGTGGAGGAATCAGTGTCCGGGAAATTACCTGCCTGTGCACGGTGAGTTTTGATTACGCATGTCAGGCCATTTTAATCGGTGATGATGGGATTCGGGTGATTCTGTATGCCAGCTTCGGAGTGTCTGAGGTCCTGCGTGGCGGGATCGGGATAACGCTATCCTCTGTCGCAATGGCAGAGGAGGTCCGATCTGTCGAATGCTCACTCGCGGCAATTGAAATTGTCCAGTTTGCCAATTACGCTTGATTCGTTATCCCAAACTACCGTGAAACCGGCATTCTTCGTTTGCGATCAAATCCACTTCCTGCGTAAACAAGTCATCGAGAGAACCCGTTTGCGCAGAAACACAGTAATTCCAGCGACTCAGATTCAACCCCGGGAGAGGTCCGTGAAACAGTTGTCCACCATCGTTTTCCTGCTCATTGCTACCGGCGGCATGTCAGCAGATGTTCAGGAAACAGCCCTTAATGTCAGTGTGGAACGTGCGTTTCCGGAAATAAGTTTCGAGCGACCGCTGGTTATCACTCACGCAAACGATGAGACAAACCGCGTCTTTGTGGCGGAACAGGAGGGTGTGATCAAGGTATTTCCAAATGATCAGGAAGTCGAAGAGGCCGCTGTTTTCCTCGACATTCGAAATCAGGTGGTCTACCGCGACAACAAGAACGAGGAAGGCCTGCTGGGGCTTGCCTTTCACCCGGACTACAAAAACAACGGACATTTCTTTCTGTACTACACAACGACAGACGCAGATCTGACTTCGGTTGTAACGCGATTTACAGTGTCAAAGGATGATCCACACCAGGCCGATTCACAGTCTGAAGTGGAACTCATGCGGATCAAGCAGCCGTACTGGAATCACAACGGTGGTACTCTGGCGTTTGGCCCGGACGGCCTGCTTTATATTGCCCTGGGTGATGGCGGCAATGGTGGAGATCCCCTCAGCCACGGTCAGAATCTGACCACACTTCTGGGCTCCATCCTGAGGATTGATGTTGATCAACAGGACGATGGGAAAAACTACGCGGTACCAGCCGACAATCCGTTCGTCGGTATGATGGTTCCGACGAACAGTCGAGGTGACAAGCAGGCTCCGGCGGCCGGTGAGATTTACGCTTACGGATTTCGCAATGTGTGGCGTCTGTCGTTTGACAAAAACACAGGGTCCCTGTGGGCGGCGGACGTGGGTCAAAACCTGTGGGAAGAGATCAACATCGTACAGGCCGGTGGAAATTATGGCTGGAATGTACGTGAATCCAAACACTGGTTCCGGCCGGACGGTAATGACAATCGGAATGATTTGATCGATCCAGTCTGGGAATATCATCACGACGTGGGAAAATCGATCACCGGTGGAGCTGTTTATCGCGGCAGTCGTGTTCCGGAGCTTAAGGGAAAATACGTGTATGCTGACTATGTCAGTGGACTGTTGTGGGCTCTGGACTATGACCCCGATAGTGACAGTGTAAATGGAAACTATTCCCTGACCGGCAGGAACCAGCCAGTGATGTCATTTGGTGAAGACGAAGCAGGTGATGTGTACTTTTCGACTCCATTTGGACAGTTATTTCGATTCAGGTCCGGACAATAGATTGTCAGTTGTATCTGAAAACCCCGTCACAGGTGGAGGTGAGAGGCAGATGTGTGTAAGTGGGTATGTTCACCAACATGTATCGTTCACGCTTCATAACCGTGTTCTGGCACAGGTTCATCTGTGGCTTGTCTAAGCAGTTGGTACAGCGGGCCGGACAGGTTTCTGATTCATCAAGAGAAGATCATATGTCACTGCTTTTGCAGAGTGTTCGAAAGAATTATCAAGAACCGGACGGTACGCCGCTTCCAGTGCTGGCCATTGAAGAATACGAGCTGGTCCAGGGGGAACAGGCCGCTTTAATCGGATCCAGTGGTTGCGGAAAAACGACATTGCTGAATGTGATTTCCGGTATTTTGACACCGGATTCAGGACAAGTCACCGTGAGTGGTACGGACATCACTCAGCTGCCGGAAGTTGTTCGAGATCGATTTCGAGCCGAAAGGATCGGGTTTGTTTTTCAAACGTTCAATCTGCTGCCCGGATTCACAGCACTTGAGAATGTGCTTCTTGGGATGACATTTTCGCGGAACCGCAGTGATCGGGCGTTTGCGAAATCTTTACTGGAACGCGTCGGACTCAAAGATCGTCAGGATCACCGTCCGGGAAGACTGTCGGTCGGTGAACAGCAGCGCGTGTCAGTTGCACGTTCTCTGGCCAACCGGCCAGCGCTTCTGTTGGCGGACGAGCCCACTGCTAACGTAGACCCTGCCAATCAGGATATGATTCTCAGTCTGATTCGTGAGACCTGCAGCGAGAATAAAGTGACATTGCTGATGGTGACACACGCCGCCGAAGTTGCTCAGAAATTCGATCGGGTCGATCGGTTGCAGGACTTTAATCGCCCTGAGCCTGCGTCGCGGGAGGTCGTCCTGTGAACCTTTTCACGATAGCCTGGAAAAGTATTCGCCAGCGAGGTCTGGCAAGTTCTCTCACAGCACTCAGCGTTGCACTAGGAGTGATGCTGATGGTGGTCGTGCTTGTAATCTCAGGTGCGCTCAGGGCTGTGTTTAGCCAGAATACCATCGCCTACGACCTGATTGTTGGTCCCAAAGGCAGCGGACTGCAGTTGGTTTTGAGTGCGGTCTACAGAGTGCAGCCAGCCATCGAGAACCTTCCTTATCTGTACTATCTGGAGCTTAAAGAAGATCGAAGAGTAGTATCAGCAGTTCCAATGGCCTTTGGTGACGTTACGGAACAGGGTTCGTTTCCTCTGGTTGGTACGACTCCGGAGTATTTCGAAAACGAATACGCACCTGGCAGTACATTCCGTATTCGGGGCAAGCGAATCAATGCAAACTTTGATGCGATTATTGGTGCAGAAGTAGCTCGGAGCAATGGGTGGGACATTGGCAGCCAGTTTAAGATTGTGCATGGAGGGGCCGATGGGACACATATTCACGATGAACAGTTCACTGTGGTTTCCGTACTGCAGCAGACAGGAACTCCGAATGATCGTACGGTGTTCGTGAATATCGAAGGCTTTTATGCAATTGAAGGCCACGAAACTCCGCTGAATGAAGTTGAGGAGCGGTTGAAGAAATTCTATGCCAGTTCTTCGGATCGACTGAAGATTGCGCTGGATCAGATCGCTGAGGCTCGAGCGCTGGACGAAGCTGAGTCAGCGTCGGGACATGGAGGTCACCACCATCATCATGCAACACCTGACGCTGCAAAGGAAGTCACTGCAATACTGATCCGCACTCGTCCGAAGTCACCGTTTGATGCCATCAATCTTAGTTCTGACCTGCAGCAGGGGTATCAGGCGATGGCTGTGAATCCGATTGTTCCCATTCGAAAATTGATGACCGATGTGCTGGGTAATGTTCAGCAGGGTCTGTTGGTTTTGACCGTGATGATCATCCTGGTGTCCGGGATCAGTATCTTTGTCAGCATTTACACCAGTATGACAGATCGTCGTCGTGAGATTGGCATCATGCGTGCTCTGGGCGCTCGACGTGGCAGCGTGTTTGGGATCGTGCTGGCCGAATCGGTTGTTTTGTGCGTTGGGGGAGGCCTTTTGGGCTGGTTGTCAGGGCATGGAATCGCGGTTATCGCCAGTCCGTTCGTGACGGCTGAAACAGGGTTGTTGCTCGACCCATGGGTTGTTTACTGGATGAAATTTACAGTATTCAATTTTGAGATTGAGCTGCCCGTTGAGTCTGTCCTGTTTCCGATGTTGCTGGCACTGGCAACGTTGGTCGGATTTCTGCCTGCAATGACGGCCTACCGCACCGATGTCGCTGATGCCCTGTCCTCATAGGCGTTGTTGAAAGTCCCGGTCTACGGTGTTTTCTGTTTCATTGCCGTGTTTTCGTCTCGAAGATACCTGTCCAGAAACTCGTCGTTTGCGAATCGTCCCAGCACCCATCGCATAATTTCTTTGGGTCTGTTAACACGATCCCGCACCTTTGTGTGACTATTTCGTACTCGGAATCCATCCAGTGTCATGATGACCATCCACTGTTCACGATCAGAAAACTGGTTGATTCGATCCATCACACGCCGTGTCCAAACAAGACCGTAGATGTCACGGAAATCGATCCACAATTGTTCGTGACTCCTGTTGCGACCCATGGTTTTGAGTCGTCCTTCGACCAGCAGTGCTGTGACGGTCAGGCAAATGCTTGAAGTCAGACAGTAGCCGTCTCCTGGCCAGGCCGACCATTCGGTGACAGGCATGGCAAACAGCAGAATCCCGACGATCCCAATAAGACAGGCCACCGTATTGGCAGTACCGAAGTGATTGCCTGCCCCCATGGTCAGCAGCAGGACAAAGCAGGCTGCCGTTGGCAGAGGAATGGCGACCGGAGTAGTCAGACTCTGTGAAAACAACTGAGACGCAGCTGGCCATTGCAGCACGACGATCATCGGAATCACGACGAAACACGGCCAGGCACGATGTCCGGGGTTACGAGCGCCGAGTATGTCGATCAGAGGAGCCAGCAGAAACGCTGATGCCAGAGAGTGGATTGCTGATGTCACTCCGAAAGGAACAGCTGGCACCAGCCGCATCGCTACGGAAACCATCGCGAGACCACAGGCGACGATCGCCCATCCGGCTGCGCTGCGTGCAGTAAGCCCTCTCAGCGAGGCTCTGAATCCAATGAGCACTCGCAGAGCAAAACCGAAAATGAACAGGCTGGCGAAAGACATTCGGAAAACAGGAAAGAGTGGAGTCAGAAACAAACACAGACTTTATCCAAACACCGGACTTCGAACAAATTGGCGGATGGCTGTCTCGGTTTTGCAGATTGGAGTTTATTTTGATTTCGTCGCACGTCTGAAGTATAGCGATACCGATCTGATCGAGTCTGGTGATGTCATTCTGCTGCGATGGACATTCAGTGAAGAATTCGGAAACATATTGATGAGTCTATTTCGGGTCATGTTCTTCGTAGGAAGTGACGGACGTTCCTGGTCAGCACTGGAAGATCAGACCATCGGTATGGAAAGCCGACTTCGGGTGGAGTCGGCTGTTTTCGGTACATCAAAAGACTAGCAGAGCTTTCGGCGCTCAGTTCACCGGGAAATCTGTGCGGATATTTCCCGGACGAACTTAAGCAGGTCTACGGAATTTTGACCGTGACTTCGGCATGTCTGGACGTTGCTCCCGGTCGGCTCGGCAATTCCTGCCGGAAAGACTTTGTGATGCCATGGATTGCCGATCGATTCCCTCAATTCGGGTCTGAATCGCAGTGCCGGCAGCTGGGTTCAGGTGTTAAATACGCCAGATGTCGCTGGCCCCGCATGCTGGATGTTGAGGGCCCGGTTATGCCTGATGGATGGAGCATCCTATGCGAAACTGTGCTGTGTTGTTGTCAGTTCTGGCAATCGGATTCGCTGCGGAACCCGCTTGCGGACAGATTCAGAAGTTTCCATATAAAGCAACTGTGGTCAGAGATGGTACTCTGGTCCGCAGCGGTGGTGGCGAGGACTATTATCCGACCCAGCGGCTGGAGCGAGATACACTGGTAACAGTGCATCGTCACGATCAGGGCGGATGGCTCTCGATCGAACCTCCTGATGGCAGCTTTAGCTGGATCCGGGAGCAGTATGTGCAGCGAAGTGGTCAGGACACCGGCATTGTTAATGAAGATGGGTGTATCGTCTTTGTTGGCAGTGAATTTGGAGACGAGTCCAGTGTGTGGCAGCGTCGAGTGTCCAGTGGAACACGTGTCAGTATTCTGGGGGAACGGGAACTGGAGACAGTCGCCGGAACTCAGAAAATGTACAAAATTACTCCTCCGACACGTGAACGACGCTGGATTGCCGGAGACGCTGTTGTTCCTGTTGAAGAAACAACTCGACGGGATCACGATCGCGACCCGTTCAAAGCTCCGTCTACTGTACTGCAGACGCCACGGCGGGAGACGGAAGCGGTGACGGCTCCAGTCCGTCCGAGTGCTCGACTGAAACGGCTTAAGCAGATTCGTTCAGAACAGCGTTGTCTGTCGGAAATCGATCAGCGCTTTCGTGCCATGTTGCGCGGCAATCCGACAACGTGGGATCTGGAGAGTATTGAGTCGGAATATAATCAACTTCGCGAGACGGCAACCTGGCGGCCTGTAGCAGGTCAGATCGATCTGAGATTCCCCGCGATAGATCGTTATCGTCGGCGAAAGGCGGAGTACGAAGATTTCAAACAACTGACCTCCGCGACTGAACGTCGAGATGCTGAACTCATTGCATCTCAGTTTGGAAACAGCGCGAGGCCGGAACAGGAGTCGGGTGATCTTTCGGCACCACTCAACGTAGCCGTCGCTAATCCGCAACGTTCAATGCTGGATATGTCCACTACTCCGGCCGACACAGCGGAGCTTCGTTCTGACAGTCGATTACCTGGTTTTGTTCCCGATGTTCAGGATACCGGAACGGCCGTCACACCTGGTCCGCTTACTTTGCCAGGAATGATCCAGCCTGGCGGCCGCTATGTCGGTGCTGGCATTATTCAGCGGCTGCCGGAAGGTGGTTATGTTCTGACTTCGTCAGAGGGACGGAAACTGGCGAAACTTGAAGCCACAGACAGTGTTGCGCTGGCAGAATTCGTTGGCAAATCAGTGGGACTTCACGGAAAACGATGGTATCGGGATGATATCGGAGGAGACTTCATTGAAGTCTCTGGACTCGACCCGGTTCGGATTCGCTGATAGAGGTCTTGCTCTGAAATGCCGACGGTCCAGAATCCCGCCTCAGAGGACACCTCTGTTCAGGTGGTTCGGTCAATGCGTGGCCGTATTTGGCTGGTGCCATTGATAGCAGTATGCGTTCTTGTCGGTTTGGTTTTTCCATTTCCGTTCACTGGCTGGTTGTGGAGTGAACTGTTTGACCTAGGCCATGCCCCCATATTCTGTGCGCTTCTGCTGGCATTTGCCGGGTTTCTTGATCCGTGCAGCATTGGACTGTCTGCGCGTTACGGTCAACTACACTGTGTTGCAACTGCTGAGACCATGCTGCTTTCCGGAGGCTGTCTGCTGCTGGGCTGCATGGGAGAATTCCTGCAGACATTTGTCGGAAGAAGTCCGGCTGTCGGAGATCTTGTATCAAATGCCGCCGGTGTTCTCAGTGGTGTGCTCTGGATGCGTAGTCGTGTGGCCACCGGAGTTCGGCAAAAGTTGTTGGTGATCGTGGCGTTCATGATACTGGCGATGGTCACGCTGAAGCCGGCACTGGGAGTTTGGGGAGCTGTCGTCCAAAAACAGGACTTTCCATTGCTGGCCTCGTTTGAACGAAGTGTTGACCTCGGTGCATGGACGGAACTGCAGTCAACGATGGGACGTACGTCTGAATGGGCCAGTCACGGGGAACATTCACTGCAATTGGATCTTTATCCGGGCCGTGTTTCCGGGATCATGATGATCTGGCCGACAATGGATTGGCGCGGTTATGACCTGTTCACCTGGGATATTCATAATATGACATCAGCGTCTGTCGATCTGACTCTGAAAATATATGACCATCCGCATTTGAACCGCAGGTTCGACTCTGCGGATCATTATGAAATGCATTTCGAGGTTCCACCGACGACTGTCCATTCTCTGTCTGTAAAACTGGCCGACATAGCCGTCGCACCGGAATTGCGATCGATGAATATGGGTCAGATCGCACTCGTTGAACTGGTTGCTGCCAATCTGTCTGCTGCTCATACAGTTCTGTTGGACAACATGAGATTAAGAATCGACGAATCGTCTGTGGTCGATACACCTGCGGCGTCCGATCCGATCCAGTATCGGTGACAGTCTGAAGCCGGATTCTTACCGAAAAGGATGATCGGCAGTCCCTGCTGGTTCTCCGCCGTCGTCGGCAGTAACGTCAGGTCACTCGGTGTCCCTGGTAAAGAATCGCAATTGACACGGCGAAGCAACGACAGTTATAGCCTTGTTTCACACACACACACACACACACACACACACGGCTGCACGCGGTCTTGCTGTAAAAGATCGCTGGTGGGACGAGTCATGTGCTGACTCAGTCGAATGGCAGTTTCCGGCAGTGTGCTGTTTCATGTGTATTTCAAGAGATTCTGATTGTTCCAGAGAAGGAACTCTTTCAATGCGTACGATCTGTCTCAGCATTTGTTGTCTGGCAATCGCCGGCTGCGGTTCGGAGATGCCTCAACCGGCAGCGAATTCTTCTGGTGTTACGCTGAATTTACGGAATCCGAACGGAGACAATGCTGGTCTTCCACAGTTGAGCGTGGAGGAGCAACAGACAATTGAACAGTTGATCGCCAGTGCCCGACAGGCTGCTGAGCTTCGGAAGAGTCCGCAGGCAATTGAAGCTCTGAGCCAGGCTATTGGTATTGATCCTTCCGACAGTCGACTGTTTCGTATGCGAGCAGATATCTATGCGTTTGCGGGTGAGTTGGCCAGTGCACGAGCTGACTTTAGTTCGGCGATTCTCTCAGATCCGACAAATGCAGAACTGCGAAACGTCCGTGGCTATTTCCTGATGGCCCACGGGGTCTATGAGGATGCTTTGAAGGATTTTGCTGCGGCCATCAGGCTGGATCCCAAACTGACGGCGGCTTGGAACAATCGTGGCCTGATTTTCCTGCAGCAGGAAAATTTCGAAGAGGCCATTGAGCAGTTTCAGAAAGCAGTGGAGTGCGATCCCGGGTTTGTAGACGGCTGGAACAATATCGGTTTTGCACAGATGAAACATGGAGATCTGGAACAGGCGTTGCCAAATCTTGAGCGTGCGATTCAATTGAATCCGAGCTATGTTGCAGCATGGAACAATCGAGGTCTGATCAATCTAAAGCTTAAAAATTATGAAGCGGCCTGTAGGGCGTTTTCGACAGCAATCGAACACGATGACCTTGACGCACGCTGGTATGGACATCGTCAGGTCGCTCTGAGGGAGTTGGAACGATTCGAAGAGGCCGCAGCCGATCAGCGGACAATAGCATGGATCAAGCGTCTGTCGAACCTGACACGACACCTGAATCGGGACCAGAAGGACGCCTCACGCTGGGTGGCCAGAGGAGACTGTCTGGCGGACGGGGATCGACACGACGCTGCGATTAGAAATTATACTAATGCATTGACTCTTGAACCGTCGAACACAGAAGCTCTGAATGGCCGTGCCCGGATTCATTCACGGACTGGTGATCTGCAAAAGGCGCTGGATGACTGCGAGAAATCGCTTGTTATCGAGGCATCGCTCGAAGCATTTTCGATTCGTGGTGAGACCTGGCTGGCGATGAACAACCTTGATCAGGCAATCGAAGATTTCGAATCCGCTCGCCGCTTCGACGAAACGTTTGCACGGGTTTATCGGGACCGGGCAGCACAGCGCAACAGCAGGGGAGACCGGTCCGGTGCTGAAAATGATCGCAAAGCTGCGCAACGGATCGAGGATGCACTGGCCGGGCGCCTGCCCCCTGCGAATGCTGTACCGACCCCGTTTCCTGAGAGCGAATAGTTCCAGAGGATTTCAGTGGCTCGAAACTGAGATTTGCTGCGCTCACAGTGACAATGCACGACGTCGCAGGATTCATTCCAGCAGATTGCAGAATTTTCAGACTTTCGTTCGTAACGTACAGAGACCAACGTACGGATCTGATTATTCGGCTTTCAGCGGACGTTGCATGAGATCTTCCGTGGCTGCCTGGGGTGACCGGCCGTCAAATAACACATGACAAACAACTTCCACGATCGGCATTTCGATCTGGTGTTGCCGAGCCAGGCTGCGCACGCTGCGTGCGGTGAGCACACCTTCGGCAACCGCGCTCATTGACTCTTCAATTGCCGTCAGTTTCCAGCCCTGTCCCAGCAAATCTCCAACGTGTCGATTACGACTGTGCTGACTGCCGCAAGTGGCGATTAGATCGCCGATACCGGCCAGTCCGTACAATGTTTCGGGTGCAACCGACATGGTTCGGCAAAATCGTGTCATCTCAGCGAGACCGCGAGTAATCAGTCCTGCTTTTGCATTGTCCCCCAGTTTCAGTCCGTCGCAGATGCCGGCTGCGATCGCGATCACGTTTTTCAGGGCTCCCCCCAGTTCAACGCCCTGAAGATCTCCATTCGAATAGACCCGCAGTGTTTCACCGGACAATGCATCCCGAACATGTTCTGCGTGTGGCAGTTTATCGCAGGCAGCGACAACTGAAGTTGGTTTCCCTCGAGCCAGTTCTTCAGCGTGACACGGGCCACCCAGAGCGACGACTGGTCGATTTCCCAGTAACTCCTGCAGAATCTGACTGGGGCGACTCAAAGTATCGACTTCAATACCCTTAACAGCGCTCACCAGCAGCGTGGATGGTGCGAGCACCGGGCCAATGAGTTCACATGTTGATCGAATGCCTTTAGTTGGAATACAGATCAGTCCGATCGTGGCTTCATGCAAAACCACTGCGGAATCGTCGGAGACCTGAACGGCGTCCGGCAGACGGACCCCCGGCAGTAGTCGACTGTTTTCACGAGTCTCATCAATATGTGCGGCGAATGTGGGATTACGCACCCAAAGACGTACCGAATGTCGACAGTTTTGGGCCAGAACAGTCGCACAGGCCGTTCCCATTGCTCCGCCACCCAGCACTGCGATTACTTCAGGACTGTGTTGATTGTCAAATTTATCCGGCATAGGACATCTTGTGTCATTTGTGATTGTCGCCGAAAAGCATCGTATCAAACGAGGCGAAATAATCATTGCCTGTGGCGCAGGCAATGTATTCATGATGATGCGATTCGAACAGCAATACAATCAGCAGTTGATTCACGGATTGCGTTTGCTCGCAGTAAAATTGCGTCCCAGAGTTCAGTCGCATGGAAGACTCTTCGTTTTCCATGTGCTGAATTCAATGGGAGATACTGCCATGTTGCAACAAATCGAACAACCGGGTGTCCAGACGCAGTTTCAGGATCGTCGCAGGTCGGATCAGGGCAGTGAGAGCGGCCGGGAACGTCGTCAGTTTTGTGACGGCAAACGCTCTTCGCGCCCGGAAGTTGTGGAACTTGCTGACGCTGTTGACGACTACAAAGCCCGAAACTGTCGTCGATTTATTACTTTCGAAGAACTGTTCGACGTGATGCAGTCGCTGGGATATCACAAATAATTCTGATTGTAGGATCAGTGTATAAGGTCTGCTTGAATCTCATTCTCGTTGTTTTTCGTCCCTGGCAGAATCAGAGGTCACCGCTGCAGATTGGCCCATACATTCGACATAACCGGATTTTATCTGCATTCTCTCACGTCACTCTCGATTGCCTGCTTTAGCCAGACGGAAAAGTCCGACTGTCAGTACGATTGTGTGGAAGACTGACATTGTTACGTGAGGATTCGTTTGTGAAACAGCAACGGACCCTCAAGGCACTTTCGGACGGTCGGCCTTTCATTCCATCTGCCCGTGGCTGCTGGAACGGTTTCCGTCTTTCCCTCAAAGTATGCAGGGGTTAATTATGCTGGCGACCAGCACGAATCTTGTGATTACGGATCGACGCAGAAGTAACAACGAACGACGGATTCGAAAAATCCACCGCCCGGAAAATATTCCCGGCGATGCAGACAATAGCGCTCAGACGCCAGTTACTGATCGTCGGAAGCAGGAACGCCGTCGACAGATCGATCCGACGACGTGTGAACGTGATTACTCGATCAACGAAGTGGAGTTCATGCGTGCAATGGACGAATACAAACGCAAGAGCGGGCGTCCGTTTCCAACCTGGAGTGAAGTACTGGAAGTCCTGATGAGCCTCGGTTATCGCAAAGTAGCCGAACCCACTGAAATGCACTGGCGCTCGTCTTCCGATTGATTAGGCGGCGCAGCCACGGCAACGAAACCACGAATCCGGCTTTACCTTGGCCGGTTGAGTCAGTTGCTATCTGTCTCGTCCAAATACCATGATGGTGATGTCGTCATTTTGAGGACGTCCGGCAGCATGGGTTCGCACGTCCGCCAGTAAAGCTTTGCACAGCTCTTCGGGTGTGTGTCGGCTGCTGTCAACGAATGCCCTGACACGATCTTTGCTGTATAAATTGGACTCAGGATCCATGGCCTCATCGACGCCATCGGTGATCAGAACCCATGTGTCACCAGGTTCGATGTTGTGTTTCTCAACCTCGTACGGATAGTCCTGCATAATTCCCACAGGAATACCGATCGACGCGTCATTGACTTCATCGACCGTACGGGAGTTGCGGCGAACCAGAGGTGACATATGACCCGCATTCGCGAACGTGAACGTGTTCTCTCCAAGGTCAAGTACACCGAGGATGAAGGTGACGAAACGCCCTTCGACCATTTTGTGACACATGTGGTCATTAATTCTCCGGATCGCGACACTGACATCATCTGTGAAACTCAGCGTGTTCTGTACAACGCTGGAGATTCTCGACATGATTAAGGCGCCAGGAACCCCCTTCCCCGCTACGTCTCCGAACGCGACACAAACCTTGGTGTCACTTATTTGAAAACAGTCAAAGTAGTCACCACCGACCGCCTGAGCTGAATCGTACGACGCGTAAAAGCGATAGCCATTCACTTCCGGTAACTGGTCCGGTAACAAAGCTCTTTGAACATTTCTGGCAACGCCCATTTCCTTGTCCTGCTTTTGCTTCTCGAGGTGAGAAACCAGCAGACGTGTGTTTTCGTACGAATGGGCTGCCTGCGTGGCCACGGCCAGCAGCAACTGCAGATCATCCTCTGTAAATCGTGTCAGCGGATTCTGAGTGTCCAGGCTGATCACACCAAACGGATCTTCTTCCAGATTCAGCAGCGGAACACACATCATGGAATGGATGGTCAGACTGGAAATTGATTCGCTGGCACTAAAGCGTGAATCGCTGGCCGCATCGGCTGAAAGAATCCCCTTTCGTTCATTGAGGACTCGATCCAGAATCGTCCGACTCATGCGAACGGAATCATCGACCGAATCATCTCGATGCTTTTGAGCGACCGGAATCAGTGGCGCACCCGGATCATTTTTGATCATGATCATTCCACGATCTGCCTGTGGAAAGATATCGAACAGCGTATCCAGGATTCTTGGCGCGATACTGCTCAACTCAACCGTGCGAGACAGTGCTTCGTTGATCTTCAGAATCCCCCGAAGTTTGTCTTCCGGACGCACCTCGAGAAACCCGTATCCATTGGCGGCTGCCGATCCCAGGATCGTACTTGTGTCCCCGTCATCGAGTTCAATACCGGTCGTCAACTCAAATGTGTCTGTTCCCGCCTGGTTCGAGACGTCGTTTTCGAACCTCAGCTTCATCGGGCCCAGTTTGATTCGATCTCCGTTTCTCAGCTCCTGAGGCGTATTTGCGTCCAGTTGCCTGCCATTGAGGAAGGAACCATTGCCGCTACCCAGGTCTTCAAGCAAATATCGATTTTCATCGCGATTCAGCTGGGCGTGAAACCGCGATACCATCCCCGAATCGAGATGGATGTCGCAGTCCGGATGCCGGCCGAGCTGAACCGGGAGGAGGGTCAATTCGTAGGACGTTGCTTTACCATCAAGCAACAAAACAAGGCGAGCCATTTCGGGCTGTCTCCGGCAAATCGTCGGCGCTCAGACTGCAGTTACTGCTGAATATTACAAGTGTGGCCGGTATTCTCCTGAATTTCATTAGACCTTCGATGGAACTTCGACCTGGATCCGGGATTTTTCCCGTTCCGATCAGTACGTGCCTAAGAGACGATCGTCTGCCAGCTTATGCGGGATGTCTGGTGTGATCATGCTCCAAACACCCTTTCAACGTTCCCACGAAGGATCTGACGACCCAGCTCAACCGCCTGTACGACGGTCCAGCCGCGATCCCGGACAAAGTCTGTCGCAAGGACTCGAGCCAGGATTCGACGATACATCGCAAATTTCGGTAGAGCAAACTCCAGCTTATACATGTCACTGTAGTAGCCGATCTGTTTTGTACGGGGGACCGCCTGCAGCCGACTGCGGCAGTCCTTTTCAATGAATACCGGGATATTTGAATACCACCAATGGCCGTGTGGCAGGACGTTCGGAAAAATCCACGCATAGCTGACGAGTTCCTGTCCGCTCGTTTCCGACAGGACCGATATTGGAAAGATCACCTGAGGAAATGCGTTGAACAGCTGACGATACTGAATCAGTGACACTCGCTTGTCGTAGAGATCCTGCCCCTGATAAACACCGTCTTCGTAGACGTTCCGATTCACGCCGATCATGAGATCGAAAGGAAACTCACGATCCGCACACTGCTCTGTTAGGCAGAGGAATACGAAGCAGCTCAGATCTCTGCATTCCGAAGTGTCAAGCGCCTGATCCGCTGCCGCTTTTTCCAGGAGTATATCGGCTCGAGAATCACTGACGTATTCCGGAGAAAAGTCCGGGGGTAGTGAAATCGCACATGCACGCGCATTATTGGCAGCGAAATGATCGAATAATGCCCCCACTGCCTGACGCAGTGTACCGGAATCCTTTGCCGTAATGCCGGTGGCCGTTGCCAGACGATCACGCACTTCAGAATTCTGAAGATTAAAGACCAGGTCATCAGTCCTCAGGCATGGAACATACAACTGAGTGTCAAAGCCGGTGAGCGCGTCGTCAAAGTCGTTCGTCAGATAGACCTGATCGAGTCCACTTTTCTCCAGAACAGTGGATTCCCATGTCTGTCCCTGCATGAGTTTCCGTGAAGAATCGTAGAGAGCTTCCCAGTTGGATTCGTTGATAAGGCTTCCTTCGAAATCAAAGAATACACGGCACATCTCGAGCAGCCAGCTGTATTGAGTCGTATTTTCGATAGTCGCCAGCCATGGTACCAGACGAGCCACCTTTTCTTTTGGATCGATGCCGGGCTCTTCAATTTGATCGCGAGGCAGGCCAGCGGAATGGGCTAGTTCCGTGTAGTAGTGATATCCAAGAATATCAGCCAGTGAATCTGAGGCTGCCGCATGTGGGTTGATATGCGTATGAGGATCAATCAAACGCAGTGCTTCAAGTTCTGACAAAATCTCGGCAGTGGCGGACATCGACTGACTTTCAGGTAATGTAGATTGAGCAGGCTGTCGGTTGGCGATGGATTTTCTGGATTACAGTATGCACGTCAAAGACACAGTTTTAACGTGCCGCTGAATTTCAGATTGCAGCAGTGTCCTGCAGTGGAACCGGTTCGCTGCCGTTCTGTGCAGACGTCAGGACGGCATCAAGAATCTGTTGAGTCTGCAGTGTGATCCTGGGCCAATGATCATCTCGCTGGCCGGAATTCACGAGTGCCGCGAAATTACGGAATAGATTGGTTTCCTGTGCATCAGCTGCATTGTTGGCGTATTCGTTGACGCTGAACCGCCGAGTACGACGGGCCATATTGAACCGGCAGGCATCCATCTCGAATGAGTGATTGGACACTTCAAATGACAGTTCACGATCATAAAACGGCAGCACGTAGTCATTCAGCTGCAGATCTCCGAGAGCACCACACACAATTGCCAGCTGTTGATTGTGTGCGCAAAAGGAATTGAAAAATGTCGATGATACACCGCTGGCATAGTGCATTTCACCCTGAAACTCGACCGGCACAATTTCTGTACTGTCGTTGCGCGGTACTCCCTGAAGAATCCGACCTCGAACTTCGACCGGCATTTCGAAGTTCATCACCCACTGTGAAAAACGAATCGTATACCAGCCCAGATCGCCGAGACAGCCAGCCGGTTCCAGACCGACGCTGCCGCGAATGTTGGAGGTAAAAAAATCGTCTTCCGCGTGAAAACTAAAGTGACTGGTGATACGTCTCACCGGGCCAATACTGATGCCATCGTTCAGTACCGCCCGCATGGCCGGTAGTCTGGCACTATGCATAAACATCACACCGTCCATGAACTGTACCTTGTTGGCGCTGCAGGCATCGATTATTCGCTGAACGTCGGCTGCCGTGACTCCGCATGGTTTTTCTACCATGACGTGCTTACCTGCATTGGCAGCTTTAATTACCCATTCGGTTCTCAGTGCGGTAGGAAGTGGCAGATAGACTGCGTCGATGTCGTCACGGGCCAAAAGATTTTCATAACCTTCAACGGCATCAACGCGATGAGTAACCGGAACCGATGACTGGCACGCGTCAATAAATGTCTGGGCTCTGGCGGATTCGCGGCTGCCAACGGCAACCACTCGGCCGTTTCCGGACAATGCAATCGAATGCCAGTTTTTCATTGCGATATTTGCAGTACTCAGGATGCCCCAGTTGCAGATTGATTCAGACATTTGAAGAATTGTCCCGTACAGAGAGAAATGAAATCGTTATTGCCGGAAATCACCCTGGTGTGCGGCATCCTGTCGAAAACGAACCGACGTGAGTTGTCTGTAAAATGTGACGATTCCGCTGTGAAAAAAAATGAGTTCGGCAGAAACTGTGTGGCCAAATTTTCTGTTGTGTGTCATGGACGGCGCCGACACAGTTTGCGAATCGATTGATGATCGAAAGTGTATTCGTGTACGTGGTTTTTTTCGGCGGGTTGACCGAACAGAAATATCCGGAGTTGTGCGGATTCTGCGACTAAATAAATTAGTTGAGGAAGACAGTCGAGTTCGGACACCGTAAGTGACTGTACTACTCCGGATATACACTCTGATGCCCAAAGCATCAGGATGGCATCCTGAACTTATCACCCGGCATGTCGACGCAACGACCTGTAACGACACTCTATGCGCCGGTTGTTGTCGGGCCTGCTGAACATCGAAATCTGATCGCGTCGATCATCATGATGATCAAACAACAGGCGCGACAGACCCCAAATTGCGGGCTCAAGTGTTGTGTCTCTTCCGGACTCGAATCTCCTGCGGACCTACAAAGGTCGTACGACGGAAATTGGCCTCAGGTAATCGTTAAGTGTTTCCGGAGAAATGACTCCGCCACCCATGCCGCTCTTTCCGACACCACCGTACGGAACACCATGGACGATGACATTGTGTGCGTTGATCCAGCCATTTCCGGATTCAAACGATTCAGCGACGCGGGCACATCGTGACAGATCGGAAGACCAGACGCTGTTACCCAGACCATAGTCGGTATCGTTGGCAAGGCGGACGCCTTCCTCCTCATCTTCAAAAGGAGAGAGAAAAGCAACAGGTCCGAAAATTTCCTCACGAGCGGCGATATTATTGAGCGAACCGGCGATCAGTGCCGGCTTGACGAAATAACCGTCACGGCCAGTCACACTGGCGGCACCGCCTTCGAGGACTAGCTCCGCTCCTTCGGCAACGCCTTTTTCCAGATATCCCAGGACACGTTCACGTTGCTTCTGATTCACAACCGGGCCCATCTGAGTCCCTTCGTCCATTTGGTAACCAACGTTGACGGACTTCATTTTTGCAATGCACTCATCCACGAAATTGTCGTAAATATCCTTTTGAATCAGCCAGCGTGTTGCATCACAACATACCTGACCCGTGTGGAAGGTGATTGCTTCTACGAGTTTTTGAGCCGTCTCCTGAATATTGACGTCTTCAAAGACGACAGCAGCGCCCTTGCCACCAAGTTCCAGCTTGACAGGTACAAGGTTGCGACCACAAACCTCTGCAACCAGACGTCCGACTTCGGGTGAACCTGTGAAACTCATACGGCGGAATTTTGGATTGGCGGCGACAGCAGCTCCTGCAGTTTCTCCTTCTCCAGGCACAACGTTCAGGACTCCTGGTGGCAGTAAATCGAGTTCCTGTATCATTCGACAGAAATAAAGTGCGGACAATGGAGTGTCTTCAGCTGGTTTCAGAACACACGTATTGCCGGCTGCGAGAGCTGGACCGAGTCCCCAGCCCGCGAGGAGAAACGGGAAGTTCCAGGGAATGATGAACCCGCATGGCCCCCACGCATGTCGGGCGACCCAGGCTTCGTGTCCTTTGACAGCGAGGACGTTCCGGTAGTTTACTGCCTGTGCGAGATCAGCAAAGTAGCGGAATGTGTTAATGAGCCCCTGAATGTCGCCAACCGCCTGGTCATAAACTTTACCACAGTCGAGAGACTCAATCTGAGCAAATTCGGGAAGCCGCTGTTCGACGGCTTCCGCGATACGGTGCAGCACTGCACTACGTTCATTAACAGGCATCTTTGACCAGGTGCCCTTGTTGAAGGCAGCATCAGCAGCGTCCACAGCAGCGTCGACGTCTTCCTTCTGCATGCTGGTTACCGTCGCAATCCTGCTGCCAGCACCGGGATCGACCACGTCGAACGTGGCGCCTGTGGATGCCTCCACCCACTGGCCGTTCACATACGCCTTATGGAGGGATTGTGAAAGAAACGCAGAAACGTTGGTGTGCAGTTCCGGGCCGGCCGCAGTAGTTGACATGATTCACATCCTCAGGGCAGAAGAATACAAAGACTCACCAGGTGCTCGATTATGCTGACGATACGATGCAAATTGCAAACGCTACGGCGAGTTGATTTGCGCGGAGTCAGAATGTCTAACCCGCAATTGATCGATTGGACATCTCGTAGCAGGTTCATACGCGTCGCGATGTACTGTGCTGGCTCGCAACACGAATAATCAGGTTCAACAGGGCTGGCAATCTTCCACTCTGTTGAAACGCTCTACGGTGTTTGTTTCAGCAGGCGATTGCGGACTGCCTGGATTACTTCGGCTGTTTTTTCGGTTGGTGCAGTTAAGTGCTCGTCTGGAAGTTTTTTTGCATTGAATTCTGTGGTCTTGGCGAGGTCAAGAATCCGCTGTGCCTGTGCCGGGGCACCCGGTTGCAGGATTTCTGCAAGATCCTGAAAGGGTACCTGGTGATCAGGCCCGTTACGGCTCTCAGGCTGATTCGGCTGTGTTTCGACCCGTCTGTATAATCGGTCAACGATGATTGCCGTAGATGCAGGGTCCCGAGCCGCAGCATATTCCTGCGCCAGAAAATAATCCGGCGAGGCATGCCAGGAAGCACCGGACTTCAATAACACGCCACCTGCCTGCTGGAAGTCACTGAGATGACGCAGCATACGAATCACGATTTCTCTGAGCTCACTGGCGCCGATGTTATCCAATTCGCAGGCGGTGACCCAGACCGCGCCGGGTGGCATCTTCGCCAGATGTATATCCAGAAAACTGTGCATTTTTATGGCGACAGATTTCTGTCGATCGAGATAGGCCTCCAAAACGGATTCATAGATATGTCCACTCATCCAGTCGGGCTGAAGGTGCATCGCGCTGCGGACCTTCTGCAATAATTCTTCACAGTCACCGTTTCGAACCGGAACGTGAAGTAATCGTGTCAACATTCCCGTAGCGCGGCCTCTGCCAGTGATATTAAGACGTTCACCGATGCCGGACCATCGGGGCGGACGATATTGTTTCGTTGGAATCAATTTTGTGCATTCATATTCGAAAACTTCCGGCAGACTCCAGATGGCTTCATGTGAAATGTTTGCAAGCAGAGCAGCTCGGCTGGCTGGCCATGCCCGCCAGGCTGCATCGAACAGCTGCAGGCTCCGAGCCTCATTAAACGGCAACAGCCGCTCTGTCAGTTGCTGCACACCCCAGTGTGACATGCCGTCCTGTTGCAGGTTCGCTGCGAGGAGCATCTCGGCAAGTTCTTCCAGACGTCCGGTGCGTTCGAACAGGCGGATAAAGCGATAGTAATCCTTGTGAAACAATGTGATGTCAGCCTGCAACAGGTAGCGACAGATATCGCTGGCCGATTCGATTCTCCCCTGACGTTCCAGCTGTCTCGCCAGCTGGATTGCTTCAATTGGTTTTTCAGCCAGCGAATGACGAAGTGGTGCAGCGGTTTGCTCAGCATCTGCACTCCGCCCATCTGCCCGTAACAATTCGACCAGCAGGTGTTGATGATGAATTGATGCGTTTTGGTGATCTGTACGAGACTGCAACTGTCGAATGATGGGACTGAGGGCTTTGCACTTTGCGAGCATTTTTATGGCGTCGTGTCGTATCTGGACTGATGTGGCCACTGACGTACCTTCCAGAGCGACAGAGGGTTGCAGTATGAGATTTCTTGCGATTCGCACGGCAGCTGCCGTGTTTCCCTCGTCGAAATACTGTGTCATAAGCCTGTGGAGTCCTGCAGCGCGCCCCGTTGGTTCCTGCGGCACGCGTGAGGTGAATCGACGAGATACTTCAGGCAATCCGATTTCGCTGAGTTGCCTGGCGATAGAATCCGCTTCCATTTTCGTCAGCTTGAGATTAAACAGCCGTTTAGCAGCCAGTTCGGCACGGACCTGATCTCTCAAATTCACACAGACTTCCAGGACAAATCGTTCGGTTTTCAGAATCACGTCTCGACGGTACTGAACAGGGAGCTTACTCATCAGAGAGAGTGCTTCGCGGTCAGCACCAACACGTGACAGATACCTGGCAGCAGCCAGACGGAGTTCAATTGCGTGCGGGAGTTGTTTAATGACAGGGAGAATCGTGATCATCGCCTGATCGTGCTCATCCTGAACTGTGTGCAGCCGTGCCAGCGCTATTGTCGCCGGAATCCAAACCAGCTCAGTTTGATCCTGTGCAACCTCGGTAAGGTGTGTCTGCAGACTATTGGAAGCATCACTGGATTTAAGATCCAGGAATAACGACACGATTTCAAGATCCAGTTGTTTCCGAACCTGCGTCGATGTTGACGGTTCACGCTGATTCTCATCGTGGACAACCGTCTGATACAGAAGTTGCCTCCGTTGCGTTGCATTCTTGCGGTGTAATTGCGGATCTGCAGCCAGCGTCAGCAACGGAAATCGGTCACTTGCGGAATCTTCTTTGTCCGCGGTCGACGTATATGTGATAACGTTACCGATGTCCTGCCCGGTGACCGGTACATAACGCAGTGCCCGCAGTTCCAGGAGCAGGTCTACAATCTTCCTGACGGTTTCGCTGTCCCCTCGTTCAACAAACGGTTTGGCAAATGCTCTTAACCGTGATGAAAGTTGCCGCAGGCTCGCCGCGACTGCATGGTCGGACTGCTGCGTGATCGATTTTCGGATGCATGCCGCTACGGAATTCAGATCCTGGGCAGCAAATGCCAGATCTGTCGCGGAGACGAGCGTCAAGGGATTTGATGACTGACTCAGACGCGAGATCACCTCGGGCCACGGTGTGGACTGGCCTCCTCTCTCCAAATAACGAAATACCGCCGGCCATCCTCCAATGTCTCCAAGCCACTCCGGGTGTTCCGTTGCTGTTTTTTCAGCTGCGGCGAGTACGTCTGCTGCAGTAGTCGAATGGACAGATGCCAACGGTGTTCGTATCGACAAATTTCGAAAAACACCACCTGTACACTGCAATCCCAACGATACCAGATGATGCTCCACATCATCTGACTTCGTAAGCTTTTCGATCAGGTCGTCAAATCGTACCACCGGTAGCACTGTTGCCCGGTCTGCGGCAGGATTCGCCCAGTGTGATGTAACGACGATTGAACACCAGTCGGCAATTTGACGGTAGCTGACGTTGACTGTTGCGGCAAGCTTTGAGCCAATTTCTGCCCGGCCTTCGAAATCCTGGTTCAGCCACAGTAATCCGACTGCCGCACAGCGGGCGCCTCCATAATCGGCCGGGGGAGACAGGGTCTGAGAATACAATTCGTCGCCTGTGTACAATTGCAGCCAGTTCAATGCGCTGAAAATTTGGTTTACGCGTCGAGAAAGCGGA
This sequence comes from Fuerstiella sp., assembly GCA_022447185.1. Classification (GTDB taxonomy): domain Bacteria; phylum Planctomycetota; class Planctomycetia; order Planctomycetales; family Planctomycetaceae; genus S139-18. The sequence goes on along the minus strand of JAKVAY010000040.1, from coordinate 97,788 downwards.
CTCAAGGCAGGTAGTGGTTTCGTGACAGCCGATTGTTGTCGTCTGGTTGTCGCGAGTTGAAGGTCGGTCTTCACAGCAGACCGGGATTGCGGCTCCAAAAATACGTGGTCGGGTGCCAAATCCAGATCCACGATCTTCTGCAGAGTGGCCACTGCCTCTTCGCGGTGATCCAGACGCCATTGAATGATTGCCAGACGATAGAGTACTCGCCAGTCCTTCGGACGATCAGCGGAGAGACGCCGACACATCAATTCGGCTGCTTCCACGCGTCCCCCGTCAAGGAATCGATCGATACTGCGAATTGCTGCTGCTGTGTCAGTTCCGGAGCGGGCATCGCGAATCCAGCTGAGCTCTGATTCACTTAGCTGTCCCGTCCTGAACTGCAAATCGGCAAGGTGAATGCGATCTTCCACAGATGTACTGAGTGCGATTACCTGTTGCTGATAGTGCGATGCGAGGTCCAGTCTGTCCTGCGCTTCTGCCAGCTCAACCTGCATCTTCAGTATCCGCACATCACGTCCGAATTGAAGAGCGGACTGTTCCAGCAATTCCGTCGCCCGCGCTGAATTGTCAACGTAGTTCCATGCTGCAGCGATGCACAGGCTGCGATCGACCGGGTCAAGACTGGTTGCCGTCGCGAGCTGATCCATGACCCGGTCGATTGTGTCTGTCTGTTTGGCTGTGTCGATCAGGGCCTCAACGATCGCGAAGCGATGACCCGGATCTCGGGCCTGATGAAATGCCTGCCAAAGCAGGAATATTGCATCCTCGAGTTGAAATCGTTCCATCAGTATCTCTGCCAGATCCATCGTCAACTGATGATCATCCGGATTGAGCCGCACGCACGTTCGGAGACAATTCAGGCCGTCTGTCTCCCGACCGGTTGCGAAACACAGTTCCGCGAACTGTCGACAACTGTTTGCATGTCCGGGTGATTCTCTGATGAGTAATTCAGCTGCCTGAACTGCATGTTTTGTACGTCCCAGTTGCTGTTCCAGATCCACGACCCGCTGAAGTGCTTGCGTGCGGTTTTGAGGACTTAGATCTGCAACGTGGCGGCTGGCTGCCGCAGCGCGTTCCAGGAGTCCTGCCTCTGTGTAGATCTCAGCAGATGCCTGCCATGCCAGGATTGAATCCGGGTCAGTTGCGGTTGCACGACTCAGGTAGCGGACAGCATCTGAAATTCTGCCGATGGTTCTGGCCATCAGGGCCAGCTGAAGCCATCCGTGTGTGTCATGGTGGTTCTGCCGGAGGTGATTGTGCGTTTGGACGATACGCGTGTGAAGTCCGGGATCCTGTTCCCACAATGCGATGTAGGCATCATTGATGATTCGCCGTTCATCCAAAGACACAGCTGATTTTCGGACGAGATTCAATTGTGTGTAGGCTTCTTCCATCTGGCCGGACTGCCGCAACAGCCGTACCAGCCGAAGATGGTCATTGATTCCGGGCTTCAGAAGACAGGCTTGCTGCATTGTTTGCAGTGACGCGGCGAATTCGCCGGCCTTCTCCAGAATTTCTGACAGTCGTGTCATATTTTCTGTGGTCTGTCGGGAATCCGCTGCGATCGCATTCCACTCATGCAGTGCCTCTTCTCTCTGTCCCAGTTCGTAGAGTGTCTCTCCGAGTTCTTCTCGCCAGGTTATATTTTCCGGGGATAGCTTCGTTACCTGGCGAAACAACTTTGCTGCCCGGTCGGACATTCCCGATTGTCGATGAAGCCGTGCGACCCAGGCCAGGGTCACCGCATCCGTTGGGTCTTCACAGATCTGCATCCAGATCGCTGAGGCCTGCTGCTCGCGTTGGTCTTGATTCAGCTCTGGATCTCGAAGCAACAAACGACCGACGAGCTTATATTCGTCAGTTCCGGACTCATTGAGTTTCAGGAGTTGCCTGCCGACAGCAATGGCTTCGCGGATCTTGTCCTGTAATGTCAGCAACCTGATCAGTGCGATCCGCAGGTCAACCGACGACGGCAGGTGTTCGATTGCCCGCAAATACAGGCTGGACGCGTCGTTGAATTCTCCCTGTGCGGTCAGCAGAGCTGCGAGCCGGGTGACCGAGGCAATCTCGTGCGGATGTTCAGCAAGCCGACCACGAAGGTATTTGATGACTCCGGGACGTCCACGTGTACTCAGTAAGACCGACTCAATTCTGGTACGGATTACTTCATCCAACCAGCTGTCAGGACGAATCTGATCAAGTTCAGTCTCAAGCGTCTTAAGTGTTTGTTCGTTTTTTCCGAGACGCAACTGAATGTCGGCGACGGACAGACGGTATTGAACTCGACGTTCAGGGTTTATCGCATCGGAAGCTAGGCGATCCCATCGGACGAGAGCAGCCTGCAACTGGCCATATTCCTGCAGTCGTGCAGCGATATCTTCACGAATTGCCCGGTCACCAGGGAAATCCGATTCCATCTTCAGCAGAATCTTGAGAGAAAGACTGGTATTTCCTGTGCGTTGATGAAGCTGAAACAAATCCTGATAGATTATTCGCCGGTTGAATTTTGATGGTTTCTTTTTCAGGCTTCGTTCAAATGCTGAGATCGCTGCGGAGACGTCTCCCGCATCTCTGAGTGCGCGTCCGAGCGCCAGCGACGCCGCGGGATCCTCCGGACGCTGCTGCTCGACTGCTTCCAGCATCGTCACAGCCTCAGCACCGTACCCCCGCCGGATCTGCAGCATTCCGGCTATGAGATGACTTACTGCAGCATCAGGCTGTGACATTGGCACACTGCTGAGCTGAATGATCAGATCGTTCAGTGTTCCACGCTCAGTGTGAAATTTACTGACACGATCCAGTACCGTTCCAAATGACGGACGCTGCTTCAGGACATCAATCAGACGGTCTTCATTTGAGGCATGTGCACCAATTTCGGTAAACTGTCCAGCAGCAGTGACAGTGCAGAACAGAAAAATACGGCCGATTGTGGTGATTCGATTAACCATGTGGCTATTTTTTTGAATTGAGTGAATCCTAAGTCAACCGGGGCCTGTTCTCTTGAGGAAAGACCGTCGAATTCTCTGTGCAGTTCTCCCGCATCGCAGACTCGTGCATCTCCCACTGTCTGTACCAGTCGGGCACTCGATTGGGTCGCAATATGTCCATCCCATAGCAGAATGAGGGAAGAGAAACGTACGACGATCTGGTCCGTATTACGTCTTCTCGAAAACAGAGACATCACATCTTCGCCTTGAACACATCAGCAGGAACGCGATACTGCCAAAAAAATGCGATGTCAGTCTCGCTGGAATCATAGTCCATGTCAGCTCTGCAGATTGTCTTTTATCCACATCCGGCTTTGCGGTGGAAATCGAAAGATATTACCCGTGTAGACCCTCAACTGAAGGAGTGGGTCAACCAGATGTTTGAACTGATGTACGAAGCCCATGGAATTGGGCTGGCAGCCAATCAGGTTGCGCTGCCGTATCGTATGTTTGTGATCAATCCGACAGGTGATCCGGAACAACCGGAGTACGAACAGGTCTTTATTAATCCTGAGATTCTTCGACGAAATGGCAGTGAGGAGGTCGAGGAAGGGTGCCTGAGTATGCCGGAAATTTTCGGACCTGTGAATCGGGCGGAAAGGATTGTTGTCGAAGCGTTTGATATCGATGGGCAGCAATTTCGATTTGAACTGGAGGGCATCGAGGCGCGAGTTGTTCAGCACGAGAATGATCACCTGGATGGAGTGATGTTCACCGAAAGAGTCTCCCCGGATACACTCAGCGAACTTCAACCCCAACTGAAAGATCTGTCCACCCGATTCGTGACAGCACAGGAAAATGGACAGATTGACTCCGATGAGCAGCTCATGCAGAGACTGAGACAACTGGAAGCAGAACGCAGCGGGTAGTACGAGTTCGCATTTTCAGATGACGCTTATGGTTCAACGATGTTTCCGGTGCCGGTCCGCCGTGCTGAAGTCGTATCATAGGGACTCAGTCCCTGTGCATTTGCGGCATCCTGTGTCGTGAGCAGGACCGTGCGATGATCTTCGTTCAGGACAATCACCAGTTTCCCGTCGTACTGCGACAGGATTGCATGGATTGCTTTCACAGCTGAGACTTCTCCGAGGGTGTGAGTCTGCGGCATATTCTGGGTGAAGCCAGCGACCTTAAGTGCATCTCCGTCGATGGTCACGGTCACACTGGTCTGTCTGCTGAGATAGTCAAGTGCTTCGTGCAACGGTTCGCGCCGGAAATCGACCAGCACCTGTTGCTGTAGACATTCTGCAACACTTTCAGGAGCGGGCCTGGCTGCCGGCAGAGTGGTCCTGGTGTGGTCACTTTCTTCCAGGACGGACTGGTTCCATGTAAGTGTGGCCCCGGCACACAGATTTGCAGCTGCCTTTTGCGGCAGGATCGCCGTCAGTATGGCACCCGTCTTGCTTTGCCGAATCTGAGTGCCAACAGATACCGCCTGGATCATAGCGGGAAATCGTCCAATGATGGTTCTGTGTCCCACAGTCTCCGGTCGCATCGTGCGAACCGTTTCGTGAAGCCGGTCCGATAATTTATCAATCTGCTGACGCATTTTTTTCTGCAGGACATACGGCGTTGTTTCGGCGGCACCAGTGAGTCTGACTTCCATGTAGAGGTGCGGATCCAGGTGAATACTCCAGCTCATTGTTTGGCTGTCACTACCAAACCACAGTGATGTCTGTTCGGCAAGCGAGTGGAGATGTGGAATCAGCACCAGATCTTTGTGGACGTCCAGCACGGGTAAATCTGCAAGCAGTGTTACGTGACGGTTCCGATCGGACACCTGCAACAATACTTCCATGTCCGGCTGCGGTAGGGCGGCATGTTTTTTTGCGTCCGCCAGATATTTTGCCAGGTCGAGTGAACACACGGCAACTGTTTTTGTATCAATCACCATGAAGGCCAGATCTTCTGATTGATAAACTTCGGTCGACAGCCCTCGAAAAAGCGTGCCTCGGATTCGTTCCTGCAGTACCTCGGATTCACGGTGTTCTTCCAGCAGTCGGACAACCATTGCAATGTCCGGGGCACTGGTTCGAGCACCAAAATTCACCGCAATTGTGAGTTCTTCAATCTCAGACGGAGCAAATCTTGTGGTCCGTTCGACAAAATCTCGAAGCCAGGTTCCCAGATTTCCCAGCGCTGCCGTGACTTCACGTCGATTCGGTTCCTGAGCCCAGATGTCAGCCGGATGCAGGTGTAACACGAGCTGCGGAACAACCGGTATGAAGTCCATACTGATAGACGAGCCGGTCGTCGGACCGAAGGCAAGACTGCTACTCCGGACGTCGGTTGAATCCACGGTTTGCACGTTGACCTGAGTGGTGACAGAGTCGTCGATCGCCGGTCTCACATTGCGCGCCGGATTTCCACTATCGGAAACCAACCATGTCATCGTGACACCGGAAAGAATGAATACGCACAGGAGAATCCACACGACCGGCGACTGTTTTTGGCGGCCGCGCTGTCGCATAACGCTCGCAATGTTGTCCGGATTGCTGCGAACTTCAGAGAACACAGACGTTGTCGATTCGACTGTGGAAGCCTGATTCTTTGGACGCTTACGTGGCGATATATTCCGCTGGCCGTGACTTCTGTTGATTTCAGCGACAAATTGTGATTTGCAGCGTGGACAACGAATATTGCGGCCAATCAGCTGATTGTCACCAAGTCGCAACGTAGTCGAACACACTGTGCATTGAATGGTCACCGCGGCCATGAATCCGAAGATTTTCTTGCCAGGATTCTACAGACTCACATTATTCGGACAGTCTGTCGAAGATCCGAATCCGCCCACAATCAGGGGAACCACACCCTATGACAACATCTGAACCAATGCAAATTGGGAACAAAGCGTGACCGCTATTGTCGCACAGGCTTCCCGGCAGCAATCAGTGCCTGACGAGACTTCAGTTTAGTTCTTTCATCTTCTGGTGCCAGTTCGATGGCCCGAGCCATAGCCTTGGCTGCACCGTCAAAATCGTTGACGGCTGCCCGAGCTACTGCCAGTGTGTCAAGAGTATTCCAGTGTTCTTCGTCGCTCATCGAGTTGGCTTTTTCAGCCAGTGAGAGCGCTTTGGGAGCATCGCGGATCTTGTCGTCTTTGGCTGTGGCAAGCGTAAATGCCAGATCATTGACCGGCTCAAAGCTTTCCGGGGCAAGTTCTATCGACTTGTGCAGGTCGTTGATCGCGTTCTTGTATTGCCCGAGGAACCGGTAAGAAAATGCACGGTTGCTGTATGCAGCGGCATATTTTCTGTCGAGTTTGATTGCTGCGGTGTAGTCGGCGACCGCTTCCTTTGGCCGACCACTCTTTTGGTTGACAACACCGCGATTCAGTAGTGCTTCCGGGTATTGGGGATTCAGGCGAAGCGCCTGACGAGTATCATTTCGTGCATCGGAATATTTTCTCAGAGCCATATGAGCCAACGCGCGATTATTGAACGCTACAAAATGCTTTGGATCGTGTTTGATTGCTGCGCTGAAGTCCGCAATGGCTGCCGGGTAGTTTTCCAGCAGATAATGGCACTGTCCTCGGTTGTTAAATACACCGGCGTTGCCGGGTGATTTCTGAAGGCTGCTGGTAAAGTCCATCAACGCCCGTTCATATTGTTCGTGGGCAACATAAACGATACCTCGAATGTGATAAGACTCTGCAGTGGGATTCTTCGCCACACGATCGGACGCGACTGAGATTGCTTTGTGGAAGAAAAGTCCCTCTTTTTCCCACAGCCAGCCACCTTTGGTCTCGATCCACAGCCACTCGTCATTCACAAGTGAGACATCAAACACTTCGCCGGGGTATGCCCGCCACACTGTGGCTTCAGGCGTCCTGAGTTCCGCACCGGCCGTGGTGACAATAAATTTTTGGCCGACTCGCAAGTCCGACGACGTGGTCTGTCCACAGACAGCGGGAGCGCAGGACAGCAACAGTAAAATCAGACAGCAATATCGGTTGCAGCAGGCATGATTACCAAACAACATTTGTTGTGAATTTCATTTTCGATTGTGTCGCAATCGGTGTGTCACTCACGGATTTTGAACTCAGTGTGGAAGCATGCTTCAGCGATGTGAGACTCAACGATACGAGCGGATTTGATTGGAATACCTCTGCGTTGCATTGGTGACGCAACTGAGTACGAGGACCTGAGGAGACAATGATTTAATTATACTTTGCGACGTCATTATAAGGAATCCCGCTTTAACCCTCGCGACTTGTGCTTTTTCTGAGTTGCGAATTAGTCACTTGTCGTTTGTCGTACACAGAGTGGCAGGTTTACAACGAGAGCGATTCAATGGTTTTCGTTGGCGGGAAGCGTTGGCTTTTCAAAATCCTGTGAACAACAAAAGATTTTGACTGTCAGCAGTTCAGAGATCTGCTGACCGATCTGTGGCTATTGTCCGTATCGACAGGTGGGTTGTTTGGTTCGGATCTGCAATGGCAGTCGTATCTGTCAGTCCGGGACTCAACGGTTTCATCCTTAATAGATTCAACCGGTTTTTCGGATTGTGCCGATAAATTGGTGGTTGAGCCTGTTTGTTTTCGCAGTGGGTGTCCGGTTTCGGGGTACCAGTCGCCCGATCAGCTGCGTGAATTGTCGCAACGGCTGGATCTGCGTCGACGGCCTGTCGTCCGGCGTAATCAACCGGTCCAGAGCGATTCTACCTGTATACCAGACTCATTGTCCCCGGACTGAGGGGATTTGACGTGCAGGAAATGCCGGTCACAGTGTCTCATCGAACGCCAGGCAGGGTGTACATCCTTGGTTTGCTTTTGACAGGGGTGTTCTATTCAACAGTCCCTTTTTTACCAGGGATCCAGCCGTTCGTTCGACGCTACTTTTGCAGCCATCCGATTGAGGTTCTGAGTACAGCACTGTTCTTCTGCGGGACAGCTGTCCTGTTCCATCGTCTTTTGCGCCTGCGAGCAGAAAGATCTGCAATTCGAATTGTTGAAGAATCTGTATCTGACTGGAGTACGGGGACCAGCGCTGTATTGCGGGATTGCTATGAAACTCAACCAGGCTGGTTTCAGAAGACTTCGATTACTGAACGGCTGCGTGATGCCGTGCAGTATGTCACCGGATCCGGCGATGCAGGACTCGAACAGCACTTGCGCTATCTGGCGGAACTGGCGGCAGATCGTCTGCATCAGAGCTATGCGCTGATTCGCACCATCACATGGGCAATTCCCATTTTGGGATTTCTGGGAACCGTAATGGGGATCACGATTGCCATTGCCAATCTCACGCCGGAGCAACTGGATTCGTCGCTGCCCGAGGTTGTTGGTGGACTGGAAGCCGCATTCGATACGACCGCGCTGGCACTGGGAATGTCGATAGTACTTGTGTTCGCCGCATTTGCAACGGAACGAAGCGAACAGAACGTACTGAACACAGTTGAGCGGCTGGGTATTAACCACATTTTACCGCGTTTCGCTTCGCAACAGTCCGGACATTCGAATGTTCTTCCTGATCCTGATGACTGGAATCGTCAGTGTGAAGCGCTTCAATCGGCGTGGACCGGTACTCTCAGCCAACACTTTGAGCTGCTTTCAGAGAGACTGCAGGTCGACGTGGATCTCACGCTGGATTCTCACCGTATGGCGGCGACCGCAGCACGATCCAGTCTGGATAAGATGATGGAAGACAGTGCGGCAGAGTATGCGAAAACAATGACAGAGAGTATTCATAATTTTGCGGAACGCGTTGATCACTGGCAGCAGGCGATGCTGGTCAGTTCCACATCTGCGGCGGAACAAACTGAGGCAATTCATCAACTTGGTCGCACATTATTGAAAATGAATCAGTCAGAAGAGCGACTGGCGGGCCTGCAGAAGCAGTTGAACGACAATCTGCAGGCTGTCCGGACCGTGGACGCACTCGAACAGGCTGTTTCCAGCTTGTCAGCTGCAGTCAATCTGTTGACGACAAAAACGTCGCACCGAACCGCTGCCTGACTGCAGCGACACCGTGATGCGCTGTGGCGTCAGTCAGGCACAACTGATGATGTCACAGGCAATTCGGGAGGGCCGAGCCCAGACTGAGATCCAGTGGCTATCTGACTGGCTAAAGTGTGTTGAAGGTGGTGACAGCACAAGATGGCAAGACGTCGCAACGAAAAAACGATTTCGCTGTTTCCTTTTCTGGCAGTCCTTGTCTGCACGATGGGCGCATTGATTCTGCTGTTGCTCGTCACAACGCGGCGAATACGGCAGAAGCAGCAGGCTACGCACGTAGAGATGGTTGTTTCAGATTCGGTTGACGATGCACTCGTATCCGATAGTGCAAGTGTGAGCGATTCTGCCGCAACAGTCATGGAATCAATGGCGGCGTGCGTTGAACTGTCGTTCGTCCGGCAGCAGAGTTCTGAATATGAACGAAATCTCGAAGTTCGTAAGCGACATTATTCCACATTGTTGGAGCGAGTCAGTCGGCATACCCAGGATGTGGCTGACCTGCACCGTGATTTGGAAGCGGAACATCAAAACAACGACAGATTGTTGTCAGACAAAACCTCATTGACTCGTCAGCTGGCTGATCTTCGTAATGAGAGGCTCAATCTGGACGATGAGTTGACAGTCGTCCGTCAGTCGATCGAGGAATCGGAGGTCGAACGGTCGGCCGCAGAATCGCTGGCGAATGCAGCGAAGCAACTTGTCGACCAGCGACACTCGGCACTTCGGACACTCCGAGACCTGAGTGCGACCTGGCAGGACCAGGTGGCTGGTCCCCGGACGACAGCGACGTTCATTGATTTCAGTAACGCGGCAGGTACTGCCAGGATGCCAATCGTTGTTGACGTTACTGGCAGTGAATTCCTGTTTCCGGCGACGCAGGTCCGAATTCAACGAAGCGACATGAAAGGTGCGTCACCGACTCAAAATCCCTTGTTGTCCGGTGTGCTGGCCGTTCACCGCGAGCGTTCCACTGAATCATCAGTCTCACGACCGTATGTCCTGCTGCTGGTGAGGCCCAGCGGCACGCTGGAGTTTTATGTTGCCCAGCGAATATTCAAGGAATCCCACATTCATTTCGGCTACGAACTGCTCGAAGAGAACACCGTCATTGCAGCAGCGCAGCCTGTCAGAGGAGAAGCCGAGGCGCTGAGGATTGCTGTTCAGGACTCACTCCAGCGGCGTAATCAACAGTCTGAAACAACTTCATCGGTTCGACAGCGAATTGCGGCATTGCGGGACCCCCGGCGCAGCAATCCTCATGGTCCGTCCCCTTATTTGAATAACAACGCAGTGAACAGACGCCGCCGGTATTTTGGTGAGCCGTTTGGCGATGCGGACCTGGACGATTCAGCAAAGAACTCTGTCGAAAGTTACGCAGAATCGGCACGTCCTGAACAGGATCGTCCCGACCGTCACGAGAGTTTTGGCTCTTCGAACTTCCCTGGGTCGAGATCGGACGATGCTGTGAAGAACGCTTTCGAACGTTACGCGGAATCGGTACGTCCTGAACAGGATGGTTCCGACCGTCATGAAAGTTTTGGTTCTTCGAACTTTCCAGGGTCGAGATCGGACGATGCTGCGTCTCCATCAGCCGACTTTTCAAATGCTGGAAATGTTCCGACAGAAGTCTGGAGGTCCATCCCGTCTGTCGCGGAGGCGCAAATTCACGTTGAAGGGGCGCTCGCACAGGCACTCGCTGCACGCGAGAAACAACAGACAGTAAATCCAGGAACTGATTCTGAATCAGGGTTTTCCTCATTCAACTCACTGAATTCGCGATCGACTCGGAATATAGAACCGTCGGGGGGCGCAGCCAGTGCCGACACATACGTACCAGACGAGCCACTGAATACATCCTTATCTGCCGATTCCGATGTTGACGAATTTTGGGCCGTGATGCAGCCACTCACGGAAACTTCGTCCATCGACCGGACCAGTGGGAATCCTGCTTCGGGAGAGACTCAAGCTGCTCGTTCTGTTCCGGATGGGCAGACGTACCGCTCGAATGAAACTTCAACAGACGCGGCAATTCCATCACCCATTCCGATGGCTGGACGACATGCGTCATCGGACGCAGCCGGCGGCAACCCGAGCAGTGGAATCGCCAGTGGTCTGACCACCTATAAACAAATAACCATTTATCTTGATCCACAGCATTTCACGATTGCTGGTCAACAGTCTGTTGCACTTCACGGACAGGCCATCCGTCGCATCACCAATGAGCTGTCCAAACAACTATTTAAAATCAGCCGGGAGAATCCGCATCCGCTGGCCGAAATAACCGTTCCTGCCGCGAAGTTTGTGGTCAGCCCCGGGGCTCACACTTTGTATCTGCAGCTGGCGGCTGGTCTGCACAGGTTGAAGATCCCTGTCTCGTCGATTGTGACTATGGATCCATTTGTGACCAGTCGCGATGCAGGTTACGAGTCAGTTACCAAATCTGCAGTGCAACGTTCGGTATCCTTGGTCTCCGACGAGGGGGACCTGCCATGAATCAACGAAATACAGGCGAAGATCCGGAATTCGGTTCTGACTCGTTTTTGGACATCATTGCTAATATTGTGGGGATTCTGATCATTTTGATTGTGATCGCGGGAGTAAAAGTTGCGCGTCAGCCGTTGACTGAGCCGATTCTCACACGAGAAACTCATGCCGCATCGAATTTAGAATCAACCTTGCTACGTCCTTTTGGAGTCGGCAGATACATAAAGTCTGCTGCACTGACTCACGATTGTCTGGAGCAACTGCGCAACGAAACGGGCCGACACGTAGCACAGGTGGGTGACTTACGGGACCAACTTTCCGGTTTGCAGCTCCAAACGGAAGAACTGGCGGCCGAAGAAAGCCGACTTCTGCAGAAGTCGGCGCAACTCACTGAGAAAATCTCATCGAATCAACAGGAGGTGATGCGGTCAGACACTGTCCTGACGTCGCTCAAAGATGAGACCGCGGAACTGCGCCGCATCATTACCGGATTGCGAGATCGATCTGAGCTCGAAAAGAAAAAATATCATGCAATTCTTAACGCAACTAAAACAGCTTTTGCGAGGCAGGAATCCGCGGATTTGCAACTCCGGCAGATCACATTACAGACGCAGAAGCTAAAGGAACTTATCGAACATCAGCAGGCAGAACAGGCTTCCGATACGAATCGACTGGAACACCGTCTGTCGCCGGTCGTACGCACGGACAACAAACAGGAACTGCATTTTCGATTAAGCGAGGGGCAAATTTCGTGGGTTCCGCTTGAGCCATTGCTGGAACGTTTAAAACGACAGGTGCCGAATCGATTTGAAGTGATCCGGCGCTTCGGTCGATATGAAGGAGTCTGTGGCCCGGAGGAAGGCTACATCATGAAGTATGCGGTCGAGCGGCACACACCATCACCGTTGGAACGTCTGAATGGTGTTTCTTCGATGTTTCGTGTCGCCGTTTCACGCTGGACGGTCACGCCGGTTGATTCCCTCGAAGCTGAACCGGTGGAAGAAGCCATCGAATTTGGCTCTCGGTATCGCCAGATTCTGGAGGCTGCTGATCTGGATTCACTAATGACAATATGGCTCTACCCGGACGATTTCGTGCATTTCGGGAGGCTCAGAGAATTCGGACACAGTCTGGGACTGCGCGTAGCGGCCCGTCCGCTTCCCCGGGATGCAGAAATCAGCGGATCACCGGGAGGAAGTCGATCGAGCGGACAATAGGAATCAGACTGAAACCCTGTTCAGGGGACGATTCAAGTCCGCTTCGAATGAATTCGGGTCGCGTGGTCGAGCGGTCCAACGTTGCTTGCTATATTCCTGCGGCTCGGCGTTGATACGTTGAGTCAGTTACAAAGTATTCCCTGGAAATCAATGTCATGGCACAACTCAATAGGTACAGCAGTCGTATCACACAACCACGTTCACAGGGTGCCTCCCAGGCAATGCTCTACGCGACAGGAATGAGCGAAGAAGACATGAATAAGGCGCAGGTGGGCATTGCCAGCGTCTGGTATGAAGGTAACAGCTGTAATATGCACCTGCTGGACCTTGCTGACAAAGTTCGGGAAGGCGTTCAGCAGGCTGATCTGGTTGGCATGAGATTCAATACGATTGGTGTCAGTGACGGGATGTCAATGGGTACCGAGGGTATGTCATATTCGCTGCAGTCACGTGATTTGATTGCGGACTCCATCGAAACTGTTATGGGAGGCCAGTGGTATGATGCCAATATCTCACTGCCCGGCTGCGACAAAAATATGCCCGGCTGTGTTATGGCCATGGGACGAATCAACCGACCGTCGATCATGATCTATGGTGGCACGATTCGAGCAGGCTGTAATGCCAGCCGGGACAAACTGGACATCGTTTCTGCCTTTCAGTCCTACGGAGAGTATCTGGCGAAATCGATCACGGATGAGGAACGTCAGGACATCGTGCGCAACAGTTGCCCGGGTGCAGGTGCCTGTGGTGGCATGTACACAGCGAACACGATGGCCTCCGCGATTGAGGCGCTCGGAATGAGTCTTCCCTACAGTTCGTCGATTCCCGCAGAAGACCCTCAGAAGCTGGTGGAATGCCGAGCTGCCGGTGCTGCTATTCGCGTGCTGCTGGAGAAAGATATTAAACCTCGCGACATCATGACACGTACCGCGTTTGAAAATGCGATGGTTACCGTCATGGCACTTGGCGGATCAACGAATGCTGTTCTGCATTTGATTGCTATGGCTCGAACGGTCGATGTTGATCTTTCACTCGATGATTTTCAGGCAGTCAGTGACCGGATCCCGCTTGTTGCTGATCTCAAGCCGAGCGGTCGCTTCGTAATGGAGGATCTGCATACGGTCGGAGGAACACCTGCTGTGTTGAAGTACCTGCTCGAGCACGACCTGTTGGACGGAACCTGCCTGACGGTTACCGGAAACACGCTGGCTGAGAACCTGAAAGATCTTCCGGGTCTGAGTGAAGGCCAGGAAATCATTCAGCCGATCGACAGGCCGATCAAGGAATCAGGACACTTGCGTATTCTTCGGGGAAACCTGGCACCACAGGGGGCTGTTGCCAAGATCACTGGTAAGGAAGGTCTGAGTTTTACCGGTACAGCACGCTGTTTTGATTCGGAAGAAGACATGCTGATCGGGCTGGAAAAAAATCAGATTGAAAAAGGTGACGTGGTCATCATTCGCTATGAGGGGCCTCAGGGGGGCCCCGGAATGCCGGAGATGCTGACTCCCACATCAGCCATCATGGGAGCTGGTCTGGGATCGGACGTGGCGCTCATGACGGATGGTCGATTCAGTGGTGGCTCACATGGATTCATTGTGGGGCACATTACACCGGAAGCCCAGGTGGGTGGGCCAATTGCACTAGTCAACAATGGGGATCCAATTACCATCGATGCGGAATCGAACGCGATTACGGTTGATATCTCCGATGATGAACTTGCAAAGCGACGAGAGGAGTGGACGGCACCACCATTCAAGGCGACGCGAGGGACTCTGTACAAATACATCAAAAACGTGAAATCAGCTTCAGAAGGCTGCGTGACGGACGAATGACTGAGTCTCAGTCGGTTTCATCGTCTGTCGCGGAAGCTGCTGTTTTTCGCGGACTCGACACTCACACTGATCCGAGCTCGACTGTTACTCATGTCCGCCTCCACCCCACCCCATCCCCTGGTCGTGATCAATGTCGTGGGTCTTACCTGGGACATGATTGGTGAGAACACACCGAACATCCGGTCTTTGCTGGACACCGGTTTCGGTCGACCCATGCTGACGGTTCTCCCAGCTGTGACATGCAGTGTTCAGGCATCCATGTTGACAGGTGTCCTGCCGGCACAGCACGGAATTGTTGGCAATGGCTGGTACGATCGGGACCTTGCTGACGTGCAGTTCTGGAAGCAGTCCAATGCACTCGTTCAGGGAGAAAAGGTGTTTGAATTGGCCAGACACCGCGACCCTCAGCATACCACCGCTAAAATGTTCTGGTGGTATAATATGTATGCGGCTGTTGACTGGTCTGTTACCCCACGTCCGTCTTATCCTGCAGACGGTCGAAAAATTCCCGATATCTACAGCCATCCTGCGGACCTCCGTGATCGACTTCAGGATCATCTTGGCCCCTTTCCTCTGTTTAATTTTTGGGGGCCAACTGCCGACATCAAAAGCAGCGCATGGATCGCCGATGCCAGTCTGGAGATTCTGCGGGAGAAACGGCCATCGCTGCTGCTGTGTTATCTTCCGCATCTGGACTATAACCTGCAGAGACTCGGCCCGACCGATTCGTCTGTTGCAGACGATATTCGTAAGGTAGACCATGAAGCCGGGAAACTAATTGGTGCGGCGCGCGATCTGAACGCCGAAGTGATCGTTTTGTCTGAGTACGGCATTAGCGATGTGAATCATCCGATTCATATTAATCGAATTCTGCGAGAGTCGGGATTCCTGACGGTGCGACGCGAAAGTCTTGGCTGGGAAACTCTGGATTCCGGTGCCTGCCGCGCGTTTGCTGTCTCCGATCATCAGATCGCACACGTCTATGTCAGGCGTGAAGGTGATATTGCTGCGGTGCGGGCCTTGCTGGAGAAAACACACGGTATCGAACATGTTCTGGACCGCCACGCTCAGAGGCAGTTCGGGCTGAACCATGCCCGGAGCGGTGATCTGGTGGCCGTGAGCAGTCGGGACTCCTGGTTCACTTATTACTTCTGGCACGACGACGTATTTGCTCCGGACTACGCCCGCACGGTCGATATTCATCGCAAGCCGGGCTATGACCCCGTTGAGTTATTCGTCGACCCGGCGATTCGAATGCCAATGCTGCGTGTTGCTTGCCGACTGGCTAAAAAGCGTCTGGGATTCCGATATTACATGGATTTGACAGGGCTCGACGCATCAATCGTCAAAGGGAGCCATGGCCGACTTCCGGATGAGTCTCAGTTGGATTCAGATTCCGCTGTATTCCTGTGTTCAAACCGAGCAGTGGAACAGGACAGTGTGAAGGCAACTGACATTCGGGACCTGATCCTGGATCTGCAGTATCGGAGTGAATCTCGTTCCAGGGACTGATTGTTGGACTGAGGAGATCGGCGTGTAACACCATACTCGCGAGCCGGAAGTGCCAACTCCCGGTATGAAACCTGATATAGAAACGCGGTACTTATGTCTACCGCGTACCTGATACGGTTGTTTCGTGTACAGACGAACGCCAATATGCAAATCGTTCATTCTGTGGAAATCAGCGTTTCGTCTGACTGAATCGCAGGTGATCCCCCGAAGACGCGACTGCCAGAGATTCTGTTTCGGTTGTTCGAGGTTTTCTTTCTCAATTCCGGATCTGAACTCTGTGGCGCAGTCAACGACGAAGTCAGAATGCATGCTGTTGAAACCGTACCAGACAGTCTGTTCAAATTCTTATGTCAAACGAGGGTTCGTCAAGTCAGGTCAGCGAGTGGATCTATCAGGCGTGTCTGGTGGAAGCACTGTCTGAGAAGCCAGGCAACGTGTCACCCCTTCACGGGTTTAAAGACTCGTCGGTCGGCCATTTTGTCCGCTCTGCTCAGGTTTCTGCGCCGATTCTGGCAAGTAGTTCTCCGAACAACGTCGGCCGTACGATTTACGATGCAGCGGTGGCGACGCGGAATTCAGTGGGACACAACACGAATCTGGGAATATTGCTGTTGTTGGCACCGATGGCAGCCGTTCCGGTTTCAGTCTCAGTCGCTGATGGGATCGATGGTATTCTGGCCGGTCTCACTGTTAAGGATGCCGACTGGGCTTACCGTGCGATCCGTCTTGCTGAACCGGGTGGACTGGGTCAAACGGCGGCTCAGGATGTGTATGAAACTCCCACCGAGACCTTGCTGCAGTGTATGGGGCGGGCTGCCGCATGGGATTTGATTGCGCTGCAGTATCGTAACGGTTTTCACGAGGTCTTGTGTGTTGGACTGGAATTGCTGATTGACTCACTCAACAGCACCGACGATCAGCATCGAATCGGCTGGCTCGCCTTGAAGCTGATTGCGGAATATGGCGATTCATTGATCGCTCGCAAGGTCGGGCGATCAGTCGCTGACGATGTGCAGCAACGTGCGGCAGCGGTAATCGATGCAGGCTGGCCCGACAGTTCGGTCGCGATCGAAATGTATGATGAGTTTGACACATATCTGCGTTCCAACGGTAATCGGCTGAACCCGGGGACAACCGCCGATATGATTGCGGCTATCATCTTTGCGGGGCTGCGGTCACGGCGCTACAGTATTCACACTGAGTTGCTCCATCAAATTGAATCCCAGGAACAATTGTGACGTCTACCTTCGAATCCCGTGTCACCAAGGACTCACTTGTCTTTAGTGCGGCACACTTCATCACCTACAACGGAAACATCTGTGAACGTCTTCACGGACATAACTGGCGGGTAGATGTGGCGGTGGCCGGTCAACTGGACGAAAATCACTACGTTTACGACTTTATTGCGCTGCGAGATGCGACGCAGGAACTGGTAAGCCAACTGGATCACCGAGTCCTTCTGCCCGACCGTCATCCTCAAATCTTGATTGAAAGTCATGCCAACCATGGAGAGGTGACGGCGAGATTCGAATCCCGTCGGTGGGTCTTTCCTGTGGACGACTGCTGTATCCTTCCGGTTGCCAACACGACAGCTGAGCTGATTGCGGACTGGTTTGCCGAAAATCTGTTTAAGAATATTCATCCAGCACAGATAGGCCAGTTGTCGCAGCTGAAAGTAGGGATCGAAGAGAATTTTGGCCAGTGGGCGTGGTGCTGTAAATCAGTTTGATTCCGATCTGTGGAACAGCCGGTTCCAGTACGCTGTGAGTGCCAGTGACGATCTGAATCGTGACTGTTATCAGACTCGCCGACATTATTGCATGGTCGTTTGCACCGCAATGTGGTTAACGATTTGCAGTTCGGTGGGATGTTAAACAAGTTTGAGAGTCCTTAGCTGCGTTTTCTGCCGCGGATCCTGGGCGGTTTGAAGACAAACATTCAACAGTCGCAGGGGCAGTCAGACAGCCCCTGCGAGGGAGAGCGTTGTTCCCGATCCGGCGATCTGTGAGTTAAACTGGTTTCGGCCAGTGATACAGCATGCCGTAGATGATGACTCCGGTCACAGATACATACATCCAGACCGGAAAAGCGACCCGGGCAAGTGCTCGGTGCTTATTCCACCGTTCTGCGGCCGCATGCTGAAAGACGCGAATGGCAAATATGGGTACCGTTGACGCCAGAACGACATGTGGCCACAGAATGAAGTAGTAAATTGTCCTTGCCGTTGAACTTCCCAGGAAAGGGCGTCCACGTTCTCCGGTGTAGTTGTTGAGCGCCCAGTGCGATGTCAAATAGCAACCGAGAAAGACGATAGACACGACAAATGCGGAGATCATCAGGTTGCGGTGCGCATCTCGGTGTCCGTTGCGAATTGCAATCCAGCCAAGTGTCAAAAGAACGGCCGCCGTCGAATTCAAAAGTGCGTTTGCCACAGGCAGTTTCTTCGCCCATTTTGGTAACAGTCGATCTATCTTTGCAATTCGAAGCGAAGTCATCAGATCCGAAGTGTGTGACGAACCGTCCGGCGACGGTGCATTCGTATCGCGGGTTGCTGACGTCGTGTCGCCGGTTTTGCTGGATACTGCTTCTTTCGCGGGTCGCTGCTTTGGAGAGGCAGCAGGCACAAGCTGTACGTCAACGGGCCCACTGGAATTTGAAAACTGCAGCGGCGGCACCGGCGATGGAAAAGGTTTCTGCCCCGACAGAATTCTGCCAAGTTCAGCTATGTCATCCTGATTTGTTCCCAGAAATTTTCCCGTGGGAAATCCTTCAGGATTTACCAGAATAACTCGGTTTGAATGCGCCACTTCCATCCCTGGACGCCGGGCATCACCGATGTTTTCTTTCACAAAAACGCCGAAGCCGTTCACAATGGTGTTGTGTATCTTTTCCACATCACCGGTCAGAAATTTCCAGCGATCACGGTTGGGGCTGTAGGTATCGGAATATCGCTGAAGAATGGTCGCATTGTCATAGCCTGGATCAACCGTCATCGTGACGAACATCACTTCCGGATTCTCATCGATAACGCGGTCGTGAAGTGTCTTCATAGCCATTGTGATTTGCGGACAGGTGGTGATACACCGGGTGAAAATGAAACTGACAACCCATGGTTTTCCCTGAAGATCTGCCAGCCCGAACTTTCCACCCATGCATTCCTTGAGAGTAAAATCGGGAATTTTTCGGGATGGAACGGTGGCCAGTCGACTGTCGGGCCTGGAAATTTCAGTACTCGTATCTATGGAGCTTGCCGATGTTCCATTTTCTGTGGTTCGGGCTGTCCGACTGTCTTTGCTGGCTGGATTCATCCACATCATCACAGCGCTGACAATGACAGCACACCACAGGACGGCACCGACAACAGCATTTACGGCTGTGATGCCTCTGCGAAACCTTCGGTGAGGATTTGATCGGTGTCTCACACGTGCGTCTCCGGATGCAGTCTGGTGTCGATCACTGGATGAGAATTCTAAAGCCGGTCCTGGAATATCCAGTGACATTCAGGACCGCCGACCGCCGAGTCTTCGCATCGGGATCCGGATTCTCGAACCCAACCAGTGGAGTTGAGACACGTATCATGGCAGGAGGCTCCGGCATTCGCGAGTTTCTCGCAGGAAACCACGGGATCGCTCTAACCGATTCAGGATTACAGCAGTACTCTGCGGAGTCCGAATGAATTCAATTTGAACACAGGTGCTGAAAGCAGATCCATGGGTATCCCTAAAGTAGCAATTGTCGGGCGTCCCAACGTCGGCAAGAGTTCGCTGCTGAACTGGATGTCCGGGAAGCTGATTTCCGTTGTCGATCCAGCGGCAGGTGTGACCAGAGACCGTGTGACCTGGGTGATGCACGAGCTCGATCGGTATTTCGAGCTTGTCGATACAGGTGGAATCGGTATTGTCGACAGCGATGACCTGTCAGAGGACATTGAGCGACATATTCAGATGGGGCTCGATGACTGTGACGTCCTGTTGTTTGTAGTCGATGCAAAGGCCGGTATTACACCACTGGACAGGGAAGTGGCAGAACGTCTGCGCCGTGTTCAAAAGCCCGTGTTGATGGTTGTGAACAAGTGTGATTCGACTCGGATGGATTCGGAAGCGCAGAATTTTCTGCAGTTGGCAAACCTTCCTCAGGTCATTACGAGTGTTAAAGGGAATCGAAATCGTACGGAACTGATTCGCACAGTAGTCGCACAGCTTCCGGCGGCTCAGGAAAATGAATCAAACGACGGTGCCGAACTGCTGGTCCAGCCGGAATTGAAGCTGGCGATCGTGGGCCGACGCAACGTGGGAAAAAGTACGTTTATTAATCAGTTGGCAGAAACCGAGCGAGTCATTGTCAGCGAAATTGCCGGTACCACCCGCGACAGTATCGACATTCGTTTCGATGTTGATGGCCGGACCTTTGTTGCTATAGATACTCCGGGCGTTCGAAAACGCAAAAGTAT
The DNA here is from genome assembly GCA_022447185.1 of Fuerstiella sp. Lineage (GTDB taxonomy): Bacteria > Planctomycetota > Planctomycetia > Planctomycetales > Planctomycetaceae > S139-18. The sequence continues at coordinate 77,344 of JAKVAY010000040.1, read as the reverse complement.
TGCGAACAGCATCGAATTTTACGGACTGGTTCGAGCCCGGCGAAGTATCCGTCGTGCAGATATTGTGCTGATGTTCTTCGATGCCACACAGACGATCTCGAAAGTTGACAAACAGCTGGTTGAAGAGATTTCGAAACATTACAGACCGTGTATTTTTGTTGTGAATAAGTGGGATCTCGGTCAAAAGGAAAGGATGACGATTGAAGCATGGACCGAGTACCTCACAAGGACTTTTGCATCGATGCGGCATGTTCCGATCGCTGTTCTAACGGCCAGAGACGGACGCAATATACGACAGCTCGTAAATCTGACTCAGGTCATTTCTAAACAGGCGCACCAGCGAATGAGTACCGGGAAACTCAATCGGGTTCTCAAGGCTGCAGTTGAGAATAATCCGCCACCTCAACGCAAGAACCGAAGGCCGAAGATCTACTACGGAACACAGGTGGCCACTACGCCTCCAACAATCGTGATCAAGTGCAACGAACCGGCGTTGCTGGAAGAGTCGTGGAAGAGATACCTGCTGGGATATCTCAGAGAAGCCACGCCGTTTCAAGAGGTCCCGATTCGTCTGATTCTGCGGTCCCGTGATGATGATGCCGCAGGCGTGCGAATTGAAGATCTGGAATTACGAGATCACGCGGCATCGAATGCCCTGGACATATCGGTCATCAGCCGAAACGAATAGGCGTACAATGTCGCAGGATACTTCACCAGAGGTCGTCGCACTGTCAGCAGACTCCGGAATCCCGACTCCTCGTCCGTTGCTTTCTGTTCCGAAGAGCGAATTACTCGCCTGGATGGCGGCTGTCGGTCAGCCCGGATATCGACACAAACAGATATCTCAGTGGATGGTTGATCGTCGTGTGACATCGTTCGATCAAATGACCGACCTTCCGGCTGGATTTCGTGATCAGCTTTCAAAGGAATTCCGCTTTTCGTCGTTTGAACAGGTCGGACATCAGATTGCTTCCGACCGTACTGAGAAGCTGTTGCTGCAGCTCCCGGATGGAGAACACATGGAATGTGTGCTGATGCGGGACCCGGGACGGCGAACGGCATGTATCAGTACACAGGTCGGCTGTGCGATGGGATGCGTGTTTTGCGCAAGTGGTCTGTTGGGGGTTAAACGTGATTTGACAGCCGCAGAGATTTTTGAGCAGGTGTTAGTGCTGCACCGTCTGATGGAAGATGAAGAGCGGATTACGAACGTCGTTGTTATGGGGATCGGAGAACCTCTGGCGAACTATCGCAATCTGATGTCGGCTCTGGAGTTTCTTACCGACGAGTTTGGGCTGGGAGCGCGACGCATTACAGTGTCGACCGTCGGACTTCCGAAACAGATCCGGGAGTTCGCGCGATGTGGGCGTCAGTTTAATCTCGCGGTTTCGCTTCATGCGCCCAATGATGAGCTCCGTACCGAGATTGTGCCAGTGAATCAGGGTATCGGACTGAATGAGATACTGTCCGCGGCGGATGAATTCTTTGCCATCACGGGGCGGCGTATTTCTTATGAATATGTTTTGTTGTCAGGAATCAACGATCAGCCGGACCACGCGCAGGAGCTTTCGATGCTGTTGCGAGGTCGTAACGCACACGTCAATCTCATTCCTGTGAACAGCGTGAGTGAGCTGTCTGTTTCGGCGCCACTGCCCCCGATGACACATCGATTCGCGGCAGTGCTGGAATCTCGAGGGATCCAGGTCACAGTACGAAAACGTAAGGGCACAGACATCGACGCGGCGTGCGGTCAGTTGCGTCTGCATCGCAGTGATTCAGACAGGCTTACTCACTGACCGGCAGGGCCGTCAGCCCAATTCCCGAGTAGTAGAATCCTCGATCTGCCATTTTCCTGCGGTCGTACAGATTGCGTCCGTCGAAGATCACAGGTGACTTGAGCTTCAGCCTGATGTAATCGAAATCCGGATTTCGGAACTCATTCCATTCTGTCATGATCGCCAGTGCGTCGGCACCCTCGCAGGCGTCGTAATGATGATCACAGTAGGTAATTGCGTCTCCCAGTATCAGCCGGACATTGTCGACAGCGATCGGGTCACTCACACGAACGCTTGCGCCGGCGTTCAGCAGTTCACGGATGAGCACCAGAGAGGGAGCTTCACGGACGTCATCTGTTCGAGGCTTAAACGCCAGTCCCCAGACAGCAATTGTTCGACCGTTAAGGTCTCCATCGAAGTGATCTTGAAGTTTGTGGAAGATGACCATCTTTTGGCGGCCGTTAATTTCGTCAACCGAATTGAGAAGTTGTGCGTCCAGACCGTGTTTGGCAGCGACAGAGTGCAGTGCCCGCACGTCCTTGGGAAAGCACGAACCACCATATCCGGCGCCCGGAAACAAAAAGGAAAATCCGATCCTTGCGTCATGGCCGATACCCTTCCGGACTTCGTTGATATCCGCTCCCACACGTTCGCAAATATTGGCCATCTCATTGATGAAGCTGATCTTTGTGGCCAGCATGCAGTTTGCGGCGTACTTGATCATCTCGGCACTCTCTATGCCAACGCTGATGTATGGCTTTTCCGTCCTGAGGAATGACTTGTAAATTTCGTAAAGTGTGTCGGATGCTTCCGGAGCGTCCACTCCGACAACCACCCGGTCCGGTTTTGTAAAGTCGTCAATCGCTGCGCCCTCCTTGAGGAACTCCGGATTGGATGCTGAATAAAACTGTGTGTCTGTTTTTGCTTCGATCCATTGTCGAACGTTTCGATTGGTACCGACCGGAACAGTACTCTTGCAGACGACAACGGTTCCGGGTTTTAGATGAGGTGCCATTTGCTCTGCGGCGCTCTGTACCGATTTCAGATCGGCCGCGCCGTCGTCATCCTGTGGAGTACCCACACAGATAAATACGCATTTAGCGCCGGAGATGGCTTCGGCATAGTCACAGGTGAATTTCAGCCGTCCTGACGCTGAATTGCGTCGAACGAGTTCCTCCAGACCTGGTTCGTAGATCGGAAGTTCACCCTTGCGCAGTTGCTGAATTTTCGATTTATCGACGTCGAGGCAGATAACGTCGTTTCCACTTTCAGCAAAACAGGTTCCTGTTACGAGCCCTACATAACCGGTACCAATCATTGTTAAATTCATAACCGTATTTGCCTGTTGTCTTCAATCGTCTGGACATCAGTCCGGTTCGCATCCTGGCAATCTATAGGTATCCGGCAGTGTCGAATCCATGGTGCCGTTAAGGACTGCTCTTCGATGGGTTGACCGTTCCACTCATACCGGCCGAAATTCCCACGTCTGATCGCAGTGTCTCATTGATTTGACGAACCATACCGAACAGTTGTTTTTCGCTCACGTCTTCTGTCGCCCATGGCTGATTCGGCTGCAGACTGGTGCGGTCGCTGGTCACGCGTGCCACGAGATGGATCGGACGATTGCGTACTTCGTTATAGATGCGAATCACGTATTCGCCAAGGACGCTGATACCCATAGCATTCAGCGTCCCAAAAAACGAGGCTGTGATGATGACCGACGCCCATCCGGGAATTGCAAGCCCGGTGATCATTTTGTGCCAAACAACAAATACGGTCGAAGTCATACAGACTCCCGCCGAAAGTGCGGCAATGATCGAGAATACGGTCAACGGAAATGTGGAAAACGAGAAGATGGCGGTTTTGGCTAAACGAAACAAACCGCTCAGTGACACTCGAGCTTTATCGTCGTAGCGAGCGTCACGTTCCACGGGTATGCCGGTCTGTCGAAATCCAACCCAGCTCCGGAGCCCGGGAAAATAACGATCTGATTCCGGCAAACTCAGCAGAGTATCAACGACGCGACGATCGAGCAGTCCGAAATTTCCGGCGTCCTGGGGAATACGTGTTTCGGCGATGAGATTCAAAATGCGGTAAAAACTGTGGAAGAGAATTCGCTTCCAGGCCGCTTCCTTACGATTGAACCGTTCCGCGTAGACAACATCGAAACCAGCTTCCCATCGTTCCAGAAAACGTGGAATGGCTCTGGGATTATCCTGAAGGTCAGAATCCATCACGATGACTACGCCGCCGGCAGCCTGATTGAGCCCCGCGTGAACTGCTGCCTGATGACCGAAGTTGCGTGACAGGTGTACAACGACGATACGATTGTCGCTCGCTGCCAGAGCGTCGAGCATCGATCCACTGCCGTCGCTGGAACCGTCATTGACGTAGATCAGCTCGAACGGCTGACCGATCGTCGTCATTTCAGAGCGAATGCAGTCCGTAAGTTGACCCAGTATTTGGGCTTCGTTGAAGACCGGCAGGACAATCGACACTTGAATGTCAGTAGCGCGTCTGGCATTTTGATTGCGTGTCATTTTCGCAGGACTCCGACGAGAGAAAGTCCGGCGGGAACACCCGGGATATCCATACAACAGCGTTCTGCGGCAGCGGCCGTCAGCAGCATCCGATTTGTGAAACCAGAGACCTTCGGGAAGTCCGGTTGAGTGCGCTGAGGGAACATTTTTTCCCAGCCACGTACAGCCAGTGCTGCGGGCAAAGTAAAACTGTTCCAGTGGTTCAGCCACTGAACTCGAAATCCGCTCTCCCGCGCCTGTCTGCGAAACTCACGAATCGTATATCGACGGAAGTGTCCAAGTTGTTCATCCCAGCGACTAAAAAGCCACGGATACGAAGGAACCGTGATGAACACGGAACCGTTGGCGGTCAGCGAGTCATATGCATGGTCCAGAACTCTGACGGGGTTTTGGACATGTTCAAGCACATCCAGCAGGACGACAGCATTGAGCGATCCTGAGTCAACGGGCCATGGATCTTCCAGATCATGAACTCTGACGTCTTCAATACCTCGTTGGCGAACGTGGTCAACGGATTCCGACATCAAATCGAATCCCGTGACATCGTATCCCAACTGACTGAATTCCACGAGATTGCGACCGGATCCGATTCCGCCTTCGACAAGTTGTCCCGGAGCGGGCGCAAATCGACTGAGCAGCCGAATAATCAGCTTCCGCTTGGCGACGTGCCACCAGTAGTTGTCTTCGAGTTCCACAAGTTGTGTCAGATGACTGGGATCCATAGAGGATTTGACCCGGATGCAGTGTGAGTTGAAGCTGTGCAATCGTGCCATACCGGGGAGAAGCTGTCTGGATTCCACGCAAGAATGACGATGTGCTGTAGGGATTCTTCAGGGCTTGTGACGGTCGTGTGTGTTGTGTTGATGTTTTCCAACAGGTGGCAAAATCGTTACATCCCGAATGTTTGAATTGCTGACGAGCGATGCGTTCGAATCTGAAGCGAGTGTTCAGGTTGTAATGGCCTGATTCAGTTCTCTGCCACAGGCTGCAATGGAAAGCTCATGAACAATTGCTCGATTCAATCTGCCGATTCAGCTGTGCCAGCCCCTCTGGTCCGAAATCGCTACGTCTGGATTGCACTTGTTCTGTGGCTGGGACTGGCTGTCCCGCTGTTTATCGGGATGCCACTGAATTCTGACACGGCACTGTATGACGTCCAGACACGTTCGGTGCTGAACGGTGGTGTGGCCTATCGAGACATTATTGAGCCTAATCTTCCCGGCGTACTGTGGATGCATATGGCAGTCCGATCCCTGGCGGGCTGGTCCTCAGAGGCGATCAGGGTCGTGGATCTGCTTCTGTTTGCAGCAATTCTCTGCCTGTGGTTGCGAATATCCGTTCACAGAATTCAGCTGAGTCCCCTCTTTCTGCTTACTGCCACATTTTTTTATCTCACTCGCAATGAATGGTGCCATACTCAGCGCGATATCTGGACATTGTTGCCTGTCGGCGTAGCTGTGATCCTGCGTCTTCGCAGGCCGGCAGGACCGCAGATCCTGTCGGCACTGCTCGAAGGTTTCTGTTGGGGCTGTGCCTTCTGGATCAAACCGCACGTTGCGATTCCGGCTGCGGTGGTCATGCTGATCGATGCGGGAGGACGGCCATTCCGTGTGACGACTGCCCAATTCGCGGCAGTCGCTGTTGGCGGTGTGCTTGCGGCGATTCCGGGAGTTGCGTGGCTGATGACCACAGGCGCGTGGGATCACTTCTGGAAAATGATGCTTGAGTGGAATCCCGAGTATCTGGCGGCAGCCAGGGAACGCATGTCATTCGAGCGTTGGGTCATGATGATTCGGCGTTTTGCTCCGTGGCTGTGGATTCATGCGGTTGCAGTTCCGATTGCTTTTGTGTCAGTGCTGAACCATTTGAGAGTCGGCAGCACTCATTCCACACGACGACACACGCTGCTTAGCGGTTGTTATGTTGGATGGCTGGTCCAGTCTATCACGCTGCAACATGCACTGGATTATGTACACGTTCCCGCAGTCATTCTGGGGCTTGCTCTGGTCAGTAGTCATCCGTGGCAACTGTCTATCCCTGCACGGCGAACTATCGTCGCAGGGTTTGTAATCTGTAGTTGTCTGTGGACGCCCTTTTTCCAGGGGCAGCGTCTGCAGCAATGGCCGATGGTACTGGTGCGGGGCAGCACGGTGTCTGTTCGGGCCGCACTGGCTCATGGTAATCTGCCGGACTGGTACCATCTGGGTCGGGTCGTCGATTTTCTGACGCAGCAGGAAGTGGCCGACCATGACGTGACGTGCATGAATGTTCACAGTGTCCATGTCTACAACGAAACACAAACACTTCCTTCGACACGCTACTGGAGTGTCTCAATCCTGCAGGATCTGTTTCCCGAGCGATCAGTTACGATTGCTGATGCAGTGATGGCCAGTCAACATCGATACGTCATAACAGAATCCAGAGAGACCGAGCTGACACAGCAGGTTCCTGGTCAATCGATTATTGACAGACTGACACCCGTATTTGAATCCGGGAGTTATCGCGTTTTGGCAGTTGGCAGCAATGAAGACCAGCTTGCTGCCATACCGCAGGACACACAAAATTGATGGCTCGCTCGATTGTCGACGACGACTCAGTTTTCTTCATTCCGCCGGCGACGATTTTCTTTGTCCTGCTCTCTGCCAAACATTCCGAAATGGCCTCTTAAACCACCACCTCTGCTCGGATTCAGAATGTAGTCGGCATCGAGCGCTTTCTCAATTCTTTTGCGAGTTTGTGTAAGATGGGCAGCGGTGTAGTCATCATGCTGATCTGCGGAAGCACTTTGTGCTGCATTGATGTTCTTCAGAACATTTTGCAGCTGCGCGGCGCTGAGCATCGATATTGCTCGAGACGCAGCGCTGTTTCCGTTGCCTGGCAAAGTCAGATCGATGAGTCTCTGTAAATGTTCCCGCTGCAGATTGCGTCGCAGACTTGAAATCAATGGCTTACGGGCAGAATACTCACCCTGAGCTTCCTGACTCAACTCGCCCCAGACGGCTGCAGAGATAGTCGTGAGCAATTCAGGCAGCGTTAACGCGTCCTCACCCTCCGGAATTCGCAGTTCATTGTCGTATACCCATTTGAGAGTTGTTGGATTCATCAGCATTGTCAAAGCACTGGACTGGATGCCAATCACACGATCATGAATTGGCCAGGTTGATTCCTGGAAAAAATTGCGGATATCATCCAGCCACTTGTCTCGTCCCATTGCCGTGACCAGTTCGGGCGTTAGTCCGAATACGTCGTCGTTGAACGCGTTGTCGACGACAAATCTGAGAGCCTTTCGCTGCTGTTCGGCGGGAACGACTTCAACCGGCATCCGACCACTGGGATCGCCCTTCTTGTCCCGATTAACAAACGCTCCACCGACCCAGTTGGCCATCATGGAGATCGCCCGGGTTTGCAGTGACAGAGTGAGTTCATAGCCATAGCGAATCCGGTCCCAGCTGTCTCCGTCTTTGATAAAGTCAGACAACAGTCTTTCTCGATGATATTTAACAAGACGCATCTGATTGTGCGCGAAATCCAGCGGCTCGCGACTGAAGTCGTAACGTCGGGCCAACGGATCCGGACCGTACAGATCTTCGTCAGTTCCAAAAACGAGTTCAGGTTCGGCCACTCGTTCCAGCACTTTCTCGATGTCGCCAAATGTGTAACCGTATTCAATGGCCCATTCGTCATACGGGCCGATTCCTGACATGCTGTAATCTCCCTGAATCTCACCGGATTCCTGGTTAATGTTGACCCCGATGTAGTCCATGACGGAGCCTGCCAGCTGCTTTTTGCCCTTCATATCGGCACTGTTGATTTCTGCCAGTGAATAGACGCTGGATGCCTTGAAGTTGTGGCGGAGTCCCAGCGTATGTCCGACTTCATGAGCCACCAGATGAGCGATTAGGGGGCCCACGAATGATTCGGGCATTCCATCGAGCATCTGTTCCTTATCTTTATCTTCTTTCTTCGCATCGTCTGAGTCTTCGTCTTCACCATCGGTGTCGTTCTTCTCTTCTTGAGACCTTGCTTCATCCGCCAGAAGAGCAATCGACATGCGCATGAGTGCCAGATCGAATGACATTCCTTCGGCAGCCATGCACATGCCGTTAATTTGGCTTGTGCGGCCGATGAGACCGTCATATTCGTCGTCACCGATAAGTCGAGAATCAACCGACCCTGCCGGGTGACCAGAGTATGGGAGAAGGCTTTGGTGCTGTATTCGTGCTGCAATTTCCTCACGTTGCGCTGGCGGGGCCAGTCGAATCCGTGGATCCCAGCCAGGATTGCGGGCCAGCCATGCGAGCGTTTCGGGGCCATAACCTTCCATGGCAACTCCCGGCAGCAGTTCACTGAACTGCTTCTGATAGTGTCGAATCCAGCCATCTGTCAAAATGATGTCCGCGTCCAGAATCTGACCCGTGAGTGGATTCACACGGCTGGGGCCAATGGCTGTTCCAATGTTGTTGTTTAGCCAGCGGATGAAGTTGTAGTTAACGTCCTCCGGATCCTTGTCCATGTGAGCTTTGGACGTTCGGTCCTGGTAGTAAACTTCAATAGCGTCCGCGATTCCTACCTTTTCGAAAGCACGATTCCACGCCAATACACCCTCTCGTACCCAACGCCGGTAACGGACCGGAGTGGTGTGTTCAATGTAGAAAACGATTGGCTGCTTCGGCGGGCTGAGATTCAGCTTGGTGTCGGCTTTCTGAAGGTTCCAGCGGTTGATGTACCGGATTCGAGTCTCGCGATCATTGTATTTCGCAAGATCTGTGTAGCTGGTCGTGAAAAAACCGATACGCTGGTCGGCCACTCGTGGCTTATACCCCGAAGTTTTGGGAATTTCGCTGATTGAATAATGCAGCTTCTTCAAAATGCCTGCAGAGGAACCGGCGTTGAATCTGGAAATAAGGCTGTCGCCGGTCGGAACTTCGAAGGCAACCTCAATATTATTCTCAAATGCTTTGGCTGTCGTGACAGTGAACAGCCCGTTCCGGGCGGCCGATGGCGAAACCTGGCCGTACCCTCCGAAGAATTTGCGCGCCTGCCCAACCAATAATGTGTCAAGGTCGATGAGTGGTCCACCGCCGGGACCCATTGTCACAATTGGAATGTCAAGAAGTACGCGGTCCGTGAACAGTCGTTTGACAGAGGACTCTGCATCTTTGTCGCCCGGTGCACGCACGCTGATATTTGGCTGAATTAACGCCATTCGCTTGTCATATCGTTTCCAGTAGACATAGAAATCGTTCCCCTGCAATCCGGCATACCGGTCACCACTGGCCAGCGTGACTGCGATGAAATACTTCTTTCCGGAAAAGGCACTCGGCAGTTCTGCGTACATCTGCCCGTCCGTCTTCCTGCCGTACAGCGTGTACATTGGCTTGATTTTGGCCTTCGTGACGATCTTCTCAAAGCCGTCGAGAATCTTTGCGTGAGGAGGGAATCCAGCCGTGTCCGCTGCCTGAGCGGTGGCGGCTCCGCTGATTCCGACGACGGCACCAGCAACTGTGCAAAGAATACGACTTAAACGCATGTCGGACCTCTCAGGGGATCACAGAGGAAGCAGAGTGCCCAGGCCAGGAGAGTGGGAGAAACAGCAGGACATGGGCTCCGGCGGTACTTCAGCCAGACCGTTTGCTCCAAGAACTTAATTCTACCCTCTATACAGGAAAGGAGAAGCTGGGAAGACGAGGAATTCAGGGAGGCGAAGGGCAATCGAATGTTAGATACGCCATGTTGGGTACGAGTGTTTTTTTCAATACGAATCGGCCGTTCCGAGACACGATGCACGTTTTACGCAGTCCGATTGAGTGGATGATTGCTCCGATCTGAATAACTGGTTTCTTCTGCGGTGAACATCGTGATGCTCAAATCCGGGATACGTTCGGTAATGCTCGTTTGTTTCGGTATCAGCGGATGACCCGGAGTCGTTCAACATCGTACCTCCCCAACAAAACCAATACGGACAGCCAATTCTTCAAAACCGCTTCAAAGTTACCAGACGGACTGCATTTGACTACGCGGGAATCGGACGAGGTGCCATAATGGCATTCTGCTGCTTTGTTCTGGAAATGCCATAATGGCTATTTGTGATGTGCGTGGAATATTCAATAAGTGGTGTAAGTGCTTTATTTATAATGAGTTGCGTTGTTTTTGTTTAAATTGGCATGGATTGTGCCAGTTCATTGGTCGTCTGGGCCAGTGTCTTTACCTCGACTTAGCCCTTCCACTCGTCTTCACGTTTTGAGAGGACCATTATGCTCTGTTCAACTCGCCAATCGGCACTTCGTCGACCGTTTCAAGTCGCGCACAGTACCGTCGAAACTCGTTACGGCGGCTTGGGTGCACTCAGCATTATCGAAACGGATTCACATTCTCGGTTTGAACTGGACGTAGCCGGTTTTCACGCTGACGAACTTTCTATCGATCTTGAGGATGGTCATTTGGTCGTGTCCGGTAGTCACCGCGAAACAGACGGTCGCGAGACACCGATCTACAGCGAACGACAATCATTGGGGTTTCGCCGGATTCTGCGTCTGGACAAGAAACTCGATGTGGCAACAGTTCGGGCAGAACTTGCGGACGGCGTATTGACACTGATGGTTGCTCGAAAGCCCGATGCTGAACGCCGCCATATCGAGATTCGAAATTCCGAAACTGTGGTCTGAACCTGAAGTCAATGTGAATTCAGTATCCACGCAAACACCCGCAATTCAGGAGACAAGACAATGAATCTCAGTTCCCTTGAAAACTCATTTCAACTCTTCAGTAATCTGGTCGGCGACTTGGTTCCGGATACGGATGATCATGCACGACCGGAACTCACGATTTTTGACCATGAAGACCGTTACGTCATCGAATGTGATCTTCCCGGTGTGCCGCTAGATGACATCAGTCTGGAAGTTCACAACGGAGTGCTGGAGATCTCCGGCGAACGTAAGAAACCCGAATTGCTGGAAGGCGCGCTGGTCAGGTACGACGAACGTGTTTGGAGTCATTTCCAGCGACGAATCAAGCTGGACAAGTCGGTTGATTCAACATCGATTACGGCCGACTACAACAACGGTGTACTGGTGGTGACTGCTCCTCGATTTAAGGACACCCTGCCTCGCAAGGTGACGATACGGACTTCGAAGACTGTCTCATAGTGCGTCAGATGAATGCCGACTCTGGGGAACGGGCACGTAAAGTTAAGGACCACTTTGTACAGGATCCGGCAGATTGCTGCCGGATCCTGTTTTAATTTGATTCATGAACACGAGCTCGCTGACGCCACTGGTATTGTCGCAAACGGAACGTATATGGTGAAATGATTGAGCCGACAGACCGTGCTGTGCGGCAATACGTTCTCTGGACAGAAAAATGCTCGAGAAATTTAAACGTTTTCCGCTCATGTTCGGACCCACACCGATTGAGCCACTGAGTCGTCTGTCAGCACGTCTCGGTAGTAGTGTCGAGCTTTATGCGAAACGGGATGATTGCAATTCCGGACTCGCGTTTGGTGGCAACAAAATCCGAAAACTGGAATACATTGTCCCTGATGCGATCGCCTCGCATGCAGACACACTGGTTACCATTGGCGGTGTCCAGTCCAATCACACGCGCCAGGTCGCGGCGGTCGCAGCCAAACTGGGATTGAAATGCAGACTTGTGCAGGAAAATTGGGTGCCCATCGATGACACAGTCTATGATCGTGTGGGGAACATACTGCTGAGCCGTGTCATGGGAGCAGAGATCGAATTTGTCGATCAGGGTTTTGATATTGGGATTCGTGACAGCTGGAATCGAGCACTGCAAGAGGTAAAGGCTGGAGGTGGAAATCCATATGCCATTCCTGCCGGTGCTTCCATGCACAAGTACGGCGGGCTTGGCTATGTCGGTTTTGCCGAAGAAGTCCGCGGGCAGGAGGCACAGATGGGGATCACATTTGACTTCATCATTGTTTGTACGGTGACTGGCTCGACGCACGCGGGAATGCTGGTCGGATTCGCCAAAGATGGCCGTGCTCGGCAAGTGATTGGCATCGATGCGTCGGCCACACCGAATAAAACCAGAAATCAGGTTCTGGAAATTGCTAAAAACACGGCCGACCTGGTCGGGCTGGGTCAGGATATCACGGTTGACGATGTGGTTCTGAAGGAAGACTACGCTTATCCGGCCTATGGTATTCCGTCATCGGAAACCAACGAAGCGATTCGGTTGTGCGCACGGACGGAAGGAATGATTACGGACCCGGTCTATGAAGGAAAATCCATGCAGGGCCTTATTGATCTGATTCAGCAGGGATTTTTTCCTGAAGGTTCCAGAATTCTCTATGCCCATCTCGGAGGTGTTCCGGCGATCAACGGGTACAGCGCCACCTTTCTTAACGGTTGATTTGGGTGGCGAATGTGACCGAATCAGAAACGTAAGTGAAGCAAAAGGGAATTGACCTGCAAGTCAGCTGACATGACTTTGAAGTCATGTCTTCACGCGGGGGCGGCGAGGCTCCAGCGGAGCCGTAAACCGGAACCACAACGTGAATACCGACCGAGCGGGCAAATCTTTCTGCCAATCAGAAAACGAATCTATGGAACGGGTATGAAAAATGGATTCGGACTTGCCGCTGCAGTTCGGGAATCTCTTTACACATCATTGGGTCGACATTGGTAACCGTTGTGAATTGATGATCGATGAGCTTAGTGGCGGGGCGACTGCAGCTTAACAAGTTCGTTAGACGGGAAAACACACTGGTTACGGATGCACCGTGAGAAGCAAATGCCGGCTGTGACTTCCGTGTTTTTCAGGACGGAGCTCGCTGTCAGTACGATGTCGAGCATGGCCAGTTAACATACCTGCACCGTGTCCATTTGCGATATGCAGAGAGTCATGACGGTGTTCACTGGAAAAAAAACGGAACCGGGATGTCACTGTATTTAAGGACGGTGATTCTGACTGTCCGCCGCATGCTCGGTATCAGCTTATGTTAATTCACAGGTCAGTTCGGTTTTAGTTTTGCTTGTGTAACAACTTTCGCGGAGGAACGATGTGAGTCCTGTGACCAGCTCAAGTTCATCGCTTTACGATCGGACAGGCCGTCGTCGTCAGACGCTCTGCTGGATTGTTGTGCTGGCTTTCGCGACGAATGTGTCTGCTGCGAACTGGCCGGCATGGAGAGGGCGCAGAGGAGACGGTATTGCATCGGAGCAGTCACTTCCTGTCCGTTGGAGTTCGACTCAAAACATCTCGTGGAGAGTGCCGCTGCCCGCCGCCGGCAATTCGACTCCGATTGTGTGGGATAGTCGAGTGTTTGTGACCTGTCCGATCAATAACGGAAAGATCCGTACGCTGTTGTGTTTTGATCGCGAGACGGGTGCAGAACTTTGGAGATATCGTGTTCCTTATTCGGAGGAAGAAACATCGCATCCGGACAATCCTTTTTGCTCAGCGTCACCCACGACCGATGGAGAAAGGGTTTATGCCAGTTTTGGTTCGGCAGGAATCATTGCCTGTAACTTTAACGGCGAACTGGTCTGGCACCGCGCCCCGGGAACGCTCGCGCACGAGTTTGGTCTGGCCACGACGTGTGTCCTCTATCAGGATCTTTTGATTGTCTACCGAGGCCCCGGTGAACCGACTCACATTATTGCTGTGGATAAGCGCACGGGCCGCACAGTGTGGGACCATCCGGAGCGAGCAAAGAATCACGGGATGTTTGGTTCTTACAGCGTTCCGCTTATCGTTTCGGTTGGCGACCGCGACGAAATGGTCCTGACGCTACCTGATGAATTGAAAGCATTCGATCCTCTTAACGGGAATCTCCTCTGGCGCTGTGCGGGATTAGGCCCTGCCATTCATGCGATGCCTTCGGCGGGCGACGGAATTGTCTTCGGATTAGGTGGGGTGCCTGGCGGAATTCTGGCGGTGCGGACTGGCGGACGTGGTGATGTGACCGGAACACATCGTTTGTGGGAAGATCGAGGTAACCAGCGGCGCATTGGCTCTGGTGTCTGTCGCAGCGGATTCCTGTATGTGGCCGATGCATCGGGAATTGCCAGGTGTCTTGATGCCAGGACGGGTGAAGTAGTTTCGAGACGACGTCTGGGAGGGCGTCTGTGGGGGTCGATCGTTTTGGGTGCGGACCGGCTTTATTTCAGCAATACCGACGGTAACGTCTTCGTCCTCAGTGCCGACACTGACCTCAGGCAAATTGCCCACAATCGGATTGACGAAGAGATGAAATCGTCCCTGGCTGCGTCGGATGGTCAATTCTTCATTCGAACCTGGAAACACCTGTACTGCATCGGGAATCGACAATGAAGTTACTGATGCGGTGACAGTTCGTATCGGCACCAACTAGCCCCGCCCTTGTATTAGATTCCACTCAAGTCGGAAACGACCAGTCTGCCCTCGGCAGACACCTGGCCTGGTAAGTCGCTACATCAAATATTTTAGTAGAGTGAGAAGGTAGCCTTCATCGACATCGAAAAAACAATGGAGGGCCGACAGTTCTTTCCGTTCGAATTAGAATCCCTGCGTATAAGGATTCACATTCAGACCATGCCTGCACCAGGAAATACAAAATGCGAATGATCTTGACGCTGCTGATCACTCTGAATGCATCGCTGATGGCTCAGGACAACTGGTCGCAGTTTCGCGGACCGACTGCGGATGGCCACGCTCGAGGTCACCTGCCCCTGAACTGGAATTCAAAAACCAATATCGCCTGGAAAACGAAGATCCACGACCTCGGTTGGTCGTCTCCGGTGATCTGGGAGAATCAGGTATGGCTGACCACAGCCCTTAAAAACGGGCGCAAGCTCTTTGCCATCTGTCTCGACCGGCAGACGGGAGAGATTATTCACGACCTTCCTGTTTTTGATGTGAAAAATCCTCAACCCGTCGCTGCGATTAATTCCTATGCCTCACCCACTCCAGCCATCGAGAACAACAGAATTTACCTTCATTACGGCACCTACGGAACAGCATGCCTCGACACTTCAACGGGTCGAACTATCTGGACCCGGCGCGACCTGAACTGTGACCACGAGGCAGGTGCCGGACCGGGCGGCTCCATTGCTCTATCAGGCAATCTGGTTCTCATCAATGTGGATGGCAGGGATGTCCAGTACGTGATTGCTCTCGATAAGGCCACTGGAAAAGACGTCTGGAAAACCACCCGTTCCGCCGACTACAGCAACGTTCGGCCCAACCAGCGCAAATCCTATTGCACCCCCACTCTCATCCCCTGGAAAGACAGCATCCAGCTTGTCAGTCCTGCCGCCAAGGTTGTGATCTCCTACGATCCGGACACTGGAAACGAACTCTGGAAGGTCAGGCACCGGGGCTGGTCGATCGCTCCTCGTCCGGTTTTCGGGCACGGTATGACATACGTGATCATGGACCACGACCACCCCGAGCTCTGGGCTGTACGTCTGGATGGAAAAGGAGATGTCACTGAAAGCCACATTGCCTGGAAGCAGACGAAGGGAATGTCGGCGAGATCATCTCCTCTTGTGAGCGGTGACCTGATCTTTGTGGTGAACCAGGATGGAATCGCCACCTGTCTTGAGTCCAGGACGGGTACTGTCGTCTGGAAAAATCGGCTCAAGGGTGACTATTCTGCGTCCCTGCTTCAGGCCAACGGCAGCATCTACTTCTTCAACGAAGATTCAGCCTGCACCGTTGTCCGGGCGGCACGCAAATACGAAATCCTTGGAACCAGTTCGCTTGGTGGTGAGAGGCTCATGGCCAGTCCCGCTGCCGCTGGAAATTCACTTTTCGTTCGTACCGAGGAACATCTGTACTGCATCGGGAAGTGAGAGGTTGCCGATGCGTCTCTAGATAAGAATTGAGTGAAACTCCAAAAGAGGTTGACTGTTGTCCCCGAATGTAAGGATGCCGTCGTCAGGTTTGTCATAACGTGCGGTTCATGTCAATTCTCTGTACCGACTCGCACTGCGAGCGGACTCGGATCTGACCGTCTTCATAACAAGTATCAATAGATACGCTGAGAAAGACGCAGTGAGATCCTGGATCACACACCGTCGATGTCGTTTCGACCAGTACCGACAATGCCAGCGTCCCTCAAAGGTTGACTCGCGCCGTCAAACCAGCCGTCGTTCCAGCGATGCGGTTGCATGCCCGAAAACTGGCAGACGTTGCAGTTAAGCGGTCAGCGCTTCTGCATCATTCCGGTGAATCAGTCAGAGGATGGAGTCAGTCAGCAAAATTAAAACCAGGGCCCTCGCAGTATCACTATCAGATGCAGACGATCTGTAAAAACGCGTCTGCAACTACCGATCACTCCAGATGCCTCGATTTCTTACCCGTGCTCGTGCAGCAGCCTGATGGAGTTCGGCGGAAAGGTCGGCGGGCAGTCCAAATCCTGTGACCAGCCGAGCATGGCCTGTTTCCAGCAATTCTTTATTAATCAACGCTCCATTTTGCAGGTAGATCCACGCCAAAGTGCGTCCGTAGCGGTCAAGTCGTTCCGGTCCGTAACGCAGCTTGACGTCTGCTCCTTCGATTCGGTGGCGGAGCCATTCCAATGATTCTGTTGCTCCGTTTTCTTCCGGATCGTCATTGTAGCCCAGTTCAGGAGAGTCGACTCCCAGTAACCGGACTCTGCGACCGTCCTTCAGTTCTACCGTGTCACCGTCAATCACATGCGCGATTTGAACCATTGATGACTGCACGATGTCGAATTCGTTGTCGACAGCGTTCGGAAGCCTGCAGATCAGCAATCCGACCAGAATTGCCATGGCAAGCACTGTCGGACTGGGTTTTCTGAACGGACGTGTCACGTGTGAACCTGACACCTTTCCTGATTCGCAGTCACCAGCGGATTTTGCCGATTCCTTCTGACGTGTTATATCACTCAAAGATCGGACAACACACTCTCGCCTTAATTTCCGCACAGCCGGTAGATTCTACTCCGGCAACAACACGATATCGACGATTCTTGAGTAGACATGGTCTGTATTCCGGGACATCAGCGATCCTGAGAACCGTCATCCGGATTGGCCAATGTCGACACAAGGATCACAACCATGATACGCGTCAAGCTCTTCATTGGACTTCTGGTTTGTTCAATGGTGACTGGCTGTGCAGGCATGAGTCCATGGGATGGACTGGCCAGCTGGTTTAACCGATCAATGTCAGATCCTGTGAATGACACCCTGGTTTTGGATGAATCAGCATTGTCCAAGGGGTTTAAGAAGTCTCGTGGTGGACTGACCAGCAAGGGACTGAAGAACCCGGAATCAACCAACCTGGCCTTTGCTCGCTGGAAAGAAGACATGGGGCAGTATGCCGAAGCGAAGATTCGATATCAGGAGGTTCTGACAGCAAATCCGGATTGTCTGGCAGCAAGACTGGGCATCGCCCGCATTGAACGTGAGACAGGTCGATTCGAACAGTGCCGAGAGATTTTGATGGCAGCTCAGGAAAAACACCCCAAAGATCCAACGGTTATGTTGGAACTCGGACGAACGTATAACGAGCGTGAAAAATGGGATCAGTCGATTCAGGCCTTTTCGAAAGCCGTCGATCTTGCTCCGGAGGATCAGACTGTCCGTTATGAACTGGGTCTTGCACTTGCCAGTGCTGATCGTATGGAGCAAGCACTTCCACAGTTAAAATTTGCGGTTGGTGATTCAGCCGCATATTACAACATTGGGTTCATCCTGCACGAACGGGGGCGATCAGCGGAGGCACTGCCGTGGCTCGAACGTACCATGGATTCACATCCTGACAAACGCACACGGCAAAAAGCCAGCGAACTGCTGGCAGAACTGGATGCTGCTCTGGCTGTTGGACCATCATCTGTCGGGGCAGAGATCGCAGCCGCTTCCGTCAGCAGGAAACCGTCCTTTGACACCACTGAAATTCGCGCTGCATTCGGGCCGTCGGGGCCTCCCGCTGACTTTCGTGCAGAAAGTCGGCAGCGAATTCCGGCTCAGCCTGCAGTAACGACGCGAAGCTGGCCAGCTTCGGCAACGTTGCGGGCTGAGGTGCCGCCATCTGATGCTGCCACGTACACCCCGACAACGAATATCAATGCTGTGGTGCACCGTGTGCCAGCGAATGAACGTACGTCACCTCCGCCATGGTCGGGTCCAGCCAGTTGGTCCGAGCAGCCGCGAAGTCGGACTGCCGTGCATACAATGGACTACAGGCAGTCCTCAGCCACGGAACCACCGGACTGGCGCCGTTAGTGTTTTGTCAAGTCTAAGGATCTGAAGTCGTGAGACTTCAGATGAACAGCAAACACGAAGTTTTACGACCAGGGATTTCCAAAATCCGGCTATGACGATGCACCAGAGCGAGTGTCGCTCTTCTGTTCTTGTGTTGGTGTTTTGATGTTTATTGCCACTGCTTCCCGCGCAGTCGTTCGCGAACACGCATATGAATCACAACATCGACCAGAATTTCGCAGCCCGATACAGTAAAAGCAGGGGCCCGCACTTTGTTGATCCTCAATGCGTGTGAAGCTGTCAAGCTTCACGGATCCTGTCTTCGATTCGAGGTCAGTTATGACCAGCAAAGTATTGCGATGGCGGTCCTTCACAGGACATGGCGATGATTCCCGGACATACCGGCCCCGTCAATTGGTGTGAATCACGCCAAACAGCAGCCTGACCCCACCGGATTTATTCGTAAACTGTCCGAAGCCGGTTGGATTAACAACATTGCGGCATTCGTGGCTCATCAAGGATGATTCTTTTGCGGGATCCAATGCAGGAGAATCAGCGTGACACCACGAAGAATCATCGTAACCTCGAAATTGCAGACAGACTTTTCGACAATGCAGATTGATCTCAAAACGTAGTCGGAATGATACGTACACCATATTTAGTGTCGTGACTGGACTGGATCATCGGTGATGGTTAGCGCTCCGTATGGCCCCGTCTACTGCCGCAGTTGAACAACGAATCCCCACTCAGAGATATGTCGTCACTCCACGAATACCACGATGAGATTAGTCATGCGATGCTGGCTGATCAATTTGGTCTGCAACGGCTGCTGAGGTCGATGGAGCGAGCACAGCGACAGAGACGCCCATTCGATCGGAATCTGCGAAAATTTCAGCAACGCCTCAAACAATCCTGTGAACTTCGCAAACGGCGGGTCCAGTCGGTTCCCCGACTTACCTGGCCCGATGACCTTCCCGTTGTTGCGCGTCGCAATGAGATTTCAGAAGCGATTCGAGATCACCAGGTCGTCGTTGTTTGTGGAGAAACAGGCTCCGGCAAGTCCACACAACTGCCAAAGATTGCACTCGAACTTGGCCGAGGTACGGCGGGAACGATTGGCCACACTCAGCCTCGCCGTATTGCCGCACGGTCGATTGCCGCTCGACTGGCTGAAGAACTTGGTTGCCGACCAGGACAACAGGTCGGGTATCGAATTCGCTTCAATGACGCTTCCGGTCCTGCAACGCTGATTCGAGTGATGACAGACGGAATCATGCTTGCGGAAACACAATCGGATCGGTTTCTGAGTCAGTACGATACGATCATTGTCGATGAAGCTCACGAGCGGTCGCTGAATATCGATTTTCTTCTTGGTTACCTGCAACGTCTGCTGCCCAAACGTCCCGAGCTGCGCGTGATTATCACATCCGCAACAATTGACGCGGAACGATTCGCCGGATTCTTCGCTACGAATGAGCGCAACGTGCCGGTGTTGCTGGTTGAGGGTCGTACATGGCCGGTGGAAGTGCGTTATCAGCCATTGTCGTCAGATGAAACGGATGTCGGGTCTGCTGAGAGAGACTGGTTAGACGGTGTCACAAGTGCGGTGGACGAACTGGCCGGTGAAACTCATGGGCATGTCCTGGTATTTCTGCCGACAGAGCGAGACATTCGTGAAGCAGCCAGACGTCTCAGTGGTCGAAACTGGCCAGGCGACACGACAGATCGGTCCACTCAGATTGTTCCGCTGTACGGACGTTTGTCGATGGCGGAACAGGCTCGCGTCTTTCGATCTTACCAACATCGCCGGATTGTGCTCGCTACGAATGTGGCTGAATCGTCCGTTACGGTGCCGGGTATCCATGCTGTTGTTGATACGGGAACCGCTCGAATCAGCCGGTATTCAGCCCGCTCACGAATTCAGCGTTTGCCGATCGAACCGGTGTCACGGGCATCAGCGCGTCAGCGAGCCGGTCGCTGCGGACGAATTGGACCCGGGGTTTGTATCCGTCTCTACTCGGAAGAGGATTTCGATCAACGTGATGAGTTTACCCAGCCGGAGATTCAGCGGACGAATCTGGCTGCAGTGATTCTTCGAACACTGCATCTCAAGCTTGGAAATCTTCAAGACTTTCCGTTTCTGGATCCTCCACGTCCCACGACGATTAGAGATGGGTATCGAACCCTGGAGGAATTGGGTGCGATTCGATCGGGCGACCAGGGAATCGAACTCACAGAGATCGGTTCCAGGATGGCCGGTCTGCCGGTTGATCCACGGATTAGTCGAATGATTCTGGCGGCGATCGATGAGCAGGCTGCGCCGGAAATTCTGATCATCGCTTCAGCGCTTGAAATTCAGGACCCGCGCGAGCGACCTCTGGACAAGCAGCAGGCGGCTGACGAAGCTCACGCCGTATTTCATCATCCCGACAGCGATTTTCTCAACTGGTTGAATTTGTGGGATGCATGGCATGAAAACAAGGAAAAACTGTCCGGCAGCCAGCTGAAAAAGTGGTGCCAGCGCAGCTTCCTGTCGTGGATGAGAATGCGCGAGTGGATCGACGTTCATCGACAGTTGAGAGATTTGCTCGCTGACAGTGGAGACAGGCAACTGAGGCGAGCCGCATGTCTGCATCCGAAAAACGATCGCCGCAACGACTTCATCGCGATTCATCGCTCGCTGATTACCGGGTTTCTGAACAATATTGCGTGGAAGACAGCTGAACGCGAGTTCACTGGGTCTGGCGGTCGCAAACTCGCAGTGTGGCCGGGATCATCACTGGCAAAGAAACCACCGAAATGGTTCGTGGCCGGCGAGCTGATCGAAACAAATCGTCGGTACGCGCGATCAATCGCTCGCATTCAGCCGGAATGGGTGGAGTCACTTGCAGGACACCTGCTGAAACGGGAACTCCTTGATCCGCACTGGAATGGGAAATCCGGCAACGTCATGGCGTTCGAAAAACTCAGCCTGTGGGGCCTGCCGATCGTGCCTCGACGCCGAGTGTCACTTGCGAAACATGATCCGTTGAAATCTCGTGAACTGCTCATTCAGCATGGTCTGGTTGAACTTGGCCTGTTGTACGGCGAAACAGTAGAACAGCTCGAATCACAGTTTGCAGAAGAAGAGCACCAGCTGGACGCAGGCATTCGATCTCGACTTACACCGGGCCGTGAACTGCGACCACATTCTCCCGACGAGACGCGTCCTCCCTGGACCTCGCATTTTCGTTTTCTGAAAAAAAATGCTGACGTACTGCAGGAGCTGCTGATGCTGCAGGTGAAAACCCGTCAGAACGATCTCGTGCCCAGCGATGAATCTCTGTTCAAATTTTATGCAGACAAAATTCCGACGGATGTGAGTAACAGAGAACGACTCAAAGACTGGTATCAGTCAGCCAGTACCATCGACCCTGAATTACTGTTCCTGTCTTTGGATCAGTTTGTCAGCCGGCAGCAGCATGACCTGAGCCGTGATGAGTTTCCGGCTGAATTGATCTCTGGCCCTCTTCGCCTGCCGCTGTCCTACCAAATGAAACCAGGGCAGGCTGCGGATGGTGTGACGGTCACCGTTCCAGTGGACGCCCTGCCCCAGTTAATGGAGGACCAAATGAGCTGGCTGGTGCCTGGCATGGTGGAATCAAAGGTAACGGCACTCATTCGTGGGCTGCCCAAACGTGTTCGACATCTGTTTGTTCCTGTTCCGGATACAGTCAGACAGATCTGTGATTTGCTGGACTTCGGCAATGGCGCTCTGGAGGAACAAACGGCCAGGCACCTGTCGCGAATCGGTGGTGAGGTCATTTCTGCTGAATTATTGAAGACCATCGAATTGCCGGAATATCTGCAAATGCTGATTCGTGTTGTTGACCGGTCAGGCGAACGGATACTGGAGGGGTGCAGCCTGACAATGGTTCGCGACGAACTGAAGACGTTGCCATCAGTCACTTCTTCTGATTTGAAACTCTCGGCGGTGGAAGAAAAATGGCACCGTGATGGATTCCGGGCGTGGGACTTTGAAGACATTCCGGTGAGTGTGTCTGTTCGGCGAGCCGGGATTGAGTTGCCTGCATGGCCTGCCATTCATGATGATACTGATTCTGTGTCGTTGACACTGTGCCAGTCGCAGGCTCAGGCGCAGGCCGTATTGAAGCGAGGCCTGCGCAGGCTGTGTCTGATTCTGGACTCCCGACTGATTCGTAAGCGGATCCGCAATCTGGGAGATCTCCACCGTATTGAACTGCTGGGGGCTTCGATTCGTGGCATTCAACTGCATGAACATTTGCAGTTGCTGATGGTGGAACGTGCGTACCTGTCCGGGAAAAAGCTTCCGCGGACGAAATCGGAGTTCGACGATTGTGTATTAAACGGCCGTGAAGCATTGAGCGCTGTGGCCGCTGAGTTTGTTCGATTTCTGCCAGCGTTGTTCGAGGACTATCACAGTACCCGACGATTGCTGGAAGAATCGTCAGCATCCGGCTGGGAATCTCTGCACAGGGAAATGAAACGGCAGCTGGACTCGCTGGTTAGTGCTGATTTTCTGGCCACAACGTCGTGGGCGTGGCTTAAGCAGTTTCCGCGTTATTTCGGCTGTATTCGTCATCGGTTGCAGAGACTCTTGTCCGGAGGTCTGGCGACCGAACTGCAGCTGTGTGCCGAACTCGCTCCCTACACCGAACGCCTGCAGCGAAGAATCAAACAGCAGACAGAGAATTTAGCCGACAATCCAATGCTCGAACATTACCGCTGGATGCTGGAGGAATTTCGGGTGCAGCAATATTCACCAAAACTCGGCACTGCGATTGATGTTTCAGCCAAAAAACTGGATGAACACTGGCAAAAAGTTCCTTAGTTGGCTCCTCTCAGACTGGTGCAACTGATGAACTGTCTCCTCTGACATTCTCCCGCAAATGGAACTCTTCGGATCCCGTTTGGTTTGCTATGCTGCGGATGTTCATTCACGGAGGGATATGGTGATGGAGACCAGCGGCAATGGCCGAAGACTACGGGTGCCTCGCAACAGACGCCTGACGTGTGATCTGCTGTGGTTTAATCGCTCGGTGCCGTTGTGCGGGCACGACAGGATCTTTCGGCTCAGTGAGCTGGCAGGAATTCGTGCGGATACTCCGTGTCGGATTTCGTGGCCGGCTCTGTTCATTCGTGCGTTCGGTTTGGTGGCGCAGCAGTGTCCGGAATTACGGCAAACGTGGTATCGATGGCCTGTTTCACATCTTTATCAACATCCGGTGAATGTTGCGACACTGACAGTCCATCGTCGGTGGAAGGATGAACCCTGGCTGTTTTGGGGACAGATTAACGAACCAGAATCTTTGTCATTGGAGATCATTCAGCAGCATCTGGATCGTTTTCGAGACGATCCGGTGACGACGGTATTTCGAAAACAAACAAAGCTGGCAAGTTTGCCCACCATGTTGCGACGTCTGATCTGGTGGTGGAACATTCATATCGCCACGGCACGCCGGGCCGATCGTCTGGGAACATTCTTCGTATCCACCCTTGCAGGCAAAAGGGCCGAGATCCAGATTCCTCCGTCTATTCATACCGGATGTCTGACGTTCGGGCCTGTCGACAATAATGGTGAATGTCGAGTTACACTTGCGTATGATCACCGTGTTATGGATGGAGCGCTGGTTGCCGACGCGCTGGAGCTACTTGAAATCACATTGACCCGGCAATTGACGGCTGAACTGCAGGAGATCCCGACAGCACAACGGTTTGATGACCAGGCCGCGTAGTTCCGACTATTATTGATGTGAGCGGGACGGAGACTGACTCGTTGCGATCCGTATCCTGCAGCGATTCTTCCTAATCAATTCAAAACAATGTAAACGATGGCCGTTGCCACGGACAAAGCCAAAGACCAGATGGGGTTTCGCAGCATGGCGGAACTCACGATTTGCTTTGTGATCACGGTCAGCGTTTTGCGAGGATTCTTCCTGGAGGGGTATCTTGTCTCGACAGGGTCAATGGCTCCGATGCTTCTGGGATTTCACAAACGTGTTGAGTGTCCCTCGTGTCAATACGCTTTTGCATGTGGAGTTCGCTTTGATCAGTCTGTCGATGGCTCAGTTGCTGCGGGCAGGTCCAGTGTTGGGGAAGCGTACGCATCCTGTCCAAACTGCGGCCAAATCGACATCGACATTGTGCCGGTTCCTCGGAATCACGGTGATCAGTTGCTGGTCCACAAAAATGTCTTCGACTTTCGACGTCCGCGCCGATGGGAGCCGGTCGTATTCTGTAATCCGGAGTCACCCAGCGAAGCCTATGTGAAACGTGTGGTTGGGCTGCCGGGCGAACAGTTGCTTGTGATGGATGGCGATGTTTTCATCAATGGCCGGATTGCACGCAAAGATCTGCCGACCCAGCGGAATATGCGAATTCTGATAGCCGACCTCCGTCATGTTCCGGATGACCCCGCCTGGGAACTTCCATGGCGACTGGACGGAAACTGGAATGTACATGCGGGTACACTGTACTGCTCCGGGAACGGCATGCCGGCAACTGAAAACGTTTTGTCATTTCGACACTGGAGATGGTTTGGAGGGAACCACACGGTCGAAACACCACTGTCGAAGAAGGATGCTTACCCCGACTGGACGGATTTCCTTCATCGGTTCCAGGGGATCCCCGTTTCCTGGGCTCGTCGCCTTGATTTTGATGAAGATGCTCAGGTTCTGCGGTGCCACGGCGTCATGCCGGACGAGATGCAGCGGGATCTCATGACCAGCGCAACGAACGATATCTTCCGCAGAGCGATCTATCGTCTGGCTGCTCTTTCGCATTTGGCACCGGTGACGGATCATTATGGTTACAATGCGGCGGTAACATCTTCGGAGAACGCGGTGGCAGATATGATGCTAAGGACGACGATTTCGATCGATTCACCACCGAGTCAAATTACAATTTCTATTCCGGTGGGGGGGCAGCTCTATCTGGTTCGGCTGAACATGGAGACGCGACGGATTGAGCTCACCGCCGAAGGGTCTGATGAGGTTCTCAGAACGGCCAGTTTGGGCCCTTTAGGGAGCCAGCTTGAAATTGAAGCGTCGAACTTTGATCGACGGCTAATGGTCGCGATCGATGGTGAAAAGGCGTTTCGCCCACTTGATTTGCCGGCTCCGGAAGCTATTCCGGCGACAAAATCAACTTTGGTGTCTCAGGTTCCTTTGTCAGGAGAGGCAGCTGAGGTTGCTGCAGAAGTTGTTCAGCGTCAGCAAAGATTCCGGCTAAGCATAACAGGCGGGCGGGTTCACATCGGTGATCTTCAGATGTTTCGTGACGTCTATTACACACAGGGCCGTGGCAGGCACGCCGTAAAAGCGACGTGTGAGATAGCAGCGGATTCGTATTTTGTTCAGGGAGACAACAGCCCGGTTTCCTACGACAGCCGCTCATGGGAAAAACCGTTTGTGCCGCATCGATTACTGGTTGGTAAGCCGTTTGTCGTCCATCTGCCATCACGTCCGGGCCGTTTGAGGCTTGGAAACCGAGAGATTTCGATCCGGATACCGGATTTTCAGCGAATTCGCTACATTCAATAACCCTGCTCATCGTGATTCAGCAGGATCCTGGTATTCATTCGACGGATTCTCCAATTGTGCAGGACGAGTGTGTTTGCGCGTGGCTTCACGGAAAGCGACGGCTTGTTTTTCGAAAGAGTCTGACGCCTGGATACAGAAGCAGAATTGGCCCTCACGGCAGAAATTCCATGTCAAAGAAGAAACACAGAAAACACTCGGGTGAAGTGGAAGACCGTTCGAAGCCGAGCAAACAAAAGGATGGTGGTGTCCGGGAGACAGTCGAATCGATTGCAATTGCATTCGCGCTCGCATTTCTGTTCAAAACATTTCAGGCAGAAGCGTACGTGATTCCCACGGGATCAATGGCGCCAACACTGTACGGTCGACATAAGGAACTCACGTGTCCCAGTTGTCAGTTCGAATTTCGGGTGGGTGCGTCTACGGAACTCAATGATTCCACCGGTTACGTGCGGTCGGAGTTTCGCATCGACAAAACTCTGTGCCCCAACTGCCGACGGGAAGTTGACGCCTTTCACGCGCCGGTTTTCAACGGCGACCGCATCATCGTTAGCAAGCAGGTGACAGGATACGATCGCTTTGACGTGGTGGTGTTTAAGAATCCTGAAGAAGGTCATGTCAACTACATCAAGCGACTGGTCGGACTTCCTGGTGAAACGATTCGCATTCGTCAGGGCAATTTGTGGATGCGTCGGGCTGAAGAGGAATCCTGGCAGATGCTGCGAAAGGACGATCCGGCAACCCAAAAGGATATCCAGCTGCTTGTGTATGACGATCGTTATCCCCCGCGCGATCTTGTGGACGCTGGTTTCCACGAACGCTGGGCACCATCGATTCACTCACCGGATGATCCATCGTCCGTCTCGGGGTGGTTGGAATCGCGAAACGCCTGGACGGCTGATCGTGTGACTCGTGAATACACTGCAAACGCCGATGACGACCGGTGGCACTGGATCCGATATCGCCATATTGTGCCGTCGGAGCAAGACTGGAACGATGCGGCCAGCGGTCGGATCGAGTCACCTCGAGCGTCCTTGATTTCCGACTATTGCGGGTTCAACGTTGCTAATGCGGCGGATCGACACAGAGGATACGACAGTTTTAGTTCAGACGTTTACTGGGTTGGCGATCTGACAATCAACTGCACACTGGACGTGATCGAGACCGCCACCGATTCTGCAATTCGGCTGGAACTGATCGAGGGGCCAGATACATTCGGGTGTGTCATCGATCCTGTCAGTGGAAATATTGAGATAACCCAGGTGAATCGTCTTCACGATCGGGATGGTGAACGTCCAAAAGTGCTGGCGACGGCTGTCAGCGATATCCAGGGAGCTGGTTCCTGGGAAATCAGTTTCGCCAATGTGGACAATCGAATTCTGTTATGGATCGACGGCGATCTTGTGAAATTTAATCAACCGTTGTTGATTCATCAGGCCTACGGTGACGTGCCGTTAATTCGACCAGGCGAAGCCGATACGGTTCCGAGCGGGATTGCAGTGCGCAACACTCAGGTGATCGTGAGCGACCTGGTGCTTCAGCGAGACATCTACTATCGCAATGATGCCTACCAGTTTTCGCAGGATGAAAGCTTTACATCTGCCGGCGGCGACGTCACGTCCCGGTCGCAGGAAGTCGGCAGCCCCTGGGCTCTTCATCGGAAGCTGGAAGATCCGGAAGCCTGGGCGGAACACTATTATACAGAAGCCCAAGAATCCCACAGACGTTACGGAAGTTACTCAGAATACAAATTGAACGACGACGAATATCTGATGTTTGGTGACAACTCTCCGCGCAGCAAAGACAGCCGGCTGTTTGATTTCTATAACCGCCCGCGGTGGGGTGTGGAGGGGCACCGATATGCGGTTAACGAAAATGACCTGATCGGAAAAGCATTGTATGTCTTTTGGCCGCATGGAGTTCCGTTTTTGAACGGAGGACAGGGGTTTACAGTGACAAATCATAAAAAGCACCACTACGACGAACGATCGGGGAAACTAACCGGTGTTACGATCGATTACCCCAGTTACCGATTTCCGTTTTATCCGAACCTGTCACGAATGAAGAAAATTCGCTGACAGATTCTGAGGCAGATATCGCCGCAAGGTCACCTGGTGCGGCCCGCGAGAAGGAATCTCATATGTCACTGTTGCGCTGCGAAGGACTTGTTAAAGATTACCCAGGCAAGCGAGCGGTCGATGGCGTCGATTTTGACGTGGAACCTGGAGAGATTGTCGGACTACTGGGACCGAATGGTGCTGGAAAGAGTACGACTTTTCGGATGGCGTGCGGACTGATTGCACCGACGGAGGGACGAATCGTACTCCGTGGAACTGATGTCACACGCTGGCCAATGTATCTCCGCGCACAGCACGGCCTGGGCTATTTGCCACAGGAGCAAAGTATATTTTCGCGGCTGTCTGTGGAAGAGAACATCTTTGCCATACTCGAGCTTCGGGGACAGAGTCGGTTCGAAGCTAAAGAACGTGTTGAACAGCTGCTCGATGATTTTGGTCTGGAGGCAAAGGCACGTCAACGATCCGGATCTCTGTCCGGTGGGGAACGCCGTCGGCTGGAGATTGCCAGATCACTGGCTAGTGATCCGGAAATTATACTGTTGGATGAACCATTCACCGGAATCGATCCAACCACAATCCACAGTATTCAGGACATTATTCGAAACCTGAAGAATCAGGGCATCGCGATACTGATGACAGACCATCGCGAGCGTGAACTCCTGACCATTGCTGACCGCAGTTACATCATTTGTGACGGTCAGGTTATCGTATCCGGTAATGCGGAAACGGTGCTGAATGATTCCGACGCAATTTCAAGTTACTTTGGCAAACGCTTCGATGCCGAATCAATCATTGATAGTCGGAATTTGTTTCGGAAGGCGGGATGATGAGTTCGAAATTTGGTGATGATGCGCCGGTCGAACCATTGACGTCACGTGGTCGGGACTGGCCCTGCCTGCGGCAGTTTGGACTGTTCATGGAGAACAAAGTCGGTGCTCTGCAGAATATGCTGCGCCGCGTTGAACGTTCTGATTTGAAGATCATCGGACTGTCGATTGTCGATTCAGCGGACTGTTCCATCGCCCGACTGATCACCAACAATTACGAACGCTCACGCGAGTTGCTGGAGTTTTCAGGACTGACGATGTTCGAAACGGATGTGATTGGTGTCCTGTTGCCGGAGACGGACCAGCCACATACGAGCGTCTGCAGTGGCCTGATGTCGGCAGAGTTGAATGTGCAGTATGTGTATCCGCTGATGTATCGCCGTGACGGACGTGGATCGATTGCGGTCTATGTGGACAACATCGATGAAGCCCTTCGAGTGCTCAAAGAGCAGAACTATGATCTTGTGACCGAAGACGATTTACTGGAGTACGACGAGTACTTTGGCTAAGTCTGAGGACTGAATCGGCCTGTCCAGAGCTGGTGGATGGATTCTGAGAAGAACCGCGGTACGTGAATTCGCGTGTTTCAGATTAAACTCCTGCGGCCGCAGGAGTAACGGGTGATCAACGCTATCGACTGCATTGCTATGTGTTGAAGTGGCTGGGCAGCCGATCAACCGGTCGCAATTCATGTGATTTTCTGTCCGTGACGACGCCAACGTGTGATTGAATGAGTATCGTTGCCTGCCTGTCGTCAGCCACATACGGTTGAAGTATTTCAGGAACGCGCGGGACTTTCCCGGTTACAGCCATGATTCCATTTAACCGTCTTCGAATCGTGCTGGCAGTGTCAGAAGCAGTCCCCTGGTTCAAGACCGGTGGTCTGGCTGACGTGACAACCGCTCTGGCGCGTGCGCTCGATAAACAGGGTCATGATGTCACCATCATTCTTCCGGACTATGCAGCCGTTCGGGGCAGTCGCAGCAGTCTTTTGCCGGAAGTCACGAATACCGGGATTCGCTTCAGTGTCAATATGGTTGGTGAGACTGTAGAGGGTGCTGTCCGCTGGGCGAAACTACCGGAATCTCGCGTCAAAGTTCTGCTGCTGGCTCAGGGTCGTTACTTCAATCGTCCGCAGTTGTACATGGAAGATGGAGTTGGATACGAGGACAACTGTGAACGTTTCTGCTTCTTCAGTCGTGCTGTTTTGGAGATCTGCAGTCAAATGGTCCTGCGTCCGGACATTCTTCACTGTAATGACTGGCAGACAGCGCTGATTCCTGCACTGCTGCACTCTCAGTTTGCCGACCGGCCGGGTTTCGAAAATGCCGCATCTGTAATGACGATTCACAATATGTCGTTTCAGGGACAGTTCTGGCACCTCGACATGCCGCTCACCAGTATGGACTGGCAGTACTTCTCCATGCATCACATGGAACACCATGGGGATTTGAACCTGCTCAAGACCGGTATCGCCATGGCGGATCAGGTAACAACGGTCAGTCCGACGTATGCGAAAGAGATCTGCACACCCGAGGGGGGTTGTGGTCTTGACGGGCTGCTGAGGCATCGACGTTCGGATCTCACCGGGATTCTCAACGGGATCGACCAGACCATCTGGAATCCAAACACCGATCGCCACCTCAGTGCGCATTTCTCGGCTGGGAAACCTCAACCTGGAAAATCGGTCTGCAAAGAACATATTCAGCAACGAATGAACCTGCCCGTGCGAAGCGACGTGCCGCTGTTCGGAATGGTGTCCCGAATTTCGGATCAGAAAGGATTCGATCTGATCGTGGAAGCATCAGATCGTATTCTGTCTCAGGATCTGCAGTTCGTGATTCTTGGAACAGGAGATTTGCGATACGAGGATCAACTTCGGCGACTGGCGGAACGATTTCGATCGCGCGTGGCCGTCGTGATTGGCTTCGATGACAGTCTGGCCCACCAGATTGAAGCCGGTTCCGATGTGTTTCTGATGCCAAGCCGTTTCGAACCGTGTGGTCTGAATCAAATGTACAGCCAGCGTTACGGGACAGTGCCGGTGGTCAGGCGTGTTGGGGGATTGGCCGATTCCGTGACGGATACAGACGAAGAAACACTGGCGGACAGATCAGCTACGGGTTTCGTCTTCGGCGAGTACTGCAGTGTCCGGTTGGCGGAAACCATTGAACGCGCATTAACGACCTTCAGGCAACCGGCCGTATGGAAACAAATTGTCCACGCCGGTATGTCGAGTGACTGGTCGTGGTCCCGAAGCGCAAAGCGATATGTCGAAGTTTACCACCAGGCACTCGAACGCCGTCACGAACGTGACAAAGACGGCCGCCAGTAAGAAAAAATTTTACTGCAGGCGACTCGGCCGTCACGTTTCCGTCGATCGAGGCTTTGGTGGAAGGTCGGTGGTTATTCGATGATGTAGTCCTGATCGAGCAGGTCCACTGCAGTTGATACCGCACCTTCGTCGAGCCCGCCGTCACGAACAATTTCCGTTGAAGCTTCGTTGTTGCCAGTCATCTCTTTGGCGCTGGCACTGATGCGTCCGGCGGAATCATATGCATAGGTGATGGCGATGGGTGAACCCTTCGGCAGACTTTCCGGGAGGTTAAACACTTGAAAATCCCCAATCAGTTCACAGGCGGCCGGATCAACGGCTTCACCTTCGAGGATCTCAACGTGGATACGCCTCTGTCCCTCTGAATTGGTGCCGAATCGCTGCTTAACTTCGTGCGGAACGGGTGTGTTTCTTGGGATCATAATGTGGTTGATCTTGCGGAATTGATCCGAGGGATCCGTCACTTTGATTCCAAGCGAGTGTGAATTAACGTCGCTGGTACGGACGTTTTTGAGTCGAGTGAGAACCGCATCCGGAATCTGAGCCGTATCGCCGCTTCGAGCCTGCATGATGGCGGCGTGGATGGCAGCCCCTTCGGCCACTGCTCGTTCAGGCAACAGTTCTCGGGACGGGTTCTGACCGGTGACCTCTCGCAGCATCTGTTCAACGACCGGCATATATGTTGAACCACCCACCAGAATGACTTCGTCCAGACTGCCGGGTCTGATACCTGCCTGCTGCATGACCAGTTCTGTGGTATCTTTGGTTCGCTGCAGCATATCCGCTGTCATGCGTTCGAATTCGGGACGGGACAGTGAAACGGACAGCGTCTTTCCTTCGAAGTAGACACTAATGGGAACCTGTGACTGAGTACTCAGGTCCTGTTTCGCATCTTCCGCTTCCTGATGGAAAGTCATCATTGTTTCCGGATCCTTCGATGGATCCAGGTCGTATTTCTGCCTGAACTGTTCCACGAGGTGATCCGCCAGACGTTTGCTCCAGTCGAGTCCGCCCAGCATCACATCTCCATCCGTCGCAAGTACGCGAAACGCGGTCGGCGTATACCGTACAACAGTGACGTCGAACGTTCCGCCGCCCAGGTCATAAACAAGGATCGTGCGTTCGTCATCAGTAAGATCGGTGCGTCCGAGAACTTTTTGTCCCCACGCATATGCCAGGGTTGCCGCTGTCGGCTCGTTGATAATATCAACGACATTCAGACCAGCGATTCGACCGGCGTCCTGAGTGGCTTTTCGACGGACGTCATTGAAGTAGTACGGTACGGTGATGACTGCATTCGCGATCGGACCAATTGACTTCTCCGCGTCCTGCTTCATCTTCTTCAAAATCAGTGCAGAGACGAATTCCGGTGACAACTTCTTATTCTGATAAACGACATGGTAATTCTTGTTCCCCATTTCCCGTTTGACCGCTTCAACGACCTGGTCAGGGCTGGCTACCGAAATTCGCTCAAACGACGGTCCCACTACAACTCGGTCCTCGTCGAGCAGAACAACGGAAGGTGTAATCGGACGGCCATCAGCGTTTTCGATTACTTCGGGCTCACCATCATTATTCAGTCGCGCGATCGCAGAATATGTTGTGCCGAGATCGATACCGACAGTTTGGCCTTCGAGAAACTTCATTAGCGTTGCCTTGATCGTGATTACATTAAGTTTGGACTGGATTCGAGAGTTAGACACTCAACCGGAGATATGCAGCAGAATACGGCACATCACTCGATCGATGGACAGATTATTTTATTAAGGATCGTCATTCTGGTCGTGGGGCAAATATGATGCAAGTAGTCAGACGGCCGAAGAATCGACTGGGACAGATATTTCGATGGAATTGTGTATTCGATCCAGTCTGTTACGTTGATCTTTGCTTAAACCAGTTTGCAGTTTCACCAAGACCCTGATCGAGCGGCACCGATTTACCGAGCAACTCTGTAAGTCGATCACCGTTCAGGACGCTGCGCTGGATATCACCTGCGCGGTGACCACTTGGAGTGACATTCACTGATTTCCCAAGATGTTCCTGCAGACTGCAGGCCAGTTGGCGCGTTGTCGTTTCTGTGCCTGTGCCAATGTTCAGAACAGGATCGGGAATCCGATTCTCCATCGAGGCGATGTTGGCTTCCACCACGTCTTTGACATACACATAGTCGCGTATACAGCCGTCATCCCCGCTGATACACATAGCGTTCAACTGGATTCCTTTACCGGCCATGATCCGATTGCAGAAGATAGCAACCACTCCGGCTTCGCCATGAGGGTCCTGGCGAGGTCCGTAGACATTCGCATAACGCAGAACATTGTAGGTCAGCCCGTGCTCGATACGAAAACACTCCAGATATTTCTCAACAGCGAATTTGCTGCACGCATAAGGACTGATGGGTACAGGAACCGTATCAGTGTCCGCACGTGTACTTTCGGGGACTTCACCGTAGATTGCCCCGCCCGTGCTGGCAAATACGATTCGTTCGACCTGATGCGCGACACTCGCAGTCAGAACATTCAATGACCCCAGGATATTAACGGAAGCATCCATCAGTGGATTGCGCACACTGACAGCAACACTTGCCTGTGCTGCCTGGTGGTTCACATGGGTCGGACGAAAATCCGCAAAAGCAGCATTCAGGGAATCCACATCACAAACATCAACCTCATAAAATGTGGCCTTATCAGGAACGTTTTCCTGGCGACCCGATGCAAGGTTGTCGAGCACTGCAACCTCATAGCCACGCTCCAGCGCCCTGTCAGCCACATGGCTGCCGATAAAACCGGCGCCACCGGTAATCAGAACTCGCATGTTTCGTCCGTCTCCTCAGGCATTTTTGCAGGATGTCTGCAGAATTTGCCGAATGCTCTGGCCGAAAACGGAAGTCCGTCCAGACTGCAGGTCAACGACCCCCAACACACTTCGCGATGGTTCTGTCGCGTTGTGCCGCATTCCAGTCAATCCTGCACTGGATTCCTCGATACGTGAAGTCATCACCCGCACGTTCATTCATAATTTTCCCGAATCCGGGTTGAATGTACGGATTTGGACGAACAAACCCTGCTGCGGCGCAAGTAATTTGTATCAGACCACTGTTGCAAATTCGGTTTTTCCGAGGCTGAAACCCAAACAATCCACGTCGCTTTTGTCAGGTCTGCTCCGCGTACTGGTCATGAAAGTCATCTTCCATGCCTTTGTTTTTCTTAAATGTCGGGCTGATGATCACACTGGGGCTGTCGCTGCTTTCGGGATCTTCCACCTCGGCAGTCGAGTCAGTGCCATCCACGGTTGAATTCATCGATCAACAGATCGCACGAGGCTGGGACGACAACGAAGTGAAACCGTCCCGACCGGCACCGGACGAAGAATGGGTCCGGCGAATCTATCTGGATATTGCCGGAAGAATTCCGTCACTGCAGGAGACGACTGACTGGCTGGGAAGCAGGGATCCTCGCAAAAAATCAGTTCTGATTGAGTCGCTGCTGGACGGCAGTGACTACGTTCGCAATTTCACGGCGATCTGGACCAACGCGTGTATTGGTCGAGGAACTCCGCGACGGGTCAGTCGGAACGCAATGGAGAAGTTCTTCCGGGAAGCATTTGCGAAAGGACGGCCCTGGGACGAGGTTGTCAGAGACCTGGTAACTGCTGAGGGACATTTCGAAGAAAACGGAGCTGTCAACTACATTCTGGCTCAAACTCAAATGCGTGACGATGCCGTTCAGTTGACAGCAAGAACGACTCGTCTGTTTCTGGGAATCCAGGTGCAGTGTACGCAATGCCATGACCACCCGTTTAACAACTGGCAGCAAAGCCAGTTCTGGCAGTACAACAGTTTTTTCCGTCAGGTCCGCCGGATTGATCGCCGTCGCCAGGATCCTGAGTCCGGGCGTATCGTGGATGACTACTCTGAAGTCGTTCGTGGTGACTTTAAAGGGCCTGTGTATTTCGAGAAACGTAATGGCCTGATGCAGGTTGCGTTTCCGGAGTTCCAGGGACGCAAAGTCGATCCGGGAACTGTCGACCGTCGCGCTGAATTCGGACGTCTGCTGATGGAATCGGTTGAAGGCGAATCTCCGTTGATTGCTCAGGCGTTTGTGAACCGTATGTGGGCTCATTTCTTTGGTTATGGATTCACGCGTCCGGTGGATGATCTGGGTCCGCATAACCCACCCTCGCATCCCGATCTGTTGTCGCGACTGGGCGCCGACTTTGCCGCTGCCGATTATGATGTCAGGCAGTTGATTCGCTGGATCACGAACAGCCAGGCTTATTCACTCTCCAGTAAACTGGACAAAAATAACCGGATCGATAATCCGTCCGCCGGTGAGATGCCCCTGTTCAGCCATGCGTATCTCAAATCGATGGAGGCCGAACAATTGTATGATTCTTTGATTGTTGCGACCAACGCACACCAGTCGGGCAATACCGGCTGGGATAAGCAGGAGAGGCAGCGGAGACGCTGGATGCAGCAGTTTGTTGTTGCTTTTGACAACGATGAAAACAATGAGGCGACTACCTTCAATGGAACGATCCCTCAGGCGATGATGCTGATGAACAGTGAACTGACACAGAAGGCAGTGAACGCGGAAGAAGGAAGTTTTTTACATCAGGTTCTCTCCCGGCCCGGTTCCGATGGGAAAAAACTGCAGCAGCTGTATCTGGCAGCGTTCAGCCGCCGTCCGACCCGCAGCGAAATTTCACGAGCCCGTCGCCTGTTTCGAGTCTATGGCAAAACTGGTCAGGTCGCTGCATTTCAGGACCTGTTTTGGGCTTTGCTGAACTCAAATGAGTTCATCATGGTGCATTAGCACCGACTGGTATCACCTTTATTATTTTGTCTGACCAGTGAGTACATCGGAGTCTGCCATGGCAGTCTGGAATAACTACGGCATGAAGCGTCGACACTTTATGAAGCACGTGGCCACGGCCGCTGCCGCGATCCCGGCCTTGAACTTTCTGTCACACATCACTGCGCATGTCGATACGGTGAGGTCACGTCAAAAGGCCTGTATTCTGATGTGGATGGGTGGCGGTCCCCCATCAATCGATATTTTTGATCTGAAACCGGGATCAAAAAATGGCGGAGAATTCAAGCCGATTGAGACGGCCGCTCAGGGAGTGCAGATCAGCGAACACATGCCTGAGACGGCAAAAGTCTTCCAGGATCTTTCACTTGTGCGTTCCATGAGTACACGGGAAGCGGATCACAGCCGGGGTCGGTACTACATGCACACGTCGTATGTTCCAAATCCTACGGTCACCCATCCCACTTTTGGATCGGTTGTGAGCTATCAATTCAGTCAACAATCTCACTCACTGGAGATTCCTGCATTTGTTTCGATTGGTGGACCATCGGGTGACGCAGGTTTTCTGGGAATGGCACACGCTCCGTTTGTCGTGGATTCCTCAGGTCGAATTCAAAATGCACCATCCGATGAGAACAAACGTCGGCTTCCCGGTCGACTTGCAATGCTCGAAGAAGTGGAAAAGAGTTTCATCAACTCCGGCCGTGGTGATTTGCCCAAAGATCATCTGAACGTTTATCAGAACGCAGTGAATCTGATGACGTCTCCGCAGATGGCGGCTTTCAATGCCAATTCGTCATCGTCGGCACTGGGTCTGGAACAGGAATCTTCGCAGACGAGAGAGCTTTACGGACAGAATGCATTTGGACGAGGGTTGCTGATGGCGCGGCGACTCGTTGAAGTCGGAGTCCCGTTCATTGAGGTCAATATGGGTGGATGGGACCTCCACCAAAATGTATTTCGGACACTTCGAGATCAGCGTCTTCCTCAACTGGACCAGGGAATCTCAGCACTCGTCCAGGATTTGAAACAGCGCAGTATGCTGGACGATGTTGTGCTGGTCTGGATGGGGGAATTCGGACGGACACCGCGAATCAATCAGAATGCGGGACGTGATCACTGGGCCGCGAGTTGGACAACTCTTCTTGGTGGAGGTGGACTCAACAACGGCCAGGCAATCGGGGCGACAGATTCGGACGGTATTGGAATCGCGGATGGCAGCAAGTCCTACCTGCCTGGTGACATCTGGGCTACCGTCGCGTATGCACTCGGGATTCCACTGAACACCGTCTATACCTCAAAACGAGGTCGGCCCATGAAACTGGCAAACGGCGGCACGCCTGTCAGGGAACTTGTGGGCTGATAAGAGTGCTTTCAGTTTTATTTCAGATCGGAAACGTCACCGGTGGGATTGAAGACACTCACTCTTCACATTCCGAAGCATTCGTGTGGCTGATGTTGATTTAATCGTTTTCTTGCTGCTGCATCGGATCCGGAAGCCAGCGGATCCTCTATCGAAAAAAACGCACCTTCAAACTTAATCCTGTCGACGCCTGTCTTCAGACAGTCATTTGTTTTTTCAGTCTTCATGAACAGTAACGATCAAGCAGCGAAGGTCCTCAGTGACGACGAATTCATTCGTTTGTTTACGAGTACCCAGCGTCCGTTGTTTCTCCATATTCTGCCGCTTGTCGGCAATGGTCCGGATGCGGACGAAGTCCTCCAGGAAACAAATTTGATCATGTGGGCCAAACGCGAACAGTTTGACCCCGGCACCAGTTTTCTGGCGTGGGGCCGAGCGATCGCCCGACTTGAAGTCTTTCGGTTTCGACGCACTCGTGGCAAAAAATTGAAATTCCTTGAAGGGGATTTACTGGATCGCATTGCCAGCCAGGCGGAAGCGTCGTCTGGCGAACTGGAATTACGGCGAGAGGCTCTCGCCCAGTGTGTTCAGCAGCTGCAGGTCAAAGATCGAAAACTGATCCTGATGCGGTACACGCCGGGAACAACCGGGGAGGAAATTGCACGACGACTGGGACGACCGGCGAATTCGGTCTATCAGTCTCTGGGCCGCATCCGTCGTACCTTGGCTGAATGTATCCGGCGGCGACTGGTATCAGGAGAGGTCACATGACCGATCCACTGAATGAGGCTGCCCAACTCATCAACCGCCACATCGAAGGGGTGATGTCGGCCGACCAGCAGTCCCGTCTTGCCGTGCTGATGCGTCAGGACTCAGGTGTCGTCGAATTGTACGTTGATATCATGCAGCTGGACGGATACTTAACGTGGGGAGCTGCGAACGGCTTATCGGAGTCCCTTGAACAGACAAGTGACAGCTTGCCAATGCAGACCGCTGTCGTGACTGATTCGTCACAAGATCGCTGGAAACATGGTGATGTGTCCGTGCCTGTGGATTTTCGAAGGCGTCTGCAGTCAGGCAAGTGGTCAATCACACTGTCTGTTGTTCTGATTGCTGCGTGCACATGGGGACTCAGTCACCTGTATCGTTCTTCCAGTACAATCACGTCCGGATCGTCACCGGGGAATCCGGACGTGATTCACAATTCTTTAGTCACAGATGATTCCACCGATGAGCTGCCGGAATCTTTCGAGCTGGGTCCGCTGCAGTTTGACAGCCTGACACGCTCGATTATCTCTGCTCCGTTCGACTCGACGGGGAACACTGCAGACTCGCCTGACATTCCCACGAGTCTTTTTAGTGAAGGTTTTTCAGATGAAGACATTATTACTGCGATCAACCATCAGATCAGTATGACATTGAAGGATAACGGAGTTCAGCCGTCTCCGCGGGCACCCGCAGGGGAATGGGCACGACGGGTCTGGCTTACTGTGGCAGGTCGAATTCCGTCGATCAATGAGATCGGATCCGTAACTGACGGAATTGCGAGCGAGTCGCGTCGGCAGTTGATTGATCGACTTCTGCAGAATCCCGACCGCAGCCGACGACTTGCGGAAGTCTGGACGAGTCTGCTGGTCGGGCGGTCCGGTCATCCGCATATCAATCGTTCCGCACTGATGGAGTATCTTTACGCTGCGTTTCTCGAAAACCGACCGTGGATTACGATTGTTGGCCAGTTGATCAGTGCTGAAGGACGGTCGGACACTAACGGTGCCACAAATTTTCTTCTGGCCCATCTTGACAATCAGGCGACGCCGGCAACGGCCGTCACAGCTCGGTTGTTTCTCGGTGAACAGCTCCAGTGTGTTCAGTGTCATAATCATCCGTTTGCTCGTCAGACAGAGCAGCAGGACTACTGGGCGCTGAATGCTTTCTTCCAGCACACAGAAGCAACGGTCCATGATACGGATCGTTCAACGCGATCGTTACGGGATCGTACGTTCCGACTGACCGATCGACGGGCCGCAGGAATGACGTTTTATGAAACCCGCAGCGGGCGGCAGGAGGCTGTGGTACCCTCATATGACGGTCGCAGAATCCCGGCTGAAAGCAGATTACACCGCCGAGCCGTCTTGGCGGAGTACCTGGCCACGGATTCACAGTCACGTGTAGCTCGGGCCATGATTAATCGCGTGTGGGCAGAATTCTTTGGATTCGGATTTACCAGTCACGTCGACGACATGGGACCACACGCCGCTGTCAGCCATCCTGAACTGCTGGCTCTGCTGACCCAGGCATTTGTTGCGGCGGACTATGACCTGGAGCGACTGCAAAGATGGATCGCTTTGTCAGATGCTTGGCAGTGCACCAGTCAGGCGACTCCGTAGAATGAACAGGATGCACCCGAATCGGGTACGTTGCCGTTATTCAGCCGCGTATACATGCGGAGGATGGCTCCGGAACAGGTCTATGATTCGATTCGGGTGGCGATTCAGGCTGTTTCAATGCGGACTTTGGAGACGGCAGAGGACCCGGGCCATCGACGTCGATGGGTGAATCAGTTTGCTCGGCCCTATGATACAGATGAGAATGACGAGACCGACGAATTTGTAGGCGGTATCACCCAGGCAATGGTGATGATGAATGATCCAGATGTCAATTCTGCGATTCGTCGGGCGACCGAGACATTGCTGGCAAATCATGGTCCGTCTTCGTCCGCCGACAGTTTACTGGAACAGGTTTCACTGGCAGTGTTCACTCGTCGTCCCACATCGCGAGAATCCGCCATGTTTCGTCAGCATCTTAAGCGGATGACTCGTTCTGATGGACACCAAACTGCATTGCCTCAGGTCATCGAAGATCTGCTCTGGACCTACCTCAACAGCAGTGAATTTCAGCTGATCCACTAATCCTGTCTGATTACATGTGCCGCGTTCCCAAAGGCGAACAGGCCTATTCCGTGGATTCGATACGTGAGTGCGGCGGTCACTCGTGCAATTAAGCACATTTCAGTATGGCCTCCTGATTGACGCTCGACAGACTTACTTACGTTGCAGTCACAATCAGAGTGGTCGATCCCGACGACTCAACACGTTTCGAACCGGCCTGGTGACTTAATCTTCATTTCCTGCTTCCAATACCGACAGGAACGCCTTTTGTGGAATCT
>JAKVAY010000040.1:0-36706 GCA_022447185.1 Fuerstiella sp. | reverse complement strand
CACTTCTCCAAACTGCTTCATCCGTTTCTTACCTTCCTTTTGCTTTTGCAGCAGCTTGCGTTTTCTGGAGATATCACCGCCGTAACACTTTGCTGTCACGTTTTTGCGATATGCAGAAATTGTTTCCCGGGCCAGGACACGCGTGCCGATTGCCGCCTGGATGGCAATCTCAAACTGATGC
The DNA here is from genome assembly GCA_022447185.1 of Fuerstiella sp. Taxonomy (GTDB): domain Bacteria; phylum Planctomycetota; class Planctomycetia; order Planctomycetales; family Planctomycetaceae; genus S139-18. The sequence continues at coordinate 36,525 of JAKVAY010000040.1, read as the reverse complement.
CGAGTAATTTCCTTTTTGAGTCTTTTCACCAGTGCACGCCCCCGTCGGTCGGCCGTCGATCGATGAACAATCGTTGACAACGCATCAACACGGCTTCCCTTGACCAGAATATCCATCTTGACAAGATCTGCCGCCTGGTAGCCGATCACTTCGTAGTCCATCGTGCCGTAACCACGAGTCACACTCTTAAGTTTGTCGTACATGTCGTAGACAATTTCGCTCAGCGGCAGTTCGTAGATCAGCTGCGCACGCTGAGGACCCAGATATTCCGTGTTTTTGTAGATGCCTCGTCGGTCCTGGCACAGTTGCATCAACGTACCCACGTTTTCTGCAGGCACGATAAAACCGACCCGAGCGACCGGTTCCCGGAACTCTTCGATTACTCCTGGATCGGGAACGTCCTGTGGATTGTCGATGACAACCGTTTCTCCTGTGCGCAGCAGTAATTCAAAGGTCACGTTGGGGGCCGTCTGGATCAGGTCCATGTCCTGTTCGCGTTCCAGACGCTGCTGGATAATCTCCATATGCAGCAAACCCAGGAATCCACATCGGAATCCGAACCCAAGCGCATCACTGGTCTCCGGGAAGAACGAAAAACTAGAGTCATTCAAACCCAGTTTCTGAAGTTCATCGCGGAGGTTTTCGAAGTCAGTTGCATCGATCGGATACATGCCGCAGAAAACCATTTGTTTTGGTTTCTGATAACCGGGGAGTGGCTCTTCCGCCTGGTGTCCCGACAGCGTCACAGTGTCGCCAACAGTGACACGGCTGAGGTCTTTAATGCCCGTGAGAATATACCCAACTTGGCCGGGGCCCAATTCATCACAGGCAGTGAGGTTCGGACGAAACTGCCCGATTTCAATTACCTCACTTGGCAAACCTTCTCGCATGAAACGAATATTGTCCCCCTTGTGGACGCAGCCGTCGACGACTCTCACGTACGTAATCACACCCCGGTATTTGTCATACTTGGAGTCGAACACCAGAGCCTTCAACGGTGCGTCACGATCTCCGCCGGGCGCCGGAACGCGTTTAATGATTGCATCGAACACATCGTCGATATTGAGTCCTGCTTTTGCGCTGACGCTGAGAGCTTCGGTGGCGTCCAGTCCCAGGACCGACTCGACTTCCTCCAGAACCTCATCGATGCGCGTCACAGGCAGGTCAATTTTGTTGACGACCGTGACGATCTCCAGGTCTACATTGATTGCCGCGTAAGCATTGGCCACGGTTTGAGCCTGGACTCCCTGAAAGGCATCCACTAACAGTAACGCACCTTCACAGGCCGTCAGACTGCGACTTACTTCGTAGTGGAAATCGACATGGCCGGGAGTGTCGATCAGATTCAGTTCGTAGACATCGCCTTCAAACGTGTAATTGATCGTGACTGACCGAGCCTTGACGGTGATTCCGCGGTCACGTTCAATTTCCAGATCATCGAGGATCTGTTCGCGAAACTGTCGTTCCGTGATCGTACCGCTCCTCAGGAGTAACTGATCAGCGAGCGTGCTCTTTCCGTGGTCAATATGAGCCACAATGCTGAAGTTGCGAATGAATCGCTTGTCCATGATAAATGGCTGAAATGGCAGAGGATGTGGAGACTGTGAGAATGATATGCGGCTAACTGATCATCGGCCGCGGCCACGCGGCCACGCATCGTATCCACTCCCCCTGGATCGGGTCGAGAGCGTCGTTCGAGGAATCCCGGTTGAAAGAAGGAGTTCCAGGATATTGACTCCTCAGGCCATCCTGCAGCGGCGATTCACATGCGAACACTGTCAGGCAATGCTATGCTGCACAGCTCATACAGGATGAAATTAGAGGAGCGAACAGTCTGATGAGTGATGCAGCGCAACCAGACGACGAAGTACCGAATGCCGTTGAAGGTGACCAGCGACTGTCGTCAGATATCCAGGATCCGCCTTCCAGCGTGAGCGGTATCCTGCGGCAGATCGGGCCCGGTCTGATCATCGCGGCCAATATTGTTGGTTCCGGTGAACTCATCATGACCACCAAAACAGGTGCCAGTGCCGGAATCGTACTGTTGTGGCTGATCCTGCTGGGATGCATTATCAAAGTCTTTGTGCAGCTGGAGCTGGGACGGTTCACGGTCAGTAGTGGAGAAACCACGTTGACGGCGTTGAACCGGGTCCCCGGCCCCAGGACTAAACGTATCAACTGGGTGGTCCTGCTGTGGTCGATTATGGCTTTGGCAACCATCGGTCAGCTGGGAGGAATCGTGGGTGGGGTGAGTCAGGCCGTCGCCATCACGTTTCCGATCACAGGTGACTATCAAGACACGATGCGCAGCCCGGCATCCAGGAGCATTGTGAGATATGTAGAGATTCAGCAGCAGAATCCCGCCTCCGAAGAACTGAGTTGGGTCAGAGAGGAGCTGGACCAATTATCCAGCGAAAAAAAAGAAGATCTTCTGCGGCAGGCGCAACTTGTGGTCAACGCCGCCGATGAGCAGGAACAGAATGAACAGCTGAACGTCCTGACCGGAATGACATCGCCATCGACGTGGGATGACCGCATCTGGGCCGTCATCATCGGATTGTTTACGTCCGTCACCCTGTACGTTGGTCGTTACAGAATGATTGAGAATTTCTCTGTCGTGCTTGTCGTGTCCTTCACGTTCCTCACGATTGGCAATGTCATCGCACTCCAGGGAACGGATTACGCACTTGAGACATCCGACATCATTCGTGGTCTCTCATTCGGACTTCCAGAGGGTTCTGATGCCATTATGACTGCGCTGGCCACATTCGGAATTATTGGGGTTGGAGCTTCCGAACTGGTGATGTATCCGTACTGGTGTCTTGAGAAAGGCTATGCAAAGTCAGTTGGTCCGAAGGATGACTCGGGAGCCTGGTTGTCCCGTGCAAAAGGCTGGGTCCGGGTGATGAAATATGATGCCTTTGCATCGATGGTGATCTATACGCTCTCGACCGCAGCATTCTTTCTGATGGGCGTTGCCGTACTGCATAAGGATGGACGCAACCCCGGCAATTCGCGACTCGTGGCCACGCTGGCCGAAAGTTATGTTCCGGTCTTTGGAGATTACGGCCGACTGTTATTACTGATTGGTGCGATTGCTGTCCTGTATTCGACCTATATGGTTGCCAATGCGTCCAACTCGCGAGTCTTTGCCGACTTCACAGGCGTGATCGGTTTGAGCGACCGGAATGTCGATTCCAAACAGCGCCGGTTCCTCGTCAGTCTGCTTTCGTTCTGTCTTCCACTGGTATGTGTCGTTGTTTATCTGGTCGTGAAGGCCCCATTGTTGCTGATCATGATTTCCGGAACCTGCCAAAGTCTGCTGTTACCGGTACTGGGTTACGGCGCGTTGTACTTCCGCTATCGTGAAACCGATATTCGACTGCGACCGAGTCGTTTGTGGGACCTGGCCCTGATCACGTCGTGCATTGGGATGCTCGTGATCGGCAGCTACGGAATTTACAAGGAAGTACTCAAGCTGGGTTGAGTGCGACCACAGATGTCATTGTTGCCGGAAACATCGATTCCGTTTCTGAAAATTGATGGTTTTGCTGAGACACTCAGGTCGTTGATAGTTCAGAGCAGCAAAAATAAATGTCAGATTTGTGTTCGCTCACTGTGACAGCGGCAGCGTCAGCCAATGCTTGCTGGCGGTTCTTCCGTATTCCAGGTTCAGGTGTTCTTCTCGCAGCACCAGCGAGATGTCTCCGGCGACCGACGTTCGCATCGTTTCGCTGCAATTTGCATCGACAGAATGCAATTGATGGCCAGGGAACATCAACAGGTCACCTGTCTTTGGCTGAATCGACCAGGTATCGCGATTCCACCAGTTGAGTTTATCAACGGCCGACTTTTCTTCGTTGTGCCAGTCGTAGTGAAAAGATGATTCGAATGGTGACGTGTTGAGTCGTTGTCCCGCATGAAAACGAATGACGGGTCCGTCTTCCGGCACATCAACGTAGTACACCCACGATATGTCACTGCATGAATGATTGTGCATGACAATTGCATTAGCCTCATCACTGCCGGGAGGACATAGAACGAACCAGCTTTTGAGGCACTGCATTTCAAAGTAGCCGGGCTTCATTCCAAGTACGCGCAAATACTTGCCGACGTGTTCCGCGAGGGTGCTAAAGAATGGTCGAAGTGATTCCTGTTGATGCAGCAGGATTTGTCCGTGGTATTCACCGGTAAAGTGTTTGCCACCGGTGCCACGTTCTACCTCAAATCCAAAACGCTCTGCTTCTTCCTTGAAGGCTGTCTGGTGTCTCTGTTGGTCTTCCAGACAACTCTGGTATACCAGCGTGGGGAAGAGTGCATGCAACGTTGCCGAATTGTCGTTCGTCGAAAAATGCATGGTTGCTATGTGCTTTAAACGGACCGGGTTGCTTCAAGAGGAAGTGCGCCGGGGAAAATGTTGACGTCGACCGGGCGAGCTTCGATTCCAGGCAAAGTGTAAGTGGCGAGTGCAACCGCAGAAGTCATTGTTGCCAAAAATTGCGGTCCAGTGTGCGAAAATTGATGGCTTCGCTGAGGTGATGTTCTTCGATCGTTTCCATGTCCTCCAGATCTGCGATGGTGCGGCTGATCCGCAGGATTTTGTCATGGGCCCGAGCTGACAGGCCCATGTCCTGCATGGCAGCCCTGAGGAGCTGTTCGGCAGACGATGTCAGTTTGCAGTGTTTGCGAATTTCCCGAGGCTGCATTTTGCCATTCACGCTCGTTACGTCATGACAGAACCTTGTCAGCTGTCGGTCTCGGGCAGCTACGACCTGTTGTCGCATCTCACCACTGGAAGTGCCGGCGACCTGATCTGACAGGTCACGGAACGGAACGGGAGGGACTTCGATATGGATGTCAATACGGTCCAGTAACGGGCCGCTGATACGGCTGAGATAGCGTTCGATCTGCATCGGTGTGCAGTTGCACTGACGACGTGGATCAGAACGAAAACCGCATGGACACGGATTCATGGCGGCCACTAACATCAGATTCGCCGGAAACGTCACACTACCCATGGCGCGGGAAATGGTCACAAGCTGATCTTCAAGCGGCTGCCGCAGAACCTCCAGAGTACGGCGGGCGAACTCGGGTAACTCATCGAGAAACAGTACACCGTGATGAGCCAGGCTGATTTCGCCGGGTTTTGGAATGCTGCCGCCACCCACCAGTCCCGCTTCACTGATGGTGTGGTGCGGCGACCGAAACGGACGACGCAGCATCAGTGGCTGCCCAGGTTCCAGTCGAGCAACCGCACTGTAGATCCGTGTTGTCTCCAGACTTTCTTCAGGCTGCAGCTCAGGAAGAATGGTACACAGTCGTTGGGATAATAACGTCTTGCCTGTTCCTGGACTTCCGATCATCAGAATGTGGTGACAACCAGCTGCGGCCACAGTCACGGCGCGTTTGGCGGATTCCTGCCCTTTGACATCGACGTAGTCGATGTCGTACTGACCGTAGTCAACTCGAGCGCCCTCCCAGCTGAATTCCGCCGGTTCCAGTGCCAGATTGCCGGTCAGGAAGCCGACGGCTTCAGCCAGCATTTCCACGGCAATCACATCGATGCCTTCCACTACCGCCGCTTCCGCAGCGTTTGCCGCCGGCACAACGATGTGAGTGCGTCCCGCAGCCCGGGCTGCCAGTGCGATTGACAGGACGCCCTTGACTGGTCGCAGACTGCCGTCAAGTGCCAACTCACCCACAAACACTGAATTGACAAACTGTTCGGCGACATCAATCTGCTCGTCGGATATCAACAGTCCCAGAGCGATTGGCAGGTCCAGCGATGCTGCATCTTTTGGGAGGTCGGCGGGCGAGAGATTGATCACGATCCGATCAATGGGTCGGCCGTAGCCACTGTTCACCAGCGCTCGCTCGATTCGATGAGTGCTCTCTTTAACGGCGGCTTCGGCGAGGCCCACCAGGATGGTTTTAGGAAGTGCGCCGGGGGAAATATCGACTTCGACGTCGACCGGAAGAGCTTCGATTCCAAGCAAGGTATAGGTGGCGAGTCGCGAAAGCATGCCGTCATTCCGGAGAGACGCCTTACGTAAGCGGTCTGAGTCTGACCAGGTCCAGCGGGAGATGCAATGGAGAGCGGGCTGTGGAAGTTCTTTGGCTCCAACGGACTCGATCCGGTCTTCGGTAACCTGCAGGATTCACAGAGGTTCCACAGGTAACAGAGGTTTCAAAGATCTGTTTACATGCAGGTGGACCCGGTGAATGAGGTGGACTGAACGGGAATGTTCATCCAGCGAAGTGCATTGGCTGGATCGTAAATCTGTGCTCCTGTCCAATCGGATGACCGGTGCAGCGGTTGAGTTTGTTCTTGTACCGTTTTATGGAAATTTTATGGAGATTTTATGGAGACGGATGTTAGTGTTTCAGCTACTTGCCTGATCTTCCTCTTATATACAGTCAGATATTTTATGGTTGATATTAGCGCTTGGACCGATGAACAATTGCGGGCAGCAGACTGGACTGACGAACAAATTCGGGAACACCGAATGGCCTCAGTCGCAGCCGCATCACCAAATCGCCGTGGTAGTGCCCTAAACCCCGCCCCCTCGGCAGCAGCCCGAAGAGCCGCGGCAACAAGCGGTCTCTCGCTGCAGGACACTAGGCGACATGTGAATCGCTGCACGATGTTACATAAAAAGCAATTTCGAAACTTTGCGGTTTCGGATTTTGGACGTTTTCAGAATTGTGCTAAAAGTAATGTGCGTAATGACACAGAGTATAAAAAGACGTGGGCGCTCTACCTTAAGTGGGGCCAGCTCTGTAAATTTAACCCTGGGAAATATTCTTCAGCGAATGGCAAGACTTTTACTGGCTCTCCGGAAAGCCGAACTTTTCAATACAGTTGTCCAGACGATGCTGACACTTTAACTACTGAGGAATTAGTGGAAAGAAAATTTGCGGCATACCCAGAAGATCAGCGTCCACAGGATCGAGCTACATGGGATCAATGGGAGAAATATTTCCGAGATGAAATCGACGCCGCGCGCGTAACGCCAGCAGGCTTGGGCGTTGCGCCCGTACTGTACGCATATAAGCGGACGCCCGATCATGGGCAGATTCAGGTCACGCTTGGGGGGGTTGGTCAGTGCGAGTGGTTTGCCATGCATGCCTACGCCGACTTAGCAGCGGGTGGTATAGAAGGCAAAACTCCTATGATCCAAAAGATTTCTACCCCAAGCCACAACTGGGTTCTGGTCAATGGAGACCATCCGGATCAGAACAAGTGGTATGCGGTCGATTACTGGATGTTAGCGCTGGGTACACATGTGTCAAAATGCATTTGCCCGTACCCGAACTCTCCATTCGCCGGTGAACCGATAGAAATCATTAAAACAAAGGCTGCGTGTTAGTGCTCAACCGGACGTGTGTCAGTTGGATCAATGTGCAAACGGAGACCGTGTGGACAAAATCTTGCGACGAAGTCCAACTGGTAACGATGACTGGTGTTGCGGACGTCACCGAGCTTACGGTCGTAATCAAGATTCCTTGAAAGCCACAAGTTGACTCGGAGGAGTTGGGGGCGTTCTTTCCGCGAGTGACGAGTCGTCTCAGTTCAAACCGGTGAATATCGTCAGTGTCCAGGAAGACGTCCAGATCTAGATCGTCAGCGATTTTGTACAGGGAGTTGTCCTCGCTTTCGGAACTGGTCGTTCAGTTTGCGGTTTGCTTCGACAGCTGATCTGGGATCCGCTTTCGCTTTGAAAAGCAAATTGTCCAGCGCAAGTTTTACGACACGGGAAATCGTTGTTTCGAGCCCTGCAGGTTCGCTGGCCGGACGAGACAGGCCTGAAGTCGAAGCCATAGTTGGTGCAGCCACTCTTGTGATATGAGGATCCGCAGGTCCGGCCGTTTTCTTGTTTTGTTCTCCGTCGCGTGCAGGAAGGCAGGTGGAGACGCCTGTCTTGTCGGACGGCACCGGATCGCGTATGGTGAAATCGTCTGGTCCGCAGTGGTTCACGCACTGCGGTATGTGGCCGTGTCGGTCAGCGAGGACGCCACCAGAGGTGGATGAACTGGTGTTCGAGCTGGACGCCGCCTGCTTCGGCAACTCGATCGACACACCAGATGAAGCCGAGGAGTCCCAGGAGCTGACCGACGTGGACATCGACACGTTCCTGGCGAGCTTCTAATCATCCCCGACGCAGGTCGGCACACACGCAACACTTGAATGAGGGATGTTTAATCTTAAACTGCCGGAAATCAAAATTGCTGAAGGACGTTGACCGTTTGTTGACCGAAAAAACGGTCAACGTCCGGATTTGGAACTGTCCCAATATACCACTTGGGCAGTAAATTTACAGCGTTCGGGGCCATAGCTCAATCGGTTAGAGCAGCGAACTCATAATTCGTTGGTTGGGGGTTCGAGTCCCTCTGGCCCCACTTACCAGGGGGATTCACTCCGGGGGCGGAGCAGGAGCAGTGTGGATGACGGCGTGGCCACGGATGGGCTAGGTGGTGGTCAGACATTCCAGAGCTGCACTGGCATCCACGCCCTCCACTGTTTCCACGTGGCCAATGCTGTCCGGAAGGATGAATCGGAGCTGTCCGTCAACGGTCTTCTTGTCCAGCATCATGCAGTCCACAATTTCCTGCTGGCGTGTCAGCTGATTCTCAGGAACCTCCACGGGCAGTCCAACGGACTTCAATACTGCCACCTGCCGGTCCGTCACCTCAGCCGGAATTCGGCCAAGGCGAACGGCCAGACGGCTGGCACAGATCATCCCGATTGATACTGCCTCTCCGTGCAGAAGTTCGTCGTAGCCGGACAGAGCTTCGAATGCATGGGCAAACGTGTGTCCGTAATTCAGCACGGCTCGAAGTCCGGTTGTTTCGAACTCATCCTCGCGAACGACGGCGGCCTTCAGCTCACAGCTCCGAGCCACGATATGAGCCAGAACATTCGCATCACGGTTGAGCATGCCATCGATATTGTCTTCCAGCCATGCAAAGAACTGTTCGTCCAGGATGACGCCGTACTTGATGACTTCCGCCAGCCCGGATCGATATTCCCGATCCGGCAGTGTGTTCAATGTTTGAATGTCAATGACCACTCCACGTGGCTGATGGAACGCTCCGATCAAATTTTTGCCTTTGGTATGATTGATCCCTGTTTTGCCGCCGACCGAACTGTCGACCATCGCCAGCAACGTTGTCGGTACCTGAACAAATGGCAAACCTCGAGCGTATGTCGCCGCAAGGAATCCGGCCAGGTCGCCGATGACTCCACCGCCCACCGCGACGATCGTCGTTCGACGATTCGCTGACATTGCGACGAGCTTGTCATACAACGTCGACAGTGCACTCAGCGACTTGGATCGTTCACCGGCAGCCACTGTGACGATCGAACCCTGGGCACCCGCGCCCCGAAACGCCTGCAGGACGTCGTTGGCGTGCGGGTTTTGCACATGTTCATCCGTCACAATCAGAAAACGGCCTGATTTCTGTCCAAGATACTGCGGAGTTTCCGCGAGAATCCCGTTACCAATGCGTATGTCGTACGATCGGTCGCCCAATTGGACAGAAACTTGCTGGTGGGAATCTGACATCAGGGAACTACCGGAACTCAATTCAAAGGATCGAAGATTGGCGACAGCCGGACAGTTGACCATTTGCGGGCTTGAAGCTCTGATGGGTGTACAACTGTAATCCGTCCTCACCATGAACTCACACGTTCGAATTCACGAGACAATTTCGAAACATGCTGGCAAAGCGTATCATTCCGTGTCTGGACGTTCACGCAGGCCGGGTCGTCAAGGGTGTGAATTTTGTCAATCTGCAGGATGCTGGCGATCCGGTAGAAATTGCGAAGAAGTATGAAGAACAGGGAGCCGACGAACTGGTATTCCTGGATATTACTGCCAGTCACGAGGAACGCGACATCATTCTGGAGGTTGTTTCCCGTACGTCCGAAGTGGTCTTTATGCCACTGACTGTTGGCGGCGGTATTCGCACAGTAGAAGACATTCGACAGTTACTGAACGCCGGATGTGACAAAGTTTCCATTAATTCCGCAGCCGTCACAAACCCTCAATTCGTACAGGACGCCGCGAAACGTTTTGGCAGCCAGTGTATCGTGGTGAATATTGATCCCAAACGTGTTCAAAAGGATGGCAAAGAATTCTGGGATGTGCACATCAACGGCGGGCGGCTTCCAACCGGACTGGAGGCGGTCGCCTGGGCGAAACACATCGAAGAACTGGGCGCTGGTGAAATAGTGCTGACTTGTATGGATGCGGACGGCACCAAAGACGGGTACGACCTCCAGATCACTCGGGCCGTTGCTGATGCGGTGTCGATTCCGGTGGTGGCCAGCGGCGGTGCCGGATCACCTCAGCATCTGCTGGAAGCGGTGACGGATGGTGGCGCCAGTGCTGCACTGGCTGCCAGTATCTTTCATTATGGCACCTATACGATTCAGGAAACGAAACAGCATCTTGCGAAAAACGGCGTCCCGGTACGAATGATCGAAATTGTCTGACTCAGTGGATTCCTATGTCAGACTTACACAACAAATTCATTTTTGACTCGGATGATTTGGGTGGCGCTCAAGAGCAATGGGTGTGTTGCCCGGATCCGAACTGCGAAAAACGATATTGGCTTAAACGAAAGAGTGGTAAGCAATGGTGCAGGCACGTGAATGGGTGAAATCCACGTTCGATCCTCAAGCTGACATTGAGATCAACAAGATCTTTCGTATGGGTGTCAAGCAGGGTTGTTCGGACATTCATCTGCAGGTGGGGCGGCCACCGGTCCTGCGAATACGCGGAACTCTGACGCCGCTGGACATGCCGCCGATTTCTGAGTCACAGATGATCAAGCTCACCTTTCCCATGATGGACCAGCGAAATCTGGATATCTTCCATCGGGACGGTGGAGCGGATTTCTCAAAAGTCGTGGGCTACAAGGGTGAATCGTGGCGATTTCGGGTGAATCTGCTCACTCAGCTTGGCCTGGTCGGCATGGTTGCCCGAAAAGTTGAACGCGACATTCCGATCTTCAAAAACCTGTATCTGCCACCGATTATGGAGAGTCTTTGTAAGTACGACCAGGGCATGGTGTTGCTGGCGGGTGTGACCGGGTCGGGCAAAAGTACAACAATTGCTTCAATGCTCGACTGGATCAATCACAACATGAATCGCCACATCCTGACGATTGAAGACCCGATTGAGTTCGTTTACACGTCCGACCAGTGCCTGATCAACCAGCGCGAAATCGGCATGGATGTGATTGATTTTCATGTTGCCATGAAACATGCGGTGCGAGAAGACCCCGATATCATGCTCGTGGGAGAAATGCGTGACCAGGAAACCTTTGAAACGGCGATCCATGCTGCCGAAACGGGCCACCTCGTGTTCGGAACCATTCACGCCTCAAACGCACCAGGTACGATTGCTCGTATTATTGACCTGTTCCCGGCTGCCATGCATGCGGCTGTGCGTGCGGCAATCGGTATGAACATGAAAGCCATCGTCGGGCAAAAACTGCTTAAAACGATTGTCGATCAACCCGGTCGCGTACCCATCGTGGAAATCATGACGTTCAATCCCACCGTCCGTAAACTGGTCATGGAAGGCGCAGACGAAAAGTTGTCTGCGGCAATCCGAATCGGAAAAGAAGAGGGAATGCAGCTGTTTAATGACAGCCTCTATGATTTTGTGACGCGGGACTACATCAGCCGTGAAGCTGCGTTCGAAGTGTCGCCTAACATCGAAGAATTGAAAATGAAACTTAAGGGAATTGAAGTCAAAGGACCGTCGATATTGTGAGACCGGAAACTGCAATCCATTGATGGACGATCAGGAAAAACACCTGCAAATATTGGCTCAGGTCAGGGAAACCGATGTCATTTAACGTTGGGATATTTGCCAAATAGTCCGTGTTCAGACGTGTACACGGCTGTCCGATTCCATTTTCTTGACCGTATGTCAGTCGCCAGCTACCCTTAAGTAAACACGTCCTCCAGTGTTATTTCCGGCAAATAATTTTGCCCACCAAAGATTCCTCACCAAAGTTCTGCGACGTGTCCTGAGTGCGCCGTCCCTCCCCGGATGAAGGAGCTCCACATGCTCACGCTGTTTGGACAATCTTCACTCATGTGCGACGGTGTTAGTCGTCGGTCATTTCTGCAGATAGGTGGACTCTGTGGTGGACTTACGCTGGCTGATATTCTGCGAGCGGAATCTCAGTCGCCTGCAAAATTACGGCACAAGGCTGTGATCAATATCTTTCTGGCCGGAGGCCCTCCGCATCAGGACATGTGGGAAATCAAGACAGAGGCTCCCGCAGAAATTCGTGGAGAGTTTGGTCCCATATCAACAGCGGTTCCTGGCATTCAGATCGGCGAATGCTTTCCACAACTCGCGGGAATGATGGACAAACTGGCAATCATCCGGTCCGTCGTCGGAATTAAAGCGGGGCACGATGCGTTCCAGTGCTTAAGTGGCTGGAGTCGAGGCAGTTTGCGTTCCATCGGTGGTCGACCTTCCATCGGTTCGGTCGTCGGTCGTGTACTCGGTCCCACGGATGCCGGGATTCCGCCGTCTGTTGCTCTGGCCGCCCAGACCAGACACGCTTCCTGGTCGGAGCCGGGTTCGGCCGGCTTTCTCGGTTCGTCATGCCAGCCATTTCGGCCAAGCCATGAAGGTGCTGACAACCTGACGCTCAACGGTGTCACGCTTGACCGACTCAGTGATCGCAGGACACTACTGGCCGGGCTGGACCACCTCAAACGCAAGGCCGACGTTACCGGCAGTATCAACGGAATGGATGCATTTAACCAGGCAGCATTCGGCGTTCTGACCTCCAGCCGTCTTGCTGAGGCGCTGGACATTTCTAACGAGTCACCGGAGACACGAGAGCGATATGGTGACGGTACGCCGTACCAGTATCAGTATGACGGTGCGCCGACGTGCAACGACCACCTGTTGATCGCCCGTCGACTCGTGGAAGTGGGAGTTCGTTCAGTTACGCTTTCATACGGACGCTGGGACACCCACGGCGCCAACTTCGATCTTGTACGGCATCACGGTCCCAGGCTGGATCAGGCCGTCAGTGCGCTGGTGGAAGATCTGGAAGAACGTGGCATGCTGGATGATGTGACCGTTGTGGTCTGGGGTGAATTCGGAAGAACACCGCGTATTAACAAAGCAGCGGGAAGAGATCACTGGCCGCGGGTCAGCTGTGCCCTGCTGGCGGGTGGCGGCATGAACGTTGGGCAGGCCATCGGCTGTACGAACCGGCTCGGAGAACATGCTGTTGATCGCCCGGTCGACATGCAGGAGATCGTGGCTACGATTTATCACAACATTGGTATTGATCCGATGACGACCACGATTGCCGATCCTGCCGGTCGTCCGCAGTATCTTATCGACAAACGAATCCCGGTATCAGAACTTGTGTGAATGTGATTCAGGGTTCCGCCCATTGATTCACCTCAGGGCGGCTGTGTGTGGTGCCTTGCAAAAGGCAGTGCTGCTTTTCTGTCTGCTGGTTGTGCCGACGGCAGCTGGCGAACCGATCCCGACGATTCTCTGGCGTACACCTGTCAGCGACACTCACGTTTGTGGAGTGAGTGGCCGGACTCTCGAGTTGCCGGATCCGGAGATGGTGCCCATCCGTGCGTGGGCCGGTATTCTGACGGATCCGACCGGCGGGTCGTTCGCTGCCGAACTCAAACGGCAGCATCTGCACCAAATGGCGCAACGAGTTGATCATTGGAAACGTGAATTGTCGGGTGATGATGCCACGTCTGAAATCAACAGACGAATTCAGCATGCCCGGCGATTCGATCCGGTCTGGTTCGATGCTGTTGTGATTCAGGAAGAGGGGCAACCAGCACTCCGGCTGTTTGCAGACGATGATCTTGATGGACACCTGGAGGCTCGTGGAACGGTGACGTCGGATCAGACAGGGAATTCCGGTACCGCTTCACCAAAGGACTGGCTCCGGATGTCGCTCGTCCGCATCGATACGACGAGTCGTGTGATGGATGCCGGATTGCCTGAAATTCCGAAGGCAGCCGTTGATGCAGAACGACCCGGTTCTGAGGCGGCTGCTCAGACAGGAAAAATCGGGCAACTGTACGGGAGACTGAAGAGGCTTGACCGGCCGTCCGTCCGAAAACAGCACCTGTCGGAGATAGTGGCTGTGGCCGACCAGCTTCTTCTGGAATTTGAACGACGACACAGGACAGACTCTGTTGAACTGGCAGATTTGCTGTATCGCAAGGGGCGTGCACTTGGTTATCGGGAATTACCCGACGTTATTGCCAATCGTCCGATCAAAAATCCTGGGCAGCTGAACCTGGAATTTGAAGCCACCTTTGCACGACTTCGGAGTCTTGTCGATGTGACACGGCCTCAGTACGTGCTGCTGGCGATTCGTCGGGAACGACGTCGAGGATACCGAGGTGCGGCCCTGGATCTGCTGGAGACCTGCCGTCACAACCATCCTCACTCCGGATGGTATCGTAAGAAGCGTAGTGATCTGCTGAAGGAGTTGAAACTTCCACTGCTTGCCCATCAGGCCGCAGCTGATTTGTGGCTGAACGGTACACGCCCGGCCCGTCCCATTCCCGTGATTTTTCGCATGAGCAGCAAATCCCCGGTGGCATTCGATGTCAGCTGGCCGTCCTTACCTCCGTGGCGATCTCAGAAAATAAGTTTACGAAACGTATCGCGTGCCGTTGTCGAAGGTGTCGCGTGGCTTCCCGTGAACTCTTCTTACGAGATCACTTCTCCAGACAGAATTCACCAACGATTCAGCACGGATCGAGAACTACTCGGAGCTGGTTCAATTGTTGTGCTGGGAGCGATCGGCGAGTTCGAGCAGTGATCGGGCAATGTCACTGGCTGCGTCGGGCCGATGGAGTAATTGTGCGGCCTGGCTCATCGTTTGTCTTGATGAAGTATCGTTGACCAGCGTGTGAATGGCATTTGCCAGATCGATTTCCGGATGCGCCCCGGTTTCATTCACGATTATTGCCGCTCCCTGGTTTCTTAGAAATTCGGCGTTGCTGTTCTGGTGGCTAAGTGCGGCGGTGCTCAGTGGTATCAGAATTGACGGACATCCCGTGGCAGCGATTTCACCCAGTGTCACCGCACCGGATCGACTGATCACAAATGCTGATTGTCTCAGTGCGTCCGGAAGATGATCGATATAGGATTTCGTGGTCATGTTGTGCCGGCTGCATTGTGTCGAGATGAAAGAACGCTTGTCCGTCCCGGTCTGGTGAAGAATCTGCCAGTCGTCAGGAAGTTTGACGAGTGGTAGTGCTGCATGCACGATATCATTGAGTCGTCGGCTGCCCTGACTGCCTCCGACGATCAGAATCCGGCGGATTCCGGAGATTTCTGACGACAGTTGTTTTTCTTTGGCCTCAGCGGTCCATGACCGTACGGGCATACCGACATAAACGAAATCAGCTAACCGTGGTACATCTGCCACTGGCCAGGCGCTGAAACGTGCCGTGGCAAGTGGTTTCCACCATTGATTGATTTTTCCAGGCCGTGTATTCGCTTCAAACAACACTGTTGGAATCCGGCACTGTTTTGCTGCCAGCAGTCCGGGGAGTGATGCGAAACCACCCGTTGCGAGGACAACGTGTGTACTGATGCTTCTAAATTGTCGTCGACACCGGAGTACTGAATCTGCCAGAGCCCAGGCATGTGAGGCCCCCGAGAACGTCAGACCGGGTGGTTGTGTCACAGAAAGAGCAACGATTGAACACCGTTCGTCGTCGGCAACAAATGAATTTTTCAGAACGACCTGATCAACTCTGCGACCACTTGTCAGAAATGTGACTTGTGCGTCAGGATCGCGATGAAACAGGGCCTCGGCCACAGCAATCGACGGTGTCAAATGTCCGCCGGAACCTCCACCGGAGAATACGATGTGCCGTGAAGGATTCCGTGTGCTGGCCACGGGCACAGTCTAATTCTCCATTTCGCAGTACTCACTGACACCGTCGGCTGAGATCACCAGCAGTCGTTGTGTGAGCGGATGGTGCATTGACTGGTAATCCTGAACGACCCGGTCCCGTACATGACTAATGAGTTTTGGGTGATTCAGTGATACTGCAACAAAGAAGTCGCGATTCGGAACGCCAACAATGACTTCCGGACCGAACAATTCTCTCAATCGCTGGTGAAACGTTGGCCCAAGAATTCTGGCACTGTTGTAGGGATCCGGGTTCATCGGAACCAGCATCTGTGGATCGGATTCATCTCCGATCAGGTTGACCTGCATGGGATGCTCAGCGGCGTAGCCTTCCAGATTGATCATCGCCAGTTCCTGAAGGGACTCCATCGAAAGGTCCCATTGCTGAAGCATCTCGCTGTGGACGAATCGATAAGTATCGTCTTCATCGATCACGAAGACCTGAGTCAGACCTCCGATCCATGGCAGCTGAACAAAGTCCTTCAACGTGTCAGCGGCGTCTTCCTCCGGATACAACATCGGCAGAATACGATCTTCTACCTTTTCAAACGACGGCATTATCTGGTCAGGACCCCATTCCTGCATACGAACGACACTGGTCAATCCCGGCAATACAACCTGTCTGAAATTGTCGGGCTGCTGCAAATACGATCGGTAGAAATTCGACAGATTGATTTCTGATCCCTGCAGTTCCAGTGCGAATCGGCCTTTGGATTCAACCGTCAGCAGCGGAAAGTGTTTCCTTGCGAGCACTATCACTTCCTGGCGAAACGTCTCGGGTGGCATGGCCGGAGTTTTGGCGAATCTGACAGACTGCAGGATCGATAAACACGAGCTGAGTGTTTCGGTATCCAGTGTTCTGCCCGGGGCGGATTGCAGACTGACGACCAACATCACATTTTTATGTTCCAGAATCCACAGCCTCCATTCGTAGGACCGACGTTTCAGCCATTTCCACCAGGGTCCACTGCCCCGACGGCGAGATGAGCCGACCCAGCAGCGATTTGATGTTGGCACATCCAGCGGATCGCCGCGTTGAGACCTTATCACCGCAGGAAACAGATTCGAAACCGAAAATGCAGGTGCAGGCTCCGCGGAGGAATCCGGATCGACCCAAGCGGCGTACAGGACCATGGACCATTCGGCAGGTGTGCTGGCAGACTGTGGACGAATCTCAATGACAGATTCTTTTTGTGTCACCAACACAGAATTTGGACAACGGCACCGAAACCAGTTCGCAGGTCCCAGGAATTCGGAATATTCCTGTGGACTTTGCTGCTCTGAATGTTCGGAAAACTCCGCCATCATGTACACACTCGCTCGTCTGATGAGTTCAATGTCTGATTTTATTCATCCCGCCACAGAATTCCCAGCTTACTGCAGGATGCACGCGGGCTAACAGTGTTTCAATGACCTGTTGCAGCAGACGGGATGGTACGTGGTGGTCGAATAACATCCGGCAGGTGAGTCCGTCGATTTTCAGACATGCCAGCCGTCTCGATAGTCCTTGCGAAGTAACGCGTCTGCAATGTCATCACCAGTGCTCATGGTGACAGGATCATACGAGATTGTACGTCCCCTTCTGTAGGCGACGTTACCCAGCAACACCACTTCAGTAAATGGTCCGGCGTAACCGAAATTGCTGCCGGTGGCCGATTTTGTCTTGCAGGCATTTATCCACTGTTGGTGATGATGCGTGTCTGAAAAAGTCGGCAGCGGTTGTTGCTCAATTGCAGTGTCCGCATTCAGGACTTGCGGCGCCTTACCGTGCGCAATCGAAATTTCCCCTTTGGAACCAACAAACAGCGAACCATTCATCGGAAGTTTTTCCTGAATATCGTTGGCAGGACGTGCCATGCCTTCATACCAGTAAATAACGACTTGCTTTTTTTTACCCTGCGCTGGAAAGGTAAAGGTGGTTTTCATATGCCTTGGACCACTGTATTCGTTGGGTGGTGGTCCCTCTGAAAACACCTTCACCGGACGACCACCCAGCTTCAGCGCCTGAAATGCCGGGTCCATCAGATGAATTGCCATATCCCCGATCGCGCCACATCCAAAATCCCACCAGCCTCTCCAGCGAAATGGCACATAGGCCTGATGGTACGACCGTTCGTCGGCGGGTCCCAGCCACAGATCCCAGTGCAGGTGTTCAGGAACAGCGGGTGTTTCGGATGGTAAATCCATTCCCTGAGTCCACCATCGACCTGGACGGTTAGTGATAATGTGAACTTCTTTAACATCGCCAATTACTCCTGAGTTCAACATCGTCACCAGACTGACATACCCGGGGTGTTCATGGTTTTGCGTACCCATCTGGGTCGCCAGATCTTGTTCCAATGCGATCTGTGAAATGACTCGGGCTTCCTGCACCGTGTGTGTCAGGGGCTTTTCACAATAGACGTGCAGCCCCCGTTTCAACGCCCGGACAGTGGCGGGAGCGTGATTGTGATCCGGTGTGGCAACGACGACCGCATCCAGATCCTCCTGATCGAGCAACTGTCGATAGTCGTGGTAGGTCCTGGCATTTGGATACTGTTTTGACACTGCTGCAAGTCGTTGCTCATCCACATCGCAAACAGCGGCAATCGTTTCCGTACTTACGGCGGCTAGGTCAGACCGTCCCCGTCCTCCGACACCGATCACGCCAATATTCAGTTTGCCATTGGCACCCGACAGGCGGGAAGGTAAAAAAAGAGGAGCAGTGACTGCCGCAGCACTGAGCTTCATCGCAGAACGACGGGAATAAAGAGACATGATCAGTCTCCCTGCCAGTGGTCAAAGATCGGGGAGGGTGGGGTTGTGACTTGGAGCGTTAAACGCAGGAAGCGGTCTGTGAACGGACCGAAATTCCGGGAACACCGCTGTCACAAGTGGGGTTAGACACAGAATACACGGAAACCGCCGAAATAAAACACAGAACTGTCTCCAGCCGGTATCCCGGAGCTGTCCGGGATGACAATCGATTTTGACTTGCAGCCTAACACACCAGACATCCCATCATCAGATTGCTGCCTGTTGGGACGCGAAAATGACCCGGTGTACAGCAACCCGAACCGGTTCGGTGTGTGAAATTGGCTCTGCGCCGAAATTTCAACTCGGTAAGCGACGAAAAGCACTGCATGTGTGCCGGGTGTGAGGTGTCCAGCCGATCCGGATGCGCCGCGTGGTCAATCCATAATCTTAATTCGCAGATTTCTGAAATGGACAAACATGCCTGGGTCGTGAAGCTGCAGCTGAATCATACCGCGATTGAGTCGTTTTTCTTCCGGAAGGTGTTCTGCAAACTCTGATGCCAGTTTGCCGTTTAGGTAAAAGCTGAATTTATTGCCGCGTGCAACGATGTGCACGTCATTCCAGTCGCCTTTGTTTACGTCATCAGCCGACAGTGTTTCACTGATGGAGGTAATTGTCGGCTTGTCATTTTTGTCAATCATCAGACGGTCCCCTCGGAAACAACGATGTTCCGTGCGGCCGGGTGTATGGAAATCCCACGCACCGAGAACCTTTTTTCCGATTCCAACATGTCCGAAATCGGCATGATAGCTTTGAAAATCGCGCCGCCCGGTTTCATCTTTGCGGGCACGGATGCTGACACCACTGTTTCCTTCGCCGGGAAAGCGATAGCTGAGTTTCATTTCAAAGTCAGCAATGTTGTGATTCTTAAAGACTAGGTAGCTGCGACCCCTGTCGCCGTTACCGACGATCATTCCGTCTCTGACTGTCCATGCTTCTTTTGCGCTAACTGGAGCTACGTCCCAGCTGCTCAGTGTTCTTCCATCGAACATCGAGACGAATTGATCGCCTGCTAACACTGAAATATTCAACAGAAGGGCTGCACCGAATGTGGACGCCTGACAGATGTTGAATGCTGTCTTCATCGAAATACTCCACGGTGTACAGAACGTTAAATTCAGATCACGAAGCTGTGGTCGGGATCTGACGGTCGTCAGTAGCATGCTGTGCAGGCGTGTACTTCCTGAAGGCAGCGATGAGACGCCTCTTCTTCAGCATTTTAGTATCGTTTGTTTACACGTAGAAGAACGTGCGTTCAGCTGTGGTCGCGAGCAGCTTTTGACGATCATGATCGTTGACAAAATCAAGACTATTGAGGACCAGATCAATTGAGCTGGCGTATGTACTGGAACCGGTCAACTGATACGGGCAGTCACTGGCCCACATCAACCGATCCGGTCCGTAGCTTTCATACAGCCTTTTGATCATGGGAATCAACTCGTGATGAGGAGACTGTTTTCTTCCGAGTGCATAATACGCAGAGATTTTTACTTTAACGTGTTCGTGGTTTGCCAGATGACACAACCGGGCCAGATCACTGTCCCGAATTGTGCCGTCGACACCGATTCGTGCGAAGTGATCAATCACAACCGGAGTTTCCGGATGCCGCTGACAGGCCGCATCAACGGCGGGGAGCTGGTCCGCGTCGATCAGACAACACATGGGCTGTCTGGTGTCAACGGCGGTCTTCCACATTTCTACCATCCCGTCAGTATTCAGCCAGTCCGAAATTCCCTTTCGTGGGGCGATACGGAAACCAGTGACGCCGCTCTGAAGAAACTGTTTCATTGCTTTGGCGCAGTTTTTTCTTAAATCATCCACAATGCCGACGACGCGAAACGTCTCCGGATGGCGTCGCCATGCATCGATCAGATAAGTATTATCAAAGCCGTGAAACGGTGAGTGCTGAATGAGTACGACACGTCCGACACCATGTGGTCTGGCCACAGCCATAAGCTCGTCGTCGGTGAAACTTCGAGGCGCAAGGTCGTCTGATGTGGTTCCCGGAGCCAGTTTGAAGATGCTCGTATCCGGTGTCCAGATATGTGAGTGAGCGTCGATCCACGGCGTTTGCCCCGTTGCTTCTGATGAACGAGCTGAGCACCGGGTGGACGCAGTGACTGCAACTCCGGTGGCGATCGCTTGCCGTCGAGAGATCGTTAGTTGCGGATTCATGGGCTGTTTCTCCGAAAACGGACAGACTCTAACCACTCTTCTTCAGGTTGCGAACAATTCCATCCCAGTTTGCGGGTGCGTTTCTGTTGTGTTGAGTGATCTGCATCGCCAGATAGTCCTGTGCCCGATCTTCGGGCGGCATTCGATGCAGACAGGACCATGCACTGTCCCAGTCTCCCTGAATAAACGCATCAACCCCTCGCTCGAAGTCATCGAGATGCTGCTGTGTCAGTGATGGCAAAAGTGATTCGGGTGGCACGAGTTCACTCACCATCAACGGACGGTCCATGCCGTATGGCAGGAGTCGCAGGAGTCTGCGAACCCGTCCTTCCCTCGGCGACAGCTGGGTCCTTACCATCTGGTCCAGATGCTGGTCAATCAGAATCGGAACGTGCAGCTCGCGAGTCATCCCCTCCAGTCGACTTGCCAGATTCACGACCGGGCCAAATACGGTAACTTTGACCTGCTCACGGGTGCCGATTTTTCCTGCAACAGCTCTGCCGTGTGCAATTCCCACACTTGTTTCAAAGTCAGTCAGCGGATGTTGCGGGTCGGCGCGGGCTTTCTCGAATTCACTGCGAATCGCCAGTGCAGCCCGGCAGGCATTCAATGGTGATTCATCGGTTGATATTGGCCAGCCCCAAAAACCTAATGCAGCGTCACCCTGAAAATCACCAGTGACGCCGCCGAACCGCAGAATCTGACTGGTCATGACTTCCAGAGCGAGACTGACTCGTTCCAGCAGTCCCATAAGATTGTCAGCCTGTTCCTCTGCCCGATGGCTGAACCCTCGCAGGTCGCAAAACAGTACCGTTACATCGCATTCGCGCGGTTCCAGTAACGACGTATCCAGATCGCTGCCAACAGCTTCCAGGACCGGTGGCGAAAAGAACTGACGCAGCCCCGCCTGCTGTCGCTCCAGTTCCTGTTGCCTTTGCAGTGATCCAACAATTTCGGCGATGAATTCGGTGAATTTAATGTCGGCGTGCAGATGTTCTCGATTCGTACGGGCTGACGTCAGAGGACTCCGACCGGCCAGGTAAAAGACACGATTCTGCACAACGTCCGAATAAACTGGCGTACAGAATGCCCAGTTGAATTCTGCCTGCTGAGTATAAGGTGTCGCGCTCTGTGTCGATTCGGTATCGTCCCACACATGCAAAATGGATTTCTGCTGGTTGATCGCGTTGTGAATCATCCTCGTGCTTGGCTGCAGCAGCCCGTTTGTTTCGAAACGACGTTCCTGATGCAGCACACGTGATTTGCTGTTTTCGTCAATGCCGACGACAGCGGCCCCGTCGGCATGTCGAATTCCCGCCAGCAGCAGACCCAGGAGCGCAATATGCAGGTCGCGTTCGACGCCTGATTCTCTGATAACAGCCGGGAGGCTTGTCAGTACTTCAATGCGTTTGTCAGCGTCTTCATAGCGAATGTTTTGCAACTGCCGGCGGTCAATCGCCAGTTGCTGTCCATCAGAACTCCGGGGGGAGTCGCTCTGTGTCACCTGACGAAGTTCGAATCTGGAATCCCCAATGACGAACGATTGGCCGGAACGCAGTTCCGACGTTTGGATCTCATTACCATCAATGAATACAGGATTGGCCGAATCATTCAGACGAGTGACTTGCGTCGTGTGATTGGTGGTTTCCAGACGGACGTGCATCCTGGAGATTTGTGCATCCCAGTCAGTGCGGAAGTCCGCCGTTTCTCCGCGTCCCAGAACTTTTGATTCGCCAGTGGCAAGCACGAACTGACGATCCAGTTGTTGGTCGTCGTAAAATGCAAGCAGTCTGAGCATGAAAGCTGACATCCACAAACAGGATCATTAGGCAGCGGGGCCAAACCCGTACATACGACGCCAGGCACTCAATTGTCCGAGATGCATCAGCATGTGACCGGAACACATAAAGTTGCACATCGAACCGAGAGTCGGGAATTTCTTAACCATCACTTCCGATGGATTGGGCTGAGCCAGATGCTCATCAGTGGCTGCAATGATCGCCTTTTCAGCGGCTCGGTAACTCGCAAAAAATGATTCGGTGATCTCGTCCATGTGTGGATAGACAGAACCGTCGGGGTCGTCGATACATTCCATTCCTTTTGCAAACAATGCGGAGAAGCCTTCCGGTACGACGGGTGCCTGTCCACCGGTCATTTCGACAACTCTGGGGCCATACAGTGCAAGGTGTCCGAAAATGAAAGCTGGATGATTCGAATGGATTGATTGACCACCGGGTGCAGCCATACGACTAAAGCTCTCGGGTGTGACTCCCTGAATCAGCTGTTCGGCGTAGTTGACAGAGAGTTTCAGACCATCACCGATGGTTTGACCCAAAGAACGGGACATCCGGAAGACTCCTCGTTGAAATGTTTGACGAATACCGGCTGAACACAGACCGAATTCAACACTGCAGGACATACTGTGCTTAGCTCGACTTCAGTAATGATCGTACCAGTATTTTGCTCATAATTCAGCTGTGGCAGCCCCGAGTCTGGTGTCACTCAGTTATTCACAGCGTTAGTCTTTAAAGTATCCCAATTTCGTTGTCAGATGGAGTCCGTCTTTCAGGTTGATGGTCTTTGGTCGTCGCATTCTTCCCTGGTCTTTGCCTGTGATTCCGGGTGTCATTATTCGGCTGCGGGAATGAACGGATGCTGTCGGGTTAATTGATCTTTGCGTGGATAAGAGCTGTCTGACTTTTCAGTTTGCGCGTCCTGCGCAATTCGGTCTCCCACGATTGATCCGTAGATCGAATAAAACGTTGGCACCAGCAGTGCGGCCAGTGGCAGTCCGAAGCACAGACTGACGGCCATGGGAATCACCATCTGCGCCTGAAAGGACTGTTCTGTCAGGATCGGTAACAGACCCGCAATTGTCGTCAGTGAAGTCAGCAGTACGGGGCGAAATCTGCGAGTGCCTGATTCCAGAATGGCTGTGTTCAATGGAACACCAGTTCGGATTCGGCGGTTGCCGATGGTCAATTGTCTCTGCGCATCGGAGTTGGCAGTGGTTCTGAACGTTATGAACAGTTGGTGTGTCTTGGTGAACCGGAACCAGTAGAGGTCAGTGGGCAGCTAAAGCTGAATCGCTGAACAGATCTCGCTCGAAATCAATCTAACGAGGCAGTGCTTCCGAACATATCAGCTGCCGCGCGAAAACGCTCCCAATAGTTCTTCTGAAAACCTGATTCCATCTGAACAAATTTGCTGAAATAAGAAGACCTGAGTCTGCGCGGATATTTTATTCTTTGAACAACTTCAGGGAGGATTTTTCTTAACCAGGCAGAGTCACGGGCGGCACTTACTGCAAATGAAAATTTTTATGCTGCAGTGTCACGCAGGGACAAACGCTACCAGCCAATTGACATGTTGGCCTCAATGATGCGCTGAGCCTCTCGAAGATCCACGCCGGTCTCCAGCATGTAAAGTCGAATGGCATGAAGTTTATCCCCGGAAGCACGATTCAGACAGTCGCGCGCGAGATCATCCGGTCGCGATTTTTCGTCGATTCCCAGTTGTCCTTTGCTGATGACCCACAGGTCACGCGGACGCCTCGTCACGCGAACGATGTTCTCCCGGGGATAGAACTTCCCCGCAAGTGCTTCGGCGTGTTCGGGGCCGTCAGCCCAGGCAATCATAATATGTGCCTGCGTTTCAATTTCGTAGAGCGCCATACAGAAAGTCTTTCACGCAGATTTGTCTGACTGATCAACTAATTATCCTTGGAATGCTATCGACTTTCAATTCACACCGATACCAGTAGACAGATTGCTGCGTGATTAGGTCCGACAACACGAACCGAACTGCGACCATTGACCTGCCGTTCACCTCAGTTGCGCATAACCGATTACCCGATTTTCAATACTCCATCGGCTTGAACTGGCAGCCCTCCACGAACATGTCAAAGAAGTCTGGCATTGTCTCCAGCTCAATGTGCTCCACGGACTCGATCAGCCGTCCAATCAATGTGCGCCTGCTGCACGACTGCAACATCTGTCTCGCTCCGGACGAAGCGGCATTGCCCACTTTGTTGATCCGATCGACCGGTACCGGTGCTAAAAAACCGATGTCAATTGCGCTGGCGGCATCCACGTAGTTGGCAAAACCTCCTGCCAGGTACAGTTGGGTGATCTCCTGAGGAGTGACTCCGAATCGGCGCATCAAAAGCATTTGACCGCAATAGTTGGCCGCCTTGGCCTGTGCAAGGTGACTGGCATCCTCTCGAGAAAATGTGATTCCCTGCGCGGGGACAATCTCCAGTTCTCGTAATTTGTCATTAAACACTCCCATCGGAGTCATCATCTTGTGTCGCCGCAGTTCAGCCAGCAGTTCGATCAGTCCGGAACCACACATCCCCTGCGGTGAATGTTTGCTGATGGTGCTGTATTCAAACTGACCATTATCGATTCGGATTGATTCAATTGCCCCTGCGCAGCCGGGCATTCCGAATTTGACCAATCCCCCTTCAAAGGCCGGTCCGGCCGGACATGATGCGGCCATCAGTCGGTCTTTGTGTCCAATCACAACCTCGGTGTTGGTCCCTGCATCGACCAGCATCACAGTCTCATTTTGTAACGGCATGTCGATTGCCAGCAGGTCGGCCACAACATCGCCCCCGACATGGCTGGCGATCAGGGGAGCTCCAAAGACGCGGGCGTTTCTGTTGGCAAGAATTCGCAGTCTGCGCGCCAGCTCGACCAGTGCCGTCGAATTGCGCTCTCCATTCCGGTATTCATGTTCAATGATTGATTTGTACGGCTTCTGCCCAATCGATTGAACGTCCAGGTTGAAAAACAAATCACGCATGGTCGAATTACCAACCACCACGAGTTCGTAGATCATATGACGGTCAATGTCCAGCTGACTACACATTTGCCGGATCTCGGTGTTCAGCGTGTTGATGATCGCCCGGTGCAGTTCGCCCTGATAGATTCCCGCGTCGTAGCTAATGCGATACATCACATCGCTGCCACCGAAACGCTGCGGGTTTTCAAATGATGTGGTGTAGACCAACTGACCTGATTCGAGATCGACCAACTCAGCCACCACTGTTGTCGTACCCAGATCGATCGACATCCCCAGGATTCTGCCACGATACGTGTCGATCTCTTCTCCGTCGTAGAAGACTACTTCCCCGGATCGGGTGACCATTGGATCGAGCTCCGGCACTTCGGCGACCGGCGCTTTCAGGATCTGCGGCGAACGGCGCAACAGAGCAAATTCGATCTGCTCATTCTCGTTTTCGACACTGGCCTGACAGGCCAGACGATAGCCATCGGTCAGAAAGGCTTCGGTGTCTTCGGGTGATGACAGAGCGTCGTTGCCTCGCTTTACCTGGACAATGCATTCATGGCAGATTCCTGTCCGACCACAGGATGTTGGGACGGGAATCTTCAGCTGGTCGGCATAATCAAACAGCGTCGCGCCAATTTGGGCCGGTCGGCTGTTACCATCAGAAGACACGGATCCGGAAGCATCCGGAGAATCTGCGGTGGAAAGACTGTTCGGGTCAACGTCCCACGCGCTGCGGTAGTCCAGTTGGTCGTCGCTGGAACAGATGAGTAATTCTCCCTGGGCCGCAGGCTTGCGCTGGTAGCGGCAACCGAATGCGGCAGTGCATTGGTCGAAGCGGTTCTTGTACGGGCACCGCACCAGACTTTGCTTTTCTGCATGCTCGGAGATCTGACCATAGATCTCGCTGATCCTGTCCAGTCGCTTCTGGAACTCGTCGGGGTCAATTTTTTCCATGGAAAAACAGTACGGATGTTATTGCGTTTGTGTTAAATCCTGATCCGGAGCAAATCCATCGCATCACCCGACATCGCGAAACTAACCCGAGCACAAAACGCAGTCGAGTGAATCGCGCGGAGTAAATCGACTCTGTTGCGATTCTTAGATTAACGCGTTGAAATTATTCGCACTTGGCACAGTGAGTCTATGAATCCGTCGCACACAATCGCCTGGCCACATCGACACATTCCATGGCCGTGGCCCCGTAGGCATCGGCACCCATGTCGTCCGCAAACTCGGGGGTGACCGGGGCTCCGCCGACCATAAACTTTACATCGTCGCGCAAATCGGCGTCGATAAAAGATTCGATGGTCCTGCCCATATTGGGCATGGTCGTTGTCAGCAGCGCCGACATGCCCACCACGGTGGCATCGTGCTCCTCGACCGCGTCCATGAAGTCATCGGGCGATGTGTCGACCCCCAGGTCCACGACCTCAAACCCGGCGCCGTTGAGCATCATGATGCATAGATTCTTACCGATGTCATGCAGGTCTCCCTTGACGGTCCCCATGATGACCTTGCCAATCGGCTCGATGCCTGATGCTGAGAGAATTGGCTCAATATGTTTCATGCCGGCCTTCATTGCTCGTGCACAGGCCAGGACTTCGGGAACGAAGATGAAATTCTCACGGAACTTGATGCCCACCAGCCCCATCCCTGCGATGAGGCCGTCGTCCATGATTTTGAGGGCTTCGATCCCTTCGTTCAGAGCTGCCGTTGTCAATTCGTCGGTTTGATGGTGAGCGCCGTCGATGATAGACGCTGCAATTTCCTGCATGTTTGGAGCGGTTGCCGCATACATGTTGATCATATGCTGACGTTCATCGTCTCTCTCGACGTACTCGACAAGTTCCTTTCGGATGAATTCGTTTTGAATATCGCCAATCTGAGCCATGTCTCTGCACAGTGGATGGTTGTGAAAAAAAATTTCAGGAGCTTCGAGTAGCTCACACAGCCACTCTGGCACAAACAGCAATAAATTCAAGCGCGACTTGCGGATGAATGTTTTCACTCGGATGATGGATACATGCGTCTGTGTTTTGTCGTCGTATTTTTCGGAATCCGTTGGTGTTTCGTTAATCGCTCCGCAACATTCGCACGAACGCCCTTACGTGGTCAGGGCTGGTCCCGCAACAACCACCAACAATGTTAGCTCCGGCTTCTACGAGACGTGGCATGAATTCTGCCATGTTGTCGGGTGTGTCAGGATAGACAATCTCTTTGCCTTCAATTCGCGGAATGCCGGCATTCACATGTGTCAGAATGGGTTTAGTTGTCGCTCGACGCATATCAGCGATGATTTCCACCATCTGGGGGATTGCAATCCCACAATTGGAACCCACGATATCGGCACCTGCCTCTGTCAACTGCTCCGCGGCCGCCGCCGGTGTAATTCCCATCATTGTAAAGTAACCGCGCGGTCCCTTGTCGAATGTCATGGTGGCGATGACCGGCAGGCCGGACACATCTTTGGCCGCTCGAATGCCCAGTGTGATTTCGCCCATGTCGCTCATTGTCTCGATACAAAAAGCGTCCACGCCGCCATCAGCCAGACCTCTGGCCTGTGACGCAAATGCTTCGTACATTTCGTCTTCTGTTGCCGTACCGTTTGGCTCGAGAAATTCGCCGGTTGGTCCGATCGAACCCAGTACAAATCGGCCCTCGGGTGCTGCGGCCCGCGCGTATTCGGCGCCCAGTCGATTGAATTCCTCGACGCGGTCGCCGAAATCATATTTTGCCAGCATGTAGCGAGTGCCGCCGAACGAGTTAGTCTCAACCATATCCGACCCGGCGTCGAAATAACCCGCCGCCATCTGACGAATTACTTCCGGGCGCGTGAGATTAAATTCCTCAGGGCAGCCACCGGGTTCCAGACCGTTGGCCTGCAGGTACGTACCGGTAGCGCCATCCGAGATAAGGATCTCTCCTGATTGTACACGGCGCAGCAACTCGCTCATTCTATTGGGCTACCTGAAAGATCAACTCTCGGTTCTGAACTAATTCATACACTGGCATTGAACTCGCTGATTCCGGTATTGAAACATTGATGCCGGTTAAGGTCCGGGCAACAGTGGTGCAACTCTTATTCCGCCCTGCGTTCGGAGTGCCAATCTCGTATCGCCTGCGGGATCTCTTTCAAATTTTCGATTGGGGTCTGCAGAGGGATGGCACATTCCGGTCCCACCAGTTGCACTCCTGCATCCAGGTTTTTGTAAACTTCCTGCCGGACGGTTTCGGGACCCTTTGCGTACAGCGTTTCCGGATTGTTGATGTTACCAACGAGTGAAATACGATCCTTCACTTCATCCATTGATTCGTCGGCACCATTCTTTGAATCATAATGAAATGCTGACATGCCGGTCTGGGCGATGTATTCCATTCGGTCGACCGTGCGGCCGCAAATATGAAGGATGAGTGGAATTGGAATTAAATCAACGAATTCAATGTGAAGTTCCCGAAGGAACCGATCGTAGTACTCGCCGCTGACCAGATCGCCAGTGGCATGGTCGGGCAGGGTCAGAGCGTCTGCGCCGGCATCAATCTGGGCCTGACCGAATCGGATGGTCGCTTCTTTCATTTTTTCCAGGCAGAGCATGGTTTTGCCGGGATCATCCAGCGACATCAGCAGGAATTTCTCCACACCAAAACAGTGGTAACCCAGTGACCACGGGCCCATGGTTTTGCCAATGATTGCGACTTCGTCGCCAAACTCTTTACGCAGCAGGCGAATCGCATCCAGCACGCAGCTTGTGTCAGGATGTGTTAACAGATTGTCTGGAATTTTGATGTCTTCGGGCTCGGACCAGATTGGCTGACTCATTTTGACCGTGGGCCAATTGTCCTTTTCCTCCCACTGCATTTTGCAACCCAGGGCCGATGACTCCTGGATAATGCTAAACACAGGCATGATGGAATCGAAACCAAGTTCGGTGTACCCGGTGGCAGCCAGTCGCGCCATTTTTTCCGGGTTGCGATTGGCTTCAGGAAAATGTGCATCAACCAGATCCATCAATTCGACAGTCGCCACGGATGTCGGGTTGCAGGCGGGAGTACGATCGACGGGTTCTCGCCTCAAAGCCGCCAGTACGCGTTGACGGCTGGTCATTGACCGGGGCGGGTCACTGAATGTTACCATGTGATTGCTCGTGTGTTACTGTTGGCTGGGTGGCGCAAGGACACCTCGTCCGGCTGCAGCATCTTCTTCCTGCATGGAGCTGCGAACGTTCTGAGCGCGAAACATCAACATGCCAACCAGGGAATCGTGACTGGACTGACATTCGAAGGTAAACCGAAGGGGGTCAGCGTCATCGGCTCTCAATTCGCACAGTTTTGCGAATCCCCGGGCCAGTGCGCGGGACCGCTTTTGACCGGCTTCCGTTTCCTCAACCGCTTCGGTTCGATAAGCGCCGTCTCCCATGCTCACAACACGCAGATTACCGGCTGCCTTTTTGTCAAATGCCTCAAGCGATTTTGCCTCCAGAGGGGCTTCTGTTTCAAGTTTACACAGGTCGAGAAATGTGCGTTTAAGAGCGCGCTGGTGAATTTTTCGGCAGGGAAACTGCAGCCAATTTGGTCGGTCGGCAGGCTCAAGGCCAATCATGCGGATCAGCGCCTGGCGTATGAACCGGACCCGTGTCGCAGACTCTTCCGACTCGCTGTAGGTATGAACGAGGAATTGCGGACATTCCATGTCCTGACGATACAGCGCCACTGAGATATCATGGCAGTGTTTGTCCATCGAGTGGATTTCAAGACGCCGACCCAGTTCCAAAAGTTTTCCCATCAGGCGGCGGTTCCTTAACGAACTGATTCTCGTGCAGGTCAACAATTGATTGTGATGGCCGTCTGGCTTGTGGTCAAGTCGGTGACCCTGGTCGAATTAAGGTCCTTTGTGATCCTCAGTTCAGGGTGTCTGTCCTTGATTAAGCCGACTGTTGTCCGATTAGTTTTGATGTTTCCTGTGAGTTGGGCAGCATACGCCTGTCCGCAGAGTACGAAATTTATGGGAGCGAAGTGGATGTTCGTCAGTGTTGAGCAAATGTTTGAACCGGATAAAATGAATCACTACCCGTACCATCACTCTACAGGGTTAGGTGATCATCGCGGCACTCGATTTTGCGAAAAATTGTGAACTCCACTCTGCGGATTGCAGTCATGTGTACAACCACCGGACACAGAGTGCTGGGAGTGCTGCTCTTAGCGCCGTCGATAGCAACGTGCTCTGCTGCTGACCTGTTACTCGCGGCGGGGACGATTCGCAGCGACAATGCTCTGAAACTGAAACTGGCGTGGTGTCCACCCGGGCAATTTCGCATGGGAAGTCCGTTAGATGAGGAAGGTCGTCAGGCCGATGAGGACCAGGTCGATGTGACGTTGACACATGGATTCTGGCTGGGG
This sequence comes from Fuerstiella sp., assembly GCA_022447185.1. Classification (GTDB taxonomy): domain Bacteria; phylum Planctomycetota; class Planctomycetia; order Planctomycetales; family Planctomycetaceae; genus S139-18. The sequence continues at coordinate 5,409 of JAKVAY010000040.1, read as the reverse complement.
CGTACTGAGGTCACACAGGCACAATGGAAATCGATTATGGGTACAGACCCATGGCTGGAGCACGGAGACCCGGGCTCCTACCGTCCCGGAGCTGACTACCCGGCCGTGTTCGTGAGCCACAATGAGGCAATGTCCTGTTGCGCGAAGCTGACAAATCAGGAGCAACATGCGGGGCGACTGTCCTTGGACTGGAAATACACACTGCCGACCGAGGCACAGTGGGAGTATGCCTGCCGATCGGGATCGACCACTCGTTACAGCTTCGGCCGCGAAGCATCGCAACTGGCGAACTATGCATGGTTTGATGAGAATGCTGCAAAGGTGGGTGAAAAATACGCGCACCAGGTCGGACAAAAACGTGGCAACTTCTGGGGCCTGGTGGACATGCCGGGAAATGTTTATGAGTGGTGTCGTGACGCTTATGTACGTGAGCTTCCAGGCGGTCGCGATCCGCTGACAACGGCAGGCCCGGATCGAGTCTACAGAGCCGGGAGCTGGAGCTACGCTTCTGAATACTGCCGCTCCGCAAACCGCGGCTGGAATGACCCGGCAAATCGTTTTTACTATCTGGGCTTTCGGATTGCCTGTGTTCGGCTGACTCAGGACCGTGTTACCACTGACGATTGACGATGAACTCTGATATTGTTGGCGATGTTTGATTATTGTGGAACCCGTGTTGCTGCGTTCCGGTTGTTTGTCCCAGGATGTTAAATATCACGGGCTCTGAAAACCGGATGGGTCATGGGGTGTGATCCGTCTCGTTCCTAACTTCCGACCGCCGGGGCCAGCCTGACAACCTCGGAGCAATCGGCCAGGTCGTGCTCCTGTGTCTTCTCCGTTATGGGCCACTTCGATTCCGTGAACGAAGGTGTGCCGGTAACCTTTGGGTCGCTGCACAATACGTTTTCCACCGGCGGGGAGATCGTGCACAACCACGGGGGGCTGCAGCCGCAGTTCGTTAAAATCGATGATATTGATGTCGGCACGGTAGCCTGGAGCAATGACGCCACGATCGTGAAGGCCGTAGGTGCGGGCGGTCGCGGCTGTCTGTTTGTGAACCAGAAATTCAAGCGGCAGCTGTGGACCGCGTATCCGGTCACGGGCCCAGTGAGTGAGCAGGCTGGTTGGTGAGCTGGAGTCGCAAATCAGTCCGACATGGGCGCCTCCGTCGGCAATTCCGCAAACGGTATTCGGGTTGACGAGCATCCGGTAGACGACGTTGAGGTCTCCTTCGCAGTAATTTTCAAACGTGTGCATCAGCAGCTTTTGCCCTCCGTCCTGCAGAAGCAGCTCGAGCGCTAAATCGAAGGGGTCACGATGAGCCTTCACGGCACGGCTGGCGATGCTGTCTTCGAATTTCGGTTCGTAGTTCAGCGGGTCACCCAGCTCGAAGGTCTGCTCCAGAATGTTTGTCATTTCGCGGGTGTGGTCATCGTCCGGACGGTCTTTGACCAGACGCGAGCGCAGCTCCGAACTGTTGACCAGTCGATCGACTCTTGTTTTGTGATCAACTGTCTGAAGTTCGTGCCACAGAGGATGAGTCAGGAACGGATGTTGTGAGGCCTGGAGTCCCAAAAGAATACCGATGGCTCGCGAACCTACCTGTGCGGTGAACTCAAGTCCGTCCGCGCAGGCTTCGTCCACAGACGCCAGTGTCTGAGCCCAGCGTTCCGGCGCGATCGCCATTTGAACCAGCAATACAGACAAAGGCCGTTCAGCAAGTTCAGCAACGGCCCGCAGCAATTGAAACTCTCCGGCCCCAAAGTCTGAATTGACCTGAATGATTCCTGTGCCGGCCCGTTTCATGGCCAGGGCCAGACCGGCCAGTTCGGCGTGTTCAGCAGTCAGGCTTGGCGTCGGTCGACCATCTGCGGCGCGATGTTTTCCGGTACGAGATGTCGTGAAACCGAATGCACCGCCGGCGAGGCTCTCCTCAAGTAATTCCCCCATACGGGTGATTTCGTCTTCGGTCGGTCGCGCGTCGTGGTCCGCACCACGATCTCCCATGACATAGAACCTGAGGGCCGAGTGGGCAACCTGAGCACCGATATCCATCACGCGGGGTGTTTCGTCGAGCACGTCGAGGTATTCATTGAATGACTCCCAGCGGAAGTCGACACCTTCCGCAAGAACAATTTCAGGAATGTCTTCGACTCCTTCCATCAGGTTGATGAGAAAATGTTCGGTACCTGGGCGAACCGGTGCGAAGCCAACCCCGCAATTCCCAAAGATTGTGGTTGTGACCCCGTGCCATGACGAAGGGGTCATGGCTGCATCCCATGTTGCCTGGCCGTCGTAGTGAGTATGAATGTCTACCCAGCCAGGCAGCACCAGTCGTCCCTCCGCATCGACATCACGGCGTGCCAGGCCGGTTTGAGGGATAACGTCAGTGATGATTCCATCAGTGATTGCGACATCGGCACAACGGCCCGGTTTTCCTGTGCCGTCAATTACCGTTCCGTTTCGAATGACCAGGTCATGCATCGACGTTTCCCTGGATGCTCTCAGAACTCATCGTGTGGTGCACTATTGAGTTTCAATCATACGGCCGCACCGCGATCGATTCCAACAAGGCGGTGAATTGTGTGACACGTCAGGTCGTATGTGCGTTGCATGACATGGTCGGCGTTCCGCGTGCCCTGCGGTGCTCCAGTTGAGGGGACAGGAGGGACACGGATGTCAGGCAGGTAAGTCCTGCGGTGACCCCGGAGCTATCAGGCTGAAAGTCCTGTCGTCATGATGAACGTGGGTAAAACATTACCGGTCCGTATCGGGAGTCTCTTTTGCTGCGCAGAAGCTGATCGTGAATCAGTCCTGACGACGGAGCTTTACACGACTCCGGATTCTTCAGCCGGTTTCCGGGAGTACGTTTAGGAAATGATCCACATCATCGCTTCCATTGTACACGTGGGTTGACACGCGAAGGCGTCCGCAGTCGCCCCAGCACAGGATTCGATTTTGAGCCAGACGCCCTGCCAGTGCTGCGGCATCGTCCACTGCAAAACATGTGTTGCCTGAGAGTGAATCGTGTTGGTCAGGACCCAGTAGCGTGTGTCCCTGTTTCACCAGCCCGAGTCGAAGTCGTGACGCCAGATCGCGGACATGATGTTCAATCCGTTCCATGCCAAGGTCGAGCAGCAGTGACAGTCCGCCGTCCAGGAAAGCCAGCGAAATGATCGACGGGTTGCCAGGTTCCATGCGATCGGGCATCGGCTGAACGGCCGCACCGGGACGCCGAACCGGACTGGACCATCCGTCCATGTTGTGCCAGCCAAAACACGTTACTTTCATCTGTTCCTGCATCCGCGGACTAACGTAACAGGGAGCAACGCCGTGAGCACCCAGCATCCACTTGTAGCTGCTGCTCACGGTGAGGTCTGTGCACGCAGAGGGAACACGCAGCACTCCGGAAGCGTGTGTGGCGTCCACCGCCAGGAGTGCACCGTTTTTCTGCAGCCCCTCTGCAAGAAGCGGGACGTTCAGGCACTGGCCGCTGTAAAAACTGACCTGACTGACGGCCATCACTCGTGTGCGTTCGTCCACAGCATCCAGGAGATCGGATTCGCGTACGATTCCGTTACGTTGACGTACCATCCGCACTTCAACCTGACGATGCTCACAGTTCTTCCATGCATAGGCGACCGATGGAAACTCGACGTCGCTGGTCACGACGTTGTCTTCGGACTTCCAGTCCAAACCACGTGCCAGCCAGTTCATGCCCTCCGAGGCAGAAGGCATGAAAGCGATGTGCTGCGGTGATACCGACCAAAGTTCGGCTATCTGCTGTCGACAGCGTGTTGCGAAAGCAGCGATTCCTTCCCGACCGGCAATGCCCGCACTTTTCAGGCGCGAGAATTCCCGATAAGCCCTGTCATGGACACACAGCCACGGTGCCTCACCTCCTGCGCACAGGTGAGTGATACCGTCCAGTCCGACAAATAAGTTAGTGGGCAGGAGTGGTTCTGTCTGCATGGACGCCTCGCTTGCGGCCGGTCACAGTAACGCCGGTCACAGTCAAATCGCGTACATCCCTGGTGGATGACAATGATTCACACAACCATACCAGGAACGACAATCTGACCTAAATCATCGGCCAACAATGATACAGGTTACCATGCGTCAACACACTGTGAGCCTGATGCCGGCTGTGTCACGTGCCGGTGTACAAAAAACGAACCACAAACCAGGATGACCGGGTGATTGCAGAGGACAGCGTCGTGCAGGGACGATAAGCTGCTGAAAGATCGTTCCTGGATCGATACCACAGCCTGTGCTCAAACTCTGAAAAACATGTATGTCGAAAGATTTTGACATGCCGATCTGTCTGGCACCTGCGGCGATGATTATTCCGGTGACTTTGTTGGACGGAGACGCAGCCGACGAACCCGTGCCGGTCAGGTTGGCAAAGCAATTGTCAGGCAGCCTCGGGGTACAGAACGGTCGGAATGAATACCCGGTAGAGTCCGAGCGAGGTGTGGCCATGTTGACCGGTGAAATGTCGGTTTTCGGTGAACAGCTCATCGGTCATGATCGGTTCGAATCAGTACATTTCAGTAATTAGGTTTTATGGCAGAGGACGTTCGGACATGAGTGCCACACAGCGAATGGCGTTTTTTTTCTTCGTGTGTTTCCTGAGTGCTTCACTTCTGCAGGGACAAACTCAGCCCACGGACAGCCGCTCAGTATCGTCCGGGGAAGTGATGTTTTATTCTGATGGCCGCCATTCAAGTGTCTATCTGTACGAACCGCCGATGGGCGTTCGCCAGTACGTGGAGCCGATCGATGAACTACTTGATCTGGGGATCGACACCATCACCTATGCGGTTGGGGACTGCAGTGTTCTGCTGTACGAGACGAAGGTGGGGGAACGCTGGGGACACAATCTTGATCTTGTCAATCACGTCATCTGGTATCGCGCCGGGCAGAATGCGCGATCTCTGATCGAACGCGGCAAAGATCCGCTCCGCATTGTTTGTGATCATGCTCATAAACGCGGCTTCAAATTTCTGCCGCACCTTTTGCTCAATATGTTACACACGCCTCCGAACCGGGTCACCAACAGTCGAGTCGCTGACTTCACAACTCAGCACCCGGAATGGCAGGTTGGTCCGGAGCCTGATTATCCGGAGTCTGTTCGTGATCAACCCAATCGTCTTTCCTATTCACGGCCTGAAGTACGTGCCAACCGCCTGGCTGTGATTCGTGAACTGGTCGAAAGTTATCCCACCGACGGCATTGAGATCAACTTTCACGATTATGTTCCGTTGATTGCCAGACGGGAAGTCTCCAGCCACACACAAACGATCACTGAATGGGTCAGAGAGATACGTGCCGTTTGCGATCGGGCAGCAGCCAGTCAGGGGCGGGAAAAGCGATTCGTGATTCGGATTGGGGGAAGTCTTGATGGAA
>JAKVAY010000004.1 GCA_022447185.1 Fuerstiella sp. | reverse complement strand
GTTTTGTTTAATCAAGTGTTATTTTGTTTTCCGCAATCATATGCTATTTCTTTTTCATCGGCATCGTCTTCGTCGTCTTCGTCTTCATCGTCATCTGGCTGCTGTTGTCGTTTGCGGAATCGACGGCGTGATCTGCGAGGCCTTACTGCCCCTTTTTGAACTGCTTCAGTTTTGCCGAACTCTGCAGTTAAAAGGTCCTGACGAAAACTACCAACGAAAAACAAACCACCTGATGAGTGCCATTGGTCACCATCATCACCCGCAAGGGCTGCTCGTTCCTCGGCATACATAGCACCAAATCCCGAGCCAGGTCCGGCCATCATTGCTGCTTGCCCCGTGAGTGGTTCACGGCCTTCCTCCTCCCTCTCTTGTGCCACTCGCCCCTTTTTTCTGTCTCCGCCACGAAGCTCCAGAGACATTAGATGGCGAACCGGTGCCTTACCCAAACGGTTCGCACCGGCCTTCCTGTTGACAGCTGCAATTGATTCGAACAGTGATCTTAAAAGCCAGAGATCTTCCTGAGCGTTCCAGATTTGGGTTGCGGTGGGAGGAACGTACCGCCATCGCTCAGGATCTTCATGTGTAATCTCGTCTACTTCGACAGCAATCAAACCCTTGTTGTCCTGGACAATGAATGGATTCAAAACCTGCAGCTGTTCGGCGAAATGCTCTTCATAAACTTTGCGGTACTCGTTCCTGAGCGCTGTTTCCGGAATATTAGAACCGAAAGCCGGAAGCTCATCAGCAAGTTTCTCCGGATACGTCCGATACAGAATCTGACGACTGTGCAGATGTCGCTCGGCGTTTTGGAAATCTCTCTGATGTCCTTCATTAATCGCTCTGGCGCCTGCCGTGAATATCGAATTCGGTGTGTCTTTTCCGCTTTTGGAGTTCGTCTCGTTTTGCTGCAGTTTCCCTCGACCATCGCTGATTTGCTCTTCCAGGCTGCCAATCGCTATCCACCAGCCACTCACGGCCATCACGATGACGAAACCAGTACAGACCCAGAAGATTTGTTTGATAACTGGTTGCAGTTTTTCCATTGTGCTGTCTCAATTGATTTGGGATCGTCTAATCTCAGACTTAGATTCTTCACACTCGACAGATCGTTCACATCTGAAGGCGAAAATTATTGACCAGATCGTCTTCGACCTGTTTGAGTCGCCGGTGTGTCAGTGGATTCGGATTCATCAACCCGTTCGTGTTCCGGCACAGGAATCCAGGCAAACTGTAACTGAAAATCAGTTCTGGTCATTTTTATGACTGGTTTCGGCTTGTCATCCACGGCATCCACTGGACCACCCAGTCCTGGGCGAGAGCCATTTGTACTGCGTCCCATAGACGCACGATAAGCTTCCTCCCGCTCCTCTTCTTCTTCTTCTTCATCTACGTCATTGCGTCTTCTTCTGCCAAATCCGGATGCTCCGACGATATTGCCGGACCGATCATTGGGGTCGAACTCTGCCGCGTTGGATTCGCTCCAGATAATAATCGGATGAGAAATGCCCAACTGGCCGACCGGGACTTTAAAACCTTCTCGTTCGATGGTCCAATTGCGCAGATTTTTCACCAGTGTGGATTCCAAAAACGCATCTTCGATATCACGAAAACTAAGCGATGGGTCGTTATGGTAATGATGACCGGCGAGCGTAATAATGTAGCCCTCTCCGGCAGGAGGCTTATCCGCATCATCTCCCAGAAATTTTTCCCTGAGATTTGGGTCGGCTGAAACATCCGAGTGCCATATTTTCACATCCGAGGTCGCCCTTGAAAACAGAGACTGAATACGAACCTTTCTTTGCAGTCCGAGATTTACCTCATCCAGTGCCATACCCTCATCCCGAGGCATGCATTCGTTAACGGCTTTGTAGAGCTCCATCCAAAGCGACCTTTTTTTCAGCGGCGCTGAAATAATGTCGATTTCGTCCAGCATTGATGAGTGGGCTGTCTTCTGGGCTTCGTAATCATTCTTGTTCTTAGAAACGAACCTCTGGAGATCTGCTACTTCCGTATACGCAGATTTGAATCGTTCCTCACCCAGTGAACGTGCCACACTTGCGGTCACTCCCGTCGAAATCCCAAGCGCCAACAGCAACATCGCCGCCGCAGCAACGATCCATGGTTTTTTGCTGCGGATCTTTCTTTCTGTGACAATTTCCGGCGGTACCAACGTCGTTTGAATGCGTGTATGATTGAGCGTTTGCAACGCGAGACCATATGGTACTGCGAACGACATCACGTTATCTGCAAACAGGGGGTCGCTCAATACCGCATCACCTGTTACGCCGTCAAGGTGCTCCAGACGTTCGACTTCATACTGTAAATTCTGCTGTAGAAACTTCTGCAGACCTGCCAGTTTAAAACCATTGCCAACCCCAATGACTTTCTTGATTTTTGCGGCACGGTTCACGCTGCCGAAGTATCCGATGGAACGTTGAATCTCGGTGACGTAATCGTTGAAGACCGGACGCATGGCCTGAAAAGCGGCTTTTGGATCCGGTGATTTGGTTGCATTGCATTTGAGGTGCTCTGCCTTGGCAAACGTCAGCTTCATTTCACGGGTGAGCGCACGTGTAAAATGGTTGCCTCCGATGGGAACATTGCGGATCCAGATGCTTCGGCCGTTTGACACCAGTAACGTGGTGTTGTCGGCACCCATATCCAGCACAATGTAATAGTCTTCCGCATCCGGTGGCTCTGGTGTTTCCTCGGTCTTGCGAAACGATAACACGTCGTATGACAGATAGTTATAAAGAGCCAGCGGGGCGATCTGGACAACGTCGATTTCCTCACCCTTGTCCATCAATGGGCGCATCGATTCGAGAACCAATTCTCGTTTCATCGCAAAAAGACCGACTTCTGCTTCCAGCATGAAGCCACTTTCCTCCACTCCGCCGCCGATTGGCTGAAAGTCCCAAATGACTTCTTCAAGGGCGAATGGAATCTGCTGACGTGCTTCGTATTGCACGATTTCCGCAACCTTCCCTGGTTCCACGGGAGGCAGCTTGATGAATTTCGCCAGAGAAGTATGACCGGGAACACTGATTCCAATCGCATCGTTATCCAGATTATTTCGTTCTAGAAATGTAGCGACCGACTGTTCGATCAATTGTACGGGGACCGCATCCGGCTGACTGAGGATTTTTGGGTGTGGAATGTAGTCAAATGCAGTCGCACGCACCGACTCGCCGCCAGTTTCCGCTCGCAGTCGAATGGCTTTGAGCCCCGCCTGGCCAATTTCGATTCCCCAGGCACTTTGTATTGATGTTGCCATTCCAATCTTCCGTTGCCAGCCCCTGATCACTCATCCAACAGATCCGAACACACAATATTCAAATCTGATTTTTAACCACCGACATCTTCATGTTCTGCACAAGCGCAATGTCAGATCCCGGCGTATTCAACACTACCATTGATTATCTTCGACATCAGAAACAGGGTGTCTGCAGGACACAGAGGCAACGAGACTTCAATTGCCACAACCGTTAACGATGTTGTTTTCCAAGCCGTAAGAAGTTTCGATATCGTCAACCATTCGCTGGGTTTATGCAAGCTCCAAATTTTCCGGAGCCACCGATTGTTCCACCATTCCCTGGCAGGGTATCAGTCCTGCCGGCCCGGGTCAGGCGGTGCCGATTTTGAGGTTGAACATTGGACGATTCTGCTTCGCTGAGAGTTCCGCAAAAACGGATAATTCGTAAAAAGACGATCATATTGTGTTCCGTTCGAGCCCATCCATCGACAGTTGGCGTTTGTGAGGTCCCGGTTTTCTAAAAAAGCCGGCTTTCCCGACCACGTTGCCGGCATCTCGTATGGTTCAATTCGTACGGTTACAACAGTTATTAATAATGATTTGTGACTCGTTTCACGATCAGGGTTTCACCGTCGACACGCCACCTGTGCGTGATGGCGAGGATTTAGGAAATGACCTCAGTGTGCCGATTTAGCGGAATATCCGTGCTCATCCCCGGTTATTCCGTCGAAGACATTCCGACCGATCTTTCCGAAGAGAAGGCAACCGGATTGCTTAACGCAATTGCCTGTGCCTGGCATCCGGCCGTTATCGAGGCAGCGGAAGGGGTGCCACAGTTTCGGTACGCGGATCTCTCCGAAATTATGGATTCGGGACAGATCCTTATGCTGCCCGAGTGCAGCGGGGATTGGCTCGGCCACGACTGGCAGATGCAGCTGGAGTCGGGCAATTGTTGTGTTCTGCATAGTTTGACGGAACGCAGGGACTGGTTGAATGCGATCGAACATGAGTTGACCACGCCTGACGACAATCCAGTCGAACCGTCGCTGGTTGACGAATTCCTCGCACTTGGACTGTCCTGGTATCTGGTGATGGCGCTCAGTCGTCGCATGCATCACTATATCGACCCGGATGAAACACGCCTGTCCTCTGCAATTCACGATGCCGCGGCCGCTGCGATCGGGGGCTGTGCGGACCAGGCGCTGAAATCATTACATGCCGGATTTGAGTGCATTCTGGAAACCCGGGAACAGCTGTTCCCTGTTGAAAGCTACATGCTGGACATTTGTCTGAATGCTGCACCTGGCGATGAACAACAACTGTTAGCTCTTATAAAAGACACTGATCGCGTGAATCTGTTGATTTCCGGTGCTGAGTTGAATGATCTCAGGGAGAATCATTGTGACATCTACGAAGCTGTTAGCGGCGCTGCAGCTGCCGGAACCTGTTGCATCGTGAGTGGCGGCTGGCACGAACTTCGATCCGGTCTGAGTTCTCTATCTGCCGCGTATGCGGAACTTCAGCGGACCGAGAAAACGCATCCTCAGTCTGCCAGGATCTGGGGACAGCGACGATTCGGGCTGCTGCATTCTCTTCCGGGATTGCTGCGGCTGTTCGACTATGATTTCGCGCTGCATCTTGCTCTGGATGACGGGGTTTATCCGGAGCGGGAACAGAACACATTTTACTGGCAGGATTCCGGTTCGGCTTCCGTTAAATCATCGTCGCGTCTGCCTGTTGCGATCGATAGTGCATCGTCGTTCCTCCGACTGCCCGAACGGCTTGCGGAGGCCATGCAGTACGATTCTCCTGCTGTTGTACTTCTGGCGCGCCTGCCCGAATCCAAAACGCCGTGGTTCAGTGATCTTAAGCGTATTCACGAGCGATGCCCCGTGATCGGTCGGTTTGCGACGTTCGGAGAATTGCCGGAACAGATGGATCACTCCGGAGATCCTGTGCGTTTTGCTGCTGGTGAATATCTGGGTCCACATTTGATTCAGTCGTCTGTTTTGAAGACCGAAGCACCAATCAGCGGGCCGGCCGATCTGCACTGCAGTCGGCACCAGCTTGAACAATTGGCATTTCTGCAGTCATTGAATCGGATTCTGAATCCGGAATCAGCGGATTCCTCTGTTGTGCCGCAGCTGGAGTCCGAACTGCAGGAAGCTGAACATGTTCGTCTTACCGGGGAAAGTCCCGGCAATCCGGATAAACAGCGAAAACACACCCAACAGATCAATCGTCGCATTTGCGAACATCTGACGAATCAGGTGGAACAGCTTGGATCTTTTCTTCCGGCTGGTGATGCAGCAGGAAGGCTCATTGTCAATCCGCTGCCGTTTGGTCGGGAGGCCACGATCCGCTGGCCGTCGGGCAATAGCCTGCCGGAAGCATCGGAGAATCTTTTGGCAGCGTACCAGCAGGATGATGACATTTTCCTTCGGGTTAAAGTTCCAGCCGGGGGGGGGGTGCAGTTTGCTGAGGCGGAATCACGTTCGGCAAGCGTCCATGTTGAGAAGTCGACACGGCGACCACTGGCCGAAGATGGAATACTGCGTAATCAGTATTTTGAGGCGATATTGAGTTCGACCACCGGAGGGATCGCGGACGTGCGATTTCATGGACAGCGAGCGAACAGAGTGAGCCAGTTGGTCGCTTTTCGGTACGAATCTGCAAAGACGATTCCGGCGACAGAGACGACTGACCAAATTACAACGTCCTACGCCCGGACACTGTGCGAAAAAATGACTGTTGCCAGCAACGGTCCGTGGTTCGGCGCCATAGAATCACATTGCGTAATTCGTGATGCACTGGACGAACGGCTTCTTTTCCGGTTTCGTCAGATCATGCGTGTTGAGCGCACCGTTCCGAGGATTGAGATCAGTATCATTCCTGAGTTAGTGGCTGAACATCCGGTGACAGGCAATCCTTGGATGACGTACCTGGCATGCCGATTTGCGTGGGACAACGAAGCTGCTGCCATCTCTCGAAGTCTGCTCGGACAGACCTGTGGATTTCAGGGCGAGCGATTTGAATCGCCCGACTATATTGAAGTTGCCGACTACGATCAGAGGCTCCTGATCATTCCTCATGGACGACCCTATCATCGGCGGTCCGGACCGCGAATGCTGGACAGCATTCTGCTTGTGGAGGGCCAGCCTGTTCCCACCAACGGTTTTCAATTCACACTGGAGTTTGATCAGTTGTTTCCGCAGCGGTCCGTCATCGATGTGCTGCAGCCCGTGATTTCGCATTCGGTTGCAAATATCAGATCCTCTGCAGGATGGATTCTTGCCTGTTCTGCCAGAAATATTCAGGTAGCGAGAATTCGAGCTGACGGAAGATCGGTGGTGGTTGTGCTTCAGGAAACAGAAGGACGGTCATCCAGATGCCGACTGCGGACAGCAAGGAAACCTGAATCTGCATGTGTCCGGAAGGCTACGGGTTCGTTGATTGAGCGGCTCGATATACATGATTGCGAAGTCGAGATGAATTTTTCACCATTTGAATTGAAGGAAGTTCAATTGAGCTTTTGACCAGGCAGATGCAGTCAGTGACATCGTTGTCAACATTCCGTCCGTCCGCAGTGAGACGTGCCGCGAGCCCTGTCCCGGGTGAACGTAAATAATGTCGTCAGTGACATGACACCGAATAAGGAATCAGTGTGACGATGATCGTCGCCATAGACGGGCCTGCAGGCTCAGGAAAAAGTACGGTCGCTCGACTACTGGCTGAACGGCTGCAGATACGCTATCTGGATACGGGAGCAATGTATCGTGCTATCGCACTCGCCGTTGTTCAGTCGTCGTTTGATGAAAACGACGTCGATGCCGTCACCGGAATCGCTCAGTCTGTCCGCATCGAATTTCGTAAAGACGATATTTATCTCAACGGTACCAATGTGACCAATGAAATTCGCAGCGCCAATGTCACGGCGGTCGCGTCAGTCGTGGCTGCCAACCCATATGTTCGAACGCGACTGGTCGAACTGCAGCAGCAGATCGCTACGTTGGGTGATCTGGTGACTGAAGGCAGAGATCAGGGAACCGTCGTGTTCCCACAGGCTGATCACAAATTCTTCGTGACAGCCAGCCTTCTCACTCGGGCTCGACGCAGACATCAGGAAATGGTGGCCGGTGGTTCAACGCTGCCGCTACAGACGGTTAAGTCTCAGTTGCGACAGCGTGATCACCGTGATGAAAATCGAGAGTACGCGCCAATGAAACCGGCCAGCGACGCTCAAGTCATTGACACATCAGATATGTCCATTGGTGAGGTCGTTAACACGCTGACGCAGCGCATCCGGCCAGAGTCGTGAAACTCATGCTTTTGTTCAGTAATGTCAGTGACGTGAACCAACTGTATGGACGGTTGTGGCGTCGTCACACGGTGCCGTCTCATGAGTAACTATTTCTTTTCTTACGATTCGAATCGACTGAGGTGCGTCGATCGACAGTCGAACGCGTCCTCTCCTGACGTGTGACACGGTCACGGAAATATTGTCGGCGATCTGAATTGATTCGCCTGACTTACGACTCAACACCAGCATCGTGCGCCTCCTAACAGAAAGTCAGCCACTCCATTCGGGGTTCCCGCTTCCGCGAATTACGATCTTCTGGCAGATGACAAGTCGACCGAAATCCTGCAGCCGGAAAACCTCGATGGCAACTCCCGAACCACTACGCCTTAAAATCTGTGGTTCCTACGTCTTTACTACGCTGTTTGATGCAACTCCTTTACAATTGGTTCTGTAAATTCGGCACTTTCTGCCGAATTATCTGCGTTGTTCGGTGTTGCAGGACTGAACAAGTGTTGCGTTTTCGCACATAAGAAATACTCACCGGTAGCGACAGCTTCTGTCAGGCCGGTTTTTTGACCCTTCGAGCAGATGATGAGTCCAGGATGGGTGGGGTGAATATTTAAAGTAAATTAAGGTGTTTGCGTAACTGTTTGTCGCTCGTCTTTAGTGGAGGTCGTGTTGCTCGAGCCAGGGAACGATTATTAGCAGGTATGCAGCGGTTCCGCTTGATCTCCCTACTTTGGTTTGCAGGGACATGGTTTGTGAAGTCGGTTGGAATGAATGAGACATGGAAACACAGCCGGTCGGTGTATGACCTGCCACCGATCGCCGAGCGTCCACGGGCACTCTACGTACATGTTCCGTTCTGCAGTCATCGTTGCGGTTACTGTGATTTTACACTGCTCGCCGGCCGCAATGATTTGATTGGCTTCTATCTTGACGCATTGTCCAATGAGCTGGCGCAGCTGAAGGAAGTCAGTGCTGTCGATTCGATTTTCGTTGGTGGTGGTACTCCGACTCATTTGACACCCCATCAGATCGAGCAGCTCCTGGACATGATCGCGGATCATTTCGAACTGACGCCGGGCTGTGAATACACATTTGAAGCCAATCCGGACGGTTTGACCAGGAGTAAACTCGACGTTTTGCGAAACGGTGGTGTCAATCGTCTTAGTCTGGGCGTGCAGTCATTTGATGCAGACGTTCTCAAAACTCTTGAGCGAACACATACTCCCAGACAGGCGCAAGTGGCCGTAGAGCGTGCTCAGGCGTGCATTCCCAATATATCGCTTGATCTGATTTTCGGTGTTCCTGGCCAGAGTGACGTTGTCTGGCGGGAAACGCTCGTCACAGCAACTGAACTGCCGGTGCGACACGTGTCGGCGTATGGCCTGACGTTTGAAAAAGGAACACGCTTTTATCGTCGTCGTTCACAAGGTGAATTTGAGTTAGTCTCCGATGAATCCGAGCGTGAACAATATGCGACTGCGATGTCAGTGCTGCGGGATACCGGGCTGGAGCAGTATGAAATCTCGAATTATGCGCATCCGGATGCACGCAGCCGGCACAATGAAGTGTACTGGGATGCTTCCGAATATTTCGCGTTCGGTCCCGGCGCGGCTCGCTACGTCAACAGGACGCGAAGCACGAATGCCCGCAATGTGACTCGGTGGATAGAGAGCTGGCTCAAAAACGAGCCGCTGCTGGTGGAATATGAAAGACTGTGTTCGATCGACCGGGCACGTGAGGCAGTGATGCTGGGGCTGCGACGTAACAAAGGAATTGCTCAGGGAGAGTTTCGAAAAAGGTTTGGTTATGCCGTGAGCAGTCTGGCACCGGAAGCTCTGGAGCGGCACCTGAAAACGGGGTTGCTGGAACAGGTGTCTGCAGAATACGGAACTCACGGGCCGGAAACCTGGCTGCGGCTGACGAATGCGGGGCGATTCGTCGCGGACAGCGTCGTGATCGATTTTCTTTGAGTACCAATCGGCGTGCAGGCCATCAACTCAGAGCGTTCAAAATTGCGTCACCCATTTCGGTTGTTCCGACACTACTGTCACCTGTGGCGATATCCCGAGTGCGGAGTCCCTGTTTCAGTACACTGTCAACGGCTGCTTCGATGGCTGCCGCTTCGGCAGAGAGACTGAGCGAGTGTCGGAGCAGCATGGCCGTTGCCAGCAATGTTGCCAGTGGATTGGCAACATTCTGTCCGGCAATGTCCGGAGCCGACCCGTGGATCGGTTCGTACAGCCCCGGTCCGCCACTCCCAATCGATGCTGAAGGCAAAAGACCGAGTGATCCTGGCAACATTGATGCTTCGTCGGTAAGGATGTCGCCAAACATATTTCCAGTAACTACAACATCAAAATCTTTAGGTCGCGAAATCAGATGCATCGCCATGGCATCCACCAGCACAACGTCATATTTCAGAGTCGGAAACTCATCCTTGACGACTCGTTCGGCCACCTGACGCCAAAGACGGGATGTTTCGAGTACATTTGCCTTGTCCACAGAAGTGAGTTTGCCGCGACGTTCCATCGCGGCTTGTGCCGCTAAACGCACGATGCGTTCCACTTCTCCGGTGGAATAGACCATCTCGTTGTAGGCAGCTTCTCCACTCTCATGCGATCGGCGTCCCGAATCTCCAAAATAGATGCCACCTGTGAGTTCTCTGAAAAACAGAATATCCGTCCCTGCAATGACGTCACGTTTGAGTGGAGAGGAGTCGATCAGTTCCTCAAATGTCCGGATCGGACGCAGGTTGGCAAACAGCCCCAGTTCCTGCCGAAGTCTGAGCAGACCGACTTCGGGGCGTGTTTTGGCTGTTGGGTCATCCCATTTCGGTCCTCCAACAGCGCCCAGCAGAATTGCATCGCAGGATCGACATACATCAATTGTCGCCTGCGGCAGCGGGTCGCCAAACTCATCGATGGCGTTGCCACCGATCGGATGTTCGGACATATCAAACTGATGCCCAAATGATCGTCCGACCGCATCCAGAACGCGGCGCGCCTGAGCGAGGATTTCCGGACCGATTCCATCTCCGGGCAGAAGTACAAGTTTGGCATCCATCAGCAAATCCTGAAACGAACTTTGAACTCAAGTGGTTGGACAGTTCCGTCCGAACTGAATCCGACGAAGTCACCGCGGACGAATGATTTCGCGAAATCACGAAATAATGTCAAGCCAGTTATTTGAGTGCACTCTGATAAAATCCCGCGTTGTTCGATTCTTCTGTAATAAAGAGCACAAGGTTTGAAATTGGAGAGGGGCGAGAGTCAAACGACAGGCGTTTCCGGCGACTGGTGTGACTCTTTTGTACTTTGAGATTCCCGGCAGTTTGACGTTGTGGATGATCGCTGGCTCCCACAGCCGATATGGCTGGGACAGATATTAACTCGATTGGCACGGTAACTGCACTGAATGTCTCACGGAACTCTTGTGGCTGCGGTCCCCACTCGGTCTTTTGTTCCGGTTGGTGAGTCTCTCCTGCGTTGGGAGAGACATTGTTTTTTATACTTCCAATATTGCGACCGAAAACTGCAAAACCGGATCGACGGACTGCAGAAATTGCCAGTGAAATGCGTCCCGATTGAGGAAAAAAAATATCCATGCTCAGATTCCATAGTTCCAGCAATGTCCTCCTTGTCCGGATCTCGGAACGGAGCTAAGCTGCCATGGCACATCACGAGTGGATTGATCTGCTCTTGTTGTCTGTGCTGTTAAAAGTGAACCAACCGAATCAGACCTCTTCCAGACTGACTCATTCTGAAATGAGTTGACCCTACAGTTTGAACCCTTCAGGGAACCTGGACGTTCCGGCCGACTGTTATGCCGACCATGTTCGGATCACATGACCCGGGCGGTGGGTGCCCACCTTTTTCTGACTTGGGTGTCAACCGGATTTCAGACTGTCAGTCTGGGTAGAGGTCTTTGGTTGTTCTGCATCTTTCGACTCCCCCCGGCAGTCGTGGAGTTTGGCGCGATCACGTTAGCGATTCCGTCCCGGACTGCTCCATCGTACTTACCTAACAGTGTTCGTGATCGACTTGCGGGAAGCAGGCGCGTCGCCGGCTATGTGAGTCCGTGCGGGGCAGCAGCGCGAACTCTACTCTCTTTCTTTACGGAATTATTGTGTCGATTGTCGTCCAGAAATTTGGAGGCACCAGCGTTGCCAGTGCTGATCGAATTCGGCGAGCAGCTGAACGTGCAGTCGCGGCCACGCGCACCGGCCATCAGGTTGTGATGGTTGTGAGTGCCCGGGGTAAGAAGACCGACGAACTTGTACAGCTGGCCGGAGAGATCACTGATGCTCCTGGTCCGCGTGAAATGGATATGCTGCTGGCTACCGGCGAACAGGAATCGGCGGCTCTGATGGCGATGGCGGTTCATGAACTTGGCGAAGCCGCGATTAGTCTGACAGGCGCTCAGATCGGAGTGTTGACGGATGAGTCACACACCCGGGCGCGCATAGTCCGAATCTCAACAGAACGAATAAAGAACGCCCTGGATGCAGGACAGATCGTGATCGCTGCGGGATTCCAGGGGGTCGATGCGAAATTTAATATTACGACATTGGGGCGTGGCGGCAGCGATACCACTGCCACTGCACTGGCTGCAGTATTAAATGCGGAGCGCTGTGACATCTATACCGATGTGGAAGGAGTGTTTACAACAGATCCGCGTGTGGTTGCGGACGCCACGCTCATTCACCAGGTGTCCTGCGACGAGATGCTGGAGCTGGCCAGTATGGGGGCCGGTGTTATGCATTCACGTTCCATCGAGTTTGCGAGGAAATATGGTGTTCCGCTGCGAGTTAGTCCTTCGTATGCCGACGGCTCCGGCACGATGATTACACCGGAACCGTCAGATTGCGATCGTGTCGTAACGGGTGTTGCTTTTGTTCGTAACGAAGCAAGAGTTGGACTGACAGACTTACCGGACCGTCCGGGCGTTATGGATCAGATTTTTTCCAGATTGTCTGCCGCCGGCATTCCTGTTGATATGGTCATTCAAAATGTGGGGCAGGCTCATTCGGCCAGTCTTTCGTTTACCGTCGCGGAAGTTGATCTTGCGGCCGCCGTTGCAGTCGCTCGGGAGGCCGTTGTTGAGCTTGGGGCCGGCTCAGTTGCACAATTTAATCAACTGTCGAAGGTGTCTGTGGTCGGACACGGGATGCAGACACAGTACGGTGTCGCTGCTCAAATGTTCCAGATTCTGGCCGATAATGGCATCAATATCGAAATGGTGACAACAAGTGAAATCAAGATCTCCGTACTGATTGATCGGAGGGTCTGTGATGCTGCAGTTAACGCAGTTCATGACGGATTCGGATTGCACCAAAACATACCACTGACTCCGGATGCGAATACCCGTCATTCCGGTTACGTTGGTGCAGAACAGCGAATGACTCCTCGCGACGAAGAAATTGTGGAAAAATTAAGTGGAATGGAGGACATCGTTGTCAGTGACGTCGTGGCCGACACTCATCAGGCTCGAGTCACAGTCAACGGACTGCCGGATGACCCCGGTATCGCCGCACGGGTACTCAGGGCAGTGGCCGACGGAGGTGTCCTTGTTGACATGATTGTCCAGAACGCCAGTGATGCCGGCAATGCGACGATTTCCATTACTGTTCCGGCCGCAGATGCTGACAAGACGACGTCGCTTTTGCAGGAGTCACTTCGTGAAACCAGAACCGCGAATATTTCATGCGAACCACAAGTCGGTAAGTTGTCCGTTTCCGGTATTGGTCTGCGCAGTCACGCGGACGTCGCTGCGAGAGTCTTTCGAATTCTCGCGCATGAGCACATCAATGTGCAGTTAGTGAACACCAGTGAGATTAAGGTGAGCATCCTGGTGACGCCGGATGAAGCCCGACGCGGAAGTGAAGCTCTGCGAAAGGAATTTAACATCACCAGCTGATCTGGTGATGATTCCATAAGGTTGGTTCCGGGTAGTTGGCGCAGTCAAACTGTGACGGCAATGCTCCCCTTCGTGGTCGATGTGCGAATCAACGTCCGATAATCTCCCAGGGCACCGAACGGAGTGTCAGCAGAAACTGCCGAATGGGAGGCGCGCATGACGACGGCGATGAATGTTTTGGCACTCGTCAGAGATGAACAGCGTTACATCTTTCTGTACGACGACGACAGTGTCGACGAAGTGTTGAGTCGCCTGAGTGCTTCGGCAAGCGATCCGGAACTCGAATTCACCTGGTGGGATGCGGCCATGCTTTCACAGCGTGTGCGCAAAATGGCCGAAGAAAGAGAATTCGATGTCGATGGAATGTGGCACGCGGCATGACAGAGAACTGCTGGATATTGGCAACCGATATTCAGGATGCGGCTGGCAATGGTTTCACGTCCGTTTCAGGAAGCTCTGATTCAGGAATACCAGGTTATGCATGATGCTGTCGGCCGATTTCTTAACTATCTGCGCATCGAACGCAATGCGTCCGGTCTGACGATTAAATCTTATGCAGACGATTTGGGCCACCTGATCGAATTTTACGAGGAGCAGACTGGCCAGATCCCCGAGCCCCGGGATGCCGATGTGACTCAGTTACGGAGCTATGC
The DNA here is from genome assembly GCA_022447185.1 of Fuerstiella sp. Classification (GTDB taxonomy): domain Bacteria; phylum Planctomycetota; class Planctomycetia; order Planctomycetales; family Planctomycetaceae; genus S139-18. The sequence goes on along the minus strand of JAKVAY010000004.1, from coordinate 66,893 downwards.
GTCTTATCTCCACGAGTGTGGTTACGCACGATCGACCATTGCAAGACGCCTTGCCTGCCTGCGCAGCTTCTTCCGTTTTTGCAAACGCGAGGGGTTGTGTGATGCCAATCCGGCCAGGCCGCTGCGGACTCCACGGGCGGGTCGCAGACTTCCGCATTTTTTGAGTACGGATGAGGTGGGGAAATTATTGTCGGTTCCGCCGGCGACGCAAAAGGATGGACTGCGTGATCGGGCCATTCTGGAAACCATGTATTCTGCCGGTCTGCGTGTTGCCGAAGTTGTTGCACTCGACACGGAACACTGGGATCGTAGTTCGGGCATTATGAAAGTGCTCGGAAAAGGCCGGAAGGAACGAATTGCTCCCGTTGGGAGTTACGCGACTCGGGCTCTGGATCGCTGGATCGACGTGCGCCAGCCGGACCCACACGGCAGACCGGATCAAACTGCGGCCATTTTTCTGAACCGATTCGGGCGACGACTGACAACGCGCAGTATCGGACGGATGCTCGACAAACACATCAACAGTGCCGGGCTTTCCAGTCAGACATCACCGCATACACTCCGTCACAGTTTTGCCACACACCTCCTGGATGGCGGTGCAGATCTAAGAAGTGTCCAGGAGCTTCTTGGACACAAGAGTCTGACCACGACTCAAATCTACACGCACGTCAGTACGCGACGTCTCCGGGAAACATACGAATTGGCGCACCCGCACGCTGCCAGTCGCGTGGGATAGCAGTGCCGCGTTGAGCGGCGCTCGGAAGTCCACACTCTGCCTCCGTGGCTGTTGAAGGGTATCTCAGCGAACGGTCCTCTTCAGTCTTGTGATACACACTTGCCGCATTGTATTGCCAGGTGAAAGTAGGCGACCTTCATAAAGCGATCCCAGTCGTTCGTCCGAATTGATGGAGTTCTCTCTACCCGAGCGTGACATCGCACCTTGATTGCGGTCAGCCGAACGTTTCAGGGTTCACACTGGAAACGGGAACTGGCACTGAACCCATCCCGTTGTGTGAAAAAGTTGCGATAGCCGTTTGTTTCGAATCTATTTCGGGGATACAGGTGGCGGGACAACAAAGAGGCACATGATTTGGGCCGGTGAATGCGTTGAGGATCTTGCGCACACGGCCATGAGTCAGTCATCCGGGATCACGGACGTGGAGAGCTACTGGATTATTTGAATTCAGGAACGGCTCCAGCCGGCACGTTTTTTCTGTGACCATCGATTCCATTTGCTCAGACGCCGCTGCGGGCGTTTCGTATGCGCACCTGGTATTGTCAAAATGACAAGAAAACGTCTGCCCATAGCGCGCTCTATTGAAAATTATTCGCAGACAAATGTCCGTGTCCGTCAAAATTAACCAAAATCTCGTCTCTGTACATGATTCATAAGTCATTATTGGTAAATGGTTTGAGGTGATAAGTGTTAATTTGTTTCCGAAAGAGTCAGATTTGGCACACCACTCGCGTATTCAGATCACTATGACGACAATTCTGGCGGTCAGGATTGTCAATACCAGCATGGAGTTCAATTCAGGAGGCGTGAATCATGCTTGTACTGGCGCGAAAAGCGGCACAAACCATCCGGATTGGTGATGATGTTGTCATCAAAGTGATCAAGACCGGCAGCGGCACTGTAAAACTTGGAATCGATGCACCGAACGATGTGCGGGTGATTCGTGGTGAGCTCGTGGAGATGAACGTTGCGGAACCAGCGCCGACGGTTGCGAATGATGCATGGACGTTTGGCGGTGTCCAGTCGGATCAATTTCCACACGTTGCCTGAAGTCTTAGTCACCAGACCCAACACCACGCTCTTTTAACAGGACAAAAAACCACTTCTCAGGAGGAATGGACATGACGACCCGAAAATACATCCTCAACTTAATCTCCCTGGCTCTGATTGCTGCGCCGGCCGATGCGCAGCATGGCAGCTGTGATTATGAGCGCCGAAATGATGATCGATCAAACGAGTGCGGCTACAACCTGTTTCACGACGACTACGCAGGCCCCGGTGAACATAATGATTCCCGGTATCTGCCTGCATTCACGCTGGATCGGAATCTCAGTCGGAGCGAACGGCTGTCTTCAGGCCGATATGACTTTGACTTAGATCGTGATGATGACCGAAGAGGCTCCTGGCGTTCAGAGCTGGCTGGTCCGTTTCGTACACAGGACTTCACGAGCGAGCGTCGTTTTCGGATTCCATTTCGAGACTACGTCCAGCCTGGTGATCGACAGTATGGTCTTGACGATCTTTTTGATCGTTTGCAGGATCGGGGCCCGCGGGATAACAAAGACAACGATCGCTTTGATTTGAGTCGCCGAGTGAGGCCATCGGAAGACTATGCGCCGCTAATACCGCCGCTGCCGCGTCGTGAGGGCGAGGGTGCAGCAGAGACTCTGTCGAAACGAATCACCGCTCGCTATCAGAATCCAGCAACGGTGCGAATGATTCGGTCTCTGTCGTTTGGTCAGGGGGTGCGGTTATTCCGGGAGGTGTCTGCCCAGACGGATGCTCGACACCTGGAACCCAGTGCGTATGACCTCCGCGTGCGACGAGCATTGCGGAATCTGGCTCTGGCTTTGGAAAACCCTGCAGCAACTCAGGCGATGCAGATTTCACCACAGTCCTTTCGAGTGGACGGGTTTCGTGATGTTCTGTCACGGACCTGGGACAGTATGAGCGTGCAAAACCGCAACGATGCCGAACAGGTAATGCAGACCGTGATGCAACAGGCCCTGCAGGTTCGGGGAATGACTCCCGGAATGGTCGCCTTCGAATTTACGAATGCGACTGTTGACACTCTTGATAAATTCTCTGCGCTTGAACTATTGGAGCCTAATCGAGGACCCAGTGCCGCACTGGAAACCGAAATGGTTGGTATCGGTGTCGAAGTCAAGCCGGATGACAGCGGACTACTGGTCGTGAGAGCGCTTCGAGGTGGACCCGCTGCGGAAGCAGGACTGAAGTCAGGAGATGTGATTACGGCCATCAATCGTCGGTCAATCAGCGGTATGCCAATGTCTCAGTCAGTGGACCTGGTCAAAGGTCCGTCAGGTAGCCGGATACAGCTCCGAATTGACCGTTCCGGTCGCAATAGCCGGTCTGTCACACTGACCCGAAGACGTTTTCGAGTCTGGACTGTAAATGACGTGCGAATGATGTCTGGTTCTGATGTCGGTTACCTCAATCTCAGCCAGTTTGCTCAAACGTCAACTCGGGAAGTTGATCAGGCACTGAAGCAGCTGCACCGCAGGGGGATGAAATCGCTGGTTCTGGACCTTCGAGGAAATCCTGGTGGCCTGTTGACTACGTGTGTTGAAATCACGAATCGATTCCTGCCCTGCGGGACAATTGTCTCTACCAAAGGACGATTGAGTGGTGATAACATGCACGAGTCAGCGACATTCAGTCGCACGTGGGATACTCCACTGGTGGTGATTGTTGACGGTGACAGTGCAAGTGCCAGTGAGATTTTCGCTGCCGCGATTCAGGACAATAAACGAGGCGTTGTTGTCGGAGAAAACTCATACGGCAAAGGTACTGTACAGACGCACTTTCCACTTCAGTCCGTCAATGGCAATCTGCGACTGACGACTGCCAGGTTTTATGCACCGAGTGGACGAGCCATGTCAGGCAGCGGGGTCACACCTGATGTCCGTATTGCGGACGAAGACGGAGTTGCCAACGGTGACCGTGCAATGGATGAAGCTGTTCGAATTGCACAGAGTCGTCAGCTGAAGGAAATGGCAGCAGCGTCCGGAAGGTGTGGTACAAAGAACGTCCCACTGCGGAATTCGTTCAAAAGCGACATGTTCGACGCAATTCAGCCGAAAACGGTTCTGCGGTGACCTGTGGTTTGGGATTTGCGGATCGCTTGGAGCCAGGATGGTTCCGCGGCCCTTCCATCTGGTATCTCAAGAGGAGTGTTGTTGATGGTTAGTGATTCAATGTCGGACAAAAAAACAAAACCGGCTGACGTCTGTTAACGTCAGCCGGTTTTGTTTTTTTGCATCATGATCTTGCCGTGATTCAACATCACCGCTGCGTTTGTGAAAATGAACCTGAGTGAATCTGTCCCGGAATTCATGGAATGTCCTGGATTGTCCCGGAACGGGCCGGCTGCGCAGGTTGCGGGTCCATCGTTGACATTGTGGCCCTGTTTTATGGCCGCAATGTCAGCACGGATTGCCTGGTTTAAAACACTTCCGGGCGCTGGTAACTGTTGCAGGTTCCCGGAACATTGCCTCAAATTGACCGGCCTCCATGGGGCGGGTAGAGTCGCATACAAGGTCGCGGTTTGCGACTGCTTCTGTTTTCATTTTTAAGCCGGAGTGCCGGCACGTGTCTCTCTATCCGATTTTGATCGCATCGTTGATGACCACAGCCGGAATAATTGGGGCTGATGAGTCGAAACAACGTGCAACTGACTCCGTACCGATACAGTGTCGTCTGCACAGATTTCAGTGGATTGTGTCAGAGCCTGAACGCCCGTGGGAATTCGTTGTGGTTCATCATTCTGCAACGAAGCGAGGAAGTGTTGAGTCGATTCATCGTAACCATAGAAATCGAAGGGATCGCAACGGTCAGCCATGGTTGGGGATTGGTTACCATTTTGTGATTGGTAATGGCAACGGAATGCCGGACGGAAGTATTTCTCCCACATTCCGGTGGAAGCAGCAGTTGCACGGTGCTCATTCAGGTAGTCTGCTTCACAATGGTCGTGGAATTGGAATCTGTTTGATTGGAAACTTCGAGGAAGAACCACCGACTGCCGCTCAGCTTACGTCGATCACTTCACTCATACGAACACTGACAGTTCGGTTTAAAATCCGGAAAGAAAAAGTGATAGGGCACCGGAGCGTACGTGCGACGGCCTGTCCCGGTCGTTTGTTTCCGTTAAAAGAAATTGTCAATGAAGCCATGCCGAGTAATTTAACCTTCATTCCAACCCGTTAGAGAAGATCGATTCAGCAATTCCGTGACGAGGTATCACAGGGTCGCGGGATTGATCGACAGTTGTCAGGGAAGTTTCATCATGTTCAACCGAGTTCGTGGTCCCGAGTCGTTTCCGAATGGAATCAGTCCTCGGGGCTTCAATACTGATTTGCCGCTGGAATTACGTGAACTGCTGGAACAGCAGGCGGGCAGTACCGCACCGGTGGCCGAAGCAGGGGACAGTGACTGGCCGGTTTCGATCTATGTTCCGGCCAGCTATGAGGAGAACTATGCTTATCCGCTGGTTGTCTGGTTTCATGATTCAGGCTGTCATGAAGGTCAGGTCGAGTCTGTCATCGAGTCTATCAGCCGGCAAAACTACTGCGGATTGGGCATTCAGGGAAACCTGGCGCTCGCCGACGGAGGTAGCTTTGGATGGAATACGGACTTGCTTGAATACGGCAAAACACCTTTGTGCGATTTGTTGGGCGTAACAATTCGACGTTTGCGGCGGGCATTCCATATTCATAGTGAACGTATATTTCTCGCTGGTTTCGGGGCCGGAGCAGATGTGGCTCTGAGTCAACTGGCGCTGATGCCGGACTGGTACGCAGGAGCGGTACTGTTTAATCCTGATTGTCAGCAATCCGTTGTCGATACGCTAACGGCATGCAGCCTGAGAAATAAGTCTCTGCTGTGGACTGTTTCGGAAACGGCATCGAATGAGCAACTGGCTCACAACGTGGAGGTTGTACAATTGGCTCGGCTGGCCGGGGCAGAGCCCGAAGTTCGCGTGACGGATACTGCTCTCGATCCGGAAAGCAGCGATATTCGATTCGTTGATCATTGGCTGCTCTCGAAAATGGCCACTCAGTCGTACGTTTGATCCGATGTGTACAGGTTGTCGCCTGGGGCATCCCTCGGTGTGCCTGCATAACGAAGAAAAAAGATGCTCGTTCGCCGCATCGGCGACTTAGAACCGGAAAACAACAGGGCGATCGTTCTAATACTGAAAAGAGGTAACGAAACTTCCACAATTGCCAAACTGACGCGAAAGACGCCGAGCTTCTGCTGCGGATCGGAGCAGGGCAAAACAACCCGAACCACTCCCCGTCATCAGTCCGTTTCCAGCGTGGGCAACCAGCCACTGGAGTGTGGCACGGACATCCCGATTGAGTTGCGTAGCGACCGGCTGCAGCCGATTAAAGCAATGGGTCGGGATTGAACGGACTTCTCCGTTGCTGAGCAGCGAAATCAGTTTGGTCGCCGAGTGATAGTCCTGTGGCACTTTCAGGGCTCGGAAGACTTCGGCCGTTGCGTTTCCTGAGTCTGGTGCAATAAGAAGTCCATTGTGTCGTGTGGTGAGGCGAATGGGACTAATCCTTTCTCCACGTCCCCGACAGATTGCAGCCCGATAGCCACTGAGAAGGAAATTGACGTCGCTTCCAAGAGTTGCTGCGATGTCGTGCAGGGTCGAAGCCGGCAGATGAAGCTTCCAGAGACGATTCAGTACTCGTAGTGTTGTCGCAGCATTTCCGGATCCTCCTGCGAGACCTGCCTGGCTGGGGATTCGCTTGTGGACGCGAATCGTCGCACCTCGAGAAATTCCGGCGTAGTTTCGCAGGGCTTCAGCCGCACGGACGATCAGGTTTGTATGATCAAGCGGGAATCCGGCAGAGCCGTTTGTTGATCCGGTTCCACAGAAATTCCGGTTTCCGACCAGCGAGATTTTGATGCTTTCGTCATCCCGACCTTCGAAACGCAGCGTATCACAAAGATCTGTGCGTACCATCACTGTTTCAAGATCGTGGAAACCATCGGCTCGGCGTCCGAGGATTTCGAGGAAGAGGTTAATCTTGGCTGGAGAACAGACCAGGTACGATTCATTCTGCCATGTTTTTGCGGGTGCCAATCGATTCTTCCAGTGAGGTTTTGTCCTGGCGATCCGAAATCAACACAGATGTCGGGCTCGATCAGTTGAATCGCCCGGACGACTGAGTACGCTCCGGTTTCACATGGTTGAATTTATCTCAGCCTGCACCCATTTGGTATCTCAATGACAGAGACAATGACAAATCCCGTTCTCATCAATGGCCAGTGGACAAAATCCTTGGCGTCTCAGCACTTTTGCGCATCGAATCCCTCCATTCGTGAAGAGATTCCTCGTGACTTTCCTGTAAGTCCGTGGTCGGAAATCGATCAGGCACTGACAGCAGCGGCTGAGGCCTCCCGGTTGATGCGTAACTGGAGCGGCAGCCGATTTGCAGAATTTCTGGAGGCGTATGCGACTGAAATCGAAGCCCGAGCTGATGAGCTGGTCGCAGCGGCTCATGAAGAAACAGCCCTGCCGCTTTCGCCGCGACTGGCGGATGTCGAATTGCCCAGAACGACGAATCAACTGCGACTCGCAGCCGCAGCCTCTCGCCACGAATCTTGGCGAGAGGCGACGATCGACACGTCGAGCGGGATTCGTTCCATGCGGGGACCCGTTGGACCGGTTGTTGTTTTTGGCCCCAATAATTTTCCTTTTGCGTTTAACGGAATTGCTGGTGGTGACTTCGCGGCAGCGATCGCTGCCGGGAACCCCGTCATCGCTAAAGGCCACTCTTCCCATCCGGAAACAACGCGAATATTTGCGGAGGCGGCACTCGCTGCAATTGAATCCGCCGACATGCCGCGTGCGCTGGTCCAGCTGATTTATAGAACAACTCATGATGATGGTTATCGCCTGGTGTCGGATTCACGAATTGCTGCCTGTGGATATACCGGGGCGCGATCCACTGGACTGAAGCTGAAAGCTGCTGCAGATGCTGCAGGGAAACCGATCTATCTGGAGCTGTCCAGTATTAATCCCGTATTCATTCTGGATGGTGTACTGAATCAGCGTCTTGATGAGACAGTGGATGAATTCGTGGGAAGCTGTCTGATGGGGGCTGGCCAGTTCTGCACAAATCCGGGACTGGTTGTGGTCAGCGACAACGATGCCGGGCAAAAGTTTGCGGGTGCCGTTGCCGAACGTTTTATGGCAGCCACACCAGGTACCATGCTCAGCGAAGGTGTCTGTCGTGCGTTTGGCGAGAGCATCGAGGTTCTCACAAAGGCAGGCGCTGACCTTCTGGCCGGTGGACAGACCGGCGGCGGAACAGGAGTGAGTTTTGCCAATACGCTGCTGGCCGTTTCGGGAACTGAATTTCTGCGTCAGCCGGAGACGTTTCAGACGGAGGCATTCGGGAACGGGGCCCTGTTTGTGCTTGCAGATTCTGTCGATCAAATGGAGGAAATCGCGGAAAACCTGGAAGGCAACCTCACCGGTTGCATCTGCTCCGCAACCGACGGGAGCGACGACGCGGCGTATGACCAGCTTGAGCCCGTGTTGAGGACACGTGTTGGTCGTCTTCTCAACGACAAAATGCCGACGGGCGTGGCAGTATCTCCGTCGATGAATCATGGCGGACCATTTCCGGCGACAGGGCATCCGGGCTTCACAGCTGTGGGCATTCCCGCATCGGTACCGAGATTTGCTGCGCTGTACTGCTACGACAACGTGCGACCGGACCGGCTGCCCCGACTTCTGCAGGATGCGAGCCCGGGGGCGAACGTCTGGAGAAATATCGACGGTCAATGGTCGACCGGCGACGTTGGTTGAGATATTGGCGAAATATCACGCGGAGCTATTTAATGATTCGAAGCACCGCGGTTGCATGCAGTCGAATGCCTGGAGATGCGTGCTCGGATTCCAGTTTCTGGATCGCAATCCGCAGCTGCACCCTGTCGGACTCAGCAATTCGATTCCAGAGTTTACTCACGGCTGTCAGACAATTGACCAGAGCTGTTGACTGATCAAAGAGTCGGCTAGCTTCAGCATCCTGCTGTTCCGTCTTGGACAGATCATTAACATGTATTGAGTTGACTTCATCGAATTCGCCTTGCAACACACGGAGAATCGTGGGAATCCCGGCGACGTCGGCGTTGCGTGACAGGGCAATTGCTGCATTCACCTGCGTTGATTTGTCACCATCCAGCAACAGCACCCGAAGCTGCTCTAACGCATCAGGGCCACTGATCAGTCCTAGCACAAATGCAGCGAGATGACGGATCGACGGGTCGTTGTCCTGAGCCGCACTTGTCAGTTGTGAAAGGATTTCCTGGTTCTGAATGGTGGGACTCGAGAGCGGCAGCCGCACGTCTGCGTTCAGTGGATTCAGATCAGGTGCAGCCACAGGAATCGGCAGATCAGAAGTCCCGGTTCGTTTTCCGAAATGCCGTGCCGCAATCAGGGCCAGTGACATCAGGGCGCTTTTCCGAACATCCACGTCGTAACGCGAATCCATTGCCTTGGCAACAGTCGGCAGCACAATCTCTTCCGACTCCAGGGATCCCATTGTTCGGGCAAGGAAAACCTGATGATTCAGTCTCCTGGGGTCGTCGGTCACTGAGGTGTCCAGCGAATCATTGAGCAGTCCTGTGAGACCTTCGGCCACATCCCGCCGAGCACCGACTCGATCTGGATCATTTTTATCTGCACGTCGTCCATTCTGCAGCAGTACGTAAAGATTGTGAGCCGCGCGCCAGCGTCGGTGCTCGTTATTGTTTCCAAGTTCAACAACCAGTCGCTCAAGGTCAACTTCTGAACCGGCAAGCTGACCAAACAATCCCCAGACTGCGATGACTCCAGCAACAATGAATGCCGGAATCAGAAACAACTGAACGATGAAACCTGCCGACGGTGGCGTGACCGGAGGCAGTTCCTGGGCCACATCGGTGGGGAGCGATTCAGATTCCTGAGACTCAGCAGGTTCGCTGGACATGGGCCATGACGCTCAAAATGGAGGCATCGATAAAAGAACAACCCGTGAAGTCGCTCTGCAACTATTTAATGATGATCTGGCTCACCGTTCCACCGGTTGGAATCATCGGCAGCACATGTTCCTGATAAGTGCAGATCACGTCCAGCAAATAGGGACCGTCGTGACTGAGCATTTCTGCCACTGCTTCAGGATATTCCAGTTTGCTGCGAACCCGTCGGGATTTAATTCCGTACCCTTCGGCGATCTGTACAAAATCCGGATACGTGTGCGTCGGCATGCTGCCGTCTCCATCCCCCAAGGCCTCAGGATGATCGACCGGACCCAGATACGTATGAGCACGGCGACCCTCCATAAAGCGGTCTTCCCACTGGGTTACCATCCCAAGGTGCTGGTTATTGAGCAGCAGGATCTTCACCGGAAGATTTTCACAGTGCAGGGTCGCCAGTTCCTGTATGTTCATTTGAAACGAACCGTCACCGTCGATGTCGATCACAAGTGAATCGGGAAGAGCGGCCTGGACTCCCATGGCCGCAGGGAGGCCGAAGCCCATTGTGCCAAGTCCGGAACTGCTCAGGAATCGTCTTGGTTTGTTAAATTTATAGTACTGCGCGGTCCACATCTGGTGCTGACCCACGCCGACCGCGATGTAAGGATCCTTGTCTCTGGTCTGATTGTACAATTCTTCAATGGCGTACTGCTGCTGAATCTCGTTCCCTGAATCACCATAGTTCAGTGGATATTTTTTCTTCCAGCCTGAGATTTTCGCGTGCCAATCGCTGAGTTCCGGGATGTCGTCATCGGTCAGAACCTGATTCAGGGCCACCAGAGCCTCCTTAAGGTCTGCTACAATCGGAATATGAGCCTCCTTGTTTTTCTGGAGCTCTGATGGATCAATGTCGATGTGGACGATCTTGCCATGCTTGGCGAATTCTTCGAATTTTCCGGTGACACGATCGTCAAATCGAACTCCTAAAGCCAGAAGCAGATCGGATTCTTCAACGGCGAAGTTGGAGTAAACCGTTCCGTGCATGCCCAGCATGTGCAGAGATTGCTCGTGATCTCCGGGAAAAGCACCGAGGCCCATTACAGTCATCGCCACCGGGATTCCCGTCCGCAACGCGAACTCGCGAAATTCATCGGTGGCATCGCTGAGAATGCAGCCACCACCGACATAGAAGACCGGTTTCTTCGAACGGCGGATCGCAGCAATGACCTGAGCCACCTGTTCCGGCAGCGCTTTGCGAACTTCCGGTCGGTACCCGGGAAGCTTGAACGGCGGATCGAAATCCACATCTTCTTTCGCAAGTTCGGCCTGCTGAATGTCTTTGGGGAAGTCGATGAGGACCGGTCCCGGACGACCAGTTGTAGCGATATAGAAAGCTTCCTTGCCGATTCGTGCGACATCATGAATATCAGTAATCATGTACGAATGCTTTGTAATGCCACGGCAGACTTCGACCATTGGCGTTTCCTGGAAGGCGTCCTTTCCGATGAATTTCTGGGGAACCTGGCCGGTGATTGCAATCAGAGGCACGCTGTCCAGTTTCGCGTCGGCGATGCCAGTGACCAGATTCGTGGCGCCTGGACCACTGGTTGCCATGCAGACGCCCGCACGCCCTGTTGATCGAGCGACACCCTGTGCCGCAAAACTGCCACCCTGCTCATGACGAGGAAGGATGGTGCGAATTTGATCGCGGTATTTTCTCAAGGCCTGATGCAGCGGCATACTGGCGCCGCCTGGATACGCAAAGCAAAACTCTGCGTTCTGTCGGATCAGCATTTCGATCATAATCTCGGCGCCGGAGATCATTTCAGTGGACTTCTGAACCGTTGACACAGGAGTATCCTTCACGATGACGTTGTTTGCAGATTCTGGTGGCTGGTAGCTTGGCTGGTAGCTTGGCTGGTAATAGTGAACCAGTCTGAGCTACAGGACTGATTCCGATCATTTTCGATTCTACGACGCTAAGTCGGTCGGTTCGACCCCGGATTCGTCCGGATTCCTGACACACAGCAATTCTTCTGCCGGATATGACGGACAGGATTGCTGTCCCTCCCCGCGAACTGCTGTTCTGCAGGTTTCTCATCCGCCGAGCCATGCCGGAAAGGCATCCGCAGCCGGCAGTCGTACGATCTCGACTCCAGTTACTTCAGCATGTTGCAGGATTTCATCAAGGGCTTCCTGAGACGGTTCGCTGTCCAGATTCAGGACGGCCACAGAGTCTCCTCCTGCGTCATTGTTCTGACGACCCAGCGTCATATTGGCAATATTGACATTGTGCTGACCCAGAGTTGTGCCGATGAAACCGATCAGTCCGGGCATGTCGTGATGTCGATAAATCAGCAGGATCCCATCCAGGAAAGCTTCGAGTGGATAGCGTCCCAGGCGGACCAGACGCTGAAACTGGTTGCCGAAGATTGTACCGGATGCTGAGAATTCCTTTTGATCGGTTTTCAGTTGCACACTGATCAATGAAGCAAAATTTTCACAGTCACCACTGGCTGACTCGGTGATACTAATCCCGCGTTCCTGCGCGACCGATGATGCGTTGACGAGATTGACACCGGCATCCAATGCCCCTTCCAGCAATCCGGTCGTGAATATACTTTTCAACAATCGCGTGTTTTTTTCCGCTGCTTCTCCTCGGAAATCAATATCGGCCGACTGAAGCGCCTGCCCGCGAATCATTTGCGACGACAATAGTCCCAGCCGATAACTCAGACCCATGTAGTGACGCAGATCCTCCATTTCAGCGCCGGAAACAGGAGCCATGTTGATGGCATATCGGATTTCATTCTCAAGCAGAAATCCAGCCATGATTTCCGCTGCCTCAACGGCCACCATTTCCTGAGCTTCATCCGTGGATGCTCCCAGGTGAGGCGTCGACAGTACCTGGGGGAGTTCGACCAGGCGTCGGTCCAGGGGAGGCTCTTTTGTGAAGACATCGATGGCTGCTCCTGCGATGTGGCCGGATTCAATGGCATCGGCGAGATCTGCCTCATCAATGATTCCTCCGCGGGCGCAGTTAATAATTCGGGCTCCTTTCGGCATGGCAGCCAGGCGTTCCGCGTTAATGATTCCGTGAGTTTCATCGGTGAGTGGCGTGTGAACTGTCAGGTAGTCGGCTCGTCGCACGATTTCGTCAACATTGCGATGCAGCTTGATGCCGTATTCACGCGCACGTTCTTCTGACATAAACGGATCGTATCCCAGAACTTCCATTTCAAGGGCGCTCGCACGCTGTGCGACACATATTCCGATTCGGCCAAGGCCAATGACTGCAAGTGTCTTACCGGACACCTGGGTTCCCTGAAATACTCGACGGTCCCATTTGCCGGCTCGCATGCTGGCCGCTGCAGGTCCAATGTTGCGTGATAACGCCAGCATCATCGCAATCGTATGTTCTGCAGTGCTCGTTGTGTTGCCGGTGGGTGTATTCATCACCAGGATTCCGACCCTCGTAGCAGCCTCCAGGTCAATGTTGTCGACTCCCACGCCGGCCCGAACGATCACTTTGAGACGCTGCTGGCCATCGAGGATTTCTCCGCCCAGTCTTGACTTGCTGCGGACAATGATTCCGTCGACATTCTGCAATGCCTGTTTGAGTTGATCCGGCGTCAAATCCGGCTTAACGACCGTTTCTATACCGTCGGACCTGTTGAGGATATTCATTCCGGTCTCATGGAGACCGTCGGTGATCAGTACAGATTTCACGAATGTCGCCTTTAAGACGAGGCAGTGACCAGCTTATGGAGAAACCGATCAGGATACACGAGTTGCGGTATACGGTCGTGGTGACCTTGTCGAGATCTCAGATTTCAGATCTCTTATGTCAAATTTCAGATCACATTAGTCCTCAGGGCGGCCCGCGTCACCGCACATTTTGACGATCTTCGGATCAAATCGGGCGACCGGCTCTACAAGATCCGCCTGTTCGGCCATCACCTGCTCGATATTCTTGTAGACTTCAGGTACCTCGTCGGATCCTGCGGAAAGAACGTGAACTCCGCGTTTCCTGAGAATACTGCGTACTGACGGAAACGAAAATCTGGATCGGGCGACCCGGCGCGACATGAGTCGACCGGCTCCATGGGCTGCTGAATTCAAACTGGAAGCATTTCCGAGGCCGCGCACAACGAAAGCCGGATCGGCCATCGATCCGGGAATTACTCCCAGTACACCCTGTCCCGCAGGTGTCGCCCCCTTTCGATGGACGATGGTTTCCCTGCCCTGGTGAGTCTCTTTCCACGCAAAGTTGTGGTGGTTTTCCACAGCCATAATGACACGGGCACCGAGCAATTTGACGACAAGACGATGAATCACATCGTGGTTGGCAGACGCATAGTCGCCCATCAGATTCATGGCCGACCAGTATTCCAGACCTTCATGGCTGTCCATGTCCAGCCATGCCAGTTGTCCCAAATTTTTCCACTGATCGGGCATCTGACGACGAGCTATGGCTGAATAGGTCGTGCAAACTGAGGCTCCTGGACCTCGGCTTCCACTGTGACTGAGTAATCCCACGTATTGTCCCGGTTCCAGATCCATTTCTTTCGATTGCTCTGTTACTGTAACAATACCGAACTCCACGAAATGATTGCCGGATCCCGAGGTTCCCAACTGGCGTCTCGCTTTATCCCGGTTCCGGCGCGTGATACGACTGACGTTCCAGTTTGCGTCTAAAACGGGGTGATCCTGTGGTTGTTCATGTTCGCTTCCAATGCCAAAGACGGTTCCCCGTTCCAACGCACTTCGATACAGCTCAAGCCTGCGGTCAATGCTGTCTGATGGCATGTCAAGAACAGACAGCTTCATTCGACACGCAATATCAACACCGACGGCATAAGGCACGACTACGTTGTCCAGAGCCAAAACTCCACCGATCGGCAGGCCGTAGCCGACGTGAGCATCGGGCATCACGGCAGCGCCCACAGCAGATGGAAGCCTGCAGGCGTCTTCCATCTGCTGAAGTGTGGCGTCGTCAATCATGTTTCCCCAGCGTTTATAGGAGACCGGCTCGTGTGTGGCAGTGAGCTGATTGTCCTGGAGGGATCGTGCGAGAGTATCCAGAATCGGATCGCCAACAAACAATGACGGACTCTGTGAAATTCGGGACAACCGGGCCTTGATTTCAGAACGTGACATCTTTTGTGAAACGAGTTGCTGAATGGCGCTGACAGCGATCCGGACGCAGCATCGCGGGATCCCCAGTTTTTGCAGCTGTCGGGTGTTCATTTCAGGGGATCCGACGGCGGAGCTTTCCGGTGCACAGCATCTTCCTCGCGCATGCGTACATAGCTGTTATATCGCATTTGAGTGATCAGTCCGCCTGATACGGCGTCCTTGACCCCACACTGCTGTTCATGGATATGACTGCAGTCGGGAAATCGGCAGTAGGGAATAAAAGAGCGGAACTCCGTAAAGAAGCCGTCAATTTCTTCAAGGCCCAGGTCCCAATGAGTAAATTGCCGGATCCCAGGCGTATCCGCGACCCAGCCGCCTGACTCCAGTGGCAGCAGGTAAGCCCGACGGGTTGTGTGTCGTCCTTTGTGGCTCCAGTCACTGACGTCTGAGGTATCCAGATTCAGGCTCTGGTCGACGGCATTCAGGAGTGACGATTTACCGACCCCACTTTGTCCACTCACTGCGGTTTCACGACCGGACAGAAGCGTTCTCAATTGCGAGATGCCGTGACCGTTAACGACACTCGTCAGGACGATGCGATACCCCAATCGGCTGTAAAGTGCTACCACAGACTGTAATGCATCAATTTCCGCAAGATCGACTTTGTTGATGCAGATGACCGCCGGGATTTCATTCACTTCTGCGTTGACAAGATACCGGTCGATGAGATTCGTTTTGAGTTCCGGACTTGCAACTGACGCGACGATCAGAATCTGGTCGATGTTAGCGACCAGCACGTGCTCCTTTCCCTGGCTGTTTCTTGCCAATGTCCCGTGCCGCGGTTCGACGCGTTCTATCACGCCCTGGTGTACGTCCCCTTCCGGTCGAAACATCACGCGATCACCGGTGACAACCGCATTTCGGCTGTCTCGGGCCATCGTCCGCAGGATTCCGCGCAGCGTGCACTCAAACGTTCGACCATCGCTGTCAGACTGAACGATGCAGTTGAGTCCAGTGAAGCTCAGTACGCGGCCACTGAGGCAGTCGTTGACGTCCGTGTCATGTCTGGACGCGTCTCTGTCACCATCAGTGGTAATTGTCCGGCGACGGGACAAACTGCCCTTGCCACTGAGGCGTTCCGTGCACTCCGCGTCGGCGGCTGAGTCCGTATCAGTGAGCATGTCCTGAGTAAGATTCTGCCGCCGGGTGCGCGTTTGTTTGTTACGCTTGATATCCACGCGGACCTTCCGTCGGTCGGATATTTTCCGTTTGGCACCTCGGGACCGCTTCTTTGCCATTACAGAATTACCGAGATGCTGGCGGAATAGTGCAAGACCTGGTCGGGGTCCATGCCGCACATTGTCTTTGCCAAAGACGGATTTCGCATTGTTCTTGTCATCTCCGGGGGACAGCGGGCGCGCCACGCTCTGAATCAGGGTCGGCGACGACCTGGACGGCGTCGTTTGAATCGAATCGCACAGCCCCGTGCGCCGGCTTCGGGCGTCTTGACAGGGGCACCGGCCAGGACCGCAGTGACGGCGTCATTAACATAATGCACTTTCACATTGGTTTCTGTCGTCGAATCATCCAGTGCACCCTTGTAGACCAGACGTCGGTCCTGATCAAACACAAAACATTCCGGTGTGTAGACAGCTCCTAAGCTTCGAGCGAAGGACTGGTCACTGTCTTTTACGTAGACAAAACTGAACTGTTTCTGTTCCGCTCGCTTTGACATCTCGGCCAGAGACTCACGCGAGCCGGTGTTGCTGTTCACAACCAGGAGTCGGACTTGTCCACCTGAATCGACGTATTTTCTGTGCAGGGTGTTCAGTCGGTCTTCGTAGTCCACGGAATAGGGACATTCGTTGCACGTAAATACGACGATCATCACTTTTGCGTCCGCGAGATTCGCGGTGTTCCAGTTCTTTCCATCAATATCAGTGAGCGTCGATACATCCGACATTTTTTGCCCAATGGTAAACTCGTCGGCGTGAGCAAGTGCGGGAACACAGCACAGAAATATGGTCAATTCGGCCGCCAAAAGAACGTTGCTTCGATGCCGAGCAAAATTAGTGGAGCCAAAATATTCCGGTACCACCTTGAACAGACCCCATCCGTTACGGATTGACCGAGTCCACCGCAGCCGGAAAGGGACTTGAGCAGTTTGAGGCGTATACATGGACTTGAATGGTTCCGTCTTGGGTTTGCGAGCCAACTCCGATACCTTCGCTGTCGATGGCAGCAAAAGTCGGATCGCTCTGAGTTAATCGGTGTCGCAGTACGCAGTTGTAATAACCGACGAACAACCGAAGAATGACTGTCAACAGCGTAAGTCGGCTGCGTCGCAAGTGACACCGATCGTTTGAGTGTATAGACTTGTCTTTGGACCTAATTGTTAAGATGGATTCGGGCAAAGGCAAACCAAACCGTGATCTCTCCGGCTTATCCGACTGCTGATTTACCGTCAAATGCTGTTACTTGCCACTTGCTGGTGCGTTACGGAGCAATTCCTCAGGCAGCTCGTTACACGGTGGAGGCTGCCGAAACCGAGGACATCAAACGAGGTACGTCTGTTGTGATAATGACGGATCGCGGCCTGGAACTGGGTACGGTGCTGGAAATCATCCCGGCAGCTCTGTCGGAGGGCCACGATCCGGTTGGACCGATCGAGCGAACAGCGACTTCCGACGACCGTAACCTGTATCTAAAACGCCAGCGGCAGGCTGTAGTCTCGTTTGAAATCTGGCACCGGAGAATCCAGGACTGGAATCTGGAACTGGAATTGATGGAGATCGAGCGGACGCTCGACGACGAAAAACAAATTCTCTACGTACTCAACGACCGTGGTGCGGAAACGACTCGTCTGGCCCTGCTTGCGGCGGCTGCCGGGTTGGGTATCGTGAGTGTTCAGCCAATCGGAGCGGACGGGATTGTTGATGGTTCGGACGGCGGATGCGGGTCTGCCTGTGGATGCAGATAACAATCGTTTCAGTGATCCCGGTACCGATTTTGTTTTTGCTCTTCACGTGGATAAAAAATGACCATCGCCTCGACAACAAAAATCGACTCGATCACGGAACGCCTCGACAATTCAGCCGACACAGAACAGGTGTTCGACGCAATTGAGGACGTCTTGCTGCATGAGAAGGATTTTCATCGATTGTTTGATGCAAAGTTGATTCGGACACGTCATCAGCTCGGTCTGCCCCTTTCGGAGCCCACATCGCTCGACAACATTCCATCGGAACATCAATCGCGATTTCGAGAGGCTTATGTGGAAGCGGCACGCACCGTGGGACTGTTGTTACTCGAAAATGATCAGCTCACTGATGCCTGGGCCTATTTTCGTACGATCGGGGAACCGGATCTGATTCGTGAAGTGATCGACAAGGTCAGCGTTCCGCAGGATCCGGACGAGTCGTTTGACGAGGTGATGAATGTGGCGCTATATGAAGGAGCCCACATGGTGAAAGGACTGGAGTTTCTGCTCAAGACGCACGGTACCTGCAATTCGGTTACGACGCTCAGCCAGCTGCAGCAGCAAATGACGTTTGAAGAACGACGTCAGTCGGCAGCACTGCTGGTTCGGCAGATCTACTCAGATTTGCAGCACTCGCTGAAGTCCGATCTGGAATCACGCAATTCGACCGTTGACGGATCTGCCTCGATCCGGGAATTGATGAGCGGTCCGGATGTGTTGTTGGCAGAGGGAAACTATCACATTGATGTTTCCCATCTGCATTCAATTGTCGGTTTTGCGAGATCACTCACCGAGGGAGACCCGGAACTCGAACTGGCGATCGAACTGTGCGAGTACGGGAACCAGTTGTCGGAGTCTCTTCAATACCCTGGCAATCCGCCATTTGACCGCTATTACGAAGCGCATCTGCATTTTCTGAATGCGTTGACGGGACGTAAACCTGAGGACGCACTGGAATGGTTCTTCCAGCGTATGGACGACGAAACAGAGGATGGCGGTAAAAGACTGGTCGCCTTTGTGATTTTGGATCTTGGCCAGCGAACCGGTCAGGAAGACACAGCGATGGTGCGAACGGCATCTGTGCTGGCAAACGTCGAAGATCCAGGTGGGTTTTCATTCACATCTTTGTGTGTCGAACAGGATCGTCTTGAATTACTGGAAGAGACGGCCAGGACGAGAGACGATGTGATTGCATGGGCCACTGCCCGGCTTACCGCATCCAGCGAGAATTCCTGAAAGCCTGAAATAAGTCGTTAATCGGAATGCTATGGCTGACTTTGCTGTGATTCTTCCGGCTGCAGGAAGCAGCAGTCGCTTTCGTGGCTTTGACCAAAAAAAAACGTTTATCGATCTGCGCGGAGTGCCTGTGTGGAAGCGGACCGTGCAGGCGTTCGCTGAGCGTCAGGATGTCAAACAGATCCTGTTGATACTCCAGGATTCGGACACGACGGCATTCAATCGACAGTTTGGTGACGATTTACGCGGTGTTGAATTGATCACCGGCGGTGCATCGCGTTCCGAAAGTGTCCGCAACGGCCTTCTGTCAGTAAAGAATACATGTGAATTTGTCGCAGTCCATGACGTAGCCCGGCCGCTCATCAGACCTGAGGTCATTGACGAAGTCTTCTCTGCGACCGTTAAAACAGGTGCTGCCATTCCTGGAGTTTCTATCACCAGTACTGTCAAACGCATCAACGAAGCACGGTGTATTGAATCTACCGTCGACCGATCGGATCTGGTGCTGGCTCAGACGCCCCAGGGGTTTTCTCGCCGCCTGCTGCTGGATGTATATACTCAGGTCCGCGGACAGTTGCAGGAATTTACGGATGAAGCCGCGATGGTGGAATCGGTCGGACACTCCGTCACAGTGACGGATGGGGCCTGGGATAACATTAAAATTACCACTGCGGCAGACTTTCAGTTGGCACAGATGATTCTGGCGGGGCGTGTGTCATCGTCGCGAGACTGAATGCACCGTTGCGCAAACATAGTGCTGCCAATGATTGTAAACACATTTCAGGTCAGTGAAGATGATAAAAAACGTACTGAGATCTGTGCAGACTGGTCACTCGCGTTACATTTGTTCTATGAAAAACAGTCAGCAAAAAGTATCGAAACACGATCTCGATCGACAAAGGACGGATCTCAATGATCAGTGATACGGAGAGCCCGGTAGTTTCCCCGGCGGCTGTTACTCGCCCGTTTGCGCATCTGCACTGCCACACGCATTATAGTCTGCTGGACGGTGTTAATCGCATTCCGAAACTTGTGGACCGTGTCAAAGAATTGGGCATGAATGCGGTCGCTATCACAGACCATGGCAACCTGTGCGGGGCGATTGAATTTCACCGCTCGTGCAGGAGCCGGGACGTGAATCCGATTATTGGCTACGAGGCATATGTGGCTCCGGGCCGGCGGACGGATCGCAGTGCGACACGTCAAAAGGAAGCACAGTCGCATCTGACGCTTCTGGCAATGAATCGTACTGGATTCGATAACCTCATTCGTATGGCATCAGCTGCGTATCTCGAAGGTTTTCACTACAAACCCCGTATTGACCGGGAACTGCTGAAGGAACACAGCGAAGGCGTCATTTGCCTGTCAGGATGTGTTTCCAGTGAACTTTCAAAATTACTGCTGGCCGAACGAACCGACGAGGCAAGACAGTTGGCTGGGTGGTACTCACAGGTGTTCGGTGATCGATTCTATATGGAAATTCAGGACGCGGGCTTTGAGATTCAGAAGCAGTGTCTGGAGCTTACAGTTGATCTGGCCGGTCAAATGGGACTGCCACTTGTCGCTACCAACGATGCACATTATCTCACACGCGATGATGCAAAAGTTCAGGACGTGATGCTTTGTGTCAATACCCGACGCACCCGTAACGATCCTGGCCGAATGAAGATGAGTAATGACGGACTCTATGTCTGCAGTCCGGACGAAATGTACAGTACATTTCAGGGGCTTGACGATGCCGTGGCACGATCACAGGAGATTGCCGATCGTGTTGACATACAGCTGCATGACCGAAAACTGTATCCGGTCTTCCGTCCACCAGAAAATAAAACTGACACGCAGTATCTGAAGGATCTCTGCCATGCACGTATGTACGAACGGTACGGAGATGAACTGACACAGGAACACTGGAATCGACTGGAATATGAACTGTCAATTATCGAATCCAAGGGTTATGCCAGCTACTTTCTAATCGTGTGGGACTTCGTTGAATTTGCGCGGCGTAATGGTATTCCCTGCGGAGCCCGTGGTTCAGCGTGTGGAGCGATCGTTGCATTTCTGCTGCGACTGGGAGATGTCTGCCCGCTTAAATATGACCTGCTGTTTGAACGTTTTCTGGATCCCAGTCGCAACGAGCCTCCGGATATTGATATTGATTTCTGCCGCGACCGTCGTCAAATGGTGATTGACTACACCAAGGAAAAGTACGGGGCAATGAATGTCGCTCAGATCGGTACGCACGGAACACTCAAGGCGAGGAATGCGATTCGCGATGTTGGCCGAGCGCTGGATGTTCCGCTTCCGCGCGTCAACGATCTGGCGCAAATGGTTCCCGACGAACTGAATATAAAGCTGGCTGATGCACTTAATAAAAGTGTCGATTTGCAGACGGCTTATGATACAGATTCGACCGCGCGCGAATTGCTGGACTACGCGATGGCAGTGGAGGGTCTGGCAAGGAGCACAGGAACACATGCGGCCGGGGTCGTCGTTGCGGACGTCGCACTGAACGAAGTCGTTCCGCTTCAGAAGATTACCGGTAAACAGGATATCATTACGCAGTGGGACGGACCGACGATTGAAGATATTGGTCTGTTGAAAATGGATTTTTTGGGTCTGCGGAACCTCACCATTCTGGACAAGGCCGTTCAGAATGTGCAGCGAACACATCCTGATTTCAGCCTTGATGATGTCAAGAACAACCTCACAGATGCAGAGACGTTTGCGCTGCTGCAGCGTGGTGAAACCAAGGGAGTGTTTCAGCTGGAATCGGGCGGTATGCGGGATCTGTTAACAAAGATGAAGCCTGACTGTTTTGAAGACATTATTGCGACATCAGCGCTGTACCGTCCCGGACCACTGGAAGGCGGCATGATCCTGGAATATGTAGAAGTAAAGCATGGGCGCAAAGAGCCACGAAAGGTTCATCCGGTTGTTGACGACATCCTGCAGGAGACCTACGGTGTGATGGTCTACCAGGAGCAGGTGATGCGGATTTTAAATCGTGTCGGAAACGTAGAGCTGGCGAGTGCCTATAAATGCATCAAAGCGATTAGCAAGAAGAAGCAGTCGATTATTGACAGTTTTTACGACGATTACCTCAGCGGAGCAAAAGCGAACGACATTCCAGTGGCACTTGCCGACGAACTGTGGAATCTGATCGTGGCATTTGCCGGTTACGGATTCAACAAGTCTCACTCCACCGCTTACGGATTGATCGCTTACGAAACGGCTTACCTCAAGGCTCACTACCCAGTGGAGTTCATGGCGGCGCTGTTGAGTTGCGGGATGGAAAGTACCGAACGAATCAGCGAACACGTTGATGACGCCCGGCGCCAGAAACTTGATGTGCTGCCACCGGATATCAACCGGTCTGAAGTTGAATTCGGTATGGATGACGGCAGGATCACGTTTGGCATGGGAGCGATTAAGGGCGTTGGCGAAGGGGTGCTACATTCAATCGTACATGAGAGAAACGAGAATGGTGCTTTCAAGCACATCTTTGACCTCACAGAACGCATTGATTCAAAGGCATTGACACGCAGTGCCCTGGAAGCATTGATCAGGGCAGGTACGTTAGACGAGCTTCCCGGGAGTCGGGCTCAGCAGCTGGAAGTTGTGGAAAGGGCAATTCAGGCCGGGATATCACGCCAGAGGGACAGGGCAAGCGGACAGATGAGTCTGTTCGGAGGTGATGATGATGTGGTGGATGAAGAAGAAGTGACCGTCAGTTTTCCCGACGTTCCTGACTGGACGCATTCACAGAAACTGGCGATGGAAAAAGAGGCTTTTGGATTCTATTTGACGTCGCATCCTTTGAGTCGGCACCGCCGAAGAATTGAGACGTTCGCACGGACAACAACGCGCCAGTTGTCGGATGTGGAAGATGGTGAATCAGTGACAGTGACCGGGTTGGTGGGTTCCGTCCGAATCGCAACATCAAAAAAGCCTAATTCGAACGGACAAAATCGCTACGCAAACTTTGATCTGGAAGATCCAGCCGGGATTGTCCGCTGCATCGCCTGGCCGTCGGACTATTCCAGATTTGAGAGTCTGATTAAAGCGGAAAATATCGTTGTTATCCAGGGAAGAGTCGACCGACGCGGCCGTGAGCCGAATCTGATCGTGAACAGAATGTTTTCTCTGGATGATGCTGATCGAGAATTCACATCACAGGTCGCTATAAAATTTGAGCAGGGGCTGCACACGCGCGATGATATTGAGTCCGTCCATCGGGTCATTCAAAAATATCCAGGATCAACTGGAGTGGTTCTGGTTGTTGACTCGAAGGATCCGGCCAGCGTCAGCGGTCCGGGAGAAAACGGAACATCGGACCGACTGCGATACATTCTCACCACCGGGACGGGATGTGAGGTCAGCGTGGGCCCTGACTTTCGGCGGGAGCTTGTGGACTCCATCGGTGAACAGTTCTTCGAGTTCAAAACCGCCGGAGTGTGATCGGTATCACTTGTGGCCGTCTCAATTGACGAATGTGCCGGAAAAAACGTCAGAGGAAGAGGACCGTGGTGGAAGAGGTTGCTATGTGAAATCTGACGGATTACCGAACAGACCGCTTCCGCCCTTTTCTGCACTTGTCCCGCCACGAAGATTCGGATTCGGTTTTCGTTCTTCTGGTTCCGGTCGCTCCTCCCGAGCCGGTTGTTCCGGGCGTGTCTCCAGTGCTTTTAGCGAAAGCGAGATTCGTTTTCGTTTTGGATCGACATCAATCACCTGAAAATCGCAGGAGTCCCCTGTGCTCAGAACTTCGCTCACGCTACCCACACGGCGCCACGCGAGTTCACTGATGTGCACGAGGCCCTCAATGCCAGGTTCCAGTTCCACAAACGCTCCGAAGTCAGCAATGCGTGTTACTTTTCCGGCAACGACTCGTTCCGGAGCGTATCGTTCAATTGCGGACAACCACGGATTTTGTATCAGCTGTTTCATTCCCAGACTGATCCGCTGTCGCTCGGCGTCCAGCTTAAGAATCTTGACCTGAACCGTTTGACCCTCACTGACTACAGCATTCGGGTGATTGATTCGGGACCAGGCCATTTCGCCAATGTGAAGGAATCCGTCCATCGGACCAAGATCCACGAATACACCATAGTCCTTAATAGTTTTGACGGTCCCTTCGTGGTCCTGTCCGACTTCCAGCGACGCCCAAAAATCGCCCTGCTGACTTGCTCGTTCCGCCTGCAGGAGGACTCGACGGCTGAGCACCAGATTGCGTTTCTTCTTGTTGACTTCCATGATTTGAGCTGTCAGTTTCTGACCGACATAAACTTCCAGATCATCGATGTAGCCCAGGTCAACCTGGCTCGCGGGCATAAATCCCCTGAGGCTACTGACAGTGACCTGCAGACCGCCTTTGTTGGTACCGGTGACCATGCAGTCCACGACCTGGCCGGCAGCCAGTGCATCCCAGTTTCCACCTGGTTTATGACGGCCCTGAGGAATTCTCGCCTTGAACAGTCCATCTTCATCAACAGACTCAACAATGATTGTCAGCTCATCACCGACCGAAGGTTGTTTGTTTTCGGCGAATTGACGAAGAGGAACAATAACTCCGCTTCGAACACCAGCATCGACAAAAACGTTGTCACCGTGAATCTGCTGGACGGTGCCCTTCAATTGAGAGCCAGGACCGAGTTCATCGACTGAAGCTGCTGACTGCCCTTCCTCTGTTTCTGTTTCACTTCCGACAATCGGTGCTGTTTCCACAGGAGCGGAGGTATCTGACGTCATTGCTTCAGCAATTTGTGACTCAAGCACTGAATCCAGTTCACTGTCCTTTGGAATTTCAACCGACGCACCGCCTTGGGAACGCTCCTGCCGTGGCTCTCCATCATCGGAGATTTGTACAGCGTGATCATCAGTGTGTGACCTCAGCTGTTCGCGAACGCGTGCGGCTGCACCGGGCTTCGGTGTACGATCTTCGATCGCTTCAGCATCCTGCACGAGAGGCGGATCTGCAGAGTTAGAGCCGGAAACCTGCGAATCAGCAGGCACAGTAGCTGTGAGTTCACCATCCGGCGACTTCGTAACCGGAGGCTCGATGGGTGGGGGTACGCTGTCTGATTCCGTGGGTGTTGCCGGCGCTGAATCCACAGCTGCCGGATCAACACAGGACGGACCAGATGCCTGAGCCATTTGTGGAGTTGCAGTGTCCGTTTCGAAGGCCGCACCCTGTTCGTCAGCACCAGATGTTGTCTGGTTGTGTGTTACAGTTTCGTCCGGGCCCGAATCTGCCGCATGATGATCTTCCGTCGTCATTCTAAAATTCCTTGCGGTGCCCCGCTGGCTGCGGAGAGCCCTCCATTTTTAACCTGATCGCAGGCGTTTCAATTCTCAGGGTCCAAATTCCATTCTACTGTCGTTGCATGCAGTGTGTCCCTGACGTTGGGCCCAGGTCATCAACCAGTCAGACACGCGTAATTCGTACAGCCCGACGAACTGGAATCGCATTCTGCATGATATCGGAAGAGAGGACGATTGGCTACTGGTCAGATACATTCTTTGAATTCGACGGAGCCGCGACAACGACACATCGAAATCCAATTGCGTCACTTGTGGCACTGAGTGGGACCTTTTTTTTACTATCGGATGCCAAGCGAGGCGCTGAGTCTCGCCAGGATCCCCCCATGACCCAGGCAGTTCCTGGTGTCGCGTTCGCTCCGTCGTCGACGTTGACAAATTCCCACAGGTAGCCATGGACGTCGTACAAACCGTACGCATTTGGTAACAGGACTCCGACGGCCGGATCATTTCCGGCCGCATTGCCCGTGTGCCAGGCGTGTTTGTCCAGCAATTCTGTCGAATCATCCAGCCGGCCGAAATAAAATGGCTCTACAGAGCCCGCACGGCAGCAATACTCCCATTCAGCAGCCGTGGGCAGACGAACCACGTCTGTCTGTCCAATCAGGTTTTCCTGCTGGAGCATCTTCGTGAGAAGATCACAGAATCGATCGACGTCCTGTCTCGAAACGGACTCAACTGAGTTTCTCGGACCCCTCCAGCGGCTCGGATTCATCCCCATAACCACCTGATAGACTTCCTGAGTTGTTTCGTAACACGCGATTCGAATTCCGTGCGAAAGACATAACTCACGGGATGGCAGCGAAACAGTTGTTGGAAACCCATTTTTTCCGGGAGTAACAGACACCAGTTCATCAACGAATCGTGCGAGAGTATCACCGCGATCAGTGGATGCCGTGCGCGTATCCCGGCGCTGTTCCTGTGCGCAGATTGGGGTGATGCGGACTCCTGCAGCGATACAACACGTTAGGAACAGGCAAGCCGTTGAGCAAAATGGATGAAATGTCATTTAGCACCACAACACAGCACGTATCGCGTTCCACGCACTATCAGTTTGCAGAAATTCACGATGTAAAAAAAAGAGGTATCCGTCTCATGAGACACACGTTTTGTGCGTCCAGCCGCAATAATAAACCGCAAACTTTGATTATGAAACGAAAACAGGCCCGAAGAAGCAAGCGTTCTTTGGGCCTGAAGGCAATCTGGTGATGAACAAAACTCAGGCAGCGTCCTGCAGTTGCTCATCATTTTCGAGTTCGGGTGCGTCAGTATCCTGCGCTTCTTGCTCAGCATCTTCGTAGATCAGGTAGTATATATTGCTGGAGGCTTCTTCGAGGTAATGCTTAATATTGTCGCTGTCGACGCCTTCAATCAGGTTGTCCAGGACTTCAACAATACGGTCGACTTCGTCGCTGTTGATTTCTTCGAATTCCTGATCGTCTGTCAGGCCTGTTGTTTCTTCCGACATTGAAACCTCCGTGGTCCATCGTGAGAGTTGGGAGACAGGCTGCGTTTGCCTTTCGTATCGATGCCGCTGTGGCAGCCCGACCTGCACATTATCGGTCGGGTGAACAGTCGGCCTTGCGTGGATTGAGCGACCGATCAGGGCAGGAATCGCACCGCCCACATCAAACCGGCATTTCCGACCCGTTTGATAACCATACAGCGAACCTTCTGTCAGAATGAGGAATTCGGGTAAACGGTGACGACTGTCCTGCCGTCATCTTCCATGACCCGACGCAGATATCGGCAGTCTCGTGCGTTTCTTTTTCTGATGTTTCATCGCCGATCAGTTCTTTCATGTTGACGGTCGATGTTGTCCAATGAGTTTTCTGACCTTGTGACCTCTGGTAACAACTTTGGCTCATACCAAATTGACCCCGCGAAAATTGTGTTTCCGTCTCCGCTGAAAACGCTGTGCTGCGAGTTGTTTACTTCGTCTTTTGAGGGTCGGAGGTCAGGGACTCATCTCGATCCCCGTGGCTGGTCTCCGGGTCCGGGATTCCATGATCAGGATATCGACGGGACCCTGAACTTCAGACTGGTCTGTTGCCTGGAATCGTGTTTCCGGGGCAGCCCCGAAGGAAATCTGCTGTCCGTTGGTAGATTGTTTTCAACTGATGAGTCGGAATGACTGGTGTCAGGAAGCTTTTGTGAAAACCACGTTTTGACGCGAGCAGGAAAAATTATATGGAGGACCATTATCGAATTCACAGTTAGTTGAATAACTATCCCGTATCGCGATTTTGGTCGAACGTTCCAGTGTTTTACCGGTTGCNGGACTTAAAGGATGCGACTGCTGAGCAATGTCGATCCAGGATGACCGGAAGACACAGAAAACAGCAGGAGGTCGTTTGGCGGCTGAATTCCGGCGGTTGGCTCAGAGTGCGTCAGAACTCCGCTGGTCATTCGGAAACTCTGACGCAACGTGAATAATTTCGCAGCAATTGGCAGTGCTAATGATACAACGTCACACGTGACAGAGAACCGCCGACACTGGGCGTCGCTGGTTTGGGTACGGTGGCAGACACACTGTTTTCATGTTCCGGTGCTGTAAAGCGGTCGAGGCGAGGACGAAACATTACCACCATGAGCAACGGCAGATACCACAAGACGTAGGTGCCTACGTCTTCCGGATACCACAACTGAGCCGCTATGACGAGCGCTGTGGAATTGGCCAGCAGATTCTCGAGGTTCCGCCGACGGGGAATCACGGTCATCGCTGTCAGCATTACGAAGAAGACAGCCGCGAGTGTAATCCGAAGAAAGATCTGGCCCACACCCATACTGCTGACGGGCAATTGATCCGTAAACAAACGGAAAGCAGTCCAGTTGGCTGTGTGAACGAGTCGGGCGATGAATGAATCGGTACTCGAGGACGTCATCGCAACTGCAAACAGTGCTAATGCTCCGACAGCTCCAAGTGACACGCCAAATTTCAGGCTGCCTCGACGACCGTAGAACACAGCCCACAATGGCAGCAGAAAGACTGCAAAGAACAGTGTTCCACAGGCCAGACCCAGAAGCACACCTGCGACAGCCGGGCGACGATAACAGGCGACGGCCCATATCAAACAGGCAGCTGGCAGGACATGACTTAGCTCATGAACTTTGAATGCAGTACATGGAAGCAGCAGATAGAGACAACACATCGATATGCCCAGCTGCAGACTGTTAAAATGTCTGGTACCGATCTTCACAAATCCGGCAATAATGATCGTGTGTGCCAGGACAACCAGGACACATGCCATGGTCTGTTCGATCGGTGTTGATTCAGAATCAACGCTTACTGCTGCGTGGTCAATTCCACCCGAAAGTTCAGCTACTGCAGATGCCACCGCGGCCGTCAACGTCTCCGTTGGCGCCGGTTGGACGTCTTCGGCCGGAGTTCCCTTCTCACCGATTGCCTGGCGGTTCAGGAGCGCTTTTCCTGACTCCACTGCAGCGACATTACCGCCAGGGGGGTCCCCCATAAAGACACTGGTCATCAGGATCGCAAACGCGGGGACACATAGAAACGTCAGCCCGGCCTGATTCAGGTTCTGGCTGAGACGCGGACGTCGAGTCAGGCTTTCGTCGAAGAACAATCGTACAATCAAAAGTATTGAGAGCGAAAGAAGTACGATTGATGACCACTGATAGAGTGTCTCATCTACAGTTCCCACAGTCGGAACAGTGGTTAATTCGTGAGAACTCGAGCTGCTGGCCAGTATCAGCGCAGTAGAAAGTGAAAGGATGAGTCCGATGTCCAGATTGCGTACGCTAAGCAGCCGCGAGAAACGGAAGAAGACGGCAAGCACCAGCAACGAGGCATAAACAAGCCAGGCCGGATGCGCTACATCCACTTGGAAGAACGGAAAATCCATTACCATTTCTCAGTCAATACGACAAAGATCTTCTAACCACCACTGGTGGTGCCGAGACCCGACGATCGACGAGTTGTACCCTAGTAAAACGTCCGATTTTTACTTGCTCAGTACACGACTCCCAATGTATTGGAGAATTACAGTTGGCAAAGATCAAGTGAAACATAAAAAATACAAGAAATATGTTCACTTGGTCATTTGTTATTAGTATTCCACGACTGTCGTCGCTGGTCTCTGCAGTGGCTTCCGAAAACGCACCCAGGCCTCATTGGTGATCGTGAAAGACGAAAACGGACCCTGGACAGAGTGGATGGGAAATGTTGTGTTAAAACAAAATTTGTCAGGCGGCGATTTTTATTGGAATAAAGTGGGGTCGTGAAGAGTTGAGTTGGTCGTCCTTGAGGTGATTTTTGTTGGTTCCGTCGACGAATTTAACTCTTCGTATCAGATTAGGAATTTGCGAATGGCTTGGGAGTGTTCTGGCGTTTTTTGACGCACTTCGCACCAATCGGAACCTCGTCCCGCGAACGGTTCCGTGTGTCATTACGCGTCGTTTTTCACTGCCTCAGACGGATTATTGCGAAGGCGCGTTCGATCCGATTCGTGGTGCGAATGCGATACCAGTTTGCGGTGGCGCAGTGGAAGAAGATCATCAGGTGGAGAGCCTTCCTAGAGCCAAGTACTGGGTCACCGACAGTCAACTTGGGAACGCTATCAGGTCTGAGACTCAGCAGCACTTCCATTCCTGGGAATTCACGCTCGCGATGATCATCAACAATGCGGGTGAGTTCTTGGAGTCATCTGTGGTTGCTGACGTGAAAATCAGTAAACACTGATGATTTTCTTCCGACTACAAACCATTGCGGACAACTTGTCGCCGGCGGTGATTCTCAAACATACCGGAGCTTTTGTTGATGCCATCTGTGACCTCGTTTTGGATCGCTGTGTTGGGCATCTTTCGATACATCTGTTCCAAGAACCACCGTCAGCGGGTCTGAATAGAAATCCAGATAAGCAGAATTCGACCGGCTGGTTTTCTGGGTGACTGGTGTCCTGACAATGTGAATTACTGGCGGCGTCTCTTTCGAAACGAGTTTCAATTGATGTACTAAACAAAGTCACCGGGAGAGATACAGACGCTTTCAATCTCACCTCAAAACAACCTGCTAAAATTCCTGTTTCCCGTGGTCAGTTCAGTCAAGGTGGAGCAGCGGTCTAACCAGGGAAAATCAATAAAAATTAAGGCTGAACCACACGGAGCTTCCTTGTGTCGGCAACGGAGTACATTCAATCCGAATTGTTCCGGAACCTCAGTCATTGTTAACAGGTTCCATTCAGCAGGCCTTTGATTCGATACTTTCCCGTCTTAAGTGTGTTTAGCCAGTCGGGGAGGATTTTTGAACGCCATCAGCCAGTGTTGCCGATGATATCGGTAAGACACGTACACGGTTAAACCGACCGTTTTTCGGAATGTCAAATACATGGAAATCATTAAACGCCCGAACGAAGGCAATGGATAGACGCCATTTCTGCCGGGTGATATGAGAAGCAGGCTGCCCTGGAAACGTTTTTTGTTCAAACAACAGGATTCCGACCTTTCAGAACAGCCGCCTGACGTGATGGCTGCAAACGGAAGCAAAACGTTGATTGCATTCAGGACTTTTGGGAAAGGTGGTGAGATGGAACAGTCGTCAAGGAGTGCACGCGCGGGTGATCGACCTTCGGAAGCATCCTATGAAGTTCACCGATCCTTTCCTCGGAACTGTGACAGCTTTATTGGAGGCCTGGACATTCTGACAATTCATCGAATGCTCAAGGAACAGAACACCGGGAATGCAAAACAGGAGTCGTCCGAGTCAGACTGATGAGGAGTGGTTTGCCTGGAATGACCCTTTGAGGATCGAAGATAAGCTCGGCCTTAAGTGCCGGGCTTATCGCATTCCGGCCGGGTTCGCCTGCGAACCAGCTTTTGAGAGGACACAAACAGGAGACTGAGCAGCTCATCACAGATTTTTTGTGTCAATCATGGAAATGAAGGACATTCCTGAGAACCTTCTGTACCGGGCTGCAAGAGTCGGCGTTTGGCGGATATCCTCCCGATCTCGACAGGCAGCTTCACAAAGTTGTTCCGGGGCGAGATTCCCCTGTTCGGGGCAGTTCCGGTGGAATTGCCGGGCCTGTTGCCTGTTGCATCAATGTTCGGGGCCGTTACCCGACCCCTGTCAATCCAATACACTCAGAATTTTGATTCTGCTGTCGAGTTCAACCACAGCGGAAACTGGCTGATACGGACCCACGATGGAAACCCGACGCCTCATTCTTTTTCTCGTCGTGTCATTTGGGTTCATCCTCATCTGGCAGAATTTTGTTCTGGACAGAATGCGACAACCGGTACCTCAGAATGTGGCCGAGATCGTACCTGTTGATGACGAGATTGCTCCGGAAATCAACAGCAACGAAGCAGAGCCGGCGGAAAACAAAGTTGCTGATGCGGTAGAAGCAGAAGTCCTGAACGGAACTGAGACCGCCGGCCCCGTGCTTCATGAACGGCGCCAGGTTGTTTTGGGTTCACTTGATCCACAAGGTGGTTATGCGATTGAAGCCGAATTTTCCACTGAGGGTGCTTCCGTAACGTCAGTGCGTCTGAGCGATCCGAAGATGAAGGATCTGATAAACAGCAGTGAACAGGTGCAGGTTATTGGACATAACAGGACCGGTGAAAATACGTTCAGCACTTCGCTGGATGTGATTGACCGGCAACTGGACAAACACAGTCCGGGAATGCGGCTGGAAACGGTCGACTGGAAAGTGGCTGAACAACAGGCAGACGCTGTTGTTTTTGAATACGTCGCCCCGGATCAATCTGTGGAGATCAAAAAAACATACCGCATTCATCCTCTTTCGGTTGGTCCCTCGACAATGACAGATGTGTTGAGGACGGATCCTGCGGCGTACACGATTCGATGTGAATTGGCCATCAGCAATCTTTCCAAAACACCACAGAAGTTACAGTACGAGATTCTTGGTCCCTGTGGAGTTATTCTCGAAAACGAAGAACATACGCGGAAGTATCGCGACATCAAACTGGAGTTTATTGAAGATGGCAGTTCCGCGCAGTTTTCAGCGTCTGAAGTCCAGTCTGTGTGGGAAGAACAGCGCGTCAGGCATCCTCAGCGAACGCGTCATCAAATCAGTGAAGTCATTCGGGAAGGTGAAAACAAGTGGATCGAACCGGTGAGATACGCGGGTATCGATGTGCAGTTCTTTGCCGCATTGATTGCTCCCATGGACGATCGTCCACTGGAACAACAGGCGTCCGATCAATGGGTTGATCGAATCTGGCCCGAACTGCTGCGGGAATCAAAAACGGCAACGCTTGCTGACATTACATTCAGGATGGCGTCAAGACCCCGTACTCTGGAGCCAAATACTTCGATCACTCATGAATATGCAATGTTTGTGGGGCCTAAGCACGGGGCTCTCTTGGATCCTCCGCCGTTCCAGGCAGAAAAAGTCCTGGACTACGGAAGCTACTTTGGATTCATCGCGCGCGGGATGCATTCCGTTCTCAGTTTCCTTTACGGTATCCATCTGCCTTACTGGCTCGCCATTATTTCACTGACGGTCATGGTTCGATGCTGCCTCTTCCCACTGTCCCGTAAGCAGGCATTAAGTGCTGCTCGTATGAAAGAACTTCAGCCGAAAATCAACGAACTCAAGCTGAAGTACGGTGAAGACAAAGAGAAGATGGCCAAAGCTCAGATGGAGTTGTGGCGCAAACACAACATTAATCCGCTTGGAGGGTGTCTGCCGCTCTTTTTTCAGTTGCCCGTATTCATTGGACTGTATACCTGTCTGAACACAGCGGTGGATTTGCGGTTGTCGTCTTTTCTTTGGATCGAAAACCTGGCCGCTCCGGATGAGCTGTTTCAGATGCCATTTTCACTGCCGTTTCTTGGTAAAGATTTCAATTTACTGCCCTGCATCAACGTGGTGCTGTTTCTCGTTCAGCAAAAATTGTTTATGCCGCCCCCAACCGACGAGCAGCAGGAGATGCAGCATAAGATGATGAATGTGATGACGATCTTTTTCGCCGTCATGTTTTGGCATGTCCCTGCGGGGCTTTGTATTTATTTCGTGGCTTCCAGTTTGTGGAGTATCGGCGAACGAAAATTACTGGGCAGTGACGTACTGGCAAAAAAAGATGTTGCGCCGGAAGAAAACAAGTCCGTTAAACCGTCCGGAAAACGTGAGAGAAAACGTAAGGCCGGAGCTCCTGATGCCGACGCTACCCGTCCTAAAGGATTTCTGGAACGCTTAATGGCTGCGGCGGAACAGGCCAAGAATCAGGCCGAGCAGAACCGGTCGGTCGGTCACGACCGGAAAAATGCAAAACGAGGCAAACAGGATCGCAGGCGATAAATCACGTCCCGGTTCCTCGGGGCTCGTAACATAAAGACAGCGGGATATTCTTTTCATTGGCGGTCTGCTTTGTCGCAGGTGAGCTGCCATGAATTAAGTTCACCGCACAGGCACGAAACAGCAGCAAGGGGCAGATGGCGTCCTGATCCATTTCCCGGTTTGGTCAACCGGTTTATGTTCATCTGCGTCCTCACATGTTTTGTTGTCTCCCTCAGTCGCTCTGTGCAGGAGTCGTCACCGGGGAGGTCGTTACCGGTCCCACACCTCCGACTTACCGACATTATTGCACTTTTGCCATGCCATTCGATCTTGACGATGCCATTGCTGCGGTTGCCTCTCCGGCCAGTCCATCGGCCCGGGGAATCGTACGCGTGAGTGGTAACGACGTCGTCGCAATCGTTGACCGACTTCTCGATACAGAGGTGCCTTACTCGGGGCCTCCTGTCCGGATTCCTGGGTATGTGCTGTCAAAACGATTCGGTTCGCCGTTGCCCGTGAGCGTGTTGCTGTGGCCAACGGCTCGCAGCTATACCGGACAGCCGATGGCCGAATTTCATCTGATCGGTTCACCTCCCATTCTGGAACTGATGCTCGCAGCCGTGATTGATGGAGGCGCGCGTCAGGCGGAACGCGGAGAGTTCACGATGCGCGCCTTCCTGAATGGACGGATCGATTTACTGCAGGCCGAAGCTGTGTCGGGAGTCATTGATGCGGCCGATCATGATGAACTGCAGTCAGCACTGACTCAACTTGGAGGAGGACTGACCCGACAGCTGCTGAAGATTCAATCGAGCCTCATAGCGATTCTTGGCGATCTGGAAGCAGGCCTCGACTTCGTCGAGGAGGACATTGAATTCATTTCGTCTGAAACGATGGTTCGACGAATGACTGAGATTCGAGGTGCATTGCAGCGTCTGCTTGTTGATTCAGCACAACGGCTTCCATCCGGCTATCGTCCGCGTGTTGTACTTGCCGGTTTGCCAAACGCCGGGAAAAGCACACTGTTCAATTGTCTGGCAGACGCCGATTTGGCCATTGCATCGACGATTGCCGGTACAACACGAGATTATCTGTGTTGCCCGGTCAGAGTCGCTGATGTATCGATCGAACTGATCGACACGGCCGGCTGGACGAACTCGAAAGACCGTATACAAATGACGGCGGTGGAACATCGGCAGCAACAGTTGGACGCAGCGGACCTCGTTATCTGGTGTGTCGCGGCCGACCTGAATGAGGACGATCAATCAAAGGATGCTGAACTTCGTGACAGCGTATTGTCCCGGGCGACACAGCTGATAATTGTTACCACCTGTGTTGATCGTCCCCACCCGACCGATGATCCAGCTGACAGGATTCGTGTGAGCGCGCTGTCTGGAGTGGGTCTCTGTGATCTGCGTCGTAAGATCGCCCAATGTTTTACAGAGAAACAGGCGTCGCGGACCGAACTGCTGGCAACTACCAGTTCACGTTGTCGGGACAGTATCGAACGAGCGGTGCGGAGTATGGATTCGGCTGTGGAATCGGTCCAAGACAATTTGGGCGATGAACTGACCGCAATTGGCCTGCGGGAAGCACTTCAGGAATTTCGCAGCATACTGGGTGAGACGTGGACCGATGACATCCTGGACCACATCTTCAGCAGCTTTTGCATCGGCAAATAATATGGCGAGTTGTCGACAACGAACTGTTGTGTCAGTCAGGAAACAGAAAGGCCATGCGGGCCTGAAGTTTCTGGCCAACCCCGTTTGTCTTTGAACGGGGTTTCAGTTTGTCCGGGTAACCAACCATCGTCTGTCAGACGTTTGGTGCGGCTGCAGTCGGCAGTCAATGTGTCGCGGTTTTTGTAGACCAACTTGTATCACGAGTGTTGCCGGACTAAAAACTGAAGAGGGTCCATTACGGGATATATGGCGCGGGGAGTGCTGGTCGTGGCTGAGATTGACGTGTACAAAGAGTGGCTGGGAATACCCGAAGGAGAACGTCCACCGGATCATTATACACTCCTGCGTCTGGTGATGTTTGAAGACGATCCGGAAAAAGTGAACAGCAACTATCGGAAGCTCAACAGCCATGTTCGCAAATTTGCCACGGGCCAGTACCTGAAGCCATCGCAGGTATTACTGACAGAACTGGCGAAAGCGATGCTGTGTCTCACGGATACAGACTCAAAGCGGGAATATGACGCTTCGCTCGGTCGCGAAGCTGAAGAGGAGGTGATCGACGACGAAGTGACGACAACGCTGCTGTATCTGGTCAGCAGAGGAGTCATAACAAGAGGTCAGATTACAGACATCGAGCATTTTGCGGATGCTCGTGGTTTGTCAATTCGTGATGCCGTCATCCAGATGAAGCTTGCTGATCAGGTCGAAGCTGCGCAGGCATTGGCAGCAGAGTTGCGAATGCAGTTTGTTGATCTGGAGGAAATGTTTCCCGAGGATAACGTGCTCGATGGACTGCCGCGAAATGTCGTCAAACGGCATACGTGCCTGCCGTTGTTCGAAGACGGTGGCCGGTTGCTGGTTGCCTGCGCTAATGAAGCTTCGCCGGAACTTGAAGACGAAGTTCGTATGAGATTCGGGATGCCAATGAAGGGAGTGATGGCCGTGCCTCGACAGATTAATCAGGCCATAGCTATGCACTATGCTCCAGGGACTCGAACTGAGGCCGCAGCTGTGGGTGGATCAGACAGAGATTCGAAGGCTGTCGAGAAGAAGAAAAAATCCGCAAAGATGACGGATAACGCTTCAACGATCAGAAAACGTAAGACTCCATTGACTGACGAAGAGAAGGCCCACCGCCGGAACATTAGTCTGATTGTGCTTTGCTGGTCCATAATCCTGCCTGTGGTCGTAATGAATACCCTGACAGACACAGGCGGTCTCATGCAGGCCGTCATCACCGTTTCCTGCGCAGCTGTAATTGCCGGTGGGCTCAAGCTGTTCTACTGAAAGTCGAACAGACACGAGCGACCGTGAATGATTTCGGGACTGCCCGGAAGCTGATGACAGGATCGACACGGCAATTGCGTCACCAGTGGTCTTCGGGATGAAGTCTCCACGAGTTTCCAACGGCCATGATTGATGCCGGATCATGCAGAGCAACGCCCAGTCGCCAGACGGGGCCATCCATCGTTTCAAACACTCCGTGATCGATCGATGGAAAGTCATGCCTGTTGCGTCCGGATCTGACCGACGGAGCGCCGGCGCCAATTTTCCTTTCAGTAACACGGTGCAGGCTTCCAAGGCGGCTGAAAGTTTCTCCATAGTAATGCCCACCGCTGGTGCCTGGGCACTGTTCTGCGAGAAGTGCTTTCTGCGAAACCGGAGCTCATTGAGTCGGTCCGGCAAGGATCGGTCGATTCGAAATCGACAACAATCGAGCCCGTTGAGATGGCTCTTTCGCACGGATCCACACTGAATCCCGGCTCCTGGAGCTGAACATCAGCTGGATTCCTGCATAATGGGGTTTTTCAGACCGTTCGGATTTGTGACTGGCCGGTAACTGTTCAAGACAATTTTATCAGGATTGCCGTCTCATGGCCGTTTCATTCAGCCGTTTCGCGGAGACACTAACCGTTGAAACTGCTTTTTCCGTTCTGGCGGTGGTGCGTCAATTGCAGGCAGCTGGAAAAGACGTGGTCGAACTGGAAATCGGTGACAGTCCGTTTTCAACAACTGAAGCGGCAACTGAGGCGGGGCTCGCAGCGATATCCGATCAACAGACCCATTACTGTCCGTCGCCGGGACTTCATGAGTTTCGGGCAGCGGCGGCAGACTTTGTCAGTCGAGAGTTTAGTATTTCGGCGAAGGCGGAAAATATAGCGGTTGGCCCGGGAGCGAAAGTTTTTGAACAGTTCTTTTGTGAGGCTTTTCTTAACCCCGGTGACGGTGTGCTTGTTTTCAATCCCGCGTTCCCCACCTACCGGCCAAATATCGAGCGACGTGGCGCACGTATGATCACCTGTCCGCTTCGTCAGTCTGACAGTTTTCGTCCACGAATGAGCGATATTGAAGAATTCCTGAATCATGACAAAGCTCCGCGCGCAATCTTCCTCAATTCGCCCAACAATCCGACGGGCGGTGTGACGACGCTCCAGGATCTGCATGACCTTGCTGATCTCATTCGAGGGCGCGATGTGGCGGTGTTTAGTGACGAACCCTACTGCCACATGATCTGGGATGGTGAACATCATTCTTTGGCGGCATTGCCTGGGATGCTCGATCAGTGTGTCGCAACATATACATTCAGCAAATCGTGGAGCATGAGCGGCTGGCGACTTGGGTTTTGTGTATCGTCGGCAGCAATCACTGACAAAATCGGGCGCATGATCAACACTTCATTGTCATGTACACCCCCATTCGTCCAGACGGCCGGGATTGCCGCGATGACGAAGGACACGGAGGAACGTAATGCATCAATGCAAAAGTTTGGCAAAAAAGTTCAGCTTCTGACGGATGGCCTGAACGAGTTGGATGGTTTTCACACGCTGCCACCGACGGCCACGTTTTATGTGTTTCCGAATATCGCTCCCGTGTGCAATCGTCTGGGAATCACGAGTCATGGACTGGCGATGTATTTCCTTGAAGGCGCGGACGACTCATTTGGAATTGCCTGTCTGGGCGGCGAATGCTTCGGTGATGCAGGGGAAGGATTCCTGCGGCTCAGTTGTGCCGAACCGGACGACCGACTGCGCCAGGCGATTGACTTCATCCCGAAGGCGCTGTCTCGCCAGGACCGAATTGAGGCATGGCTTGAGATTCACCCCGAATTTCGGCTGACACAGCATTACGACGAGCCGTAGAGTCTGGTTCATCAAACGTTCAGTATCTCCTGAATATACCGATTTGTCGGGCATCCCCGGATACGGGTGCAGTGCAGAATATCTTTGGTTGTCGTTCTCGTTCTGCCTGTTGGCTGCTTGTCGGTCCGATGGTTCCGAATATTTCGGCGTCCGTTGCGCGAGCCCCGTTGTGACGGCAGGATCAGCCGAAATTAACTTGCTTTCCGCACCAGATTCGATCGATGAAGACTGTACTGCCTTGACCGGGACAGGATTTAGACGTTCCCACAGCAGAGCCAGGTCGCGTTATCGGACGAAAAACGCGAAAAAAACAGCGGAGGGACCCGCGCCACAGGATGTGTGACTTTCCAGCAGAGAGTACGTTGATGGCGCGACGAATGGGAATAGTTCTTTGGTCGGCTGGCATGCTGGCTGTTGGACTCGCAGTTGGTGGACATATTGATTCGCTGAAAGTGGCACAGCCTGTCCAGGCGATTTCATCCACAAGCTCACGTGCAATGTCCGGCGCTGACGTACTGATGCTGACAAGCGACCATATCGCACGGATTTCCGAAGCCGTGATGCCGTCGACGGTGCATATTCAGGCCGTTCGTAATGAAAAGGATGGACGCAGTGTCGAGGAAACCGGTTCAGGGGTGATCATGAGGAGCAGGTCGGTCAACGGCAACTTTGTGGTTACCAACAACCATGTGATTCGTGGTGCTCGTCTGCAGGATATCCAGTTGCGACTGCCGGATGGTCGTGAAACCACTCCTGTTCGTGTCTACCGTGATGCAGCAACCGACGTTGCGGTGATGCAGTTGAAAGAAACCGGTCTGAGAAGTGCATTGTGGGGAAACAGTCAGGATCTGAAGATCGGGCACCAGGTTCTCGCTGTTGGCAGTCCCTTTGGACTGAGTCGTTCTGTCACCATGGGTATCGTGAGCGCGACCGGTCGCCGCGCTTTATCGTTGACAGCGGACGATTCGGTTACAAATCAGGATTTCGTCCAGACAGATGCCGCGATCAATCCGGGTAACAGTGGAGGGCCGCTCATCGATATGAATGGTGAGGTCGTCGGGATCAATACGGCAATTGCTTCCAACAGTGGCGGCAATGAAGGTATCGGGTTCAGCATCCCCAGCCAGCTCGCTCGCCATGTTTTTGAGCATTTGGTCAAGTGGGGAAAAGTCCGACGGGGATATCTGGGAGTCGAACTGGATCCATCATTTGATCAGGCAACAGCGAATCGTCTGGGATTATCACGTGCAGTTGGCGCCCACGTTACTCGGGTCTATCGCCAGCGACCGACTCCTGCTTCACAGGCGGGAATTCGGCCCGGAGATGTGATTGTTGCTTTCAACGACGTCCGGGTTGAGGATGAGAATCATCTGATCAACCTGGTGGGGCTGGCACGAATCGATCAATCGCTGTCCGTGGAAGTCATGAGGGGTGGCCGGCCGATGGCTGTTAAAGTAACGCTCACCGATCGCGATAGTTATCGATCCGCGTCTGACGCTCCGGGGACATTCATGACGCGCTGAGCCTCGGTCGTCAACAGGCATAGTGTCTGGACGAGTGCTAAATCAGATGTTGAGTGCTTCCGACACCGCTCCGTTCAGTAAGTTAACGTAGAACATGGCAATTTTAAAAATGAAGTAGATGATCATCATTGCGACCATACCCCACACAGCTCTTGCCGCCAGTACGGTCAGCCACTGCAGGGCACGATGAGCTTCGTCATCAAAACGGTCACTCATACGCTTCATCGATTCCGGCACAGTACCGCTTTGCTCGGCTGTGTCGACGAAATGCAGGAATTCCTCAGGAAACAGATCTGACGACCGAAGTGCGTCTCCGAGTGTTTCGCCGGAATGGATTTCATTCCAAATGTATGGAATCGCTGCAATAAAAGCTCCGTTTGTTGTCGCGTTCAGGCTACTGATGAGGGACGGCCGAATGGACA
This sequence comes from Fuerstiella sp., assembly GCA_022447185.1. Classification (GTDB taxonomy): domain Bacteria; phylum Planctomycetota; class Planctomycetia; order Planctomycetales; family Planctomycetaceae; genus S139-18. Next base: position 26,450 of record JAKVAY010000004.1, on the reverse strand, counting down.
TCCCGGCTCCCTGTGTCAGTGAAAAACACCAGGCAAATCGGGCAATCGCAAATTTCCTTTGGCATGAGCCGACAGCTGGAACCTGCAGCAGAAACGGATCCAGGAACTGACTCCCGTTCATACTGCGGGATACCAGTCTCCAGCAAATCCACAGTCCAAACAGAGAACCAAACGTTCCGACGAACCATGCAATTGCGCCGGATGTTCCCTGCAGACCAAGTCCCAGCAGGTCCACCTTCGTTTGGCCTGCCGGTGTTCCAATCAATCCGAGAATATAGATCAGCAGTCCAATTACGATGATTGCTGCGAACAGCTGAATCACGGGCCACGCAATAGCTGACCGAAATTCACGGATGCGTGTCACTCGCGCCTCATAGTATTCCCCCAGAGCTTTCAGGACTTCAGGCAGGGATCCGGTTTCCTCTCCCACATTCAAAAGGTCCAAAAAAAGTGGCGGATAGTTGAGGGAGAATTCTCTGAATGAGGACGTCAGGTCATGTCCCGCCTTTACCCGGTCGTGTACCCGTTCTACGCTGTAGAACAGACGTCGGTCGGAAGATGTCTTTACCGCGGTAGCGAGTGCCTTGTGGATGTCGACGCCGGCTTCCAGCATATGAGACAACGCATGGCAAAATGGATACAGCGCTTTCGACGGTATCATCGGATTCCGAATCATGTTCCACCCGAACTGGCTGGAGGACTGGAAGATACGGCTGAAACAGCACTTGAGGCGGCCTGGGTGTCAGAATGAAACAGTCTGGTGATTCGTAATCTTCCGGGAATTGTCTGCCGGTGTCATCCGAAACCGGGGGACAGCGTCAAAAACAAGGCTTTACGAATCTGAATCGTTCAAAACCTGCTGAATACTCGTCTCGGGGAATCAACGAGGCTCACGTTACAAGTGAGTGAGAATATCTCATACTATCAGTCGTTGAAAATGCAGAGTCCAACTGTGACTGACCTGCTCACCATGTTTAGAGGAAATCATAATGTCAGACGTACGAGAAGGAGCGGTTACGCTCAAAGGAAACCCTGTTAGTCTGGGTGGCGCAGCTCTGAGTGTCGGGGCAGCGGCACCCGATTATTCGCTACAGAATACTGGTCTCGAGAACGTGACCCTCGGCAACAGTGCCGGCAAGACGCGTATCATTGCTACGATTCCTTCACTGGATACGCCGGTCTGCCATGAAGAAACAAAGAAATTCAATGAGCAGGCCGGGAACCTGGACGGGGTGGAAGTCCTGGTGGTCAGTATGGACCTTCCGTTCGGGCAGAAGAGATGGTGTGGAGCCGAAGGCATTGAGTCCGTCCACACGCTGAGTGCTCACCGCTGCACCCGGTTCGGTGAAGACTATGGCGTTCTCATCAAAGGAGGACCGCTCGATCGGTGTTTAGCGCGAGCGGTCTTTGTCATTGATCCAGACGGATCGTTGAAGCACGTGGAATATGTGAGTGAGATTGCCGAACATCCAGACTACGACGCTGCACTTGCTGCCGCGAAGGCGTAACACTGCTTCGGTTAAACCAGCGAAGATCAGGTTGACTGTCTGTGCTGCTACTGGACGAGGCCCTTGGTCAGTTGCAGGAATGCCGTTTCCAGGTTGACTTCTTCTTCGCGGAAAAGAGTGAGTGCATATCCCTGCGCAACGAGCGCAGATGGAATGTCACTGTAGTCTTCGACAGCGTTGTTGAGAGTGACTTCCAGCAGTTGATCTTTAGTGATGCTTACTGATTCAACAGAATCACACTGTTCCACACAGCGGGCGGCATCCTCCGTCCGATCTCTGACGCGAATGTTGAGTATGATTCTTGCGCGTGCTTTTCGCATCACTTCCGCCACGTTTCCGTCCACAATCAAATTGCCTTTTTCGATCATGCCTACCCGAGTGCACACATCGGCCAGTTCGGGCAGAATGTGGCTGGAAACGATCACTGTTTTCTTCATCTCCCCAAGGCGTTTGAGCAGATTTCGAATCTCAATGCGGGCTCGAGGATCGAGTCCACTGGCAGGTTCATCCAGCAGCAAAACCTGAGGTTCGTGCAGCAGTGTTCGTGCAAGGCCAATACGCTGGGTTTGTCCGCGAGACAGTTCATTGACCATAGCATCCCGTTTGAATGCCATGTCGACAAGCTCCAGCTTTTCCTCACAGATTCCGCGGCGTGCGGAAGAAGCAATACGGTACGAGGCAGCAAAGAATTCAAGATATTCAATAACCGTCATGTCATCGTATACACCGAAAAAGTCAGGCATGAATCCGACCAGTCGTCGGATTTTCTCCTGAGCGGTGTAAATCGACTCTCCGCAGACATAGGCTTCACCATGATCCGGATTCAGCAGCGTGGCAATCATTCTCATGGTAGTGGTTTTGCCGGAACCATTTGGTCCAATGAAGCCAAAGACATCACCTTGACCGAGGTTCATGGTGATGTTGTTGACTGCGACAAGGTTTCCGTATCGCTTGGTCAGATTACGTGTTTCAATCACGGGACGTCTCTCCGTTTCAGTTAGCTTCGTTCGCTGACTGATCGGTTGATTTCTGCTGGTTGTTCAAAGGGGAACGTCGAGTCGGGCGTCGGTCTACCGGCAGCATCAGTCGGACAACGCTCATGGAGGACGTTTCAGTCACTTGCGATTCATCAATCTCAAAATTGGTTGCAGGTTCATCAATCCAGCCGACCACCAATGCGTAGTTCATCTGCACAGACCGACTGAATTCCAGACGCTGAAGTAAGTCGTGTTGCAGACGCGTGTAACTGTCGGCTCCTGCAGTTTCAAAAAATGTCATCATGGTTACGATGTCAAGTGGGTCACGTCCATGCAGATTGTACGGCACCGCAGAGTTGGACTGCCCTGGAGGTTTTCGGGTCGGTGGCTCCCGAACCTCGCGCTCACCTGTCAGCCATGTTTTGAGATCTGATATTTGTGTCCCGCCACGCTGAAAATTCCATTTCTGACCTGGAGGCAGCGAGATTCGTGCGTCGTCTCGTGGACGATAAACACGATTTCCGAAGACCACAATCCAGTCACGGATGGCGACCGGAAGTTGATGCTGAAAACCTCCGTTAAGAATTCCAAAACCACTGACGTTAAGGCTGGATTCCACAAGTGGTGTTGCTGATTCAGCACTCCAGCGAGTCTGACTCTCAAAGGAACTGTCACTCACAATGGGTACCCCAGTGAGTATCCCTGGTGTGTTGGTATCACAGTGGTATTGCTGGCCGCCGGTACCGATCCCCGTCGTTCGGTACATGCCACCATAGACGTCTTCAACCCGTCCCGCCCACGTAAGCGACAGTTTGGAATCTGCGCCAGCAAGTTTTGGACTGGGCATTGCTTCGAGTTGAATTCTTTTCGTTCGGGGCATCGACAGACTCATGAGCGAAAACGCCTGGACAGTGTGTTCGTTTGCATCCTGGGCCACATCGACCACATGTACAGAATTCATTACCACATCAGATGGTGCGGATTTAAGGAAATACAGTGTCGTAAATCCGATGGCCACCCAAACGGGAAACGTCATCCACGTGAAATGAGGCCGTTTCAGTAAAAACACAACTAAAAAATAATCGACTGGTCCGATCAGAAGTAACCATACAAACGCAAGTGACATGACACTCCAGGTAGTCCAGCGGCCGGCAGTCGGAATGGGATCAATCACAGCCATGAGTTGTGTGGACAGATCGCTGACTCCGGAGCTGGAGATTCTTGAACTGTTACCCGCTGCTGTCGATTTGTTCAGCGGAGCGCCCAGCATCAGAATGGCGTAAAAATCCGCGAGTGAATTCCATCCGGACAATGGTGAGCGACTGAAGTCAAGAGTGACAAGCGTGACTTGTCCTGTGCCGCAGCCGATACGTGCTGCCAGAGGACCATTCGCCGATGCGGCCAGCCTTACAGGTTGTTTGTCCCGAATCAGAGTCATGTTGACGTTTCGTCGAGAAGTTGAGATTCGCGTTGATCTGGGAACGATTCGCTGCAGCGCGCTCAGATCAACGTCGGTCACAGGACGAGTTTCGGGGGAAATATCAAATCGCTCATCCAGCCATCGCCTGAGGGGCGTTGTGAGAGACTCGTTGAATCGTTCATCGCAGCAGATGATCAGTCTGCCCCCTGCGTGAATCCATGATTTCAGTGATTGGAACTGGGGATCATTGAGCTCAATATGGCCAGTCAGCAGGATCGTTGAAAACAATTCATAGGCATGCGGTTCATGCGGCAATTGAGCAGATGCGTCGACAGAGACTCCCACGATCAAAGGTGCCTGAGGTGACATTTCCTTTGCCTGGGCGAGCAGGTCAGTTATGCCGGGCGGTTGCCCGATCGTTAGCAAAAATTGAACGTTATGACGGTAGATACGGAGGGATGTCTGAATCGGGCTGTCCGAGGGTTCCAGGTCCTGGTCGGAGCACTGAACCAGAGTAGAGCACAGTGTTGCGGAATCTTTTGCGTCCACCAGATCGATCTGCAGCTCACCATCAATTCGTCCGGTACGTCCGAGTCCGCTCAGTGCGACACGTCCGTCAGAATCGACTATCTGTGTTTCACAGATTCTTAAGACAGAATTGCCTCTTGGGTCAGGTGAATTTATTGTCAGAGAAACCGACTGCCCAGGTGTCAATCCATCCGCTGATACACTGATCGGCATCCAGTTGCCAACCTGAGCCTGTCGCTGGTACCCCACTTCTACAGACATGAATTCTGCAGCGCAGACTCTGTGATCGGCCACCGCAGCGGACGTCATCAGAATCAAAAAGAATCCTGCATGTCGGGATGTCAAACTTCCGGTCACGGTATCTGTTACTTTCACGATTGGACGTATTTGCAGGACATCAACCGTCCTGGGTCGTACGGCCCAGGGCAACATCAAAATCGCTAATGGCAGGAATCAGCATGGCGATGGAGGCATATCCATACCCGACACATATCCAAAGACACACTCCAAGACTTCCACCAAGCAAATAATCGGTAATGGCATAGAATGTGAGGAACGGAAGCAGCATCGCTGCCAGGGTAAGAGCACTGGATGGGTTCTTATGAGTCATCGAACCGTAGAGTCCGATACTGCCCAGTCCGATGAAGATAATGAAACTCTGCAGCTGAATCGCGAACGATCCACGAGCCTCGACTAAGAGCAGCATGAACACGAAGATTCCAATGAAGAGGAAAAACATCGTTCCCAGGCTGTTGGCGATTGCGTTTCGGGAATTTTCCCACGTCAGTCCGCCATGTAGTCCCAGCATCACGGAAAACATGGTTAACACGAGATAGCCGATCACAAGATAAATCGCAGATTCGATTGTCAATCCCGCTGCATGTCCCTGCACAGCTGTCCAGAACAGCAAGAGCAGTGGAACAAGGATCATCTCCCGGGCATTCCACGATGCGCCGACAATCTTGCCCAGCATAAATTCACGTGCATTCAGATCTGTGGCAAGCAGAATGTCGAGTGTATTCATGTCTCGTTCAGTTGAGATCGACGTTACAGCCAGTGCATTGATCAACAGCAGACTGATGACGGCGACACCCAGAAAACCAAAACCAGCCGGCGAAACCATCCCGAGGATCAAACTTCCACTCGAGCTGCGACCAATGCCCAGTGCAATCAAAACGGCCAGGCCAACATAAGCGACTTTGATCCAGACCATGCGCCGTCCGAAGCCGTGGGTGACGGTTTCCTTCCACAGCACCGGATTGTTCCATACAGGACGATGTCGCACACGTGTGACATCCTTGGTGACAACTTCGTCTTCGGATTCGTCTTCCATTGCAGACTGACGGAGAGACTGAGAAGGATTCCAGACTCTCAGTCGGACAATCGTAAACAGAGTGAAACCAGCAGCCACCATCAGTAAAAATGATACAGAGATCAGGGCGGGGTGCATGTTGTAAAGCTGCGGGGCATCATCCAGTGGGTTGAGAATCTGCAGCAATGTACGTACGGGGGAAGCGTGAATAAGCCAGCGATGAACAGAGGAATCAGCAGCAGCAACGGCCAATGTTCCCTCAACGACGGCCAGTGCCATGACGACACCCAGAACGCTGATTGCCAGGGTCTGGAAGGTCTTCTCTCGCCAGAAAGCCACAAGGCATCCCCAGCTCCCGGCCGCCAGTGCCGTCGCAGCGATGACACACTCCGACCAGACAATCTGAGACCAAGTGACTCCACCCAGCAGTTTCAATAATCCAAATACAGGGACCGAGGCTGCCAGCAGGACCGCCACAATGAGCAGACTGGCAAACAGTTTGCCCAGCGCAAGCTCACGATTCCGTATGTCCGTCATCAACAGCAGGATCAGTGTTTTGCGGTCTTTTTCCTGTGCGACGGCCGCGGCACTGAACAGAGTGGCAAAGAACGTGGCAACCGTCAGTTGCAAAAACGCAAAAATTCGGAATACCAGCTGGCTGTATCCGGCCAGATCACCTGAAAACTGAACATCCTGAAATCCAATCGTTGCCTGACGAACGGTGTACATCAGTACCAGGAGAAATGCCACATATCCGGACCGCAGCAAATAGTGCCGCAGTCGACGCGGTACCGTCAGAGCTTCTCTGGCGAAAATCGGCCCGGCTGGCACAAACGACTCCTGAGTGATTGGTTTGACGGAACCACTATCGTTTGCAGCAAAGAGTGGGTCGCGATGAAATTACTCAACAGATAACAGACGAACGAACCTCAGGAGACACTCAACTGACGTCGGGACACCATCACAGCCGACTTTCCTTAATTGGTTTCACGCTGGAACCTTGTCTCAACGTCGCGCTGGTACATGCGGTTCTTTAACATGAAGCTTGCGAGGGGATAATCGGCTGGTGGACTGGTTCCGTTGAGTTTGTGAATCTCGTTCCAGTACAGGACGGCCAGCATCCCGGTCAGAATGGTGTTGTCATGGTTGATCACACTGGGATGTCGTTCCAGCATCTCGGCATACTTGGCGATTCCTTCTTCGAAAGACTCCTGTGCCTTTGAAATACGCTGATTTCCTTCGGTATCGATCCCACTGTAAATGTCGCCGTCCATGTACGCCTGTTTGCCCGCGTAGATGGCTTTGCGGGCGGCCACTGTTACGGGGTCCTGTTCACAATTCGACATTTCCTGCCAAAACTTGTAGTTCACCATTTTGACTCGGCGATCCGTTAACAAGCGCTGCAGCGTGGTAGTGATGCCATTCTGGATTGCCATCTCTTCCATCTCTTCCGCGGTGCAATTCAATTTGTAGGTCAATCCATTTTCAATCTCGAAAATTTCATTTCCGTAGACATTGAGCCATTCGTTATTCGCTTCGCTCCATGCGTCTTTCGCCTTTTCGAATTCTCCTTCTTCAGTAGCAGCACCGGCGAAGTCAAACAAAGCCTGAACCGGGCCCTTGCGAAAGATTTCACGCGTGATCCCCTTAACGGGATAGATTTCGTCCAGTTCATTGGCTGTCAGCATCCATTCCCTTGCCACAATATAGTTGTCTTCTCCATTCTCATTAATTTCGGGGTCTGCACCACCGCCAAATTTTTCCTCATTGGGGTCAGAACGGAAAAATTTCCGAAAGTATTTTTTCTCGTCCGAATTGCCAATCTTGCGGCCGGTAAAGTCGCCAACGTTGTGGAAAAGAATAGTGGCAGTCTGGTTTCGCAGCGTTCCATTCTGAAGGAATTTCAGCCCCTCTTTCACCCAATAGAAGCGGTCATCCACTCGGTCCCATTCGCGTGATACATTGAACGCGAGGTTCCAGCCCTGAAATTTCCAGACTTCAATATAGTGAGGCTGAAGCAGCAGTATTGATTCGACGGTAACCTTGAGTTTGCCCCAGTCTTTTTTCTCCTGAAATTCGATTGCGTTCTGATGCAGCACACTTGCCGCCATCCCTCGCAGACCCAGCAGCATGAGGTTGGCAGCAGCGCTGGACGGATCGATATTGCCGATCGTACTCTCCCCGAGTTGCTGCTCATGCCGCATTTCGGCGAGCTTGCCTCCGGTCACCTCAAGTTTGCTTCCCGGCTGAACGTCTTCGGAAAGTGGCAACCCCAGATAAACAATGGGCATCAGCAGAACCAGAATACCGAGTGCAAAAATGATTTTGCGATGCCGAGATGTAAGTGAGTTCATTTCGCTTCCAGCTCACGAAACTTAAGGAATGCGGCTCCCAAAAGCACGCAGGGAATCAGAAATCCAAAAAATGTCAGAATCGCCGGAAGCATTGACGTGGACCAGGGCACATCAAATCCGTTCTCAACGTATTTCGCTGATTGTGAATACAGACCAAAGTCCGGAATGACCCGACTTGCCCCGTAAAGCAGTGAGGTGCTGACGTTATCCGCAGATTCGATGATGTTCTGTGTCTGTCTTGAGACATCGACGCCGGCCATGGGATTTCGTTGCTGCAGGATCAACACCCCTGACGAAATCATACCCGAACTTTCAATCTGCCCGGCCAGTATGTCGGACATGAATCCGTGAAACACCTGTCCAATCACAAACACGCCAAAAGTGAGAAACAGAGCCACGGGACCTTTAACAATCGTACTGGCTGTTACACCAATGACCACTACCAGGACGAGCATCAGTATGGTACACAGCAGAGCTTTCGAATAGCCCACGGCAAACGGGTTATCGGGGAGTCGGATGAACAGGTCCGGACGAGCCATGCCGATAAACATCTGGTCATTCATGCACGCTACTTCGATCCGTAACGTATTTCTAAAGACCAGGTCGTCGTAGATGTCTGCAGTCAAACGCCAGCCTTCCGGGTCCTGCGAAGTGAGACGCTCCGACCTGACAAGCTGATCGAAATAATTTATCCACGAAATTTTGTTGGCCATAGACAACATTGAATCCTGGGCCACAAGGATTTCGGCATCCAGTTCCTCCTGCAGAACATCGACAAGCAACTCGCTGTTCAGAATTGACATGCCGGCGGTGTCGGCGAGCTGTCTTGCGAGATCCTCTGTGAGACTTTCCCCGGAAACAAGTTTCTTCGCCTCGTTTTGCTCGGTGATTGTGGATGCAAGAAAACGTGCGAGCGATTCATAATCCGCGGTAAAGGTCAGTGTTCGATCGATCGGGACCTGGTCCTGCCCCTTGTGATATTCAGTAACTCGAACATTGGGTAGCGATACCTCCAGACGTGGCATCACCTCGAGTAAATGATCACTGTGTTCGGCCAGCAATTCCGACAGACGCGCGCAGGTCTTGCTGAAGTTGTCAAACGCTGCCGTGTCGTCTTTAGTCTTGATCAGGTTGGCTGCACGGCCAGCATCCTCGAAGCCGTCTTTGATCTCATCAAGACCCTCGCCCAGATAGTTCATGTTAACTATGGCAACGCGACTCGCTTCATAAAAGTACTTGCAATCGCTTGGCTCCAGCACCTCGGCACCGTCTGTGATGGAGCTCGCAATTTCACTCAGGCTGGTGGATGCATTCTGAAACTGGCCGGCAAGCAGTTCTGTACTGAATTGCCGAAATTCCGGAGAAAACCCGAACACCGAAAATGCTTCTTCACGGACATTTTTTACGAGAGTGAATTGTGCTTCCAGTCCCTGCTCGACAGAGTCAGCTGATCCTTTGATCGTTCGAAATGACTCAAACCGCGACTCCAGATTCAGCTGGTCGCCCCTTCCGTCGCCGTCGACATCGGACAGCATGTTTTCATCGAAGTCATTAAATAACCAGATAGCCCGTGCACGAGTGTTGCCCTCGATATACGAACGATAGTCCCAGACATCACCGGTATTAATTCCTTGCTTTGCAAGACCTCCCATACGGTCTTTGAAGATCAGATCTCCATAGACCGGAATTCGGCATTTCAGCTGTTCCTTAATGTTGGCGGGCACCTGTCGCTGAATCCAGATATATCCCGCAAAGCCCATCACAATAACCACGACAGCCAGAACGCCGCCGAACCCGACAATACGTCCAAGAACAACTTCAATACGTCGAATCGGCTTGGTGACGACGGTGTGCAGTGACCTTGTGCGAATGTCTTCCGGAATACTCCAGCATGACAGAAACATTGCTGCAGGAAGAATCAACCAGGAAATTGCTGTCAGCAGAAACCAGATTTGAACTCCAACGCTGATGTCGGCACGATTGTTACCACTGGTCATGAACCAGCCGGCAAACATCAACAGTACAGCGAATACGACAAAAACAACAAGGGCTTTACGACGAATGGCTTCTTTGAGTGTCAGTCGCGCCACGGCGAGCACACGAGTCGGTGACATTGAAAGCAGATCACGAATGAAGTCAGTCAGCCCCTGCGAGAAGTAAGTCAATCCAGACGGACCCAGTCGCACGGATGCCACGAAGGCGATCGCTACCGCGATCAGAGCAATGGCACCAGTGACGGATCCCCACCGTCCGATTGCTAAGAGCCAATTAAAAGGTTCGAGTTCGTATTCCATAGGTGTACGGATCAGTTGCTGGCAAAACGGAGTGGTTGAATTCCGGGAACGTTGAAAAAAATCGAATTATATGCCGACGAAGTGTTACAGATGCCCCCCGACAGCGGGCTGCAATTCTGCAGAATCAACCTGGATTATCTTCGGTGTCAGCATCGGCTGATGGAGCTGAGTCATCATTATTGCCCTCGGTTGGTTGAGTTGCAGCCATTTCCTCAGCTGTAAATCGACGTCCCGGACGTTCACCACTTTCACGAACTGTCCGAAGGAAGAGTTGTTCCAGATCGGCTCGCGGTCGCTGGAACGTGCTGTTTTCCGATGTGTGCTTCGCAAGAACGGCTTTGACTTCATCGACGGCTTCGTCGCTGAGATGTCCCGTGCGAATCTCTGTTTCGTTTCGAAGTTCCAGCAATTGTTCAACTTCACCGAGAACCTTCAGTTCTCCCTGGAACAGTACTGCAATTCTGTCACTGACGTCCTGTACATCGGCCAGTTGATGACTGCACAGTACGACTGTCTTTCCTTCGTCCCGGAGCTGGAGGATGAGATCCTTCATTTCCCGAGTACCGATGGGGTCGAGACCACTGGTGGGTTCATCGAGAAGGACAAGATCGGGGTTGTTGATCAAAGCCTGTGCCAGTCCGATGCGGCGAGTCATCCCTTTGGAATACTCCTTCAACTGCCGACGGCGCGCCACATCCAGTCCCACCGTTTTAATCAGTCGGTCGGCTCGTTCGGCTCGTTCTCTGGCGGGAATCTTGAACAGCCGGCCATAAAAATCCAGAGTCTCATCGGCGTTGAGAAATTTGTACAAATACGATTCTTCCGGCAGGTAGCCGATCTTTTCGTTTTTTTGCACGTCGGCAGCGTTGCGACCCAGAATTCGAATCTCACCGGAGGTCGGAAACAGCAGCCCCAGCAGCATTTTGATGGTCGTCGTCTTCCCGGAGCCATTTGGCCCCAGCAGCCCGAATACTTCACCACGTTTGACGTCCAGGCTGAGACTTTTTACCGCCTGTACCTTCTTCCGTCCCCAAAAGTCTCGATATACCTTGGAGAGGTTGCGGATCTCAATCACGTTTTCCTGTGCGACCATGAGTGCGTCTTCTGACCTGAATTCTAGGGCGTGTGTCGGGCCGGAATCAGCACGAAATGCTGAGAAAACACTGCATAATCACCGGCATACCCAAGGTACGTTTGTCCGCCCGCGGACGTTTGTTGAATTCGGGGAAAACTGGTGTATATCGGGGAGACAGCGCGGCAAAGTCGGCAACCTGGACTTTGCACCAACAACCGTTGAAATTTGTGGATCTTTCCGATGTTCGTCAACCGCGCCGAGGCTGCGAATCTTCGAGGTCATCTCCGCCGGCAGCGTGTTCCTGCAGCCCCAAAAACTAATCTATCCTGTTAAATCCGGATTACCAGTCAGGTCGGACCGCAGCTTTGCGGCCTGTGTTGGGTGCACATCAGTTCTTATTGTCGAAGTGATGACCACGACACTCGGCTGCCAGAAAGACGGATCCCGTGACGCAGATCAGTCCAGCTGAACCGGTCGCCGAGTGGGCAAGTTGCAGCGCGTTTTCTGCTGATTCTGCGGTCTGTATTGTTGTCTCCTTCGCTACCCTGTCTGCCATCGTTGCAAGTTCCCCGGGAGGGCAACTGCGTGGATTGCTCCGTATCAGAGTCAGGATGGCGTGGTCAAAATGCGGAAGCAGAATCGCCAGCATCTGTCGGACATCTTTGTCGCGGCTGGCTCCGAATACCAGAACACGGGGCCGTTCAGCCCACTGACCGTTATTCAATGTGTCAACGACTGCGAGCGCCGCATCCGGATTGTGTGCTGCGTCCAGGATGATCACTGGTGAACCCGGAATCACCTCAAATCTCAAAGGCCATACGGTCCACTGCAATCCGCTGCGAATTGTGGATGCCGTGATTCGATCGTCCGATGTCGACAGTTGGTCTGCAACTGCGACTGCCAGCGCCGCATTCTTAGCCTGGTGCGCACCTGCCAGAGGCAGTTCCATTGCTTCATGCTGCCGATGGGGAGTGGTGACAGATACAATCTGTCGATCCCGAAATGATGACCGAACCTCCAGTTGGATTTCACGCTGCAGTCTGATCCGAGGCGCATTGAGAGCGACTGCACGCCTGTCACACAATTTGATAACCTGGGGTTGACTGACTCCTGTGATTAGAGGCACACCGGATTTGATAATCCCTGCCTTCTCAAAGGCGATTTTCTCCAGGGTGTGACCAAGAATTGAGGTATGGTCCAGACTGATATTGGTAATGACGGTGACCAGTGGACTGCAGACGTTGGTACAGTCCAGACGGCCCCCAAGTCCGGTCTCCAGAACAACAAGTTCGACCTGCTTACGGTCGAAGTACATCCACGCCAGCAACGTTGCGACCTCAAAGTAGGTTGGCGGATCACGCCGAAGATCATCGTCGGCTGTTTGCAGACGGCGCTGCAGTTCTGCGACAAGAAAGGTGAGTTCAGCCGCTTCCGGCCGGCAGCCGTCAACGGTCATTCGTTCCTCAAACACTTCAATATGAGGTGACGTAAAAAGCCCGCACCGAATCTTCGATGCTCGCATGATTGAATCCACCATGGCAGCGGTCGACCCTTTGCCCTTGGTTCCCGCGATATGCACAGCCCGAATGCGTTCCTGCGGTGAACCAATCAATGCCAGTTGACGCCGCACACGTTCAAGCTGGAAATGAGGTGACACTCTCACCGGCGGGATGCGTTCGTAATCAATTCGCTCGTAGATCCAGCGGACCGCATCATTGTAGGATTGCGTCGCATTGGACAGGATCCGTGTCATGGGAGTTACTTCGAAGCAGCAGGATTCCAGCCTAGATGGATCATTTACACTCTACTGACGGACAGCGAAACTCTGAAAAGCCGGCTTCCGATCCGGTCACAAAGCCGCAACGACGCCAGTTGAAGTGAATGGTCGACAGATGGCGATCTCTGTTTTGTGGGCGTTTCATTTGTCGCTTACAGACTGTACCAGCCACACAACGCCGTGATTTGATTCATCTTAGCCAGTTGCCGTATCCGATTCTTCGCCGAACGAGTTCCCAATGCCGGAGAATAGTTGAAGTTGTGATCCACGGTCGCCAGTGCGGCTTCAGCGTCAACAAGTTGGATGTTTTTATTTCCTCTTCGTGCGGCTCGCCATCGAGCCAGCCACATCGTCACTGGATACATCAGCGCAAGACTGCGGAAACCGTCCACGATTGTCAGCCCGTAACCAGCCACGCCACAGAAGTGAACCCCCTGTATTTTTACCCGAAAATACCGTTCAAACAGTCCGTCAATTGCAGGCTGACGACCTTCGTGTCGGACCTCCAGTTGTTCAAACGTGGCCGGGTGTTGCGGTAGTTCACCAAATGCCGTAACGACGGAAGTCGGTTCAGCCAGATCCGGAACATATCCGAGGGCACTGCTGAATCGCAGCGCCGTACAGAGGAGTCGGAGACGAGTCCTCAGGCCTCCTCGAGCAAGCTGGTCGGTATCATGTCGAGCCAATTGAGCCGCCAGTTGCCGAAACAAGATGCGTGCTATCCGGGAAGGACGCAACACCGGCAGGTCATCATCCGGCTGGGCCTGGCATGATGCGTCGAGCAGCAGCTGAAGATAATCAGTCAGACGTGTTCCCTGGATCGTTGCAAATTTTGACTGTTCAACCAGGTTCATCCATTCCAGAATTCTCAGCAGCCGAACAGCAAAGTTGACTGAGTTGTCCTGGATACAGGTATCGAGTGCTTCCAGGAATTGATTGACGTCAGCCCAGGACAACAGTTCTGAACCGTGAACAGCCGGTGGCTCTGTTTCTGTCCGGCGGCCTGCAATAACGTGACTGCAAAGCTCCTCAAGTTCGGGTCGCTGCTCTTCCAGGTTGGTTCCTGCATTCTGAACAACTGAGGGACAACTGAATCGAAGGCTCGTAGTGATCCGGTCGCCGCGAGGATGGAAGGCATAGGGATACACCTGACATGCAAGAGGTTTTTGTCCTTCGCCAAACTTTGCATGAATGCGACACAACCCTCGGTCGTCCAGAAATACGCAGGAGTTATCGTCCTTATGGGCCAGCCGATATCGGCCCGGACCGATCTTCCGGATCACCGGGCGACCCATCGGGATACCATCCTTCTGAGTCCATCCCTGTTTCTCGATGCGACGTTTTTCGTCTTCTGTGATTTCAATCAAATGTTCTCGACAACAGCCACCGCAATTGTGGCAGCTCCAATTCTGAATCACTGGAAGCTTGAGACTGGGTGATGCCATAGCAGAAACTGGCAGTGACGGAATTGAAGACAGACATCAGTTCAGTTTTCGCCGGGCACCGGCCGGAACGGCCACTTCGGAGATCCAGGAGGATCCGGCATCTGTGGCGACTTGCCAGATCCGTAGTCGTTCGGTGTCATTTTTGCGTTCCTCCAGTAGCTTTCATCGTGGATGAATCCATAGAAGCTGGGATAGAACGGGTCCACGAAACGGACATCGGCGACTTGCAGAACTTCCCTGTCGGTCAGGTAATATACAGCATTGACGATCATTCGCCGCAGGTCATCACTCAGGAGATCCACGGACGCTCCGGCTGTCGTACAAAACGACTGGCCTTCACCGTTCCCATCCGGTGTCGTGTATGTGTGCAGCCAGGCAAAGGGCTGCATCGGATCATTCCGGGGATCGTCAGAAAGGATGTCAGACTTTGGATCCAAAGACGCCGTCACCGCTCCTCGCAACAAAATCTGATCGTCATCGGTCAGATGAATGACACCGTAAACATCGCTGGGGGCGAAGACATCCCGGACACCGTTGAGAATCGGATGCTCGGCGAATTCAGCCTGAATGGCTCCGCGCGCCCCTTCACTTTTGTGCCTGCCGTGATGACTGACCCACTGTTCTCCCAGTATTTTGCGGCCGAATTCCCCATAGTTGATACTGCCAAATGTTCCCTCGCCGTTGAAAGCGTGGGTTGCAGTGCGAATTCCAATCACCGGTCTGCCTGCATTCAGATACTCGGTGATGTACTTTGCCTGATCGGCGGACGGTTGGCGGAACCGAGTGCCAATGATCATCAGGTCAGCGGACTGAAGGGCCTCCAGCCCTCGCAGACCCTGCTGATTATTTGGATCAAGATAATCAGCACCCTCCGGTCCGAACGAAAACAGGACCGTACAGTTGTAGGCGTGATACTGGCTTAAAATTTTAGCCAGCATGGGCATCGACTCTTCGCTTCGGTATTCCTCATCGCCTGCGATCAGCACAATATGCTTGGTTTTCGCACCAGCATGAGGAGCTTTGAGTTCGAGTCGGTCGTCAGCCATAGAGCCCGGAGTAAAAGAGCATGTCAGCAACCCTGCCACGACGGCAGCCAGTCTGGAACGCAGATGCGGACATACAGGAAGGTTCGGAATCATTGCTTCTGGATTTCCATTCATTCATTCATGTGGAGGGAAATCTGTCAGTCAGCTGGTGTGTACACAGCTGCTGTGCGCATCATGACGCTGCATCCGTATCCGCGTCAAGTAACCCAATTCGCCTGACAGGCAAGTTCCGCTACGATGACCTCTGGTCACGAATCGCCGGGCACTGACTCACAATGGCCGCGCTCGCATGAGACGTCTCATTCAAATCCCACTGCTGCTGCTTGCCACGCTGCTGGTGGGAGCTCTTGGACTCCGACTGCTGACGAACCAGCCGATTCTGGATTGTTTCTATCAGGCGGTCATACTGCTGACGACCGTTGGGTCTCAGGAACCAGTCCCGTTGACCCCGGCGACCAAAATATTTGTTGTGGTATTTCTGACATGCGGTGTGGGAGTCTTCACCTATAGTGCTTATCAATATGGCCAGATAATAGTCAGCGGTGATCTCCGCAGTTTTCTGGAGCGTCGACGTATGCAAAAGGTCACGGATCAACTGTCTGATCACTTTATCATTTGCGGTTACGGTCGAATGGGAGCGACGCTGTGTGATTATCTTCACCGGCGAAAGCAGTCCTTCGTAATCGTCGACGAGAACCCTGATTTGATGACGGACGAAATGAAGGCAGATGGCTGGTTGTTCATGCACGGCGATGCAACCCAGGATCAGATCCTTATAGAAGCGGGAGTCACTCGAGCTCGCGGACTGACCACCGTGCTGCCCACGGATGCCGACAATCTCTACGTAGTGCTGTCATCCCGACTGCTGGCGAAAGACCTGCAAATAGTGGCGAGAGGAAGTGATGAACGTGCGGCAGAAAAGATGCAGAGAGCGGGTGCAACGCGTGTCATCAATCCGCTGTCGTCGGGCGCGATTCGCATGGCCAGGCTGATGTTGTCGCCCAGCATTGAGAATTTCATTGAAGTTGCGGAGTCGCATGGGATTGAATGGGAAATTGCTGACGTTCAGGTGCCGGACGATTCGCCTCTGGTGCATCGTCAGCTCAAGGAGACCCCTTTGCGACAAGCGGGTATTATCCTGCTTGGAATCTGCAAATCATCGGGTGAAACACACTTCCCGCCTGAGGCAAATATGACAATTGAAGCTGGCGACAGCCTGTTTGCCTTCGGGACGTCCGAGAAGATGCTGGCTTTTCCGCGGTTGCTGGACGGAGATCGCGTTAACTGATGCACTGCATGCGGGATCATCCGGTTAATGCTGAGGAAAATATGTTGGTCGTCATCGTTTCAGACAGACGATTGCGGACTGTGTCCCTGTTGTACCCTTGATAAAACCAAATAACGCTGAGTGAGTCAGCAAACGTAACGGTCCGTTCCGAATCCTTTCTGACCCTCAGCCCGTAACTGTTATGTTGCTCTTGTTCACTATTGAAGCAGGCCGGTCCGGAGGAGGAGAATGTGATACTTTCGGCTGCCGTTTGGTTCGTCGATAATGATTCCCTGACATCGTGGAACCGTTTCCTTCAGGGTTCGATATATTGAATGGTGGAATCGCTGAGAATTGCAGTGGCCGGAGTTCCACGCCCGGCCTGAAAGTGCTGGTGATTTTTTTCGGCAACAACCGTGGCTGCTTCGATCACCTGCACGACTTCACGCTGACTGGCGGCCGTGGGGTAGGTTTTATTAAGTGATTCAGTAGACTCGCCCAGCAGTCGTCTTCGAATGATAGCCAGCAGCCCCGAGGCAATTGAAGCCTTGCCGTAACCGAACAGTTCCGGATATGCCCCACAGTGATGGATCTGGCCTCCAAATGACGGGTTGCGCGTTCGTGACCCGTCGCCGATGATGGCCTCACGGTAACCTCGATCCTGCTGATCAACGATACCTCGACCATAAATCCCGTACAACTCAATCTCCTGATTCACGGCACCTTCGAACTCCGCGGGATTGATCCAGTTGTTGTTGTAGTCACCCCGCATCCCGTCATCGTATGTTACGGCAACATCCACACTGTCCCAGGTGTTGATTTTGTGTCGACGTCTGAAACTCGATGGCTGTACACGGCGGCGGCGAGCAACTTCTAAGTGGTGTTCATCCCATCCTGCCAGGAGGTGTTTCTGACCGGTCGCGAAGACGGTCCGGGGTTTAACATCTAGGTAGTGATGTACAACGTCCAGCCAATGGCAGCCGACATAGGCGAAAGGATTGCTGTTTTCTGCCCAGGCAAAGATGTCTGTACTGACTTCCAGCGGTTCTTCCAAAACGGCACGCACACGATTGATTGTTCCGTACTTATTGCGGGCGTTTGCCATCATCTCGCGAACAAACGGATCGAAACGCTTGTGCATGTCAACGGCCACAATTCGCTGAGTCTGTTTTGCTTTCGCAAGGATTCGGTCAGTCTCTTCCAGCGTCAGACAAAGTGGCTTTTCCGTAATTACATCACACCCGGCGTCGAGTGCGTCGAGAATGGGTTGTGTATGAATGTGATCCGGGGTCGCGACGAACAGGATGTCTGGTCGATGTGAGTTCAGAATTTCCTTCCAGACAGTTTCACCGTAGCACGCGTCGACCCGAGCTTCCGGAAATTCCTCAGCAAACCTGGTTACGATCCGGCCGGCGGTACCGCTTGCTTCGCTTCTGGTTCCAACTGCCGACACCCGGATCTGCACGTCAGCGACATCGGCGGCCAGGTGGCTCATACCAATGCTCGTCAGAGCTCCCGATATGCCGCCACGCATGAAATCCGTGAAACTTTGTCCAATGATTTCATCAAAGAACATTCCGCCACCGATGATGGCGACATTAAGCGTTCGTTCTGAATTGCTCATTCCATTCATCCGCACCGAATTCCGTCGCTTTCACTTATTTTACGTTGTGCAGTGATTTCACTTCCGAAGATCATAGACAAGGCCTCTGGTCAGCCGCCACAGTACGCAGCACATACGCGGAGACAACAATGGGAGAAACGCTACTGAATGAACGCCGGCGAAATATGGTGTTTGGTCAGATACGAATCAAAGAGTCGCGGAATACGTTGGAATTTGCAGGTAGCCCCGGCCAGTAAACAGGTTTTTTTCGCTCGTTTTCCGTGGTTTTAACGGAGTGGTTGGCAAGTCAGCCCACGGGCCCGCAGCCTTCCAAAGCTCTCCAGAAAGGCTGCGGTTTTGGTCTTGCCGACCGGTCCCCAAAACGCGTTCAGTATGGATTGTTTGTCCATCAGCACCGAAGGGCAGCACGGCAGGGCTCATTTTCTGGTTTTTCGATCTGCCATTGATTTTGCTGTAGATTGCGAGCTGGTGTTGCTATTCCGGGCTCGTATGGGTAGCGTCACCAAAATCTGGATTTGATATTGACTTCGTTTTGGTCATTTCTGAGTAAATGGGTGTCAGGAGTCGGCTTCAGGAAGACATGCGTGTCTGACTAGGGAGTCACTGAAAAGTAACCCGCTCGATGATGGCACTTCAATGAAGTCTTCGTTTCAACATCCAGATTTCAATCGCTGCTGTGTGGCAGCAACACTGGTGTTTTTGTAGCTGTGAAGCTCAAGGGTTTGGGAATGAGTAAGAACATTTTTGTTGGAAGCCTCGCGTGGGGCACGACCTCTGAAGGACTTGAGCAGGCATTTGCTCAGTTTGGTGTCGTCACTTCGGCCAAGGTCATTAGTGATCGAGAAACTGGACGATCCAAAGGATTTGGATTCGTGGAAATGGATTCTGGTGGAGACGAAGCCATTGAAGCTCTGAATGGTTCAGATCTGGATGGTCGCCAGATCGTCGTCAACGAAGCTCGTCCTCGCGAAGACCGACGTGGCGGGGGTGGTGGAGGACGAGGTGGGTATGGTGGCGGAGGAGGACGCGACCGCTACTAAGCGGTTGTATCGTCTTGATCTGCACACATTAGCCGACTTTACGGGAACCAGCATGACTCCGGTGTGACTATGAGCCACCGGAGTCGTATCTGACACCAGGGCGATCCTAGGTTTGCCAGTGGGTTCGCGGTGCGCTGAACGAGCCTGACTTTGTCTGCTCACGACCTTGATGTCGGAGGCAGCCATGGTGATTTTTAGCCTCGGCTGAGCCAGGTTACTGATGAATTGGATGTTGCTCGAACAATTACCGCAGGGCACGAGTGTCCGGTGAGACGTTGTTTGGCTGCTTTTGATTGTCCGCCCGTGATGTTCCTGTCGGTCGGTCTGTGGGGCATTTTGTAGGTTCAATATTTTCAATTCACTCTTCACCTGCGGAACGGTGCCACTCTGTGTCAATTCACGCAACGCTTTACAGGTGATCAGTACTGTTGCCGTACACGCAGAATTGCCACTTTTTGAGTCACGACCAGCGTGTCCGCTTTCTGACGCTGTGTGGCAGTCGGTGGCACTGGAGTTGAATTGAATGACGTTTCCGTCGGCGTATTTGCGGTCATTCGAGAAGCATCAGTTCGCACTTTGATGGTGTGTCTGGGCTCTCAGTGTTCCCAATGAATTGGTGCAGATGCGCACGGAAGATGCAGAGACACTGGCCACCGCCGTGTTTGTTTATCTTCGAGTACTGAATGGACGTGGGATTCACGGCCCGACCTGCTTCTTCCTCATCACGTCAAGATTTGCTCTTTTCGATCGTACAACTTTCCGGGTTTGAGATGACGTTGTGCTGCCATCGGGGCTAGATGGGCAAAACACGTCTGACATTGACCAGGTCATGGTAAATCATCGGTCGTAATGTGGACGATGAACACTTGCGCATACGAATTGCCAGACCTGCTGTCCTGTCGTCTGCGATTGAAAGCGATCGAATCACCACTACGACTCCAGACCAGAGCAAACGGGCTGGCCGTCGACTTTTGTGTCACCCTGCGATACGACGAATTCTCAACATTCGCAATGACGATTGTGTTGTCCTGAACAAAACACACATGAAGGCCATCCGGATGCCATCTGACGTCGGACTGTACGGCAGAGTCGAATGACGTTAGCTGTTGCCTGCTGCCATCCACCGGGGAGGCCAGAACGACCTGGGCAACACCGTGTTCGTCCCTGGCGAGGCAGGCCAGCATTGCTCCATCAGTACTCGACCGAACATTACCGGTAAAACCCGGAAACCGCTGATCCACCGTCGATGTCAGTCGACGCTGGACTGTACCGTGCGGTGGCATTGGCATTGTCTGCGTCGTTCCTTCCAGCGGACCATGGTCTCCCGGAACGGTCAGGTCCGGCGGAATGTCGACCACAAACAGTTCTGAGACTTCTTTGCCGGAGAGACTGATAACTTTTCCAAGAAAAGCGCGAGCCCGCTGTTTGCGTCCGTCGGCTGTTGTATAGCCATGGGTTCCGATCCAGCTGTCGGATGATGCGCGACTGATTTCGTCGGAACCCGGGATCGGATCCGGGGTCACCCGAACAACCAGTGCCGACGTTCCAGCGCCGGAAAAACTGGCTCCATCTTTCGGCCCATTGATTCTGATCGGGCTGTCGAGCCTGGTGACACCGATGGTTCGGAGATTGTACCGTTCACCAGTGGCAGCCATCAGGGCGTCATTGTATGTGAATCCAATCCATTTCCCATCGCCGCTGAATTCATGCCGATGCGTTCCACCTCGCAGGGCACCTGTGGTAAACGGTGGCACGACGTCTCTGGCATCGATAATGATCGTTCTTTCGGGTCTGGTTTCGTCGATCATCATTCCGAATCGTCTCCACCAGTCATAGGGTTGCGACCTGGAATGATTCAGCAGTCCGTGGATGAACACGATTTTGTTTTCGGTCGGGTGGTAACTTGCGGCTGCAATCCCCGGTCCGGTCGTAGTGGCATTGGGTGCTCTGTAGATCGTGACAATATTTCCGGACAGTACATTCACTTTCTCGATGCGCCGTCCCATTCGAATACCACCGTTGTCGGGACGTGTGTCATAAACCAGCCATCGATCGTCCGGTGAAAAATTATCGTTGTTGTCCAGTCGGTGGTTCCACGCATCGAATGTCAGCTGCACTTCGTGTGGACCACTGTAGACACGGCCGTCGATCAGTGTGACTGCACTTAGAATCAGCAATGGGACTGTTTTTATGTTCATGTTCCGGCACACCTGCGTGAATTGAATTTCGGATTAAGTCTAATATCGCTCGGCTGCAGCGGAGGATATCGAAGGGACACATGGAAAATCCGGGTTCTTTTCGCTCCCGGCCTGACGAAGGTGTTCTCATCGATGTTCGCCGGATGTCTGGACGCTTTACGTCAGCACAGAATATCCTGGACCACACGTGCGTTTTCGACTCCTGTCAATTGCATATCCAGACCCTGATATCTCACTGAAAAGCGGTTGTGATCAATGCCCAGCAGGTGAAGCATGGTTGCGTGCAGGTCACGGACATGGACGACATTTGCCACTGAATTGTATCCCAGCTCATCTGTGTCGCCATAGGTGATACCGCCTTTGATTCCTCCACCCGCCATCCACATGGAAAATCCCTTGATGTGGTGATCCCGCCCGGCGCCTCCCTTTCCCTGAAACATGGGAGTGCGACCAAACTCTCCACCCCAGATGATCAGTGTATCGTCCAGCATTCCTCGCTGACGGAGATCCTGAACCAGAGCCCATGTGGGTCGATCAGTCAGCCCGCAACAGGTATTCATGTATTTCACCAATCCTCCATGATGGTCCCAGCCACGGTGATACAGATGAATGAAGCGAACACCTCTTTCTGCAAGCCTTCTTGCCAGCAGACAATTCGACGCATAAGAACCGTCGCCGGGCGTGGCGCCGTACATTTCAAGAATATGTTGTGGCTCACTCGACGTATCCAGAAGTTCCGGTACCGACATCTGCATTCGAAAGGCCATTTCATAGGCAGCAATTCGAGTTTCGACTGACGGATTCCTGTTCTGTCGGCTGTGATGACGGTTCATCTTTCGAACTGTGTTAATCAGAGTACGCTGGCTGTCGACGGTCACTCCCGCCGGAGAGTCAAGATAGTGCACCGGAGTACCAGTTGCATTGAATTCAATTCCCTGGTACCTACCCGGAAGGAAACCACTGGACCACTGACGGGAGGCAATGGGCTGAGGATTTCGGCCACCAACACTTGTCATCACCACAAAACCTGGCAGATTCTGTGATTCACTGCCGAGACCGTAGTTTATCCATGATCCCATAGACGGTCGGCCGCTGATTGCAGTTCCGGTGTTCATGAAAGTATGAGCAGGGTCATGATTGATCTGCTCGGTTACCATGGAACGGATCACACAAATGTCGTCCGCCATTTTCTGATGCCACGGCAGGAAGTCACTGATCATGATGCCGTTGCTGCCACATGGTTTGAACCGAGTCAGCGGGCCCTGACACCTGAGTTCCTTGCCCTGTAATTGTGCAATCGGTTGTCCCTCCGTGAACGACGATGGCATGGGGTGGCCATCCATCGATGCCAGTTTCGGTTTGTAATCGAATGTTTCCAGATGTGACGGCCCACCTGCCATACACAGAAAGATGACTCTCTTGGCTTTTGGCAACAGTTGAGGCATTGCCGGCAGCCCGGAATTTAACGTTGTAACGGGAGATCTGCCGTCTGCTGTCTCCAGAGCCGCGAGTGCTGCACCGCCGACGCCGACGGCTGATCGGCTCAAAAACGTGCGACGTCGGACTTGTGTCTCGAACGTCGAATGTGGTGTCATTCGGTTCATCGTGGTGGATTCAAAACCTCAATGGCCTGATTTCATGCGGAGCCTACCTGCCGACATGCGAATCAGGCTGTGTTGGAGATTCAGTTTCGAGTGATCAATTCATCGAGATTCAGAACAGTACGTGCGACCATTGTCCATGCAGCCAGTTCTTTCGTGTCGATGTCCGGTGGTGGCGGGCTGAGACCGGCAGAGATTAACTGATCAGCCTGATTATCCGACTGCCGAAAGGAATTCCGAGATTGCTCCAGCAGTTCGGTAAGCAGCTGGATTTCCGTTGTATCCGGCTCGCGGTTCAACGCTTCGAGCATCACGAATCGTAGACGAGTTGATGTATCGGCATTCGGATTTTCCACCAAAACTCTGGTCGCGAAGGCACTGGCCGCTTCAACAAACGTTGGGTCATTCAGCAGGGTGAGCGCTGCTAACGGAGTATTACTTTTGAACCGTTGAGCAGTGCATTCTTCTCTGCTTGGGGCATCGAACGCCTTAAGCATTGGATGCAGAAATTGCCGCTGCCAGTGAACATATATACCACGTCTCCACTGGCGTTCATCGTCGTGATGTGAGTAGTTGCGCTTTGGAAAATTAAGATGTCGATAGTATCCGGCCGGCTGATAGGGACGAACACTTGGGCCACCTACGTTGCGCACAAGTAACCCTGCAACGTGGAGCGCATTGTCACGAATCATCTCAGCGGGCAGTCGCATTGAGGTCTGTCGAGCGATTAGCCGATTTTCCGGATCCCGCTGCTGCAACATTGACGTCCATTTTGAAGATTGACGATAAGTATGACTCATCACGATCTGCTTTAGGATGTGTCTGACATTCCATTTGCTGTCAATAAATTCAAATGCCAGTCGGTCCAGCAGTTCGGGGTGGTCCGGAGGGATTCCCTGGCCTCCAAAATCGTCCAGTGATGCAGCCAGTCCCCGTCCAAACAGCAGATACCAGAATCGATTGACGAATACTCGTGCTGTCAGCTGACCAGTGCCGTGTGCAGCATCCGTGAGCCAGTTAGCCAGATCCAGTCGCGTTGCCCGATTGCCTGCAGCAGAGTTAACCGTTCCCAAAAATTCCGGGACGGCCGGACCAACGATTTCACCAGTGTCGTCGAGCCAGTTTCCTCGCGGCAGGACGCGAATCGTTCGAGGTTCTTTCGCCCGACTGATCATTGTGCGACGTTTAGACTCCTCTAAATGTCGGATTGACTCAGTATGACCCTGTTTTAAGTCCAGCAGCCTCTGATCATTGGTTCGTTCTTTGAGTTGAGATTCGATCTGCTGCAACTTTATTTCAAGTGCAGCCAGTCGACTGCGGTCCCGCCTGGACAGCACGACTAATTCCGGGGCGCGTTTTGTTGGTAATCGGTTGTTGCCGTCATAAAAGTGCTGATCCTCATCGAGATCGGCAAAGAAAGCGACCAGCGAATAGAAATCCCGACTGGTGTACGGATCGTACTTGTGATCGTGACACTGGGCGCACCCAACAGTGGCGCCCATCCACACGGCTGACAAATTGCGAATTCGATCTGCCGCATAAATGGAGAGGTACTCTTCAGGCTGAACCCCACCTTCGTGCGAAGTCTGCAGGAGGCGGTTGTAGCCGGATGCGATTTTCTGATCGATGGTCGAATTGCTAATCAGATCACCTGCCAGCTGTTCCCGGGTAAATTGATCAAACGGCATGTTGGACGCAAACGCATCAATCACCCAGTCTCTGTACGGTGAGATCGGATGATCCTGATCGCCGTGATAGCCTACCGTGTCGGCATAACGGACGAGGTCCAGCCAATAGACGGCAAGTCGTTCGGCAGATGCGTCGGATTCCAACAGTTCATCAACAATCTGCTCGTAGGCTTCCGGCTCGGGGTTCGCAGCATACCGATTGACGATTTCCGGTGAGGGTGGCAGTCCGGTGAGATCGAAATGAAGTCTTCGCATCAACGTCACGACATCGGCATCGGGAGACGGTCCAATGTCTTCAGAGTCCAGTCGGTGGAGAATAAAATCATCGATCCATCCTTCAGGCCAGTCGCGGTCTTTGGGAACGGGAGTTTTATGTCTCTTTGGTGGTACAAACGCCCAGTGCTCGGTCATTGGTGCACCGGACATGATCCAGCGGCGCAATATGTCGATCTCAGCCTCGGTGAGTGGCTTGTTGGCGGCAGGCGGCGGCATACGAAGGTCCGGGTCTTTTGCTGTGATCCTTTCCAGCAATGTACTGCGTGTTGGATCCTCCGGATCCAACACCTGATGACCGTTACGATCTTTAAAATAATCTTCAGACTGATCCAGACGCAGATCGGCCATTCGCTGTTCCTCATCCGGCCCATGACAGGAAAAACAGTGATCCGACAGTAATGGGCGAACGTCTCGACTGAAGTTCAGAGTCTCCGCAGATTCCGCGGGACCTGGTGCCAGGCAACAGACGAACGCCGCAACAGCGATCAGGAACTGAGTCGCTTCTGTTTTCGAAACGTATTCCATTGGTGCAGCATTCAATTCCCTGGTCCCGGCAGTAACATCGGTTCTAAAACTGTCCCACGACTTCTCCGCCGGCTTTGGTTGCCAAAGCTTCCAGCACAGTCGGATCAATCGATTCCGATATGAAACGAACGGAGCCATCTGCGAAGGCCGCCTGCATTCCTCCTGAATGCGATGATCCGATTCCGTCAGGACCGTTGATGTACGGCTTTTCTGAAAAACCGCGAATGGTAAGATGGCCTTGGGTGTATGGATTCGGTTTGACGGAATCCGCGATCATCATCGTATGTGACGTTCCGTCGGTGATGTCTCGAATGCGAGTCCTGCGGTTGTAACCGAAGATTCCGGCATTCGGATCGTGATTCTTAAGTGACGCTGCGTTCGGGCCGATTCCGGCGACACCCAGATAGTCGAGGTCTCCGGCAGGGCTTTCGTCCCGAGGCATACTTGGATTGCGATAAACAGAAAGAGTCAGTTGGGAAACAACGTCGTCCTGAT
>JAKVAY010000039.1 GCA_022447185.1 Fuerstiella sp. | reverse complement strand
AGAATGACTGTGGTGTCATCGGAAATCAGATTTTCGGGGTTCAGATCCCGAATACGGGTTAACAGCTTCTGCACGAAATCGTCAGCGGCGGCCGAATCCAGCGAGTTGGCAACCGCTGCCAGACCTTCCGCCTGCAACATTGAGCCATCCGTGTCAACAGCCTCAAACATGGCGTCGGAATAGGAGAGGATCATGTCACCGGTGGCCAGATTTAATTTCGCAGATGCGAATTGTTCGCCGTTGAACACACCAATCGGCAGGTTGCGATGTTCGACTGTTTCGCCGCAAAGAGGCTGCCAATCATTCGTCAGCTTTCTGTAGATCAGCGGCGACGGATGTCCGGCAGTGCAGACCGACAACTCTCGAGTGGGAGCAAAATATGTGCTGACGATCGCTGTCGCAAAACAATCGTTCGTCGAAGAAGCTTCTCCGAATTCTTCATTCAACGACTCCACGACCCGCGATTGACTAATGTAGTTGACATTCTTCCGCATCATATCTCGAAGTCTGGCGGCCAGTGGAGCCAAACGAGAACCATGCCCGCTCAGGTCACCCAGGAACAGTCGCGTGATGCGTCCGGAGGCGCACGAAGAAAGATAGTAAACATCTCCGCCGCAGGTATCTTTACCAACCGGCTGGCTGTAAACCCACAGATCGAGTCCCGGCACAACGAATTGGGACCATGTCGCATGGTTACCGCCCCAGACTTCCATACAGTTCATCGTTTCCTGATTCGGCTTGCAGGAATCGACACGAAGTTGGGCTGTTTTCACGTTGGAAGACTCCGGGATTGGTTTCGTGTACGGCACAGCGAATCACTGTTCACTTGGAACCGGGACATGTGAGTCTTCTTAGGCAGGAATTGCGAAATGACCACCGCTCGTTCGACCCTTTGCTGAAGTTTCCTCCCTCAGACTCATTTCAGAACACTTCCATTCAGAAAATTATGGTCAGCAAAAGAAGCAGCGTTCCGGCGAACAGCATAAGTCGGCAACACCGTTGACCTTCCCGCCGGAATCCGAATTCAAGACAGAGAAATGGTTCGCAGCGGATCGTGATCAGTGTGTCTTCATTCTGCAGAGAAACAGATCGAGCACTATTGCGGGAACACGGCCTGAGCGGGGTCGGTTTCTCGCACGACAGCGTTGCGTATGTAAAGACAACGCCGACCCACTGCGATGACGCGGTATCCGTTGACTCAAAGGCACGTCACAGATGAAACTAAGGAAATGACCGCTTTACGATGTCACGCGACGACTGTCTGCTGATTCGCCTGAACTTGCTGTGCCAGCGCAAAATAGTCCGGCCTGTCGGAAGCGTGGTCATGCCGAAAACCACCAAGAATCTGCCCACAATAGTACAGGTACACACCGGGCATCTGAAAACTGTTGCCACGGATAGGCCCACGCCCATGCAGTAAACCGGCCATCAGCACTCTGACCCACACACGCAGACCAAACAATTCCGAAAAGCCACCAAGGTCCAGGCCGAACTGACGATACAACCGTAAAGAAGGATCGTTGATTCTCGGAACATCATGCATCTGGTACCGGGCAAAAATCTGATCCGAGTCGTCCTTCCCAAGATGGACGAGCACAATGCCGCATCCAGCCCCCTCAATCTGAGTCCTTTGTCTTGAGATGTCTGCCAAGGCCTCGCGACAAAATGCGCAGCCCGTGTGACGCAGAAAAACCACAAGCTGTGGCTGTCGATCTGCCAGATCGTCCAGACGCCTGCCATCGTTGGTCGACAATTCCCGAATGGGATCGTCAGCTTCAGACATGTCGTAAGCCGATGATCTCGTCTGATGATAGCGGACCGCTCCCCACAGAATCATGGCAAACGGAATCCACCAGATCAGATCATTGGTAATGATTGTCCAGCCGAGCGACGCAGGCAACGTCCCTCCAGCAACCCCGACTGCAAAACCAATCGGACCGAATACCTTACCCAGCAGTCCCACCAGCGTCATTGGCCAGTGCCGATAGGGACTACGAGCGGCAATCAAATAGCCAACACCGTACACACCAACAATCATCCCGATACACTGCCAGAAATGTTCAGAGACTGCGGTCGTTTCGACGCCCAGCCAGTCCAGCATCGCCTGTGGCATCACGACAGCAATCAGTGCCCACAACAAATTGTAGATACCCGCTCCGATCAGCAGAGGCTTCATCCACGATCGCGGTTGGTAAGTCGTGTCCATGTTTTGTCGCCGTATAAATGACTACTGAGAATCAAAGGTCGATTCAAATGGTTGAGCTATGCTTCCAAGTTTCTCAATACTCTGCTGAAGAATCTGCCTGACTCGTTCCTTACTGATCCCCAGTTCTTCACCCAATTCCCGCAACGTTCTGCCTTTACCGTACGGGTCCAGCCCGAATCGTCCACGAACAATGGCACATTCTCGTGGATCCAGCAGGTCGTCTAACTGAGCCAAAATACTGCTGGCCGCCGCCATAATGTCTTTCTGAGTCGGCTCATCGCTGTCATGACTCGAAGCATTCGACAACAGCAAGTCCTCTTCATTCACCTCGTGGTGTTTTCGCTTGTTGCGACGACTGATCAATCGATAGAGGTGACGTTGAATCGCATGCGTAACGTAGGTGCTGAATCGATATCCTCGCGCAAAATCGAACTTGTCGATCGCATTCAACAGGATGGCGTTCGCCTCGGCCACGAACTCGTCACGTTCATCTTCTGAAGACGATTGTTTACGTGCGATCGACATGACCAGTCGCAGGTTTGCCCGCACGATTTCCTCTCGCGCCTTTTCAGCTTCCGCGAGTAATCGACACACCTCTTTCAACGTTTTCTTAGGGGGGCGACTCTTTAGCTTCAGAGTTGCCTGCAAAGCATTAGCGCGAAATCTCAGAAAGTTCAGCCGTTTAAACAGAAACTGCTCACCTTCAAACGACAATAATCGACTGTCTTCCAGTGCGCGCAGGAACGTTTCCGCTACCTGCCCTGCGTCGCTTGGGTCCGGGCGGCCATCTTCTGCGGCGTAAAGAAACCCGTCAATTGTCTGAAAATCGCATTCCGACGCTGACTCAAAGTCGTCATTGGGAATGAATTTTATCTCCGAATCAGCCACCCCAACCTCGGCTTTCGAGTGACCAGCCCTGTCAGAAACGGTATCAGAAATAATGGAAATCCCCCGAGCCGGTATTTTTGAGTCCGTGCTCGGTCCAATCCTGGACCGCCGCCGCTAATCTTACAGTGAACAGGCCTCGCCATGAACAGCAGACCGCTCCCTGAGCGGTTGTAGACGGACACCGATAATTGACCAGACAATTTGCGCCGAATTTACGACTCGGCCCGAACAATTCCTGAGTGAAACGAAGAAAACCCTGGGGTCAACCACCGTACTTTCCAGCGATTCCATCTGAAATCCAGCTCGAACCGGTTAACCACTGGTCAGACTGTGGATGAGGTCTAGAAACTTACTGAGAATTCAACCGCGGTCGGAGAAGCACGTGCGTATTGCTGTGATCGGTTCAGGGATATCCGGTCTTGTCTGTGCTCGCCTTCTGACGCGTGAGCATCAGGTGTCCGTATTTGAAGCCGATACCCGAATTGGTGGCCACTCCAACACAGTTTCGGTGTCAATGAATGGCAGAACTCATCAGATCGACACGGGATTCATCGTCTATAACAATCGGACCTACCCTGTGTTTTCCGGCATTCTCAGAGACCTGGGTGTCAAAACATCACCAACGTCAATGAGTTTCAGTGTCCGATGTGACCGAACCGGACTGGAATACAACGGCACCTCTCTGAACGGTATTTTTGCTCAGCGACAAAATCTGGTGCGACCGATGTTCCTGAGAATGCTGCGGGATATTCACCGCTTTAACCGAGAGGGACCGAAAGATTGCCAGTCTGTTTCCTCCGAACTGACCGTAGGAGCTTATCTCAATGAGCGAGGTTACTCGAGGCAGTTTGCTCAACAATACCTGCTGCCTATGGGAGCCGCGATTTGGTCGTGTCCCTGTGAAGATTTCGCTCAGTTTCCTGTCCGTTTTATCCTCGAATTCTACGTTCATCACGGATTGCTCAGCTTAAACAACCGTCCGGTATGGCGAGTTATTCAGGGAGGATCTCAGGAATATGTCAGACGACTTGCAGCCCCGTTTGAGCACCAAATTCATATAAATTGTCCGGTATTGTCGGTCGATCGCGCGGTGGACCATGTGACCGTGTGCCACCGAAACGGTCAGGACAAGTTCGACGAAATCGTCTTCGCGTGCCACAGCGATCAGGCTCTTGGAATCCTGAACGACGCTGACAAGCTGGAGACGGAACTACTTTCCGCTTTTCCTTACAGTACCAACACGGCTGTTCTTCACACGGACGAGGCAGTGCTTCCCGTCAGCAAGCGTGCCTGGGCGAGCTGGAATTACCACATCCCCAGACAGAACTCGGTCCGCCCTGCTGTGACTTATAACATGAATATCCTGCAGCACATTCAGTCACCGCATACATTTTGTGTCACACTCAACGAACCGGAATCGATTGACCCCGAAAAGATTCTGGCAGAGTTTTGCTATTCACACCCACTCTTCACCACTCGTCGAACGTCGGCCCAGCAACGCCATACCAAAGTGATTCGTCGTCGACGGACTTCGTTCTGCGGCGCTTACTGGGGTAACGGATTTCACGAAGACGGAGTGCTCAGCGCTTTGGCTGTCAGCAGACAATTCGGAATCCCGGGATGGACAACAGATGACAAACCATCACCGTCTCTGACTCAGCAGCACAGCCCAGCGCCAATGGACACGTTCAACGACACACCTTTGGGGGGTGTTTAATGTCGCTGACCACCCGGGAGCAGTCTTTCAGAAAACAGAACGATGGTCAGCAGAACACTGTACCTGACTGTGGCTCTGACGAACTGCACAGCTGTATTTACCAGGGCACCATTCAACACCATCGTCGGCGCCCCATGCGACACATATTCAAAAACCGATTGTTTCTGTTGTATCTTGACCTGAACGAGATTGAACGCGTCTTTCGAGTTCCGTGGATCTGGTCCACCCGGCGTTTCAGCCTGGTCCGGTTTCGGCGAGCCGATTATCACGGCGATCCGGCACGTCCACTGTCAGCTTGTGTGCGTGACACCGTTTTCGAACACACGGGACAACATGTGAAAGGCCCCATACGTCTGCTGACTCATGTGCGTTACTTCGGATTCGTCTTCAACCCCGTTTCAATGTACTACTGTTTTGACCAGTCAGGAACTCATCTCGAAGCTGTCGTGGCCGACGTCACCAACACTCCGTGGAATGAACGACATTGCTACGTCATTCCCTGTAAAACCCGGAATCAGGTCATCCGGTTCCGACACGACAAACAATTTCACGTCTCGCCGTTCATGGAAATGGACATGTCGTACGACTGGCGATTGACGGTACCTGCAGCCCGGACTTCCGTCTGTCTCACCAGTCATGATCCACAAGGATGTTTGTTCGATGCAAAATTGCTGCTGAAACGCCGACAGCTCTCGTCTTGGCGTGCGTTCGTCGTATTGCTGCGATTTCCGTTAATGACAGTTCAGGTTGTACTTGCTATCTACTGGCAGGCGTTACGTCTGTGGCTGCGGCGTGTGCCGTTCGTTCCTCATCCTCGTCATCGCAGTTCTGCCTGACGAGGACTTCCTCCGGGCCACCGTACCGACTTCAAACACCGCGGATTCACTCAGTTTCAGGACAACGAAATGGGCTCCAGTACAATTTCTATTGCGGCCGCATCACAACACCGGCCTTCCAGGCCAACACCTGTTCCACAACAGGTGTCGGAGGTCAAAGAACCAACCTGGATCCAGCGTCTCTCTCGACGGTTGGTACTGTCGTGGCTGAAAAACCTGAAAGACGGAATGATTAACTACGTTGACACCGAACGAACGTTTGACTGCGGCGATCCCGAAATGCCTGGACTGCAGGCAGAATGGCACATCAATGACCCTCGTTTCTTCAGTCAGTTGTCGATCGGAGGCAGCCTTGGGGTAGCCGAATCTTACCTGCAGGGCCACTGGCGAACTGACAACCTGGTCAATCTGCTGCGCATCCTGTATCGCAATCTGTCTCACGTCCCTGCCAGTTCCTCCAGACTGGGCGGACTATCACGGTTCCTGAATCGACTGGCCTTTCGAATCAATCGAAATACTCGACACGGTAGTCGTCGTCACATCGCAGCACACTACGATCTGTCTAATGAATTTTTTGAGCTGTTTCTTGACCCGACGATGATGTACTCCTCAGGCTGGTTTGACACTGACAATTCATCACTGCACGAAGCATCAATTGCCAAACTGGACCGTATTTGTCGCAAACTGGATCTCGGGCCAGCTGATGAGGTTTTGGAAATTGGCACCGGCTGGGGAGGCTTCGCGCTCCACGCTGTGAACAACTTCGGTTGCCGATTGACAACGACCACAATCTCAGACGCCCAGTTCACCAAAGCCGGGACGCGAATCAACGAAGCGGGAATATCTGATCGCGTGGTTCTGCTGAATACGGACTACCGCGACCTGGATGGCCAATATGACAAAGTCGTGTCCATCGAAATGGTGGAGGCGGTTGGTGAACGATACCTCGACGCCTACTTCCGGCATTGTGCGCGACTACTCAGACCCGGCGGACGTTTCGTTGTTCAGGCGATCGTTATGCCCGAAGATCGCTATGACACGTATCGACGGTCTGTGGATTTTATCCAGCAGTACATTTTTCCGGGAGGGTTTCTGCCATCTGTGTCGGCAATCCAGAATTCCGTGGGACGAACATCAAATTTGCGACTGCAGTCTGTGGAAGACCTTTCCAGACACTACACCAGAACGCTGCAGGAATGGCGAAGCCGGTTTTTTGATCGCATCAGTGATGTCCGCGCACTGGGATTCGACGACCGATTCATTCGCATGTGGGAGTATTACTTATGTTACTG
Source organism: Fuerstiella sp. (assembly GCA_022447185.1). Lineage (GTDB taxonomy): Bacteria > Planctomycetota > Planctomycetia > Planctomycetales > Planctomycetaceae > S139-18. The sequence goes on along the minus strand of JAKVAY010000039.1, from coordinate 128,202 downwards.
CGAAGCTGCTTTTCGCGAACAGGCCGTCAGAGTCGTCCAAATCGTATGGGACAAGCCTCAACTTCAGCCAACCGATCGATAACGGCTGTCCAAGATCGCAGCCTGGTGATGAGCAGACTGCTGCGCGCAGCTGAAAAGGGGCAACTTCCAGATTTGCTGATTCGGTTTGGTATTCGCCGACTGCTAAAGAATCGACTGCGTGATCTGGAGAACCGATCCGACGAACACCAACTCACCAACTTCATTGCGTCTGCTGCCTCAGAACAAATTGCTGTTGTTCCGGAGAAGGCAAATGACCAGCACTACGAAGTCCCTGCAATATTCTTCCAAAAAATCCTCGGACCACGACTCAAATACAGCAGTTGCTACTGGCCTGCCGATGTCGACCGACTGGCGGTGGCAGAAGAAGAAGCGCTGAGGCAAACCTGCCGAAATGCCGGTTTGCGCAATGGCATGAACGTTCTCGAACTCGGATGTGGCTGGGGCTCGCTGTCACTGTGGATGGCGGAAAAGTTTCCAAAGTGTCGCATTACATCCGTCTCGAATTCGCAATCTCAACGTGAGTATATCCATCAGCAGGCACATTCACGGCGTTTACAAAATCTGACTGTCGTGACTGCCGATATGAATGACTTCGAAACGAAACAGTGTTTTGACCGGGTTATCTCAGTCGAAATGTTTGAACACATGCGCAACCATCGAGAACTGCTACACCGAATTGATCATTGGCTGCGCCCGCAGGGCCAATTACTCGTTCATATCTTCTGCCATCGGCAGACTCCGTATCTTTTCGAAACACATGGCAACGATAACTGGATGGGACGCCATTTCTTCACCGGAGGCATGATGCCCAGCGTGGATTTGTTGCCAAAATGTGGTGGCCCGATGTCATTGATCAATCAATGGAAATGGAATGGGCTGCACTATGCAAAGACCTGTCGAGCATGGCTGAACAATCTGGATGCTGCAGCCGATAACCTGCGTCCCTTCCTGATCAGATGTTACGGCAAGGAGGATGCTGATCGGTGGCATCATCGCTGGCGTCTGTTCTTCATGGCCTGCGAAGAACTGTTTGCGTTCAATGGCGGAAATGAATGGTTCGTGTCCCACTATCTGTTTGAGCGATGTCCGAACAACTCATCAATGTGATTGCCAATTCAGCAGTCATTACCGGCACTTTGATGATCATGACCTGGATCATCAGCATGTACCTGAAAGATGCCAGCGTCGTGGACCTCATCTGGGGATCCGGCTTCGTCCTCATCAGCTGGACGGCATTCCTGACGGCAGCTGACTCCGACAACTGGCTTCTGCCCGTTCTAACATCAATCTGGGGCCTGAGACTGTCTTGCTACCTGGCATGGCGTAATCATGGCCAGGCGGAGGATTACCGTTACCAGGCCATGAGGAAACGCCATGGAGAGGCTTTCCCAATGGTCAGCCTGCTGACAGTATTTGGCTTGCAGGGAGTTATCATGTGGATCGTGTCGCTGCCACTGCAGGCGGGGGCAATAACGATCGATTCCGTCCTGTCCGGAGGGACTGTACTGCAGGAAAGTTCCGCGCCGCTGCAGTGGGGTTCGATTACGACCGATTCCGGCTGGCACTGGCTCCGGGTTCCCGGAGTTACTCTGTGGGCAATCGGATTGTTTTTCGAAACCGTCGGTGACTGGCAGCTCGCTCGATTCAAAGCGAATCCAGACAGTTCAGGACAGGTACTCGAGACAGGATTGTGGCGTTTCACACGACATCCCAACTACTTCGGTGATTTCCTCGTTTGGTGGGGGCTGTATTTCGTTGCTGTGTCGGCCAGTGGGGCATGGTGGACAGTAATCGGCCCCGTCGTCATGTCTCTGTTTCTCATGCGAATCTCCGGCGTCACACTGCTGGAGAAAACACTGAAAAAGACAAAGCCACAATACGTCGACTACATCTCCCGAACCAACGCGTTCTTCCCTGGCCTGCCGAGAGGCACACACACATCCTGACCGAACGAACGGCGATCAATCCCGTCGCTCGGCCCCCTTCCTTGGCTGTTCTCTGAATAAACATGTCGTTCCAGTACGACCGCTGACTTCCCATCAGCCGCGACCGACCATCCTTTGAGTTGACATTGGTCCTGCACTTGCTGATATCCTGCCGACAGCATGCTCACGCCCTGTCAAACGACATCTGGCATAGGTCCCGAGAGTTTTCTTGCGAGACACTGTTGTCGATAACCGAATATCTTTTTCAGATCGGACTCCACGAACAGTTTGTTGATCAGGTAGCCACCGGGAACCGAATATTCCACGAGGTCCTGCATGAGAGTCCCGTCGCCCGTTTCTTCAAAGATATGTGTGTGCCGCCACACTCGATAGGGCCCTCGAATTTGAGTGTCAACAAATCGAAAGGGCGGTTCCCACTCGGAGATCACTGTCCGCCAGCGAATCGGAATCCTGCGCAGGCGCAGGCGATAGTCAATGAGTGTGCCATTGTGCATATCGATGGGTAGTGGTGTCTCAATTTTAAAATTGAGCCACGGCGGGGTAATCGCTTCCAGGTTCCCTGCATCTGCAAAGAAGTCAAAAACGGATTCTACAGAGCCACAAAAATGCTGTTCGGCCATAAGGATTGTTGTGCCGGCATTTGTCGGGGTGATCTCAATCATCAGGGTCGGTTACCGAAAAACATCCCTCAGTCAACAAAAACACGCCGGAAACCACTGGGCAATCTGGCCTTCGCGTCTAGTATCCAGAAACATCATTCTGGTTCATCTGACGATTAACTGGTTATTAGACATGTTCCGATATTTGACCATCGGTTTGTTGTTATTCGCGTCCGCTGACTCGCAGGCAGCAGACTGGCCACAGTGGCGAGGTCCAACACGCGACTGTCGAATCACACCACAGCAGAAATGGCCCGACTCACTAGGTGCAGAAAATCTTACACAATCGTGGCGAATTTCTCTGGGCCCCGGCTATTCGGGCCCCATCGTCTCAGGACCTCGTGTGTTCGTGACGGAAACACGCTCAAAAACCGACGAGGTTGTCCGAGCTCTGGATCGCCGAACCGGGAAAGAACTCTGGAAAACGGAATGGAAGGGGGCTCTGAAAGTCCCCTTTTTTGCAGCAAAAAATGGAAGCTGGATTCGCTCAACACCCTCCAGTGATAGCCAAAATCTGTATGTGGCCGGAATTCGCGATGTTCTCGTCAGTCTGGATGTCCAAACAGGCCATGAAAACTGGCGAGTGGACTTTGTCAAAACGTTCAACGCAGCTCTTCCGGGCTTCGGAACTGTCTGCTCACCACTGCTGGACGGTGAACATATCTATCTGCAGGCGGCTGCATCAGTCGTGAAACTGAATAAGTCCGACGGCAAAGTCATTTGGCGATCAACACCGGAGTCCGGAGGACTGTTTGGCTCAGGACTGGGCACCAGCGCTTTTTCTTCACCGGTCATCGCTACTATTGGCCGTCAACGCCAACTGGTCGTGCAAAGTCGACAATCATTATTCGGGCTGGACCTGGAAACCGGGGACCGACTGTGGTCCACTGATGTCGAAGCCTATCGCGGCATGAATATCCTGACACCAACCGTAATCGGGGATAGCATCCTAACCAGTACTTATGGCGGTGGAACGTTTTTATTTGAGGTGATGAAGTCGAGCAGCGGCTTGCAGATCACGGAACGCTGGAGGACAAACAAACAAGGCTATATGTCATCTCCGGTTGTGATCGATGGACGCGTCTTTCTGCACCTGCGAAACCAGCGATTCACCTGTATCAACCCTGTGAATGGTGAAACGAACTGGACCACACGTCCATTCGGCAAGTACTGGAGCATGGTCTCAAACGGCAAACGTCTGCTGGCTCTCGACCAGCGTGGTGAACTGCATTTGATCGATGCAAGTCCCGTCGAATATCGCGAATTGTCCAGTCGACGTGTCAGCGAATCTGAGACCTGGGCGCATCTGGCAGCAGCAGATCGGCAATTATTTGTTCGCGAGCTGAACGCAATGACCGCCTGGAACTGGCAGTAAAGACAGTCGAACGACAGTTCCAGAAAACAGATTTTTCAGCCGGCCCGTCGCTTTGTCTTTGTCCGACGTTTTTACTTTCCGAATCTCGTGCCCACACCGAGTGACACTAATTCATTCTCTTCGCACAGCGGCGTGTCACTTCCTGGTTGAGAAAGCAAATCCGCCACCACCGTCTGGCGAAATTTTTTCTCCGTCTGCTCAAGTGCTGTGTCCAGCATCATATGCAATGGACAAAGGCTGGATGTGTGAGATTGCTTTTTCAGTGGACATTGTCGAATCCTCGGAATTGGATCAACACTTTCGACGATTTCAAGAACTGTCAGTTGATCAACGTCCTTCGTCAGCACAAAACCGCCATGCTTCCCGCGCCGAGAACTCACGATCCCTCCTCGGACCAGACCCTGCATCAGCTTCGAAAGATACGCAAACGGCACTTGGGTAATATCCGCTATCTTTCGTGATGTACAGGGGATTCCATCGTGCTGAGCTATGGTGACAACAGCACGCAGCGCGTACTCAACAGTTTGTGAAATCATCAAGGATTGATCCCAATATTGTCCTGACTCACGGAACAGCGTCTCGCACGAATTGCGAACGAAAATCAGGAATCCCACACTGAAAACATCCAATGTCACCCAAACCCACAGAATTACTGATTCATCTTTCAGCACCTTTGCTCACACAACAGGCACTACTGCATATCAGAAACGCAATGACTTAACCACTTTGGGTGCTTTGGGTGGGTCAAGAATTCTGCGACCCCAAGAACTCCATCCTCCAGACTATCCAATGGCATGGTCTGCCAACGGACCACGAGTTGCAGCTATGCATGATTGGTGCCGCCCAGCCTCAAAATCATCGAACAATGATGAAACTGGACAGAAACACACCAATCGATCACTTTACTGCAAGACCGTACAAAATCGGGACACACGTAACTCTTTATTCAGGAGGCAAATGAGTGCCACTTCACTCAAACCTGCCACGTTGCTGATGTGATTCCATTCCGATAACAGATAAGACGTCAATGCACGCAACTTCCGCTCGTCGCAGGAACGCACAACCGCAGACAAACCGGTCAACGGAAGTCGCTGACCAGTCCGATGCTAACAAAAGAAACCGCTGTTCAGAGTTGTCCTTGTCCCTCTGCCTGTCACGGTTCAAAAAAATCTGAACCGGGCATTGCCACAATTGATCTGCCGCCTAACCCAGACCGGAAGCACATCCGATTTGGTACGTGGCGAATGCAGCGACCCAGGCCAACACTGTCATATAGATCAATTGAAATGCGGCCCATTTCCATGATCCCGTTTCCCTTCGAGTGACCGCCTGTGTGGGCAGGCACTGCATGGCCAACACGAAGAACACGAGAAGGCTGAGCCCTGTAGCCGTGCTAAACACCAGACCGCCATCAGCTCTGGTTTGCCGCCTCAGGATTTCCACCAGACTGGCTTCGTCCTCCGCCATGTCTTCTCCGATTCCGTAGACGATCGCCAGTGTCGAAACAACGACCTCACGCGCGGCAAATGAGGAAATGACACCAATATTGATTTTCCAGTCGAATCCCAAAGGGGCAAAAACTGGTTCCATCAGTTTCCCGGCTCGACCGGCAAAAGACCAGGCCAGTGATTCCTGAGCCATCACACGATCAATTTCAACAGCCAGGGTTTCCCCGTCACCAGCAGCCCGCAGTGCCGCAATTCGCTCAGCAGCCTCAAAGGACAATGGCGCTTCGTCCGGCATTTTGGGATAAGTGGCAAGCGCCCATAAAACGACCGAAATAAGGAGTATCACAGTGCCAGCCTGTCTAACAAACAGGGCCGCTCGTTCCATGACAGTCGTCAACGTGTTGCGAATGCCGGGCACCCGATAGGGTGGCAATTCAATCACCAGCGGAACAGATTCACCTTTTAGAATCGTTTTCTTGAGACACCAGGCGGACAACAGCGCCGCGACAATTCCCAACGTATAGGCACTGACGAAGACAACAGCCGCCATGACTGGCGAATCACTAAACAGCAGCGCCGTGATCATCGCATAGACCGGCAGCCGCGCGGAACATGTCAGCAAAGGCAGAACCAGAATCGTGACCAGCCGATCTCGCCAGTTTTCTATGGCCCGTGCCGCCATAATACCGGGAATCGCACACGCATGAGCTGACAACATCGGCACAAATGCTTTTCCCGGAAGCCCAACACGTTGCATCAGTCGTTCCATCACGAAAGCGGCGCGGGCCATATAGCCGCTGTCTTCCAGCACAGAAATGAAAAAAAACAGAATACAGATCTGGGGCAGAAAGATGACAATGCCACCCACACCGGCGACCACACCATCGACCACAAGACTGCGGAAATCGTCAATCGGCATACAGGCCACGAGAACAGAAACAACAACGGACACAGCCACACTCGTTTTTGTCCATTGAATTCCTGCAGCCTGGTAACTGCCGAAGAAAATCAGGATCGAAACCATTCCTGCAAGTGGATACCACAACAAGACAGAAACATTGCTCGCAGGAATCAACTGATCGACAAAACCACCGACAGTCGCAAAGACTCCGTCAATGAGGTCCATCGGCACAGAGGCCAGCGAGAAGATCAGATAAAACACACCGAGCATGATCGCAACGAAGGTTACGGATCCGATCACAGGATTCGTAACCAGGCGATCGATGGTCGCGGTCCGGTCGTCCAGGTTGGCAGGCACTGTAACAGTGGCTTCGGAGACTTTCGCAGCCCAGTCATATCGCGCAGAAAAAGTGCAGCCTGAGCATCCGGCGGTACAGGAAGAATGGTCCGTCATCAGGATCGGAAGCCGGCCGGTGACTAGTTCGTTAAGACGATCTTTCAGTACGTCAATACCCGTGCCATGCCTGGAACTGACAGGTACCACGGGACACCCCAGCTGCTCGGAAAGCTGAGCAACCTGAATTTTGATATCCAGCGCTTCTGCCGCATCGATAAGATTCAGTACGACAACCATCTGAAGTCGCAAATCCAAAAGTTCACTCACCAGGAAAAGATTGCGTTCCAGGTTCGTAGCGTCGATGACAAGCACAACAATATCCGGTACCGGCTCTACGGGATGGTGTCCCGTTAGAATTAACTCGGCCACTTTCTCTTCGGGACTTATCGAATCGAGACTGTATGTGCCTGGAAGATCAATCACTTCAACCCGACGATGATCGAGTGACATTGCCCCTCTTCGAAGGTCAACTGTGATCCCGGGATAGTTAGCAGTTTTAGCACGAAGTCCGGTTAACCGGTTGAAGAGTGTGGTCTTACCAGTATTCGGATTGCCGACCAGAGCAATTCGCGTTTGATGAGCAGCACGCAGCGGCTCGAATTCTGATTGCGCCCCCTGAGGGCTTGCGTCACTCATTCTCGACGGCATCGGGCTTTGCTGATGTCATTACATCGCAAACCTGCTCGACTACAACAGATGCGGCGAGTCGTCGGGAAAGACCCAGTCGACTTCCAACCACACGCACTACCATCGGATCACCAGGCTGAATGACTTCGATCATGCGTTCGCCACATATACCCATGCGTTTGAGCCGGATCATAGCCTCGCCCTCACACTCAACGTCCACACACCGAACCGTGCCCGGGCTGAGTACATCCGACAGGCGGGACGCTGGCACAGACATGCTCCGAACAGAACTTAAGACAACGCCAAAAAAGTCTCGAAGATTGAGACTGAGTGAAAATAAGTTTTGCACTCAGTTGACCGGAATGCAATGCACTCATTTTGTCGTGTCAGTTCTTCGTGCAGGCGTTCCCGAATTTGGCTGAATGCCGCAGCACTTCTTCTTAACTGCGCCATACTACAACTCCGTTTTCGAAAAAACCGCCGACGACACCACGCCCAACCTGAAGGGAATGTGTGGTCTCCTGCCCGGCGTGTCTGTTCACGTCGTCCATACGGATCACCACTCGTTCGCAAACCTCCTTTGAAACCGACGGATTGATTCGTGCAGTGTTCCAACTGTCGTGAAACGCGATACAAATGGATCTCGTCGGTTGTGATTCCTCGATCGCGAACGCCGTCAGGTTTCCTGATAGGGCTCGTGGAGAGTCTGTGACCTGCTCCCATTAACCGGAATTTTTCTGTTCGGCAGCGACTACAGTTAAAACAACGAACATTCGCGTCCGTCATCTTCATGTCCCCTGATGTTAAACTGTACCGTACGTATCGATCGTTTTGCTTTCCGAGGTGATACTGGAACCACCGATTAAGGCGGTCGATAAATCGGACATGTCTGCAACCGACCTACTCTTCGACTGCCTCAGTGAGCAAAACCTGCTGGTTTTGCAGTCTTATGCAGCCCGCTCCCTGGCTTTGAAGACAACGCATGATGAACACGACGGCTGGCTGGAGCGTCTTGAGACCATTGACAGTGCCGATCCTGAGCAGTTGACACAGATTCACGGTGAACTGATTGCTCTGGGGATGCTCAAATTCGAGGTAAGCAATCGACACACGGGACTACGGTATCGTGTCAGCGACAGAGGATACGCTGTACTCCAAACACCCACACCGGACCATCCGGCAGAATCAGCCGAAGCTATGAGCCGCGTTACGGCAGCATTCGAACCACCAGAACTTCATCGTCTTTCCGATGTAACCTGATCCGGTATCCAAAGTCGGGATTCGTCATTCGGCTGGTCCTCACTCCTCCGACTCCGTCTGCGTGCTTTCATTCGTACGTATGGTGGAATGAATCGACCGCGGTATCCGTAGTGTGTCACGTCAACTGAATGATCAGCTCGGCAGGGTTCTGTCAAATCTTCCAGAATGAATCCCGCACAGCAAAGGCCCCCGACGAGTTCTTCCCAGCGATGCAGATACTCGACCGCTCCGGATTCACGGTATGACTCGTCGATCTGACATGGAACGGGTCCGTCCTGATAGTACTCAACTCCGACCACAAAATGCTGACGATCGTTGCGATAGCTGACTTGCAGGCTGGTGGGTTGCTTGTGTTGACTGATGTAGATTCCCTGATCCCGCAACACACGTGCAGCCTCATTGTAGACAGCCTGCACATGTGGTACGTAACACGTACTGACTGGCTGATGCACGATATCGAAAGTGGCGTCTCCGAAGTCAGACAAGTCGTCCATCGAAGCCGATACGGTTCGCACGCTTAATCCTCGCCGACGTGATTCACGGGTATCCAGCTGGAGCATTTCATCACTGATATCGACAACAGTCACATTGGCACCTGCCGCTGCATACAGAATCGCCTGCCAGCCACCACCAGACGCAAGACACAGAACATCTTTGCCGTGTACGGAAGTCGGCAGCCATCCCCGACTGTCCAGCGTCTCCAGCGGATGTGCCACTTCCTCGTCTGTGGCAACTCTGGCGAACAGACTGCCCGAGGCAGCAAGGTGATTCCAGACACGCCGATTGCGGTCACGGTATTCTGTCGAATCAACTGACATTGAAGTTCGATCTATGACACAGGAACGGGATGAAAGTATTGAATACGGGTCGGCGATGAATGTCTCCGTAATCGACAACTACTCGTATTCTGCTGAATTTCGCATTCTTTGGAATTCTTCATCGTCGGATTCGGTTCTTCAGGCTGGTCTGGCAGTGACACGCGATGGATTCTAATGTGTCGACACCTCGGACAAATCAGCGGCTACAGCCACGACAACAAGCAGACCAGGTCACTACAGTATGGTGAAAAAGACGATCGAACAGGTTGATGTGGGCGAGAAAATCGTCCTGATGCGCGTCGACTTCAATGTTCCACTGGAAGGTTCAACAATCACGGACGATCGACGAATCTGCATGGCGCTGCCGACAATTCGGTCAGTACTGGACCGTGGTGGCAGCTTAATTCTCATGAGCCATCTGGGACGCCCCAAGTCAGGCAGCGACAATTCAACATTGAGTCTGCGACCGGTCGCTGATCGACTGGCGGAGCTTGTTCCGGCAGAAGTAATCTTTGCAGCCGATTGCGTCAGCTATGACACACAGGAACGTGTGAGGTCATTATTACCCGGTCAGATCCTGGTGCTTGAAAACCTTCGATTCAACGATGGAGAGAAGGAAAATTCGGCAGAGTTTGCGTCAGAACTGGCGAAATTGGGAGACATCTACTGCAATGATGCATTTGGATCCTGTCACAATTCTGATGCTTCGATGGTAGGGGTGCCTCTGGCAATGGGCCGCAAGCCACGCGTTGCCGGACTTCTGGTCGAGAAGGAAATCCAGTTCCTCAGCGACGCCATCGCCGATCCTCAGCGGCCATTTGTCGCTATTCTGGGTGGAAAGAAGGTATCTGACAAAATTCAGGTCATCCGCAATCTGTTGAATGTCTGTGATAAAGTGCTCATCGGAGGAGCAATGGCCTACACGTTCGCTTTGGCAAAGCGAGGTGAAGTAGGAAAGAGTTTCGTCGAACCCGATAAAGTTGAGCTGGCTGCCGAACTGATTGAAGAGGGCGGAACAAAATTAGTGCTCCCTGCGGACACACATTGCGGCGAATCCTGTACGCCTGACTGTAGAAAATTTGTGGCCATTGCCGGCGAAATCCCTGATGAATTTGAGGGTCTGGATATTGGTCCGACGACCGCATCGTTGTACACGGATATCATTGAGGGCGCCAGGACCGTTGTGTGGAACGGTCCCATGGGTGTTTTTGAAGTCCCCCCCTTTGACGAGGGGACCCGGGCCGTCGCTCAGGCAATCGCTGACAGTTCAGCCACAAGTATTGTCGGTGGTGGTGACAGTGCAGCCGCAATCCAACGATTGGGCTTTTCCGACCAGGTGACGCATGTAAGCACCGGCGGTGGAGCCAGTCTTGCCATGCTGGAAGGCCGGTCGTTCGCTGCGGTCAATGCACTTGACGATGCATAGCCTGTGTCGTGACACTCGTAGCAACAGGTGACGCCCAGACGTCCCGATACTCATACAAACTGCCGAGCATCACCAGTTTCGTGAAGATACGTCCCCGCTGAACAACGCACAGGGAACGATCAGGATGTGCCTGACGCAATCAGTCGAGGATGCTCTGCAAAGAACTCTCTCAGAATGTCCAACTCCGTTTGCGTCAGCAGACCACGGGCGTTCACAAATATTCGTTCACTGACTGTCCAGCCGCCCAACAGATTAACAAGCCCGGCAAATGCCGCCTGGTCGACTCCACCTGCGGTCCGAACAGGATGCAGATCCTCGGCGGCGATACCCGACTCGACCTGCAGGATCGCAGCCTGTGGAGCAAACGGAAGCATCATCTGAAGCACTCTCACTCGTGAAGCCAGCCATGTGACATCACCAGGATACACGCGTATCGGGCCACATGCTGCCCGACCAAGCATTCGATCTTCATCGTCTGCTCCGGTATGTGCCAGTTCACTGGTGATGGCCAGACAAATGACCTGCTCCTGAATCGTCAACACTCGTGGAGTCTCACTGCGCAGTGTCTGCCAGGTCTGCAGCAACAGCTCAATCTGAATCTGAGGCGCCGTCCCGGCTAGCAATGGAATCCTGTCAAGGAACCCCTCACTCCGGATTGACGGAGACGAGGAAATGGATTCACCCAGAAGATTGTCGAATGTTTTCAGAAAAGCGACGCGGCACGCGACGTAAAACAGTCGGTTACGGTTGAGTTGTCTGAAGAGATCTGTATCTGTGTCACGATTTCGGAGTTTGTTACACACGTTATTCGCACTGCCAATATCATCGAGTTGCTGGAAAGGGAAAAATTACGTTGGAGGAGAGATTGAATGCGTTAGCACATTTCGAGAGAGCCCTGTCGACCACAATTCAAACTCATCTCGCAAGCAACGCCATCAGTGGGTCACGGTACCAACACTTGAGTAACAGATACAAGAATTACCGAAAAAAGTTGCGCCTAAAGAGAGATTGAAAGTGTCGGTGCTTTCGAGACAAATCGGCATGTTCGTTGAACTCAACATTTGATGATCGCTCAACGGCAATCGTCAGAACTCGAAATTTCAATCACCCATCGGCTTATTCAGCACCGCACCGTCTCTGACAGCGGTTTCTTCACACAGAATCCGACGACTCAGCGATTCTTTCATTGGAAACCGTAGAATTGGATGTTGCAGAAAAACAACATCGGTACATAACCGGCCCGGGGGATCATCCATCTGTTGCCGATGCAACACACGAGCTCATGTCCGGTTCAGACTGATTCATCAACGCTTGTCGGCAATTCCAGGTCGTAGAAATAGTTGGCCATCAGGTGCTCACTGCAAAACAAAATCACGAGCAGTCCAATCAAAATCGGAAAGACCTCAATTCCCATCCGGCTTGTATCGACTGCCTGCTTCAGTTCACCGGGACCACTAACAATGGAACAACGATTCTCGCCGAGCAGCGTATCCAGTTCCGATGTGGTAATAGGCGTCAAGTCCGTTTCGTTTTCCTGTATGTTGACCGCGAATTCTGATCGAAAACGATTAGAATCCGGAAGCCACAGCCGATAGTGGCCTGGTTGATCAGCATCGTCAATCAGTACGGAACGCTGCCGAGGAGTCAGTTGTCCCGATGTTTGGCGCGGCCCCGGTCGCCGAAGCAGGTATCTGTCAAAATGATTGTCTGCCGGCAGCCGTATCTCGATGGGTGCGCCTGAGCGAAAATTGCGGCGTTGGTCCGTTGCTCCCGTTAAGTACTGCATCATTCCATCTGCCAGCATGAAGAACGTATAGCTGACCGGCAGTTCGTTCCACTGGGCGGCATGGTCCTGGGTGTAATCTACCGCCGTCGTCAGCATCAGCGATCGCCCTTCCCCTACACGTCGTTCCAGCAGGGCTGGATCCCTGCTGGAACCGGTATACGACATAATGACTCGCGAATCCGACGATGGTTCAACGATCCACCGTCGACGTATCACAATCCCCAGCAGTTGCGTCCTCGCCTCTCGGACGTCGTCCAGTGCCCGTGTAATAGCATGTCCTGGTTCGTATCGAAGCGATTCCGGGTTTTCTCGAAACCGAACCGGCCTGAGAATCCGAGCAGGAAGCAGCGATTCACTCTCGTCAACATTCCATGCACTGTGAACAGCTCGCCTCGCACCACCTACAACGGTCAGCAGCGATCCTCCCCGTTGAACCCATTCATGAAGCGACCGCCAAACGTCCCGCCGCGGCCGCTGGCAATTGACCATACAGACAACATCAAAATCGGTCAGTGTCTGACGATGCAGGCCTGAAATAGCTGCGAATGTACAGTCATAGTGCGGCTGACTTGACGGGCCTCCTGCATGAGATTCCAGTGCTGCCAGAAGATTGGCTGCATCCAAAAATTTATCTGCCACAAGCAGAATCCTTGGTCGCGGCTGTATCCCCAGAGAGAACCAGGACACGTCATCCGCCTTCAGCGGATCCGACGAACTGATCCTGACGATTCCCGCCAGAAAATCAGCGTCCTCTGCGACGGGCACCAGCATTCGTGCATTAACAGATTCGCTGTCCAGCTGAACGTGCACTGGTGCCGCCGCCCGACTTTCGTCTCCGTTATCGTTCATCACAAAGACTTCCACGTTGGCTGACGTTTGGGCCGCCTTCGTTCTCACGACATCGACAGAGAGATCAACGCTTCGTCCGGCCACAATCGAATCTGCAGAGAGTTTCAGATTTCTTAATGACAGATTGACTGGATTCGTCACACTCAAATCCACCAGAAAAACGTGAAGCCAGGAATGCTCCTTTAACAATCCGTGCAACCCGGAATCATCCGGAAGAGACCAGGCGTTTTTGGAGAGGTCAGTAAAAACGACAACCTCCCGCGAGTAAACAGTACGGTCATGGACTGTCCCAAGACCGGTCCGCACCAGCTGTCGATCATCCCGCTGAGCCATAAACGCCCGATGCAGAACAGAATTAAGACGGCCCATCCGAGCAGTGGTTTTGAGTGACTCGACCCTTGAGTTGACAGCGGCGAGATCGGACTGAAAGACGAGTTCATCTGACGGGCTGGCACCCGTCACAGCAACCGCAACACGACTTCCTGAAGGCAGTGTCTGCAAATGATCTCTGGCAATTTCTTTGGCCTGTTCCAGGCGGCTTCTGCTCTCATGACGATACGACATACTGATACTGGTATCGAAAATGAACACTGCTGAGACAGGAATTTCCACAGCCAGATCGCTCTGTGGTGACTGAACTTCGGCACCAACCCGGTACCCCCACGGCACTCCAACAATCACCAGCATCGCCAGAACGCCACACACGGAGGTTACTGACCGAATCCGAGCGACTCGTTCTCTCAAAAGATAGCCTGCCACTTCCTGATTGGCTGCTCTCACCGCAAACCATTTGTATGAGACGAACGCACCCGCGATAACGAAACAAGTCAGCAGCCATTCGAACCATGAAAGACCGTAATGCGCCGGTGGCATATAAGGTCGTGTGAGTGCCAGCACGACTGCCGCCAGAACGCTCATCCTTAGCAGCAGGAGCAACAGGTGACGCAGCTTCAAACGGCGAGCATTGGCTGTCCGTCGAGTTTCCAGGAGACGAAGCGCTGGAAACTCGATTCTCTTTGGTCGAGAGCGCATGGTCAGATGCAGGATGACCGGAACACTGACCAGTCCCAAACCAAACAGTAAGCTGAGATTGATGAATGTCATCGGCGCTCAGCGACAGTACAAACGGCTGTCAGTAACTGTGATTCTCAATTCACACGACAGGCGGACGAGGTCGAATGAGCTGCATTGCCTCACAGACCAGTTGAAGACACATTTCGAGCGAATCATGGCAGCTCAGTGTCCTCAGTCAAGGTCTGGGCTGCGTGGCTATTCCTGAGCTGCATATTGTTCGGCAAACTCCACAGCGAATCCATCAATCACTTCCTGGAAGCCGGCTTCCGTCGCTTCATGCAGCATCCGAAAATTGTTGCGATTCAGCGACTCTCGATTGCGAATTGTTCCCCTGGTTACCAGTTCCAGAATATTAGCGCTGGACCAGGGGCTGATCAGCATCTCAAAACGGCTGTAAAGGTTGCGGCTGGTACCCTGACTGATATTGACATCGTCCCGACTGATTCGAGCCCCCCAGCCGTCTTCGTTAACGACTGTTGAATACTCAAACCCGGGAAAATGATCGGCCAGGTGTCGAAGACACGTCTCGATATGTTCGCTCAACGCAAGCCGCAGCTGAGAATGACGACTTTTGAGTTCCTCCTCGGAGGCTCTTTTTTCGCCTTCTTCACGTCCTCTCGCATCGCGCGAACCACGACCGCGGTTGATCGCGCGGTTTAATCTTTCTTCGAATTCCGACATTCGGTTCTTTCGTGACGGACATCATCTGAACTCAGTCCGTACAGGTGGCAGTGCAGTCGTGCTGTTGATCAGCAGAAAATATTAATCTGCGGCTGGATGTTAAACGTGCAAACGACTCACGTCACGGTTGCGAAGGAAGAATCCTGATCGGTTTTCCAGCGGAAACGACGTGGCCAGCCATGACGTGCCCAGGTACGAACAGATGATGGCAGGCAGGACTGTCGTCACCGTTTTCACAACACAGCGTACAAAACCAGTTTTCTTCCAATCCAGCCGGGTTGAATGGTTATTGCCGGGTCATATCGCCTCCGCCGGGATCATCGATTCACCATCATCAAATTCAACCCGACAACCCGGCAGACTCGATACAAACAGTCGGCCATAAGACTTTGTCAGCAGGCGGGGATCCAAAATGACGACTCTTCCGGAATCCGTCTGAGAACGAATCAGCCGTCCAAATCCCTGCTTCAACTTGATGATTGCTTCCGGTATCTGGTATTCACGAAACGGATTACCCCCTCGAGCTTTAATCGCATCGACCCGGGCCTGAAGCAGTGGATGATCCGGAACACTGAATGGCAAACGCGGGATGATCACGTTTTGGAGGGATTCACCGGGCACGTCAACCCCCTGCCAGAAACTGTCGGTTCCAAACAACACAGCTTGAGAACCACTGCGGAAGCGATCCAGCATCGCTGACCTCGGCATACCTTGTCCCTGGGCGTACAGCGTGAGATCATGTTCTGCCATCCAGTTCTGTAACCGCTGCACACAAAACTGCAGCATGCTGTAGCTCGTGAACAGAACGAATGCACGTCCTTTTGTTTCCAGCACATGACGTTTGATGCGAGGAATGCAGGCGTCCTGAAATCCTGACGCATCACTGCCGGGATCCGGCATGTTTTTGGACAAAATCAGTCGCGTCTGTGTAGTATAGTCAAATGGACTCCCGTGACGACTGTCACTCCCGTCCGTGAGACCGACACGAGTGCGAAAGAAACTGAAGTCGTCCGACCCGACTGAAAGCGTCGCGCTGGCGCAGATAACCGACGAAACTTCGTTGAACAGGTGTTCCCTCAGCAGAGGACCGACTTCTACGGGTGCGCTGGTCAGTTTAATGGCACGTTTCGCACCATTCCTTTCCAGCCAGTACACATTCCCATCCTGATTCTGAACGCACCATGAGTCCAGGCTTTCCGCCAGTACCTGACAGCGATCGGCGGCGCCCGAAAGCTCGACTCGATCGTCCTCTTTGACCATTCTTCCGGATTCGGTTTCCAGGTGAGCTGCCAGATCCCGCAGTCGCGGCGACACCGTATTTATCACTTCCACCGGCTGAGTGATTCGACCGTTAGCGCGACCGAAACGACGACACCATTCGTCGACTTCAGAAAAAAAATGCCGACAGTCGGCCTGAATCGTTGAAACTCGATCCTGAGCAGCCGTCAACTGATGAACTGCCAGTAATCCTCTTTGAGTCTTCCGATTGTAAAGACGATTGAGAAGATAACTGAATTGCCCCTCAGTCACGGACAGCCCCAGGTGACTTGCTGCAACGCTTTCGATTGTGTGAGCTTCGTCAAGCATCACAATCTCATAATCGGGCAGAATACTGGCTCCTTCGCGTCGGAGCGCCAGGTCGGAAAAGAACAAAGCGTGATTCACGATCAGTAAATCCGCATTCCAGACGCGACTCCGGGCTCGATAGTAAAAACAGTCACTGTGATACGGACAGGATTTTCTCAGGCAATCACCGTGATCACTGACGACTTCATCCCACACGGCGGACTGTGGTCGAAAGGGCAAATCGGCACGGCTTCCATCGGTTGTGTCCTGAGACCATTCAGTAATCTGTGCCAACTGCTGTCCGGCCTCAGGATCCAACATGGGTCTTTGTGTATGGCGACTGAACGCCCGTTCGGTCCGCCGCAGACTGATGTAATTGCCTCGTCCCTTGACCAGCACTGCTGAAAACTCGACCGGCAGTACGGATTGCAGGAATGGAACGTCCCGCGTAATCAGTTGTTCCTGCAGACTGATCGTATTCGTGGAAACGATGATTCGCTTCTTGTTCTGCCCGGTTGTGTGTTTGGACCGGACCGCAAGAATTGCCGGCACCAAATAGGCGAAACTCTTGCCAACCCCCGTTCCGGCTTCCGTAACCAGGTGGTGACCGTCGAGAACCGCCTGCTCGATTGCTTCGGCCATAGCAAGCTGCTCGGGCCGATGCTCGTAGTTCGGAAGTCGGCGAGCAACACTGCCTTCAGGTCCCAGAACATCTGCTGACGATCCAGGAGTGTCCCTCATGGTGTTACCCGTGTATCGCCAATACTGATGACATGGCTGCCCATCAGTATGTTGTCCGTCTTATGACTCGCCAGCAACACAACATCCTCCTTAATTGTCGATGACCCCATGCCTGTCTGTTCCTGGATTTCCTGCGTCAGGTAAATTTCCAGTTCAATTCGTTCCTCATAGATCAGTGAATTCCCGTAGACGGCCAACCCTGGCCAGAGAACCGACGTTCATTCGAGTTCCATCCGAACATACCAAAAGCACGGCCTCATATGCCAGGTACAGCTCTGAGTCCCGATTGACGTCGTCAGCAGTCCCTTGATTCCAGCCGTGCACAAAGCATCCACCGTTTTGATACGAAACGGGCAGACCGAACAATGCCGGCAATGAACGCAGCCACACAGGATCCCCGGAGACGAGGAATGATTTCGCCCTGAATGGCTCCCCATACGGCAATGTCTGTCACGATCACGTATCGAACGACAAAGCTAGTGAGCAAATCGACGTGTGCAGTCGAATTGCCCTGCTGCTGAACGGACAATACAGACTCACCACGTCAATCGCGATACACAGCAGCGGAACTGAAATCCAAACATCTCTGTTCTCTTGGGCCTCGAACTCATCACTGGGGTTTGAATGATCCGAAATTCTGACTGGAGACAGAATTTACTGAATTCAGAACATCCTTCGGACCGCGTCATTCGATGACCTCGAAAAATATTGGCAGGAGATTCGCCTTCATCACGGGCCTGGGACTCATAATTTTTCGTGATTCCCTTCTTTTCGACCTGAGACGCCAGCCGTCATGTGTCGTAGGTATGGTTTAATAACCTCGTTAACCGTTTTAAGACAATCTCACATCGTCCGCACTGACTGATCCAAAACAGATCGAGCCTCTGTTGCGTTCATCTTCATTTGCGTCAGTTGATCCGGATTCCAGGAGCTGGTTCTTTCGCGGCACACGACTTTTCGATCTTTTCTGATCCTTTTTTATTGTTTTGAGAATTCATGAGTGAGACTGCCGTTTCCCCGTCAATGTCCGATCTGCAGCAAAAGATCGAACGTAAATCTGCTCAGGTTGGAGTCATTGGACTGGGCTACGTTGGTCTGCCGCTGATCAGCGCGTTTACTAACGCAGGCTTTCGATGCCTGGGCTATGATGTCGACGAGTCAAAGGTCACGTCACTGAGCAAAGGCGAAAGCTATATCCAGCACATTTCCAGCAGGCAGGTACAAGACTGGAATAATCGGCAGGTCCTCGAAGCAACCGCCGATATGAAGAGGCTGTGCGAAGCCGATGTCCTTCTGATCTGCGTGCCCACACCTCTTAACGAAAGTCGCGATCCGGACCTCCGTTACGTGGAAGGAACAGCAAATGCTGTTGCCACCGTTCTGCGTCCCGGCCAGCTGGTGATTTTGGAGAGCACCACCTATCCAACAACAACACGTGATGTGCTGGTCCCGATCCTGAATAATAATCCCGCGCAACTGCAGTGCGGTACCGATTTCTTCGTGGCCTACAGCCCCGAGCGAGAAGATCCTGGCAACCCGGATTATACGGCAGCCGGTATACCTAAAGTTGTTGGTGGCTATGACGATGCCAGTCGTCAGCTGGCATGTGACCTGTATGCACACGCAATTGTGCAGGTCATCCCAGTGGCCAGCACCGAAGCAGCAGAAGCCTGCAAAATTCTTGAAAACACATACCGCGCCGTGAATATTGCGATGGTCAATGAGTTAAAGATGCTCTTCGATCGAATGGACATCGATGTCTGGGAAGTGATCAACGCAGCAAAGACGAAACCATTTGGCTTCCAGGCATTTTATCCGGGACCGGGACTGGGCGGGCACTGCATTCCCATTGATCCGTTCTATCTCACATGGCTGGCGCGTCGGCAGGGAATGTCGACCCGGTTCATTGAGCTGGCTGGCGAAGTCAATGCGGGCATGCCGCGGTATGTCATTGACAGACTGGGTGAATTCCTCAATGACGTCGGTAAACCGATCCGCGGCAGCAAAATTGCGTTACTGGGTATGGCTTACAAAAAGGATGTTGATGATCCTCGGGAAAGCCCGTCATTCGAACTGATGGAACTGCTGCTGGAACGTGGAGCCGATCTCACGTACAACGATCCTCATATTCCTCAATTAAGAAAGATGAGAAACTACGATTTTTCAACGACCATCAGCCACGATCTGACTCCTCAATACCTGGAAACTCAGGACTGCGTGCTGATTGCGACCGATCACTCTGCCTATGACTACGACGAAATCGTACGTCATTCCAGGATGGTGCTCGATACCCGTAACGCAACAGCGCATGTGGTGGAAGGCCGCGAAAAAATTCGCCGTGCCTGATTTACGGACCGAAACTCCTGACATTCTTCGGAATCTATACTGCCACGTCCCGGCAGCCCGTCACCCGTGAGAAACGTCTAATTGACGTCTTTACCGGTTAAAAGACGTTCAATCTTGTCGGCCTGGAATCCAATTTCCACAGCACTGCGGCGAATCTCCTCTCCTTCAACCGTCGCGCGCGGATAGGTATCAACCATGACAAAGTACGGCAAACCACCAATTTCGCGAATCGACAGTCCGCCATGCAGTACCTTCGCGTTCAGACGCAGTGCCTGTTCATAGAATTCCGGTGCCGCCGCGCAGCAAATACTGTAAATGAGCAGCAATCGTTCTCCTGCCGGATGTGCGCTGTTTTCGAGAAACACTGATTGCCCCCGTCCATCCGGCAGCTGAATACGTATTTCAAATCCATGGTCACGTTGCAGACATTCAGCAATCGGAACCGCCTCAAAAGCGTCATTGACCAGTGTGTCAAGATCGCGAGTGCCACCCAATACCGCCTTAAGAAGTTGACTGGCACTCGCTCCGTCCGGCGGCCGGTTCGAAGGACTGCGTGACAGCAACATGGCCGCACACTCGGCCATATCGAGCGGCACGGTCGGATTCAGCTCACGGACCGGCGGATAGTCTCCCGACAGCACATTATTCACCAGCCCATGTATGCTTTCACTCTCAAACGGCAGCCGCCCGGTCAGCATCAGGTAATAGCAAACTCCCAAAGCAAAGACGTCACTCGACGTCGTAGCCGCCTCTCCCTGGAAGATTTCCGGTGCCATAAAGTTAGGAGTTCCCGCCAGCTGGGTACCTTCGGCCTCGACCGAATGAACGCGTTTGGCAAGTCCAAAATCTCCAATTTTGGGGCTGCCCGACGGTGTCACCAGAATGTTGTCCGGCTTCAGGTCCCGATGGATGATCCCCAGTCGATGAGCAGCTGCCAGCCCGTCAGCAATACCTGCAGCAAACTGAGTTGCACGGAGCGGACCCAGTGCGCCACGGTCTTCAACTTCGCGCTGCAGCGATCCACCGGCGACATACTCCATTTCCAGGTAGTGTCGATCATTACAGATCCCAATGGCATGCGTCGTCACAACATTTGGATGGACCAGCGCCGCGGCTGCGCGGGCCTCAATTTCGAAGCGCGCCGTGTAATCAACATCTGCTGACATACGACGGGGAGAAAGAACTTTCAGGGCACAGCGACGATACAGCCCTGTGTTTTGTGCGAGATAGACGACTCCCATACCCCCTCGGCCAAGCAGCCGCTGACAGTCGTAAATGTGCAGCCGTTGGCCTTCCAGACGCAGGTCGTCAGCATGTACGTTGACTGCCCCCACGGCATCCTGCCCAAAACCACTGGTGCCGCGGACCTCCAGTGAGGAATCGGTCAATGATTCGAAGGTGTCGTCCCCCATTCCCATCATGCCCATCATGCCACAACGAGGGCAGTCTGTGTTTAGGGTGGCGGACGCATAAAACGGTTCGTTGCAGCCTGGACAGTAGAAGACAGCCAATTACTCTTCCTCGTCAACGACGACCTCATTCAAACAAAACTCAACCCATGAAAACACCCACAATGTCTGTGCTGTCCCGACCGGAACCTGGCAGTGTCATTTCAATCTTCGAATTTCGGCCAGCAAATCTCAGTTCACGGTTTCACCTCGGCATGATGTCGCCGCTGCCGGGGTGGTACGCTCAATCCCTTCGATCCTGTTGAGGCTGGTTGCTCCAGTTGAAAAGACCGGAGGAATTCCGGACGGTCTGACCGTCCGGAACGGGTGTAATCTCGCCAAATGACCTCGGCCGCCTGCTGAGGCCTGACGCCACGCGTTTCGACCAGAAACGTAAAGAGGGCCTCTGCGAGCCTGATCAGTGAAATTCCATAGAGTCGATGTTCGCGTTCAATAAGGAACATGCTGAATGAAAACAACTGATCAAATGCTGAGGCACCGTCCCTTCGAAGAAGTGTCAACGACGCCAGAAAATTACCACTGTTACCAATCAGGTCCCATGTTCGAGCAAAGTGGCGCAGACGCACCATGGTCGTGAAATCAACATCACGAGTCGTCAGGATTTCGAAGGGTGGGTGATCGCTATAGACCATTTTAAATTTTTCATCGTGCCTGTTGATCGGTGTTCCTTTGAGTCGCTTCAGCATGCCCACCTGAATTTCATGCGGATTGAGTGCCAACAGTCGATCAAACCCTTTTTTGAAACTGTCCAGATCCTCCCCGGGCAGACCAATGATCAGATCGGTGTGAATGTGAACTCCAGTACGGTCCCGCAGAAAACGAATGTTGTCCTCCAGTTTCAGGTTGTCCTGTGTGCGACTGATCAGGTTTCCCACCTCGTCATTGAATGTCTGCACACCGATCTCAAATTGAAGCGACCCTGGTGGAAACATTGCAATCAGTTCACGGAGAGACTCTGGAAGTCGATCAGGGACCATTTCAAAATGAAGAAACAATCCGTCGGTCCAGCGGTCCAGGAAAAATTTCAAGATCTCCTGACTCACTCGGATATTCAGATTGAATGTGCGATCCACAAACTTGAACTGTCGAGCCCCCCGATCAAGTAATCGCTGCATAGCTGTAAGAAATTCGGAAATCGCGGCTTGCCGCACCGGGATCTCCAGTGCGGACAGACAAAATTCGCACGTGAAGGGACAGCCGCGCGAAGCTTCGACATAGATGACCCGGTTGGCAATGTCCTCGTCGTTGTACAGGTCGTATGGCAGATTCAATTCAGAAAACTGTGGAACTGCAGCATGAATGATTCGCCTCGACAAACGATCTTCGTACAGAATGTTCCGACACAGTTCCGCGAACGCCAGATCTGCTTCACCTGTGATTACGTGATCAGCCTGCCGGACCACGTACGAGGCCTCCCATTCATAACTGACTTCGGGACCACCAAGAACAATGACTGTATCCGGGGCCACGCGATTGAGACCGGCAACCAGGTCTGTCACCTGGCGGACGTTCCATATATAGACTCCAATCCCGACGATGCGCGGACGATGTTCCAGAATATCAGCGAGCACTTCAATCAGATTGTCGCTGATGGTAAACTCAAGCATAATGGTACGATCTCTGAGATCGCCCATGTTCGCCAACAAACAGCGCAGACCAAATGCGCTGTGCCAGTAACGAGCATTAAGAGTTGTCAGAACGATGTCCGCCATTCGTTCCACTGGTGTCTGTCGCTGAATGAACGTGTAATTGACCGGCATTGAGTCGGGGACTGACGACCGGAGTCCTGCGGCAACTGGCACCCTGCATGAGCAACAGGTTCACGGAGATCGGCACGGTTAGTCGCAGTACGTTCGACTCTCAAGGCCTGACTTCAACCTGATATTCCATGATCACGGATAAGCCCGACAATACAATACGCTTCTGAGTATAACAGGAAGCTTTGTTTCACCTGCAGCCTGCGGGACGACCCCGTTCACGAATCGACCAAGTTCCTTCAGTGCCAGTCGCGGAAGCCTCAAAAGGGGAGAGCATGAGCAGACGAACAGATGATCAGTGATTCCAGAGTCTCGCCTCGTATGACTCCGATCGCAGTGGAAACCCTGAGAGCAGTCGCAGGTTGGTGACAGAAGAATGGGCATTACACGATCTGACACCGATTATCCCTGCCGAAACTGAAGTTGATTCCATTTTCGCGTTTACTGACAAGTTTCATAAAACACGGAACGGAACCTGCACGACAAATGGATTTACACCAAAGCACGCTTTCCTTCTGATTTTCCTGCTGGATCATTGTCATAGTTTTCCGTAAGACAGATGAGCAGTTAGTGTGCAAACCCGGGACCGGACGACCGTGTCTGGTAAACCGGAACAAGGTTTCAGCGTTGTCATATTCAGGGAACATCACGATGTTGAATAACCGACTGAAACAATTACATCACATGACAGCGATGCTGCAGCTCCACCACAGTGCGAAACATAATACCGTGAGGTTGGACAGGAAAACGAAACCAGACACGTCTGACTGATGGGTCGAAACTCCCGACTCGGAGGATCAAAACCATGAAATTGGCCGAACACAGCAGTGTGGATTTCCAGGGGCACAAATCGGATGTACCAGGCCGGCTTCAGGTCCAGCTTCCACGATTACTGTTGTTCGGCGTTCCGTCAGAACGACTTCTTCAGACGCCGTGTGCCCTGCAGTTCCATCACGTAGCTGCCGAAGGTGTCTTTAGTCAAGCGAGTTGGCAGACCGATGCTTGAAGTCCAGAAGTTCCTGCGTAAACAATCCTTTGACGACCTGACTTCACAACTTGGGATCAAAGTCCATCGGCATGCAACACTGCCGCTGGCCATTCTGAATTACGACCAAATTGAGTCTCCTAAGACGCACCCGGTGGTTTGCGAGTGCCGTGGTCTTGTACTGCATATGAAGACAATGGAGGTTGTCGCGCGGTCCTTCCCTCGCTTCTTCAACTGGGGAGAAGTCGCCGAAGAAATGGACAACTTCAACTTCTCAGATTTCACGGTCCAGTCCAAGGAAGATGGCAGTCTTGTGCTGCTGTATCAATTCGAAGGATCGTGGCGAGCCAACACTCGCGGATCATTTGCCGAAGACAACATGCCATTCCAGAGATTCACCTGGAGTGATGGCATCTGTCAGGCACTTGGTGTCAAAACTCTGGATGTTCTGAATCCCGTGCTGGATCCCCAATTCTCCTATGTCTGTGAGTTTGTATCACCGTGGAACCGGATTGTCCGCAAATATGACAAGCCCATGCTTTACCTGCTCACCGCATTCAACCGCAAAACGAGTAAGGAACTGACACTAACCGAATGTGATCATTTCGCTCGTGCGGCGGACATGCAGCGTCCCACGCTGTATGAATTCACTGGTGTTGATGAGATACAGGTATTTCTGCGCAAACAGGAGGATGACGACCCGACCTATGAAGGGGTTGTCATATGTGACAACGACCATCGCCGCTGGAAAATCAAGAATCCGGCCTACCTCGGTCTGCACAGGATGAAGGGAGAAGAATTGAATCTGTATGACCCCCGGCGTCTCCTGCATTTTGTGCTGGAGGGTGAAGAAGACGAGCTATTAACATATTTTCCTGAAGTCCGTGAGCGATTTTTCGAGCTTCGGGGAATCGTGACTGAAGCCTACGGACAGGTTCTTGAAGCGTGGATTGATCACACGAATATCACCGACCGGAAATCGTTCGCTCTGGCAGTTGGCAAACGCCCGTTCCACGGACTGCTGTTCCAGCTTCGCGACCGACAGGACAGAGGCGAACCAGTGACCTCCGCTGTGGTACAAAAATTGTGGCGAGACTCAGGTGACCTGATCCTGAGAACGTTACTGCAGCAATGATTACGATGCGTCTCGTCGCAGGCCTGAGGTTCAGGCGTCAGAAATTCAGCTTCACAACGGAGACCACCCCCTCAAACGCCAGTGGCAGCAGCCTGTGTGGTTGATTCACTGTGACTGTTGACAGCGGTGATCTCAGTGTGTGTGTGTGTGTGTGTGTGTGTGGCAAACGCACCAGTTTCTTGAGATAAATCTCCCTGTCCCGGTTATGACACCGCCTCTGGTCAGTCTTCCGGATGTCTGAAATGACTTTTGGCTGTGTGCATTACTGCTTAAGCGAAATCGCCAGTTGATCCGGTACCGGATCGATATCCGATTCATGAGCTGCGAACATCCGGCTCAGTCGTTGAACGATCCGCGGGTTTTTATCTGCGATATCGAACTGCTCCGACACATCGTGTCCAACGTGGTAAAGTTCAGGAGTTTGGAGATGAACTTCATGTCCATAGTCGACAGGTTGGCGCTGGTGCATGTGCAGCTTGAACGCATTCGAACGAACAGCATGCAGTTTTGCTCGTGTCCAGAAGTAAAATGATTCCCGGGGGCTGTCTCCGAAGCCCAATAGTGCAGGCGTCAGATCGCAGCTGTCCAGTTTGCGATCTGTCGGCAGAGTTGTACCGGTCAACGAGGCGAGTGTGGCCATCATGTCCAGAGTCGAACCCATTTGAGTGACGGTTGATCCCGCTTCAATTTTTCCAGGCCACCAAAAAATCGTCGGCACACGCTGCCCTCCTTCAAACGTTGTACCTTTACCAGCGCGCAACGGCCCGGCCGATCCTCCATGCCCGTTGAACCACAGCCATGGCCCGTTGTCCGAACTGAACACGACGAGCGTGTTATCCTGCAGGTCTTCGTCGCGCAGGGTCTGTAAAACGCGGCCAATGTGGAAGTCGATCTCTTCCACGACATCGCCATAAAGCCCGCGTGGACTCTTACCGCGAAACTGCTCGGATACCAGCAGGGGGATATGAGGCATGTTGTTGGCCAGATACACAAAAAATGGCCGTTCCTTGTTCTCCTGGATAAACCGGATCGCTTCGTCCGCATATCGTTTCGTAATCGTGCGCTGGTCGGCCGGGCGTTCGACAATCTCCGTATCCCGCATCAGCGGAACGTTCCACCAGCTGTGTGAGGGATGAAATTCGGGATCCACCCGGGATCTCCTTAGATACTCAGCAGCGGAGTCGCCAGCGTCCATGTCATTGGAATACGGGATACCGAAGTAGGTATCGAAACCCTGAGCGACCGGCAGGAACCGAGGAAGGTGGCCGAGATGCCATTTGCCAAATGCTGCAGTCGCGTAGTCCTTTTGCTTCAATAATTCGGCCAGTGTGATTTCGTCTGACGGCAGTCCGCCACCGGAGCTGGGAAACAGCACCACACGTTTGTCACTCATCATACCGTTGCGAATCGGGTACCGGCCTGTCATCAACGCCGCACGACTGGGTGTACACACAGGCGACGCAACATAGAACGACGTCCATTTCTGTCCTTCCGCGGCCATTCGATCCAGGTGCGGAGTACGAATATTCGGACTACCGAAGCACGCCAGGTCCCCGTAGCCAAGATCATCGCAAAAGATGATCACAACATTGGGGCTCCGGTCAGCCGTCTCTGACGCTGCCAGACTCGCTCCTAATGTCATACATACAACAATTGCCAACTGGATGGCAGCTGAGAAACATCTAATCGTTTTACCGTGCACAATCGCCCCCTTTTGTCGGTTAGAGTGCGAGATTAACCAGTGATCAAAGCAGCCGCCACCTGTTTGAAGAATTCCTTGCGCATTGCCACGGCAGGCATCTCATCACCGTCCTGAATATCTTTGCCGATCCCCGACAATACTGCATACGATGTGCAGAGATGTTTCTCAGCATTCTTTTTTTCAACTCTACGGGAAAGCGGTCCATTCAGATCACCGGAAACCGACAGACCTGATGATGTTGGCCGGATCGCTGCTGTGAGACTGCGAATTGCTCTACTATCGTGCCATAATACAAAAGTCAGCAAGGACCTTGTTTTACGCAATTTCTTCCAGCCAGTGAGCGGGCTATGAAACAAACCCTGAGGCGGTTGCTGTATATGGTATTGGCAGGAGTAATGTCTGTGTTGTCTGATTCAACGAATGCGACAGATCCTTTGATCTTCGTTTCAGCGTTTGCTCCCGGCGATCGCGGGGCCATTCATGCGTATCAGCTGGATACGAATACCGGACAACTGAACCAGACCCGTCGCACCACAGATGCCGAACATCCGTTCTTCATGGCGCTGTCTCCGAATCGCAGTTTTCTATACTCGATTCACGCGCATCAGTTTGGCGGCGAGGAAGATGACCAGATTGCTGCGTATCGAATCATGGGAGATACCGGCGAACTAAAACTGTTGAATCGACACTCAGCCCATGGCACAGCTGCCTGTTATCTCGATGTCGACGCCACTGGCAAATCCCTGTTCGTCGCGAACTATTCTTCCGGCAGCGTTGCATCGTTTCCGATTCAGAACGATGGTTCGATTGGTGATATGGTTTCTTTCTTTGAACACACGGATCCCGGAATTCGTCGCTCCCGTCAGCAAGTGACCCACGCTCACAGTATCGTTGTCAGCCCAAATAACCGTTTCGTGTATGCGGCGGACCTGGCCATTGACCAGGTGCTGTGTTACCGCCTGAATCCAGACACAGCACAACTGCTCCCCGGTCAACAGCCATTCGTAAGAACACCGAAAGGCGCCGGACCCCGACATTTGACGTTTCATCCTGACACACAGCACATGTTCGTAATCAATGAAACCGGCAATACAGTGACTTCGTTCAACTGGAATCCGGATTCCGGGATGCTGATAGAGCAACAAACTATCTCCACCATTCCCGATGACTTTACCGGCACAAGCCATACCGCGGACCTAAAGATTACACCCGACGGACGTTACCTGTACGCCACCAATCGAGGTCACGACAGCATCGCTGCCTATCGTCTTGACAAAGATCGTCAGCTGACGCTCGTCGACATTGTGCCCAGCCTCGGAAAGGGACCTCAGAATCTGGCAATCACTACAGATGGCCGCTGGCTTATGTGCGCAAACATGACTGGAAACAACGTTCTGGTGTTTCGGATTGATACTGAATCCGGAACAATTACTCCGGCAGACGAACCAATTGCGATTCCGAGTCCGTCATGCATTATGATTTACTGACTGTTAACTCCTGCTTGTGCAACCTTAAACTGAATCCCCGAGCGTCATCTGCGAGGACTTGCGTTTATAGCCGCCGCAGTGCCAATCGACACTGGTGTGAATGAGTGAAGATCAGATCACCCGTCGCGCGTATATGCGCGCAAACCCGTTTAGCCGTGAAGACAACCGCTGACGTCAGATATCTCCGTGGAACATCTGATCGAAGGTCGATTGATCACGTCTCGCAGACCTCCCGTTGTATGCCGTCCGCAGCCGGAGACCTCTGTCTGTCACAGCTGCCACCAAAAAGACTTTCAGCAGAAAGTCGACGCGTTTACGACCAACGCCCGGGGACGCCAGACAGAATTTCAGGAAGACGCTTTTCCGCAGTCGGCTGTAAATCGCTGGGTCATTCCGCGCCGTTCCAGCTCGCCGTTGAGGACCGTGCGGTAGTAGGCCATTCGTTCTTCTGCCTGATCCAAAGCACCGCCAAAACTTCGAGTTTCATCGACGTACACCAGCGGTACCGGGAACTCCGCGATTTTCCAGCCAAGATCGGCTATTTGCACCCATAACTGGAGTGGCATAGCATATCCGGGCACCGTAATTTCCAGATCTTGCAGCGAAGAGACTCGATAGGCTTTAAACCCGCAAAACGCGTCTGTGATGGAGAGATTCAACTCTTCGTTCAGACAGGCCGTGATTTGCCGATTGATTCGACGGCGTTCTTCCGGAGCGTTTGTATTTTCAGAGAATGGCTGCAGATATCTTGACCCTGACACCATGTCATATGGATCTTCATCTGAAAACACCTGTTCTGCGATCCGCTGCAGCAACTGCGGCTGGTGCTGTCCGTCGCAGTCCATTGTTACCAAAACATCGAACCCACCCAACACAGCGTGCTTAAACGAGGTTGCCAGAGCGGCACCATAACCGAGGTTTTCCGGGTGGTCCATAACAGTGATGCCGCCAATCGTGGCCAGCAGCTCGGCCGTACCGTCGTCGGAACCGTCATTGACCACGAGAATTTCGTCGGCGTAATGTTTGACCTGATCGAGAACCGCCGTGACATGCGATACTTCATTGTAGACTGGAATCGCGATGAGCGTTCGATAGGACATGGCCGCATTCTACGAGGCAAAACGTTCGAGTCAATTGGCCGCCATACGTCAAAGCCTGGTCCTGATCGGTTTCGGAACGCCGTTATTTACGGCTTGCGGGAAGTAATCAAACTTCTGCGATGCTCATCAGTACCCAGTGGCCGGTGATATCAGGTACTGCAAAACAATCAACCACGAAACCCATCCTGACAAGGTCGGGCCTTTACAGCATCGCATGATTCTCGCCCGATACCTCAGTGTTTTCCACTGAGGCCGTTTCCGATGTGACGACGGCATCAGTCACCGATGGCGTCCTGAACCATTTGTTCCAGATTCGAGAGTTTTCTGAGCGGATCAATCAAAGGTTCTGACACAAAAATACGGACGCGTTTCACGCAGTCATCGAATCCTGTAGTCGACATCGCGTTTACAATCGGCGATACATCAAGCAGCTTCTGCCAGGTGTGTGATCGAGATTCGTAGACATCGACCTTGAATTCAACTTCCCGTTGAATTGGGGGAGCGTCGATCAGTACATCCGTTGCAATGACAGGTTCATCAATCTCAGTCCGTAACATTTCTGCCAGGCGGTTGGAACACCGAACCAGATCTTCATAGGGCATCCGTCGAAGCAACTGATACAGATGGTTATGGCTGAATACACTGTATTCTGCCAGTCGCTTGTGCAGACGCCGATGCGGTCCGAACAGTCCGTTCACGAGTTGCTGTGTGTTGCTGCCTGCAGCATCACACAGTGCACGAATCATCTGTGGCTCGTTCATCATAAACAGGCGTGACAGATCCAGACGATGATGGATTTCAAAGAACGCGCGAGCGAACATTGCGGTTGCTGACCTGACCGCGTGATGCCAGTAAACTTCGCTGAACATCACATAACGGGCGAACACCATCATTTCTGCGGCCGTACGACCTTTCGACGTAATTGCCAGTCCGTCACCACACTCGTTGACAATCAGCGATGCCATCAGACGGTTACGATCAAAATTTTTTCCGTAGGGAACGCCACAATGCTGGCTGTCCCGCTGCAGGTAATCCATTTTGTCAATATCGATCGGACCTGAAAGAATGGAACGTCGCAGACGACTGCTGTGATCCTCCGAACAGCTGGTCAGCAGGTCCAGAATCTCTGACGCTTCGATATTCCAGTGTTTTCGCAGGACGTGTCTCAATTCACTGTCCTGCCCCAGAAACTGCCCTGCGAATACCTCATGGGGTGGCATATCGGGCAATGCAATGTCTTCGATCGGATGGCAGAATGGCCAGTGTCCGATGTCATGAAGCAGAGCAGCAACGATCAGCACTTCAGCGTCATGATCGGAAACCGTGGCTGCAAATCGCTCGTCTTTCCCCAGTTGCCAGAGGTATGCCAACGAGTTGTGATACACCCCCAAAGCATGTTCGAATCGGGTATGAGTCGCACCAGGATAAATCCGTGAAGTGAGAGCCAGTTGACTGATCTGAGCAAGTCTTCGAAATTCAGCGGTGTCCACAATGGCGCGAACACGTGCGGACAACGGGACGTCCTGTTCGACCGGAATGCGGACCACTCCAAGATGGTTACTTTCGCTCGAGATCTCTGTGATGTGAGAGTAAGGGTGCGTCATGGGCGTCGAAGTTGAACCCCTGTAAACATCGGCGTTAATCGCCGGAATCTGGTGCAATCGCGTAAGGAACCTGATTCAGCCACGAATTCTGTATTCTGATCTTCGAGTAAATTAGAATCCGGCTTGAGTTTCCGGCGAGAGACTGCGACGATATGAACAATCTCAAGCTGGTTATTCTGTCAGAATCCCGCCTGCTTGCCAGAGATGACGGTTTACGTTGTAGGACACACCATGGGCCGTGTCCGAATCCCCCTCCCTGGACAGAAGTGTTCGAGATGTGTGGATGCGGACGAAGTCATTGCGAATTCGCAGAGTATCATTGCCGCGAATTTCTGCCACTCAATTTCCCTCGTTAGCGGGGTTGGCTGTCCGGCCACACGACGAAGAGGCACTTGATTCGCAGCCGTCATTTACTCAGAACTATCGGAATAACATGGCAAAGGAAGAAGCAATTCAGGTTGAAGGCAGCGTGGTCGAAGCGCTGGCGAATACTCAGTTTCGCGTCGAGTTGGAAAACGGCCATAAAGTGATGGCACACGTTGCCGGCAAAATGCGCAAACATTTTATTCGAATCGTGCCTGGTGACCGCGTCGTTGTTGAAGTATCGCCCTACGACCTGAATCGCGGTCGCATTGTATTTCGCGAACGCTAATACGAGCAAAGCTGATTGCATCCGTGAGACGCGGTACTGCATACACAGATTTGCCATACTTCAGCGGCTGTCGCAATATAAAGTTCGCAGCATTTGGTCGTGCTGATATTTTCGAGTCATGATCGATGTCTGAACTTGACGGCTCACTTCCATTCGTACGTTTATTCACAGACGGTGCCTGTAAAGGCAATCCTGGACCCGGCGGCTGGGGCTGTATTCTCAAACACCCAGCCAGCGAAAGTGAAAAAGAATTCAGCGGAGGTGAGCTCGATACCACCAACAACCAAATGGAACTTCAGGCTGTTATCGAGGGCCTGAAGCGTCTGAGTCGTCGATCAAAGGTCGAAGTGGTTACTGACAGCAAATATGTTGCTGACGGGTGTCGATCGTGGGTTGCAGGCTGGAAACGTCATGGATGGCGACGAAAGCAGGGTGGAAAGTTTTTGCCAGTCAAAAACGTAGATCGCTGGAAGAAGCTGGATGCACTGATTCAGGAACACGATGTTGGGTTCACTGTTGTCAAAGGACACACCGGTCATCCCGAGAATGAGCGATGTGATGAACTGGCAGTTGCCGCTGCAGAAAAAGTCCGCCACTGCTCGTGACGAATCGGTACCGTCACTTCCGCAACAGGCCGTTTTCCGTGACAGGTCTGAGTCAAATCCAAACACCCTCATTTGTTGTACGTCAGGCCCATTCTGTCGAGCTCGCACAAACGCTTTATTGATCGAATGCTGCAACAAGGCCGGAATTCAACAATCACTCACGGCCTGCCTTCGGGACCTGCGATCTTATTGCAGAATTTGAAGGACCACCCCACAATATCTGCAAACGCCGTCGAACATAAAATCATGCTTTTCGGAAACACAGACGCAGGTTTGCAGCAGGGCAAACAGTTTCGGGCCAGTTGTTGTAAATTACTGATCCGCAGGGGTTGGAAACAATTCAAACAGAATGAAAGACTATCGAAGAAATCATGCCATCCTGTGCTGCAGGCCGTTCTGACATTCCCTCAATACGGTCTCCTGAGGTGGTATAACGCGTAAGCAGCCTGCTCGACAAAGAATTGGCTGTCTGTAATGTGCTTGTGTTGACTAGCCGCGAGAAAGAACGCTTTGCTCAAATCCTGATTGAACCGGCCGGAAATTCGACGGCCAGTACGGCTGAAGAGACTCGGGAACACGAACTGGATCAACCTGAACCTGTGAAAATACGGCCGGCCTTTGCTGCGGCCCAGTGATGACCAATGAATGAGCCCACACACTTCAATCCTCCAGACACATCGTCCAGACGTTTGTCGCTGAATTCCGCGCAGCGGCGACAGTTCGTAATTCTTGAGCACGATCATCCTTTCTTGCACTGGGATTTTCTGATTGAAGACGGCGCAGGTCTGGCCTCCTGGAGACTTCACGAGACGCCTGAGATCGGGACATCGATCCCGGCAACCGCATTGAAACTTCACCGTCGGCATTACCTTACATGGGAAGGTCCTGTATCCGGAGATCGGGGCAGTGTTCAACGCCGCTTTTGGGGATTCCTGGAACTCAGTGAACGATGGCCACGTGTCAGCGAATGGCCCGGTCTCACATTACGAGTCCTCGATTCTCCACTTGCAGAACAGTGTCGGTTGATTCTCAACAGTGATGAAACGCTGTACTGGGAATTCACCTGATGGAACGTTCGCTGAAAAATGCACTGCAACATCGTTTGCTCGCCCTGGAGAAATCAGGACGCAGACGGTTCGCCCGACAGGTTGAGTCTCTTGCGCGTGGCCGATGCATCATTGACGGGCAGGAACTGATCAATTTCGGCTCCAACGACTACCTGAGTCTTGCTCATGATCCGCGTGTGTGTGCCGCCTTTTCAGAAGCAGCCAGCCGACAATCGGGAGCCACAGCCAGCGGCCTGATTGCGGGTCGATCCCGCCTGCACGCAGAACTGGAAAATCAACTCGCAGAATTTGAAGGTTGTGAAGCGGCTCTGCTCTATCCGACAGGATTTGCTGCCAATCTGGGAACAATTCAGGCTTTCGTGAGACCTGGCGACGTCATATTCAGTGAGCAGGACAACCATGCAAGCCTCATTGACGCCGTGCGAGGCACCAAGGCCGCTGTTTCGATCTACAGTCGCAGCGATCTCAACGCACTGGTGGCGCAGATCAGGACGATGCGCCCCGACTGTGAATTCGGGTTTCTGGTCACCGATGGTGTGTTTAGCATGGACGGCAGTGTCGCTCCGCTGCGGGAACTGTGCGACATTGCAGATGAATTCCACCTTGCTGTCATTGTCGATGAGGCCCACGGGACCGGTGTCATTGGCCCGAATGGTCGTGGAGCATGTGAATTCTCCGGAGTTCAGTCACGTCCATTTGTACACATCGGAACACTCAGCAAAGCATTGGGATGTCTGGGCGGATTCGTAACCGGCAGTCGGGTCGCAATTGAATGGTTGCGGAATCGGGCAAGAACTCAGTTTTTCTCAACAGCCCTTCCTCCGGCCGTTTGCGCCGCTGCCCTTCAAAGTCTGCAGATTGTACAGTCGGAGCCGAAACGACGAACGGCGCTGTTGGAACGGAATCAGCTCGCCCGGTCCTGTGCCCGCTCTGTCGGTCTAACCGTTATCGGGCACGGTGAAGCCCCTATTCTCGCAGTGACTGTTCCCGGAGACAAAGACATCATGGCAATCTCCAGGCAATTGCAGCACGACGGCTGGTTCGTGCCCGCGATTCGACCTCCGACAGTACCAAACGGCTCAAGTCGCTTTAGAATTTCACTCACCGTTAGTCATGAACCGGATGATATTGTCGCCGTACTGCATCAAATTGCGGAACTAACCCGGTAATGTGCGTTGTCAACTGAGGCACGGACTGAGTCATGCCACCTATCAAGTTAACAGACATCACCGACGTTCCCGATGACCTGCTGCAGCGTTCGCGGAACCGCGCAGGGTTTGCTGATGAGTTCCCGTTTACGTCCCGCTGGGTTCGAACCGGCGAATCGATTCAGCACTTTGTTGATGAAGGCAGCGGTCCCGTGTTGCTGATGGTGCACGGAAATCCAACGTGGAGTTTTGCCTGGCGGCATTTGATTCGACATCTGAGCATGAATTATCGAGTGATTGCGATAGATCATCTTGGCTGCGGATTTTCAGAAAAGCCGCAGGCTCATGTTTACAGGCTCGAACAGCACATCGAAAGACTCGAGCACCTGATTGTGGCTCTGAAACTGAGCAACATAACTCTGTTCGCACATGACTGGGGTGGTGCCATTGGAATGGGATGCGCCGGAAAGCATCCGGAACTGTTTTCCCGTTTCGTTCTGATGAACACCGCCGCATTTCGAAGCCGCCGAATCCCTCTAAGAATTGCAGTCTGCCGAATCCCACTCCTCGGACCGTTTGGTGTTCAGAGACTGAATTTGTTTGCTTTAGCGGCAATTCAAATGGCCGTCACTCGTCCGTTGACGGCAGCAGCGAAAGCCGGTCTGCTGGCACCGTATGATTCTGTCGCAAACCGCATTGCCGTACGGGAATTTGTGATGGATATTCCGATGAACTCCACTCATCGCAGCTACCAGACGCTGGTCGAGGTGGAGGAGTCTCTGAGCAAACTCGCCGACAGGCCAATGCAACTGATCTGGGGCATGAGAGACTGGTGCTTTTGCCCCGAATTTCTGCGAGAATTTCAACGAAGGTTTCCGAATGCAGCCGTGCACCCGATTCCGAATGCCGGTCATTATGTATTTGAAGATGCGGCTGATGACGTGCTGAAGGTAAGTCAGCGTTTTCTGAAGATGACGGATAAGCATTCCTAGATCAGTGATGGCGTTCGGGTTGAGCAGGCATTACACGTGAAACATGCATTGCTGCAAAACAGTCAGGGAAACCAGCCCGAGGTCGTGGTCGATGATGTCTTTCCCGAAGGTATCGTTGACATAGCATACGCTGCAGAGGCAGCAACCATACTGATCGTCACGACGGCCGGTTCGCTCATACTGCTCCGCCGGGATGGAACTCTGTTGAAGACGAAGCAGGCTTTTGACGGCGTGAGATTCGCTGTTTGGTCTGACATCGGAAATTTCGGCGCTGCTGCCATCGGGCGTGACCGGACCGTGTGCTTCGATTCCAACCTGCAGACCTTGTGGAATGTCAGAGTGACCGGGAAGATTCAGTCAATCGCAATTACTCCGTTCGGCAGTCATTTGGCGATCTCTGACGACTCCGCCCGCACGTATATCCTGACAACGGACCGACAGCAGGTGGCAAAATTCGATACCACAAAAGCTCTGAATTTTGTGCAGTTCGTTGCCGAACGGCCCCGGTTAATCGGTGCAGCGGAATTCGGTCATCTTTGCTGCCATTCGCTCACAGGTGAGGAATTGTGGAACCAGCGACTTTCCAGCAATGTCGGATCGCTTTCCGTGACCAGCTGTGGGCGACGAATCCTGCTGGCCGGCTTTAATCACGGAATCCAGATGTTAACCAGTCGGGGAAAGCAGCGAGGGTCATTCATGGTAGATGGCATACCAGCGACTGTCAGTGTGTCTGCCAATCGGCGACGAATCACAGCATTAACGCTCGAATCAAGAATCTACTGGATGAATTTCGAAGGTGACATACTGTGGGCCGCCGATTTGTCGATGGATCCACCCACCCAAATCGCAGCAGGCCCGCTCGGAGAACGTCTGTTCGTGGTTACGCAGTCGGGCCGCCTGCTGCAGTTACGATGGTAGCGATTCCTTTTCATCTGCCCCGCGTCGACAATAACGGAACACTGTTGATGCTGTTTCATAAGCTCCCGAGACTCCCGATGCACAGGGATCAAAGGGTGCGGGAGACACAGGTCCGATGAAAATTACTTTTCTGGGCGCTGCGGGCGAAGTCACGGGCAGCCAGCATCTGATCGAAACCGACACGAAGCGAATTCTGCTTGACTGCGGCCTGTTTCAGGGACAAGAACACGAAACACGATCAAAAAATGAGAAATTCCACTGCAGTCCTCGCCATGTCGACTGCGTGATTCTCTCACATGCGCACATTGACCACTCGGGCCGTCTTCCGGCATTGTATCGTGCCGGATTTCGCGGGCCGATTTACTGTACACGTGCGACCGCAGACATCGCGACCATGATGCTCCAGGACAGCGCCAGAATTCACCAGGAAGATGCGCGGTACACAAACAGAAAGCAGGATCAGGACGTTCCCAAAATCACGCCTCTGTACAACGAAGAAGATGCTCGAAAAGTCTGCCGTTCGTTTGAGTACGTAACAATGGGGAATTGGGAGGAACCAGCCGAAGATATGAAGTTGAGGTTCCGTCATGCCGGTCACATCCTCGGCTCCGCAATTTGTGAGCTGGAACTGATGGAAAACGGGGAATGGAAACGAATCGT
Source organism: Fuerstiella sp. (assembly GCA_022447185.1). Classification (GTDB taxonomy): domain Bacteria; phylum Planctomycetota; class Planctomycetia; order Planctomycetales; family Planctomycetaceae; genus S139-18. The sequence continues at coordinate 90,980 of JAKVAY010000039.1, read as the reverse complement.
GTTCACGGGAGATCTGGGACGTCGTGACAAACCTCTGCTGATTGACCCCGAGACAGTCGACCGTTGCGACGTGGTGATTACCGAATCCACCTATGGTAATCAGGTCCATCCGGATTCCGGCGACGTTAAATCGCAATTAAAGCATGTGATCTGTGATGCAGCATCGCGAGGCGGGCGAATCGTCATTCCGGCATTCAGCCTTGGAAGGACCCAATTAATTGTTTACCTGCTGAATGAACTGCGGAATGAGCATTCGCTGTGTCGTATGCCGGTCTATATCGACAGTCCTCTGGCGACCCGATTGACCGACATCTACCGCAACAATCAGGAACACATGGACGCCGACGTGCGGGCGACTCTCAGATTCGATGATGATATTTTTGACTTCGACGGGCTTACGTATGTTCGATCACGAGACGAAAGCATTGCATTGAACCGCTCTGAAGGCCCCCTGGTGGTGATTTCGGCCAGCGGTATGTGTGAGAACGGTCGAGTGGTCCACCACATCAAACATGCCATCGGACACGACAAAAATACTATTCTGATCATCGGATTTCAGGCACGACATACGCTGGGACGACAACTTGTCGAGAAACGAGACACCGTCCGAATTTTCGGCCGACCTTATTCACGCCGCTGCCATGTGGAAACAATCAACGGTCTGTCGGCACACGGTGACGCTGAGGATCTCAAATGGTGGTTTGAATGCCTGCGAAGAAACGGTGGCACCGGCCGGGCGTTCATCGTCCACGGAGAAAAACCAGCGGCCAAGGCGCTCAGTGAGCTTATCGATGATTGCTGCGATGAGTCTCCCATCGTCCCTGGTCCGGGTGACTCTTTTGAGATCTAAAGCAGGCAGCGGACATAAGTCACCGGTTGACGTGAAGGTACCATGGCAAGAGTTTACACTCGCGGTGCGCTGGTTTTTTGTTACACACCACTGCTCTAAACGGCACCCGACGCTGAAGGAGCGTTCGTTGTTCTGTACAAGACACTTCGCTAATCTGTACTCAACACCGCGAAGCGGGCCGGGACAGGACGTATAAATCAAGTTTCTGCCAGAAATTCGGCCTGTTCTTTCGTCTCAAACACGTTGCAGCCTGTTGCGAAATATAACACCGTTTTCACTGCTACGGGATTTGGTTCGGCCTCGGTCCGAACTGTTTTTGTGCGTGAGCGCAGACTCTTGTTTGTCCGGACCGTGCGATACCGGTGATTACACTCCATTTGATACATTAAAATAAAATTAAAGAAGACGGGGCATTTATTGTGTCCTGAAGGAGGCACTCTCATGACGGAACGTGTCACGATCATCGGATCCGGGCCGGCGGGATGGACAGCAGCAATTTACGCAGCACGAGCAAATCTCGGACCTGTGGTCTACGAGGGAGCGTTTAATGAAGACAATCGCCAGAAGGGAACATTGCCACTCGGACAACTGGCACTCACCACAGAAGTCGAAAATTTTCCGGGCTTTCCTGCCGGCGATATGACGGGATATCTTGACTCGTCAATTGACGACGGAAAACGTCGTTACATGGCTCCTCACGAAAAACAAGGCGTATCCGGCCCTGAATTAATGGAACTCATGCGCCAGCAGGCCATCAACTTCGGTGCCAAAGTCATCACGGATGACATTGTCGAGCTCAAGCTGTCCGAGCGACCATTCAGGGTTCGGAGCCTGAGTGGAACCGAATTCAACACGCATGCGGTCATCATTGCCACCGGTGCCCGTGCAAACTATCTGGGACTGGCGTCAGAAGACCGTTTCAAAAACATGGGTGTCTCGGCCTGTGCCGTGTGCGATGGAGCGTTGCCACGGTTTCGCAACAGTCCTCTCGTCGTGGTTGGAGGTGGTGACAGCGCGATGGAAGAAGCAACGTTTCTTGCTAAGTATGCGTCCGCGGTCTACATCGTACACCGTCGCGACGAATTCCGAGCAAGCAAAATCATGGCAGACCGAGCACTCAACAATGAAAAGATCCACGTCAAATGGAATTCCGTCATTGATGAAGTATTAGGCGACGATGAGAACGGTGTGACGGGTGTACGTATTCGGAACGTCGATGACGAGAGTCAGGTCGAAGAACTGGGTGCATCCGGCTACTTCGCTGCGATCGGACACACTCCCAATACGGATTTTCTGGGCAATCAGCTGGCCACAAGTGAAAGTGGCTATGTCACATGGACTCAGCCGCCGCGCACCAACACAAGTGTGGAAGGCGTGTTTGCTGCCGGCGATGTGGCAGACGATCGATATAAACAGGCGATTACCGCAGCCGGTACGGGCTGTGCCGCGGCGCTTGATGCTGAACGCTGGCTGGCAGACCAGGGGCTGGAATGACGACTTGCAGTCTGACGGCCGGCAAACGAAACGATCCTTCGGATTGCAACGACTCCCCTTATTCGAACCAATACCGACATTGTTTCCGGGCTGATGCCGTCACTGATAAGGGCCATCCAGTGCAGTCGGTCCGATTATCAAGCCTGCGGCGGACGCAGTCCAATCACGCCCTCATCCGGACTGGATGCAGTCGCATACAGTTTTCGAGCAATACGACCGGCTAACCACGCCTGTCGTCCGGCAAGACAGGCATTCCGCATAGCAACCGCCATTCGCGGTGGATCCGCGGCTCCGGCAATACCCGTGTTCAGCAGTACACCGTCACATCCAAGTTCCATTGCCACCGCAACGTCGCTGGCCGTTCCAACACCGGCATCAACGATCACAGGGTAAGCAACATCATTTTCTTTCAGATACTCCAGGCAGATTTTCAGATTCCCGGGATTCAAAACCCCCTGCCCGCTCCCAATGGGACTTCCGGCGGGCATGACCGACGCAGCACCCGCCTCCTTAAGACGCATGGCGGTAATTGGATCGTCTGACGTATAGCAAAGAACCTGAAAACCATCATCGACCAGCTGGCGGCAGGCCTCTATCGTTGCCACCGGATCCGGCAGAAGTGTGCGGGTATCACCAAGTACTTCCAGTTTCACCCAGGCGGCACCCGAATTTTCCAGTCCCCTAAGAATCTCTCTTCCCAGTCTGGCAACACGAACTGCATCCTCGGCCGTGAAACAACCGGCTGTATTTGGAAGAATTGTGTATTTATCAAGATCGATGAAGTCCAGTATGTTCCGCCCATCCGCGTCCACTAAACGCTCACGACGCACGGCCACGGTAACGACGTCGGCACCACTGAGGGCAAGACATTCCTGCATCTGTTCATACGATTTGTATTTTCCGGTACCAACGATGAGACGAGAATTCAGCTGATGTGTACCAAGCTGAATTCTGCTGTCTGATGTCGCGGTATCGACTGCTCTCATTTGAGTCCACCTTGCCCTGTTCTGAGTCTGAATTCAATGCAAATTCGTACGAGGATCACCCACCACCCACCAGCGTGACGATCTCCAGCGTATCCCCGTCGCTAAGAAGTGTATTCGGATGATGTTCTCTGGGAACCACTTCCTGGTTTTGCTCAACAGCACAATAACGGTTATTGATCCTGAGGACGTCCAGTAGCTCTGACATCGTGGTTTTATCAGGCACATTATGATTTTCACCGTTTACGGACACACGGATCATCATTATTTCCGGATCGAGCCAAACGCAGAACAGCAGGGAGCAACCGAACAGATTCTAGCGGAATACCGATGCTGTTGAAGGAGCATTCGTATGCTCAGACACGAACTCTCAGCAACACACACGTCAGGACACCAGGCTTTCACTGACGTATTCGCGGAGAACGCCTCGACTCACTTCAATTAAGGATGTGAAGTCCACGCGATGCGTACCGGACACATCGCCCCATTCGCGAATCCCCTACCTTTCACCCAGGCAGTCCCTCGGCACATTACGCCGAACGGGCCAGCAGCCAGCAATATCCACTGAAGGGACGGCGGGCTTGCAAAGACCTCGTAAACGCACGATGCAAACTGCCGCATTTGACTGGTTTTGCTCAGTGCGGGTGATTCATGTTGTCGATTAACAGATTGAGCGGGGTCCGTCCTGCCTCAAATCGACCCAGCGGATCCCCGGAATCATTGTGTGATAATCACCACGGAGGGTGATGTGCGAGTTTCCGGCCAATTCACAACTGGAGATGCTGTCGCCTGGATCGGTGTGGCATCACCGTCCGCCCCACACCGCCTGGAATCCCTGGTGGCAGGGACATTCCATATTGGTCGCAGTAAAACATGTCACCTGAGACTGGGTGATGATTCGATTCCTGATCTGCTCGCCGTCATTGTCGCCGACCGCATCAACGCTCGAATCTCATGTCAATCCAGTTCACCTCCGGTACTGCTCAACGGTGAACCAGTGCAGGATGCAGCATTGAGTGACGGCGACCTGCTGGAAGCCGGACCGTATTCACTCGTTTTTCAACGCCTTCGCAGTGGAGCCGCTTCATCCAATTTGACCGATGATCATACAGTCAATGAGTCCCGCGCAACGGCTGCTGAGCTCGTTAATGCCCTGGAAGAAGAACTGGCTGTCGTCGAAGAACTGGATCATTCGCAGACACAGGGGTGGCAAGAAATGGCCACGCGACTGGTTCAGGAGGATTTGAAACATTCTGAAATGTCTCAGCGTCGTGACGTCATTCCGATTGACGACATGCATTCCCTTTTGGTGAAACTGGAGAAGGGCCAGCAGGATCTGAGACTGCAGCAGGAGTCAATACTTCAGCAGCTGTCCGAACTCAGACAACTGCAAAGCCGCCTGGCGGAATCTCTTCTGCCTGCATCGGAATCGGTTGTATCCATCCGTTCGACCACCCCGCTCCCGACGCGCCGAGCCAGCGCCTGATGCGGCATAGCCGCATCACGATTTTTCAATTTTGCGTTTTTATTTGGCGAGTAAGACCGTGTCTGACTCGTTAACGTGCCGCTCCCACTGACGAGGCCGGTTACGGAAGTGCGACACAACCCCATGTTGTGTTCACGAATCGTGGCTACGAGTATCGTCGACCACTGAAAATCAGATTTATCTGTGAATGCCGGATCGTCCGCGTTCAATCAGTTGGTAGACAGAGTAAACTGGGGCCGTTTTGCCTCACCGGGGATACCCGGGAGAAGCCCGATGTCAGCAAGCCAGGAGCTACAACGATGAGACGAATTGCAATCTACGTAATGTCATTGCTGGCCTTTCCTTTTTGCCTCCCTGAAAACAATTCAGACGCTGCCGAGAAACCAAATCCGCCAGACGCTCAGTATGAGTCTGAAGGCATCAATATCCCACCGGCACACGCAAACGAACCGATTACGGAACTGTCGATTGACAGGGCCGCGGCATATCTGGATCAGGGAGCAGTGGCCTGGACGAGGGAAAAACAGTGCATCACCTGTCACACAAACGGGACGTATCTGTTCATTCGGCCGGCATTGACGTCTACGCTCGGGCCACCTTCTGACGAGGTTCGCGATTTCTTTATTGAACAACTAACGGAAAAGCTGCAGACCGACCCCGAGGAGCTCAAGGATGGAGTTGGACCGGCAGTGTTGATATATCTGGCAGCCGGGTTGGCAGAGTGGGACGCTCACGTCTCTCACACCGCGTCCGAGGAAACGGCCGCAGCTCTGAAGCTGATGCTGAAAATTCAGAATGAGGATGGCGCGTGGGGAGCTCAGTACTGCTGGCCTCCTTTGGAATCCAGTGTTTATCAGCAAGCCACCATGGCAGCGATGGCACTAACCGCATCCCCGGACTGGCTGTCTGGTGCCAGCGACGAGTTGGTCACAGAACGAACCGAACGTCTGAAATCATATTTGCGAGATACCACGCCGCCACACGATTACGCGAGAGTCCTGAAACTGTGGACGTCGACGCGGATGGATGGCATTCTGTCATCGGAAGAACAGGACCAGATTGTTTCCATGGTCCTGCAAAACCAGCGTTCGGATGGGGGTTGGAACATGCGAGACTTCGCACTCCCGGAGGAATGGGGCGACGGAAGTCGTGCTGAGAAACTGCGAAGCGAACAGCAGGACGCTGACAGTGCTTCCGAATCGTCGGCAGCGATGAGTGACGGGCATATGACCGGGCTGAACTTGATTGTTTTGCAGCAGTTGAATGCCTCGGGTACCGCAGAAGCCATTCAACGCGGAATTGCCTGGATTAAACAGCACCAGCGTGAATCCGGTCGGTGGTGGACGCGGTCACTGAATACTGATCGACTACATTTTATTACATTCAGCGGAACTGCTTATCCGCTTCTGGCATTGCAACTATTCGAAGGACAGTAAAAACAGAAAGACCATGACGGTTCAAACTGAACCCGGCCGGTCCAGCGTGTCTGCTCCGTAATCCCACCATGAGACTCCGGTCAGGATCGTTCGGCCATCCACTGTTCACGTCGAACTGGTCATCTTTTGGGGATGGATCCATTCGAGTGATCGGCAGTCCCCTGTTTGCCGGGCGCAGGTGAGATCGTATTTCAGTGGACACTGCTGAATGAAACGCTTCAGAATCAGAGTGCCTCATCGACTGGCACCATCAATCGGATTACTGTTCATTCCGGCCGTTTCATTGTTTGCAGAAGATACGGTGAGTTTCGTTCACGATATTCGCCCGGTCCTGTCGGATCATTGTTTCTTCTGTCACGGTCCAGACAGGCAGGAGGGTGACCTCAGGCTTGACGTCGCTGAGGTCGCCTACGAATCCGGAGCTGTGGTACCTCATAACCCGGCAGCGAGCGAATTGATTCATCGGATCACTGCGACTGATCCCGAGGAACGAATGCCACCGCCTCATGCCAATCGGCAGCTCGATGAGAACGACATTGCCGCATTACGGGCCTGGATTGAACGAGGCGCAACCTTTGAACAACACTGGGCATTCAGGCCCGTACCACCATTGAGGCTTCCGGAAGTCACCGACCCTGAACACTGGATTCGAAATCCGATTGATCGCTTTGTTCTTCAGCGTCTTCAACAGCATGAGACTACTCCAAGTCCGCCGGCAGATCGCGAACGCCTGCTGCGAAGAGTCACTCTGGATCTCACGGGACTGACTCCGACGATTGAAGAAATCGACTCGCACCTCACAGATGACTCGCGGACGGCCTGGGACAAAGTCATCCGGCGTCTGCTGGAATCACCTGCTTTTGGTGAACAGATGACTCAACAGTGGGTCGATGTGGCACGCTACGCAGATACGTTTGGCTACGACAATGATAACGAAAACCACTTGTGGCCGTGGCGAGACTGGGTCATCAGAGCGTTCAATCAAAACCTGCCCTACAGCGACTTCATCCGCTGGCAGTTGGCTGGTGACCTGCTTCCGAATCCGTCTCAGGATCAACTGGTCGCTACGGCCTTCAATCGCCTGCATCGTCAAAACGCTGAAGGCGGCGTCCTGCCGGAGGAGTTTGTCGTTGAATACGTCATCGACCGCACGCAGACCTTTGGAACGGCGTTCCTGGGCCTGACGATCGAATGTGCGCGCTGCCATGACCACAAGTTCGACCCGATTTCGCAACGGGATTTCTATGGACTTTATGCTATGTTCGCCAACATTGACGAACTGGGAACCTACGCGGAAAAAACAACAGCAACGCCGACACCCAATACATTCGTCTACACTGATAAACAGGAAAAACAGCACAAAGCTTTGAAGGAGCAGATTACAAAGGCGGAACTGGCTCTGGCAGAAGAAGAGCCCCGGGCCGCACAACGATTCCGAAAATGGATCGAGACAAACGGTGCCGCTCCCCCAGTTCCACCCGAACCGGCCGTTCATCTGCCGTTCGACACGCGCGATCTGCTTCCGGCGACAGCAGTTTTGGTTGATGGAAAGACAGATCAGGCGGTGCGTTTTTCCGGCGACGCAGGGGTACAGTTAAAGGATCACGGTGACTTCGAACGGACGAATCCTTTTTCCATAGCGATGTGGCTGCGACCATGGGAATTCGGTGAACGCATGGTGGTATGCCATAACACGAAACCCGTCTGGGAAGTCGGTCATCGCGGAATCGAACTGGCCATCGATGCCAACGGCTGTATTGAATTCAGCTTGTGTCATTTCTGGCCAGGGAATGCACTGCGCGTAACGACCCGACAAGCTCTCCAGCACAGCGAATGGACGCACGTCGGTATCACCTACGACGGCTCAAGTCGTGCGGCCGGCATCAATATTTATCTGAACGGGGCGCCAACACCATCGAATGTTAAACGAGACAATTTGTATCAGACTACTCTTCTCCCGACGAAACGACGGTCACCACTCGAAGTCGGCGCACGCATGTCGGAACTCGGGTTTCGACAGGGTGACATCGACGAATTCCAGCTGTACAACTTGTGTCTGACGTGTGCCGAACTGGAAAACATCGTCTTCGGCGTGCCGGAAACGTCAGGTGAGAATGATCTTCTGGAATGGTACACGGCGCGCATTGACGAATCCTGCCGACTGGTCCGACACAAATTGCAGACTGCACGCATTACAGAAAACAACTTCGTCGCAAATCTCCAGTCGATCATGATCATGCGTGAAAAACCGGATCCGGCCCTCGCGCGGGTATTGAACCGAGGAGCCTACGATCAGCCCGGCGATGAAGTCATGGCCGGCGTACCGGCCGCAATCCTTGATCCGGGCAGCCGACCTCCGCGCAATCGTCTGGAACTTGTCGACTGGATGCTGCGACGCGACCATCCGCTGGTTGCTCGCGTCGCTGTCAACCGCATCTGGAAGATCTTCTTTGGACAGGGGCTCGTGGACACACTGGAAGACTTCGGCAGCCAGGGGGCTCAGCCCGGACATCCAGACCTGCTGGATTATCTGGCGGCTCAGTTCATGGACAGCGGTTGGGACGTGAAGGCTCTGTGTCGATTGGTTGTAACATCTGCCACGTATCGCCAGTCATCACGACCGCGACAGGAACTCACAGAACGGGATCCCGACAATCGGTTACTGGCATGCGGTCCACGACATCGACTGAGTGCTGAACAGATCAGAGACGCGGCGCTCACCGCCAGCGAACTTCTGGTAAAACGTGTGGGCGGCCCCAGTGTCAAACCCACTCAGCCCCCGGGACTCTGGCAGGATATAAGCCAGAGCACGTTCAAGCCGGACGAGGGCGAAGGCCAGTATCGCCGGAGTCTGTACACCTTCTGGAAACGGACCATTCCCCCTCCCAACATGATGGCCTTTGATGCTGTCAATCGTGAAGTGTGCGTCGCACGGCGTGAAATCACCGTCACCCCCAATCAGGTACTGGTCCTCCTGAACGACCCACAGTTCGTCGAAGCAGCCCGCGTGCTGGCTGTCAGAGTCCTGAAGCAAAACAGGCAGACAGAGCCGGCTGTTGTCGAAGCATTTCGTCGAATCACCGGCCGGCGCCCCCGGGACGAAGAGATCCAGGAACTGCTGGCTGCCTATAAAGGTCAGCTTGATATCTACGAAGGGGATCCGGACGCCGCGCTCAAACTGGTCAGTGTCGGAACACAACCTCGCGATGAGTCCCTGCCACCACAGGATGTTGCCGCTATGACTGCTGTCGTTCAACTCCTGCTGGGTTTTCTGGAATTTCAGGTCAAGCAATGAGCCAAGCGGTGAATAACATCTACGGATCAACGGTCAAAACTCCCGCGCGGCCGCTTCGTATGTCAATCCGATCGGCCTCTGGCGGTCCTGCTTCCGGTGACGCAACGTTCGAATTTGAATCTGGCACAAACAACGTAACACGGCGGCAATTTTTGAGTCGATCCGGATACGGCATCGGCGCACTGGCGCTGTCGAATCTGATATTGTCTGAAGCTGCACGTGGTAACGATAACGTTCCGTCGGTGATGGGCCCGCATTTTTTGCCACGTGCAAAGCGAATGATCTGTTTATTTCAGAGCGGTGCTCCGTCCCAACTGGATCTGTTTGACCACAAACCGCTGCTGAACACTCATCATGGAAGCGACCTGCCGGAATCGGTTCGGCAGGGACAACGACTGACGAGCATGTCAGCCGGACAGGCACGCTGGCCACTGGCAGGATCTCATTTCAAGTTCCGCCAGCACGGCGAATCAGGAGCATGGCTCAGTGAACTCCTTCCATATACCGCTGCGATTGCTGACCGATTGTGTTTTGTGAAATCACTGCAGACAGATGCAATTAATCACGACCCCGCAATTACACTGTTGCAGACAGGAACTCAGTTATCCGGCCGGCCATCCGTCGGCGCTTGGCTGAGTTACGGACTGGGCTCGACGGTTCAGAATCTCCCGACATTCGTGGTGATGACAACCCGGGGACAGGGTGGTCAGCCCGTGTACTCACGGCTATGGGGCAGTGGTTTCCTTCCGGCCAGTCATCAGGGCGTTCGATTTCGATCCGGCAGAGATCCAGTTCTGTTTTTGAATAACCCGGATGGTGTTACTGCGGAATCACGCCGAAATCAGCTTGATCATCTGAGACGACTACATGAATTGAACGAAGGCACTTTCGGTGACTCTGCGATTAAAGCAAGAATTCAGCAGTATGAGATGGCCTATCGAATGCAGACGTCGGTACCGGAAGTGACGGAACTGACGGATGAAACTGAAACAACTTTTGAAATGTATGGTCCCCAATCACGACAGCCAGGCAGTTACGCAGCCAACTGTATTCTGGCCCGGCGGCTTGTTGAACGAGGTGTCCGCTGTGTACAGTTGTTCCACAGAGGATGGGACCAGCACGGCGATCTGCCAAAACAGATCCGAGGTCAGTGCGAGGAAACCGATCAACCGTCCGCGGCGCTGGTCCGGGACCTTCATGCGCGTGGTCTGCTGGATGATACTCTTGTCATTTGGGGCGGCGAATTTGGACGCACCAGCTATTCTCAGGGCAAATTAACCGCAAACGCCTACGGCCGTGACCATCATCCTCGTTGTTTTTCGGTCTGGATGGCCGGAGGCGGCATTCAGCCAGGAATCACGTACGGTGAAACCGACGAATTCGGTTACAATGTGGTCCGTGATCCGGTGCACGTCCACGACCTCCAGGCCACGATGCTGCATCTGTTCGGAATCGACCATGAGCGACTGACGTTTAAGCACCAGGGGCGAAGATTTCGACTGACGGACGTTTATGGAAACGTAGTCCGCAGCATTCTTGGCTGACGTGTCTGAATTCATGCGATCAATTGACTTCAACCCTTCCTCTCGTACGTTAACGGCCCCCGGCGTCTGGTGCCTGCTGGCGGCGCTGGTCTACGGAACCGAAAAGCCTGATTTCAACCGAGACGTCCGGCCGATCCTCGCGAATCATTGCCTGAGATGTCATGGTCCAGACCATCGGCAGCGGAAGACAGAACTTCGTTTCGATGCGCCGGCCAGCCTGTTCGATGACCGAGGAGGGTACCGTGTCATCAATCGCAAGCAGCCAGAGAACAGTGAGCTTCTTGTGCGGATCAACAGCCGCGATGACGATTTGCGAATGCCGCCCCGTGATTCCCCGAGCCAGCCGACATCGGAAGAAATCGACATTCTTCGGCGATGGATTGTGAGCGGTGCGAACTGGACTGCTCACTGGGCCTTTGTTCCCCCTCAACGGCCGATTGTTCCCGTGGTCCGGCCGGTATCCGAGGTCGAGAACGAGATCGACAGCTTTATTGTGTCAAAACTTCGGCAGAAGGACCTGCATCCATCGACACAAGCCAATCGCTCCACGTTGATTCGTCGTGTGACGCTGGCTCTGACCGGATTGCCGCCAACGCCGGACGACGTCGATGCGTTTCTGCAGGATGAATCTCCGGATGCGTATGAACGTCTCGTTGACCGTCTGTTGAGTTCTCGTGCCTACGGCGAGCACATGGCAATTGGATGGCTGGACGCGGCGCGCTACGCGGACAGTGCCGGCTACCAGGCAGACTGGGAGCGATTCATGTGGCCATGGCGAGACTGGGTTATACAGGCATTCAATGACAATATGCCATTTGATCAGTTCACAATCGAGCAACTGGCCGGAGACATGTTGCCGGACGCCACAATGTCACAACAGCTGGCCACGGGTTTTAATCGCAACCATCGAATCAATGACGAGGGCGGCAGCCTGGACGCAGAATTCGAAGTTGAATATGTCGTCGATCGTGTTGATACAACGGCCACTGTATGGCTCGGTCTGACTGCCGGATGTGCACGCTGTCACGATCACAAGTACGACCCGCTGTCACAACGGGAATTTTATCAGTTATACGCCTACTTCAACAACGTTCCGGAAAAAGGCATCGATGGACGCAAGGGAGCCGCTCGTCCTTTTATCAACGTGCCCAACCAGCACACGGAGCGTCAACTGAATGAGTTGAACGCCGAACTTGACAAGCTGAAGAGCGACGGTACTGATCACACAACGCGGATTAGACAAATCGAGGAACAGTCGAAATTGCTGCGCAAGAACGTGACAACGCCGGTCATGGTGATGCAGGAACAGGCCCCACGGGAACCGGCGTACCTGCTTAAACGCGGGGCATACGATCATCCTGACAAAAGCGAAGTCATCCCTCCCGCGCTCCCGAAAGTCTTTCAGTCCCTGACGGATGCAACTCCCGGTGATCGATTGCAGCTGGCACACTGGATAGTCAGTCCGCAGAATCCGCTGACAGCACGAGTGATCATAAACCGGTTATGGCAGCATCATTTTGGATCGGGACTGGTCAAAACGTCCGAAGATTTTGGGACGCGCGGGGAACCAGCTTCTCATCCGAATCTTCTTGACTGGCTGGCGACGGAGTTTGTGCGTACGGGCTGGGACATTAAAGCCATGCATCGACGGATTGTCACCAGTTCCACATTCCGTCAGGTATCGACGCAGACGCCCGCACAACGCCAGCGGGACCCGGGCAATCGCCTGCTGAGCCGTGGTCCCCGGCTGCGGCTCACCGGTGCCGCCATACGTGACCAGGCAATGGCAATCAGTGGGTTAATGACTCCTGTCATCGGCGGACCACCGGTCAAGCCATATCAGCCGGAAGGACTGTGGAAAGAACTATCGTTTGGAACAGGCAAAACGACAATCGATTTTTATGTACAGGATCACGGTCAGAACCTTTACCGTCGGAGCGTTTATACATTCTGGAAACGCACCGTCGCGCCACCGCGAATGGCCGTATTTGACGGCGGATCGCGTGCAATGTGTCGTGTCCGCAGCGAAAGTACGAACACACCGCTCCAGGCACTGACACTTCAAAACGACGTGACTTTCGTTGAAGCATCCAGGCATCTCGCCGAACGCATGCTGAAAGCAGGTGCGAGCAATTCCTCGAAAGGACTCGAACTGGGCTGGCGTCTGGCAATGACAAGACGACCGTCACCGGACGAACTGAACGTGCTGGAACTCGCTCTGAATCGCAACATCCGAATCTTCAGAGCGAATCCGGAACAGGCCGATCAGCTACTCTCCAACGGCGAATCCCAAGTCAATCATGAACTGGATCCACCGGTGCATGCTGCATGGACAATCGTGGCTCTGTCGATCCTCAATCTGGACGAAACGATTACTCGGGAATGAATCTGCAAACTCAATCAATGCCCGATGAACGGGTGCTGCATCTCACACGTCGACATTTCTTCGGGCGCGGAGCCACCGGAATTGGCCTTGCCGCGCTCACATCCCTCTGTTCCCAAAATGTCACGGCCGCCCATGAACGCGTCGCCGCTGTTCTTCCCCATTTCGCCCCGAAGGCAAAACGGGTGATCTATCTGTTTCAAAGCGGCGGTCCGTCGCAGATGGATCTGTTCGACCACAAACCCCAAATGGATCAGTACTTTGACAGTGAATTACCGGACGAAGTTCGGATGGGGCAGCGCATCACGACGATGACTTCACGCCAAACACGGTTTCCGGTTGCTCCTTCGGCATTTCGGTTTCGTCGTCATGGTGACAGCGGTGCATCGATCAGCGAGTTGCTTCCGTATACGGCAACGGTGGCTGATGAGTTATGTTTCGTAAAATCCATGGTCACGGAAGCCATCAACCACGACCCGGCAATCACTTTTTTTCAAACCGGGACTCAGTTGTCAGGACGGCCCAGCATTGGCTCATGGTTCAGTTACGGACTTGGTTCCGAAAATGCCAATTTGCCGCACTTCATCGCAATGACATCCCAGGGTACTGGTCTCAGAAGTGCTCAACCACTGTACGATCGTCTGTGGGGAAGCGGATTTCTGCCAACGACGCATCAAGGCGTCAAATTGCGAAGCAGCAAAGATCCTGTTCTGTATCTCAACAATCCGGCAGGGATCTCTCCGCATGTAAAACGCGCTTTGCTGGACGATGTCGCGGCATTGAATCGAAAGCGGCTGGACGTGGTGGGTGACCCGGAAATTGCCACGAGGATTGCTCAGTACGAAATGGCGTTCCGCATGCAGACCTCAATCCCGGAACTGATTAATTTCTCAGACGAACCACAGCATGTGATCGAAATGTACGGTCCAGAGGTTCACACTCGCGGCAGTTATGCTTCGAATTGTCTTTTGGCCCGCCGATTGTCCGAACGAGGTGTACGATTCGTGCAGTTGTTCCACAAGGGCTGGGATCAGCACGGTAATCTGCCGAAGGCAATTCGGTCACAGTGCAAAGACACCGATCAGCCATCGGCAGCACTTGTGAAGGACCTCCGACAGCAGGGACTGCTGGACGAAACGCTGGTCGTCTGGGGTGGTGAGTTTGGCCGCACCACCTATTGCCAGGGCGAGCTGTCACGAAAGAAATATGGACGAGACCATCACCCGCGCTGTTTCACAATCTGGATGGCCGGCGGAGGAATCAAGCCTGGAATATCGCACGGTGAAACAGACGATTTTTCCTACAATGTGACTTCAGACCCAGTTCAGGTTCACGATCTTCACGCAACGATGCTGCATCTGATGGGGATCGACCACCGTCGACTGACATATCGGTTTCAGGGTCGAAACCATCGCCTGACGGACGTCCACGGCAACGTGGTTCAATCCCTGCTGGGCTGAATCATTTCTGAATGAATCCAGACGACCTGACCTCACCCCAACACTCAGAAGCCAACAAAAAACGAGGATGCGCCGGAAAAACATAAATACTGGAAGGCGATTTTGGGCCATACGACCGGGATAGCCGGGGATCCGAACTTGGTTCCCATCGTGTTTCTCTGAAGCGGTGTTACCATCCGGCAATCGGATTCTCGAATTGACATTTGTGACGTCATCGATATGCTGTCCGCCCGTACACGGTGCTGAACAGAGAGTTCAAAGGCAATCAAACCAAATGGGTCGAATCGAACGAACACGAGAAATCGCACGTCGCCGCAAACGCAGGGTCCAGCTCAAAAAGCTGCGAATTCGTTTTGCAGCAGCCACATCCGAGTCCGAAAAGGCCGAGATTCTCGCCAAGGCGCGACGTCTTAGTCCGTTTGTGACTCTGGAAGAAGCATCGAACGTTTAACGCTCAACAACGCACCAGCATGCTTCACGCACGTCATGGAAGGACGTCCACATGCGAGATCTGCGTGGCAAAACCGTTTTTTTAACGGGCGCGGCCTCGGGAATTGGTCGGGAACTGGCACTTCAACTTGCCGATGCAGGCTGTAGCCTGATTCTTGTTGACCGCAATCAAGCCGGACTTGAGGACGTTTCGGCTCTGGCCGCGGCACACAATGTGACGATCTACAAATATTGCTGTGACTTGATGGATCAAGATGCCGTGGAACGCACAGTAGTCGCCGCAGTCCGCAACGCGGGGCCGATTGATGTGTTGATCAACAATGCCGGCGTTGCCTGGTATGGAGCCACACATGAAATGGCACAGCACCAGTGGGACTGGTTGATGTCGATCAATCTGCTGGCACCAATTCAAATCACACGACTGCTGCTGCCAAATCTTCTGCAACGTCCTGACGCCCATATCGTCAACATGTGCAGCATTGCCGGACTCGTGGCCGGAGGCCGATTCGCAGCCTACCACACAACAAAATTCGGGCTGGTCGGTTTTACGGAAGCGATTCGAGCCGAATACGGCCGGGCAGGAATCGGAGTGACTGCTGTGTGTTCCGGTCCGGTCCGGACTCCACTGTATCAATCAGCGGATGCAGCGGGTACAGGAAGTAAGATCCCAAAACCACCGGCGATCGTCTGTGCTTCGCCCCAACGGGTTGCAAGACTCACGATCAACGCCATCCAGCGAAATCGTCGTATGGTACTGGTTACGCCCATGGCGCACGGGTTGTTTCAGATCAAACGCTTCCTGCCCGGTTTGCTGGATGCCATCAGTGGATTCAGTCGAAGCAAAAAACGCCGACGTCAGGAACGGCTGGCACGGGAACAGCAGCGGCTTGCAGAGCTGTGTCATTCATCAGACGCTGGTCCGGAGCGAACTGAAGACCCCTCGAGTCACGCCGCTTGAATTGGCTCCGACCCGGTCACTGCGATGCAACGAAAAACACTGGTTTTACAGGACGGGCCGTTGACATTTTTCCGGTCCGTGTCATTCCAGATACACAGATTGTTGACTGACAACAGAACAACTTGTCATTTTCAGGCCTGAATTTCTCTTTTAGTCCTGTGTAAAATTCCTGCAGTTAATCGTTTCCTGGTTACCGGAGCCATCCTGCCTGCTGTCCCACAGGGAACCTGGCCGCCATCGTCATCATTTGCTGCAGCCACAATGAACATGTAAGCGTCATTGAACACAATTGACAGAAAAAAAATCCTTCAGTACTTCCGTCGAAGGAAACACCCTGCTTCAGATCGTACAGCGAAACAGTTTCCACTGTGTTGTTATCTTCGGTTATCCGGACAATGCGAACGCCGATCGAAATATGGACTGTATTTCAGGAGCAACGACATTAATAAACACCACAGTCCTGCCGAAGCGATCCCGTATCAGACGGCCCCATGATACCCTCGAGGATAATAACGACGGCTTCATACGGGGATCTCAAACGCGAAGCATTCGAGCGAATTGAGCAAACACAGGGCAACTGTAATGACTGATATGGGTACAGTTTAGCGGAATAAATGTCCAAGAGCGGTTTACAGACCGGGGAACTCTCTGCCTGTGCCAGTAGTTAGGTCATTGATCCCCACGTTAAGCCACAAACTTCCAAGCTGGACCAATTGTCACGGCAGCGACGGTCATCGCTAATTTTCGGGAACCAGGGACTCAGACGGTGTGATCATTGGTGTTGCAGCAACTGCACCATTATTATCCCGCGCAACTCTGTCTTGCTGGTTTCACAGACCTGAAATTGGTCTGACCTGTGAGGGCCGGAACCTTGCAAATTCGGTCCTCCCAGGAAACCACGAAATCTGGTCGTCTAACACGTCGGCCAGGCACACGCAGCCGACCTGTCATCAGAGATTGAATTCCGGCTATGGACGAAATGCAGCACGAATGCGGCATCGCAGCTGTTTATCACCTTGCGAACCGACGGACCAGCGACCAGAAGCCTGCTGACGATTTCCGTGCAACGTCGAGGCTGATGCCACGCATGTTGCTCGATATGCAAAACCGGGGTCAGTTGGCCGCCGGATTTACCACTTACGACCCGGATCGCAGTCAGCTAATTGACACTCATAAGGATGTCGGAGGTGTCGCTGAAGTGTTTCGCATGAATCACCCGGGAAGATTCAGACGGCTGATGGAGGAATATGCCGGGAGAGCTGCCATTGGTCATGTCCGTTACGCAACGTGTGGGTCAGATGACCGCAGCTATGCTCAACCATTCGAGCGTCATCACATCGCGCGCTCCAAATGGTTCAGTTTCGTTTTTAACGGTCAGCTGGCGAATTACCAGGATCTTCGACGTGAAATTCTTACGACCACAGATTTCCACCTCACTCGGGAAACCGACACAGAAATTCTCAACCATCTGATTTCTCGCAAGCTTTCGGATTCACCCGGCATTACTGGTATCGAGATTCTCCAGGAACTGGCAACGGAGCTGGACGGAGCGTGGAATCTGGCGTTTCTGAACGCAAACGGTGATATGTTTGTGTCGCGAGATCCGGCAGGGATTCGCCCATTGTGCTATGCCGTCAAAGATTCTCTGTTCGCCGCAGCGAGTGAAAGCGTGGCCTTGACACATCTTGGCTTCGAAGAAGACAAGATCCAGAACATTCCACCCGGACATGCCGTGATTATTGACAGTAAAAACGAAGTTCGTCTGGAGAAATACGCAAATCCAGGTAAACCGGCGCATTGTTTCTTCGAATGGATCTATTTCGCCAACGCGGCAAGCACCTTTGACGATGCAGGTGTCTATCTGTCTCGAAAGCGACTGGGAGAACAATTGGCGTTGAAAGAGGATATTACGCCAGACCGGGACACCATCGTTGTCCCAGTACCCGACACAGCTAAAGCCGCAGCGGACAGTATGGCCTACAAACTGGGTGTCCCGTCACAGGAAGGACTCCTGCGAAATCGCTATATCGGCAGAACATTTATCGAAGGTTCCGACCGCACCGACAAAGTTCGCGCGAAGTACACAGCTTTGCCGGAGATTCTGGAAGGCAAACGTGTTCTTTTGGTGGACGATTCCATTGTCCGAGCCACAACACTCAAAGAGCTGCTGACTTTGCTGCGACAAACCGGCAAGGCGAAAGAAATCCACGTTCGCATCGCCTGTCCGCCCATTATTGCGCCATGCTTCTATGGCATAGATATGTCGACGGTACAGGAACTCTTTGCACCAGGACACATGAACGGACCTGTGATGACAGAAGCAGACGAGCTCTGTATGGCCAATGCAATCGGTGCGGACAGTCTGCGGTACCTTCCCGTAGAGTCACTGGCTGAATGTGTGGGACTTCCGGAAGATCATCTTTGTCGAGCCTGCGTTACCCGCGAGTATCCGACCCCTGCCGGCACCCAGCAGTATGAATTAGCATTGAATCCCGAAATCGGCGGACGCACCTATGACGTGCGATGAACGGGACCGTCCCTGGTCAACCGTCTGCATCCTGTCCGATCAGTCGTTGTTGGCGCAGAACAAAACTCAGTGACTGAATGCTCGCGATTTTTCATCCACGACAAACGGGCGCAACGCGCAGAGGATTCTGTGTCCACTGTACTGCCAGAAAATATGCGGAACGGGTCCTGGAAAGACTGTCAACTACGTCGAAACGGCCACATGCTGGACGAGGGATGATCAGTTGCAGCAATCCTGTGCTGACGGCGTGAAATCTTCACTGCTGCCGTTCTTCCGCAATACGTGCACTGGACTAATGCCATTGAAGAAATCACTCCAGGACAGTATTTCATCAGCGTCAGTACGAGCGACGTTCCTGCCGTCACGATTTGTGTAGTCACGCCCAAATAATTTTGCGCAATCAGCACAGTCCGTACTGTGAAACTATTCACTACAACTGCCCAAAATCGAACGCCAATACGGTGCCGATTTTTTGACCGTGTGCCTTCTGTGGGGTATGGGTTCAGCCGATGGCGATATCCGTACACACGATGCATTCGGTGAAAACCGCTGCAACCGTAACCTTCATACTGATCGGTGTACCGGCCTGCGATCTAACCTTAATGCCGACAGGGAACTTCAAATGTCGGAAATAACAAATTCTTCTGTCGTGTATCGCACCTGGATTCCTGTACTGACCCCCGTGTCGGACTCATGCATTACTCCACTGATGGTCCACAGCGGACGCGTTTTGGTGTGTGGCAGTGGACCAGGCTGTGATCTCTTAATTGGCCTGTCCGGAGTTTCAGAACAGCACTGCAAAATCCAATTCGACCGAGACGTGCTGTTAATCGTTGAGATCCATGCGTCTGTCTGGGTCAACGATATTCCTGTCGACACCCAGGCAAGCGTCAATTTCGGTGACACGATAACCATGGGGACGGCAACATTTCGCCTCGAAACGTCTGAACTGACAGCACCGTCCGAACGTTCTTCATTCCATGTGACCGACCAAATTGATTCGGACGATGCCACACTAGGAAACAACCAACTACAGATTGAATCACAGAGACGGAGCGTCAGGAACTCACTTTCGAAAGCAAGTGAAACACCAAAGGCACTGCAGCAACATGAAATGGTAACGCAGCAGCCAACTGGGCAAGACCGATTAAACGAAGTGGAAGATCACGCAGTGCAAATACAATGCGGTGAAGAAGCAATCGGGAAGTGTGGTGGAGCCTTCACCACAGGTGAACAACTGCTTCGGATCTTCTTTGAGCAGCAACTGCATGCGACTGATATACTGAAACGGCAGCCGACACATCTGGATGAACGTACGGATTCACCAGGCAAACCGCAGATCGAACAGCGAATCCGGGACGCCACGTCAACAAATACGGCAACGAACCCACTCCTGGGGACGCAACCCGACGCGGTCACAGGCCTGCTGGAGGAAAGTGAATCGCGCCTCGGGACATCAGGGAACCATGAAGCCGATCTACAGGCACGTATGTCGAATATCGAATCGGAACGTGATGAATTGACTCAGGAGTTGCTCAAACTGCAGGCCCAAGTGACCAGGCTGCAGACGCAAATTGATGAACAAGGTCGTTCCCGCCAAAATCGGCAACAGCCGACACAGTTCTCTGAATTGATTGACGAGCAGACTTTGCGAGAACGTTTGATTCAGTCCACGGCTGAATCCGATGGATTCGATTACGCCCAGGCAGCATTCAAATCTTCATCGGCTCAGGAAACTCTGCTTCTGCAACAGGTCAAAGATCTGCAGACTGAAGTCATTGCTGCCAACGAACTCGGGAGGAACGACCATGCAGAAACGGCTCGCCATTCACTGAAACCCGACACAACAAGAACGGAATTCACACAACGACTTCAGGAAGCGCGTCAGCAACTCGAATTGGCCCGCGTCCAACTTAGCAGCTCGATTGATCGGTCCGATCGCAAGTCCACAGTCGATCCACGCGAGCAGACTTCTTCGTCAGCAGATGGGAAAGACTTAAACAAAAATATACTGGATCAGCCCCCGACATCAGACCCGCACAGCGAACAGGACAGCCTTATCGCAAACATTGGCGGAACTTCAGCACCCATAGATGAAACATTATCTGCTGATGTCTGTATCGATGGCGGAGACTCTGTGCTCATGCGTTTCGACAAAACACAATTCATTGTTCCGAAGGCTCAGGCGGAAAATCACAGCACTGGACAATTTCCAAAAGATAACGGCAACTCTGTCGAACCATACCTGGAACAGATCCTTCCCCGGAACCAATCGCCCGCCAATGTATTACTGCGGCAGGAACTGAACCACTCGGTACGACCTTCGAATAAGTCAGCCTTGGCACCGGAACAGTCGGAGGCGTTTATCGATCAACACATGCAGCAGAACCATGAGGAAGGATTGAAAGGCGTCGAAATGGCTCCTGTGGTATCTGCTGATGAACCCGAACCGACTCTTTCCATTCCGACAAGGGAAAAACCCAATCTTACGGACCTTCGTCAGGACATGGATTCGTTCCGTGAAATCTCCGCTCAGAGTGTCCAGAAGGCGCTCGAGTCCCACGCCATGCAGAAGGAACGTATTGGGATAGCAGGACGCAAGGCGGTCGTGGTCGTTTTGATACTCATGACGCTGTCCGTTGGTGCAGGAAACCTCGCAGGATTGACTGACTACCCCCGGCTCGTTTGGGGACTGTTTATCGGCACGACCGCAGCAGCCGTTGGACTGTACCGACGCATCTTATTCGTGAGGGTTCGTGTGCATACGATGACAAATAATGTCATCGGTTCCGTGGACAGCCAGGCTCCGGAATCCTGATCGAGAGACACTGAGAAACTGAATTTCGCCCCGACAGGCAGCCCTGCTGCGGACCTGACGAATGAAACAACGACAGCGGATTCAGGAACTGCTGCAGCTCGGCACGACGGGAAAACATTTTACGGCCAGGTGAAGGAACTGTCTGACTGCCCCAGGGGAATCATCGTCATTCTGTGCACTGATTAACCCGTCATGGTGCAGGCAGGGTGCCATTCGTTGACGGTTTGCGAAACGGACGCGCCATTCGGCCAACGAGTTCTGCGGAATCCCGCTCCTCCCATGTGTCGACCTGCCGAAAAAATGTCTTTTGGCTGATCATATGTTCTTCCTGAGGCTGGTACAGATGAAGTGCGAGTACATCGTAGTTCACCAGATCACCCAAAGCGTTGGCCAGTGATCTCAGCCGATCCAGCCGACTCTTAATTTTTGTTCGGGTATCCTTCGAGTCGCGTCGGGGATCAAAATCCGTTCTCAGCACCACCAGCAGGACCGATTCGTCCGATTTCCTGAGCGTGCCTCCGCTGGCGTAGGGCTTAGACTTCGGGAATTCACGCTCCAGTGCCTGTTGAAGTGGCATGAACGGCGTCATACGAACCGTCCAGTAGATCCACAGAACAGCCGTTGCCAGGACCCCAAAAGTGAACATGGTCACAACCAAAGAACGCCCCGAAATGGTTCGAAGACTCCGATTCGAGTTTTCACTCATTTTCTGTTTCCGTATCGCAAATCGGTCACGATATCACCATCGCCGCAATTATGTCTGCCGTGCCTTGGGGTGAGAGTCCTTTCAGGATAATCTACAGCGTCCCGCCAATTATCAATCGGTCGAATTTGGCTGGTTCCCGTTTTTTAGTTCAGATGAGAACGCGGCCCGTCAACACGCGTATTCGAAACATTGACTTTGGCATGCCTGTCAGTGCCAATTGGCAACATGACAATGACGTGGCCGTCGACAGGTCGCTCTCCAAAATGCCGACTCAACTGCTTATACGAAATCTCCCTGGTATATGTCTGCTGTCAATCTGCTGAAACAACTGATCGAATTTCCATCAGTTAGCACCTCAACCAATGATCCCGTCAGTTCCTTCGCCGAATCACAACTGAAGGGACTCGGATTCCAGACCGAACGGCTGACGTACACAGACCCGGGAGGTGTTCTGAAAACCTGTATCTGTGGGCGGCGCGGTCCGATGGGCAAAGGACTTGCGTATTTCTGTCATACCGATGTGGTCCCCGCTGACACCTGGTCATTTCCGGAAAGTGGTCCATGGTCACCGTTCCAATCGAACGACAGAATCTACGGTCGGGGATCGTGCGATATGAAGGGTTCGCTGGCGTGCATGCTGAGTGCAGTCGAGCGAATCGAATCCACGTCTTCGCCTGTCTTTGTAATCTGCACCGCAGACGAAGAAATTGGTTACCACGGTGCGGCCAAAGTGGCCGCTGAATCGACCATTTATCGTGAGATTGTCAACAGCCAGTCCTATGGTCTGATCGGCGAGCCCACGCGACTGCGCGTCGTCCACGGACACAAGGGTGGTCGAGTCGGAAAAATTGTGTCGCGAGGGATTGCTGCACATTCTTCAACGTCCCGCGGACTAAACGCCAATATGGCGATGATTCCGTTTCTCAATGAACTGCGAACGTTGAGCCTGGAATGTGACTCGGATCCGGAATGGCGTGACGAGCGATTTGATCCTCCGGTGATCTCCATGAACATTGGTATTAATGACCATACACATGCTGTGAATATCACACCACCACAGAGTGTCTGCACCTTCTACTTTCGACCAATGCCCGGTCAGGACGGTGATCGTCTCATCGATCGGATTCGTTCGATTGTTGATCGTCACGGCCTGGAATTCGAACTCCGGATGTCAGCTAATGGGCTGTTCACCAGTCCGGATTCCATGTTTATTCGTGAACTCTGTGAGCTGACGTCAAGCAAATCCAGCACGGTCACGTACGGTACCGATGGATCGTTGTTCGGTGAAATACAGAATTTGGCAGTGCTGGGTCCAGGTGATATCGACCAGGCTCATACCGACGATGAATGGATTTCTCTGGACCAGCTTTCCCGGGGAGTGGACCTTTATGAAAAACTGATTCGACACTGGTGCGTCTGACAGCCGGACCAGACAGATGATCATGGACCACCAGACTACCGAGATATTGTTTCAACCTCACCCTTGTCACTTAACGTAATGCCGCGCCAGCCTCGCACATCGATCACCTGTGCGATGGGAGAGGTGTCAAACCCTCCGTCGTCTCTGAAATCTTCATAGTATTCGCTCAAACGCTGCAGCTTTCTGGCAGCCGACAGCTCACCTGGGTGTTGGGATGCAGGAGCTCGCCCCCAGATGATGCTGGATCCTCCGGCTGTTGTAAGTTCATACTGGAAGTCGAGACCTTCGTCCGCTGCCCCCAGGACAGACGGTGCCCGGATCGCTTTCAATGCCCAGGTCTCCCAGCATGAACTGCTGGCTTCATCAGATTCTGTAAGCAACGCTGCAAGCTGTGCTGCTCCTTCGACGACTGGATCTCCCCAGGGCAATCCCTGTCCGCCCTGTGGAACGCTGCTGACGTTTTCAACGATCGGATAACGTGCGACATCTGAACGTCTGAAATCGCCTCCAGGAAGGACACAACCCGCATCATCAATCGCATAGTAACCGCCGGCTCCATCTACAATTGCAACCGGTCTGCGATAGGTGACGTCCACATGAACCCGTGGCGGAAATGACTTCGTGACACGATGAACCTCTCTAATCCACGGATGCGTGACAAATGCGGCCGCAATTCGCTCGCTCAGTTTGGGGTTCTGAAGCGACATGGGCATCTCCATGTTCACTCGGTGCAGAATCTCAACCACAAGATTTTCCGGGATCCAGCGGGGCGGCGGTGAGATCGAAATCTGAGCGATTCCCACCTGATACTCCGGAAGTGACTTCACATCAGGTAGTTTCCGCCGTAACTGAGGCCAAAGAAGAACTCCCAGCGCCACCGCAGCAGCAATCACCAGCCGTCGAGGACGAAAGCACCAGCGCATGAATCGCTGCTGAATCGTCAACTGAGAGAACTTTGATGTATTCCTGGAAGACGAGCGGCTCATGGAGTCTCGTGTCAATCAAAGGTAGCAGGTGATTACTATTCGAACTGCGTGATTCGTCCTGGAGGAAATACTGGATAAAACAGCGATCCTGTATTCGCACGCTGGATCCCCCAGATTGAAGCCTTGCCGCGCAATTCACAAAGTCAATTCCGGCAACCTCGGCTCAGGGAAGATGCGCCGAATTTAGCTACTGTCTAATCTAATGACAGGGTCAGTTCGGCCTGGTCCGTCGTATCGACTGGGCAGGTTGGGCAGAGATGCCGGATCGCAGGCTCGTCAGCAAAGCGATCTGTCCGCGACTTCAACTGTACCCGAACAGTTAAACTCTTCTTAAGAAAACCACGAGTGAACACCAATGACGGATACTGAGTAGTATTTTGTCCGTGCGGTGCATCACACGAAGCCTGGCTGATCCTGCGACCTGAAATCAACTCGCCATGCTCAGAACTCGTTCGCAATGAAGTGATCGCCGCGTGCCATGCTAAACGCGTCTTTCTCAAGACGTCTGACGAAACACAGCATCACTGTGTTCGGTCTGTCTTTCGATTTCTTAAGGTGATCCGCAATTGCCGATTATGTTGACTCAGGCACCGGAAACGTTCTCTGGATACGCGTATTCGTCAAACCAGGTCTGCTCCGGTGCATCAGCGAATACGGCGTCATAACGCTGTAGACCAATTCCATCTTCTCGTTCAGCCAGCCTGCGAAGCGCCTTCCGACGATAGTCCCACGCATTCGAACGGGCAACCTGTTCCAGCCAGTCGCAAAGGTGCAGCGTACACAAGAGGTTGAAATCCTCATCTGAAACATCAATGAGTTCCTCGGTGAAACGATCAAGAATCTGATACGGTCCCGTCAGTTTCAGAATTTCCTGATCGAAATGAGTTCGGTCCATAGCACAATTCAGATAAGACACAAATTCCGCCTGCTCACCAATCAGTCCGCGAATTTCGTCGCGTTTCTCCAGTGGCAGTGTGAATCCCTGAAATATCTGAGTCCCGTATATCGAATGGAACAAACCGGTATAAGCAAGCTCATCATTCCAGCCCCATTCCTTAAGATCATTGTAGACACCGATGGCATGTGCAAGATATCCCTTCGATGTATGCGCAACGTCATTAGCGCCAATGTCCTGAAAATATGTACAAAGTTCTTTGAAGGTTTTCATCACTCAGTCCAGACATGAGAGAAGTCGTTTGTTCCGCATACCATCCATCGTAGCCGGATCGCAGATTGCGCCAAACGTGCGCTTTGGCGACCCGGCATCGCACACACGAACGCAACATCACCGCTGCTCTCGAATGACAGGCATGCAATAATATTTTTCGTATCAGTCCGCGAGAACGAAATAACGTGCCTCGATAAGTATTCCGTAATGATTTCAGGTGTCGTCACGTGATCCTAATGACTCACAAACGACAGAACAAATGGGGACCGGCTCCGGAATGATCGGTCAAAACCAGACAGCTGAAACGTGCATCGACGATCTGCGTCACCAGGCTGAATGAGGTCTGTCCCGAAACATCCGGCATCAAACGCTTCCACCGGATCCGGGCTGAGTGATCACGATACCTGTTCAGCGAAGCCGGTCCATTGCGGCCCTGATTTCGATATCGATAGCCGCAAGAGAATGCAGCGGCTGCATAGGATCGGACACCGCTGTGACCGTATTCGTTATCGAATCCCAGTTGACAGGACCATAGCGGGCCGGGTCGGAGTTCCCGGTGAGGATATGGGCAGCCGCATCGCCTTTGTTGTAGTGCCAGTATTCAAACGGATAGTGCATGAAGCCGTGGGACTCCATAATGTCAGTAATTTTTAAACGATTTTTCAGCTCACGATCGCTAACAAACGGCGAACGCATTGGAGTACGTTCGCTCATTTCCGGATAGGGTCCACCTCGCCAGACTTCCTCCCCGTCGTCTCTGCGAAATACTGAAATATCAATCGCCGAACCCGATAAGTGGGTGCCGGTTTTCGGAATGTTGGCAGTCAGTACCATTGCACGACGAAAAACAAATTCGACGTGTGGAATCTCGCCGCCACACTCCCAGATACATTTTTGCAGGATGGAATCGAAGACCTGAGGAACCCGGCCCAGCACTGTCTGCATTTCCAGAGTCCGATAACCATCCTCAATTTTCAGGATCCAGCCCTGACGATTCATGTCTCGGCCTATTGCAATCACATCGTCCACCAGTGATTCACGAATTGAAAAGATGCGATCCAGATTTCTCCCAATCTTCGTTGCAGCGAACAACATCTCGACATCCGCTGCTTCGGCTGCGGCACGGATACAGCCAAATCCTTCATTGCATTCAATGACAGGAAACGAAATCAGCTGCTGAACCAGTTCACTGCCGGCCTCCAGTTGCTCAGACCAGTACTTGCGCCGTGCGTCATCGTCGTTGGATGGTGCGGTCATAAATTCATCAATTTGGCGACTGTTGGTGCCAACTTCCGGACGAGTCGATCAGACAAACTGAAAGTGCACATGGCACTACAGCTTTCACCAGAACATCAGTAGCATTATTCTGTGAAGATGCAAAATGTTACTCAGAAAAAGACCGCGTGCCCCCGTGACTGCCCCGATGCGTGCGGACTGATTGTAACCATCGATAATGGACGGGTCGTTCGTTTGCAGGGAGATCCGGACCATCCCATCACACAGGGTTTCATTTGCGGGCGCACGACTCGCTATACGGAGCGACAAAACTCATCAGAACGTCTGACACGTCCCCTCCTGCGTCGTTCCAAAAGTGCAAACTTCGAAGCAATCTCCTGGGATAACGCTTTTGACGTGATTACTGAGAGGATGCTGCGCTACCGTCAGGAGTCCGGCGCCGAGTCAATCCTCCAGTATCGCTGTGGTGGTTCCCTCGGGATCATGAAACACGTGGGCGACTACTTCTTCGAAAGGTTTGGCCCGGTCACCGTCAAGCGTGGTGACGTTTGTGCAGGCGCTGGAAACGCCGCTCAACAGATGGACTTCGGGGATTGCGACAGCAGCGATGTACTGGATTTTCAAAACTCAAAGACCATATTTCTGTGGGGCAAGAACGTCTTTGTAAGCAGCATTCATTTAATTCCGGAACTGAAAGCAGCTCGCGCAAACGGCACAAACGTTGTTCTTATCGACCCGATTCATCATCAAACAACATCCATCGCAGACTATTACGTCCAGCCAAGGCCTGGTTCGGACTCGGCGATCGCCATGGGGATTGCCCGCTGGTTGTTTGAAAACAACGCTGTTGACACAACCATCACAGATTACTGTGACAATGTTGAAAAATTCCGGGAACTCACGTACACAAAGACGGTCGAAGACTGGGCCTCCGTTGCCGACTTGAGTGCCGGAGAGCTTACAACGCTGGCTCGGATGTATGCCAGTGGCCCCACATGCAGCATGATCGGATGGGGGCTGCAGAGACGACGACATGGTGCAGCCACAATTCGTACAATCGATGCTTTGGCAGCTGTATCCGGAAATATCGGAATCTCCGGAGGCGGATCGTCGTTTTACTTCGTCCGCCGAGATGCTTTCGATCTGAGTTTCTCAGATCCTGATGCTGCGCCTCGTACTATCACGGAACCCATGCTGGGAAGCGAGATTCTTTCGGCCATTGAGCCACCCATTCGAATGGCCTGGATTTGGGCCGCGAATCCGGTCGCCATGCTGCCGGATTCCGTGACGGTCGCAAAAGCACTCCGCACACGTGAATTTACAGTTGTGGTGGATCCGTTTCTGACCGACACCGCCCGATGCGCCGATCTGGTGCTTCCGACGACCACTTTTCTGGAAGAAGATGACCTGATCGGATCATACGGTCATCATTATCTTGCCGAAGTGAATCCGGTTGTAGTACCACCCGAAGGGGTCCTGAGTGATCACGAAATCTTTCGGGAGCTTTCACGGCGTATGGGAATTTCGGACGATTTCGATTTAAACGCAAGTGTGTGGAAACAGCGGCTGCTCAGTAAACTCAACGGAGCCGGGGTCACAATGAACGACTTTCGAAAGGGTTCCGTGAGAAATCCGTTTGCAAGCAACGTCCTGTTTGCGGATCGGAAATTCAATACTTCGACCGGAAACATTAACCTGATCCATGAGTTACATTCCGACATGACAAAGATTCCGATGGAACGCCAATTGAAGTTGTCCGCATTGTCAACTGGAAAATCTCAGGCATCACAATGGCCGGCTGAGACACAAATCGGACCCGCAATTGCGGTTGTTCACCCGTTAAGCGTTCCTGATTTTTCAGACGGCGACGAAGTGACGCTGACAACAGAACGCGCACACATCCAGGTACGGCTGCATTTTGACGATCGTCAGCGACAGGATGTCATTCTGATGGAAAAGGGTGGCTGGTATTCTTCCGGCCGCAGCGCCAACGCATTGATTGCTGGTGAAGTAACGGATGACGGCGAATGTGCCGTCTATTATGACACCCCCGCTGCGGTTTCGCAGTCATTCCCCTGACCCAACTCAGGAGCAGGATCTTCAACCTGCAATCTGTCCGGCGCCAACGATGGGGGGCCGACCGTTTTGACCTGAGTCCAATTTGACGCCAGACTATGGGTACTACAGTTAACATCAGCATCAAACGACAGGACAGACGAATGAAAACCATTCGCGTGGGAATTGTGGGCCTTGGCGCAAATACGCGTCTCCGGCACGTCCCGGGGCTGCGTGCATGCAGCAGCGTCGAGATCGTCGGTGTCTGCAACCGCCGACCGGAATCGACACAACAGGCGGCTGCAGAGTACGGGATTCCGCGAACATTCGATACGTGGCAGGAACTTGTGAACGACGACGACATCGACGCCGTGGTCATCGG
Organism: Fuerstiella sp.; assembly: GCA_022447185.1. GTDB lineage: Bacteria > Planctomycetota > Planctomycetia > Planctomycetales > Planctomycetaceae > S139-18. The sequence continues at coordinate 61,343 of JAKVAY010000039.1, read as the reverse complement.
TACATGGCCCTATCTGCACTGTGACATAACGATCGCCTCGCTGCAGGCCGGCAAACATGTCCTGGTGGAAGCAAGAATGGCTTGTGACGCCAACGAAGCCCGGCGGATGCTTGAAGTCAGCCAGAAGCACAGTGGCCTCGTCACTCAAATCGTCCCCAGCCCCTTCGGCCTTGAGGTACACCGGGTCGTCCAGGAATTGCTACAGGACGGCTATGTGGGCGAGTTGCGGGAAGTCGTGGTCCTGGGCTGCAACAACAGTCTCATGGATCCTGCGGTTCCGCTGCACTGGCGTCAATCGAAAGAACTCAGCGGACTTAATATGCTTGCAATGGGAATTTTGCATGAAACTCTGGTCCGTTGGGTTCCGGATCCAGTCCGGGTACTCGCGCAAACACAGATCTACACATCAAAGCGAACCGACGCCTCAACGGGTGAATCAGCCGATGTGAGCACACCAGACAGCGTCCATGTCCTGACGGAACTACCTGGAGGTGCGCGCGGAATCTACCATCTCAGTGGGGCGATGCATCATGCCCCCCCCATGCAAATTCGTATCTTTGGCAGCGAGGGCACGCTCCATTGTGTGTGCAACCCAAACGACCAGTTACTGGGTGCCCGCAAAGAAGATCACGAACTCAGAGAAATCCCTGTCCCCGCAGAAAAACAGGGAGGCTGGCGGGTTGAAGAAGAGTTCATTGACGCCATCCGTGGCAATGGGTCGATCCAATTTACAGACTTTGCAACAGGCGTGCGATACATGGAATTCACCGAAGCCGTTGCACGCAGTGCAGAGGTGGGACAAGCGGTTCGTTTACCACTGGGACCATGACTCCAACACTATTGGCCCTGTGGCGCGTCACGACAGTCACAGTTACTCTGGCTTTGCTGCCGTTACTATGGTGTTTTCGTCCTGCGGTACACCGAGCTTCTGTCGATGCAGACGCCGCAAACCAATCTAAACCGCAATCACCTCAGGCAGACAAACGTTCGGCGATACATGCTTTGACAGTTATGGGATCAAGCATCCACCGAACCATCGCAGAAATCAGGCCCTCACTCCCGAAGACACGTTCATCTGCCAACTGCGTCAAACAATCTGTTAACGTGTCGACTCACTCAAAAACAAACGTGCCAAACCCTTTGTATTCATGAAAACTGGGGCCAACACGAGCCCAGTCCCACTGCGTCATCTTTTTGTCGTCGTAATCGATACGGTACACATTGGCTCGCCACTTCGTCCCGGACTTCGGCGGGACATTTTTAAGTGGATTCAACAATGCATAGGGAATAAATACTTCCGCGCTCCATCCCCTGATCGGCGACCCCGACTGCGCCGACCCGCCGTTGATGCTGACCTTTGTTCGAGTTTTACGATCCCCTTCGTATCGCCACGGTCGCCACCCCATGAAATGACCGCCAAAATTGGGAATCAGAATCGGCAACTCTTTGTCTAAAGGTGATATTTCATATTCGAAGTAGACGGGAAGCGACTCGTCGGTCCACAGAAAAACTTCAAACACATCTTCCAGATAAAGGTCGTCAAAATCGTCTTGCATGGTGGCGGTCAGGCGAGAATCTGTCCCGTCAAAAAGGAAGTAGATTCCCGTCTCTGAATACAGCGTCTTGAATCGTGTGGAGTAGTCGTGACCGGCGTTGGGGCGTCTGTTCAGATCAATCCATGTCGCCTCGGTCCAAGCATCTGCGCTTCCATCACCGGTGAGTTCAAAATCCTCCGTACCCCTGACCGTCAACCGCACCTGGTTGGCAACCGGAACGGCATTGTCGTCCGCTTTCTGTTGTCCACAGAATGATATCGAATTCGTAAAAACACAGCCGATCACAACGGCAGCGATTCTCATTCGTGTTTGAAATTGCATTTTGTGCAGCCCTCTCAGTGGTTGTCTGCTGAGCAGACGATGGTTGGAAAGCCCGGATCACCCGGAAAGATCATCATTCGCAGGAATTCGGATGCCTCAGTGTTTCAGCCAGATTCTTGTTCGTTGTGAAGTATGCTGCATCTGTTATCGTTGGAGGTCATTTCAATTTGATTCTGTTACAGATTTCACACATGTCAATGACAACACCAGTTCGTTTATCTGCTGAGAGACAGAGTCATGACGGCGCCTTATCGATATGAATTGAACCCGACTCCATGGACGTTGATTTCTCTGGCACTGCTACTGTGCGTCGCGGGCTGTGATTCGCCAGCCGGAAAACCAAACGTCAGACAGGACACCACGGACACTGCCGGCCCGCAGTCCGCTGAAACAACGGAAAGTACGACGGCAGACCCTGTCCCTACGGATACCCCGCCTGAGTCTGATTCACTTGAAATCGTTTCCGATGTTGATCGGCAGCCATTGGTCTCACAGACCCGCCGCCTGATCGAAGCACTGGACTTTGCCGGGAGTCCCTTGTCCGATGCGAATGTACAGGCGCTGCACACAGCCATGGACTTGACAGATGACATGGGAACCATCGAGCAGATCCAGCGCATTCTGAATACGCACACACTGGTCGACGTGCATATCAATCCGGAAGCTCGTGTGAAAGTCACATCCGGTGAATGTCCGGCCCGATTGCAGCAGCAGGGGTGGCGTACATTTCTTGTTCGCGTGCACAATGAGGCTCGTGTAACGGCACGCCTGAATGTGACGAGCAGAAACAACGAGCCGACGATGGACTTCGCTCAGGAGGGCACCATCACTCCCGCCGAGGTGCAGGAACGCTGGATGAAAGTTGAGATGCTGGATAAGAAACCTCTCAATACCCGTCTCAGCGGCCTGCCTCTCGAATATCGAATTCTTACCGTATTCAGTCGCGACGCAGGGGAACGTGAAGGGCATCTGGCGTTCGATGTGGGACATGGATCACAGGACATCGGTTTTCGCAACGATTTACACGTACTTTTCCGCTGTGAACCTGCCGTCAAAGTGATCTTCAACATCAGGGATCACGACGGAACGCCAACAACCGGTTCGCTGATCATTCAGGATGACGAGGGACAGCTTTATCCATTGCCCGCACGACGGACTGCACCCGATTTTTTCTTTCAGGAACAGATTTACCGGACAAGCGGTGAGTCAGTCATGCTGCCGTCAGGACGTTATCAGATCAACTATGGTCGTGGTCCTGAATATCTGCGTGAAAGCAAAACCGTGGTTGTGCCGGAGGCAATTTCTTACCCGATTGAACTGCAGTTGACTCGCTGGGTCAATCCGCAGGCCAGAGGCTGGATCTCGGGTGATCATCACATTCACGCCTCCGGATGCATGCACTATCAAAGCCCGGCTATCGGTGTCGAAGCTCCGGTCATGCTGCACCATATAGAGGGCGAAGGGCTGAATGTCGGAAACGTGTTGACATGGGGCCCTGGCTGGGAATATCAAAAAAACAACTTCTGCGGTGTGGCTGATGAAGTCTCCACAAAAACCAACGTAATTCGCTACGACGTTGAGGTGTCACAATTTCCAAGTGACCACACCGGGCACCTGTGCCTGCTGGGTCTGAGTGAAGATGACTATCCCGGCACCAACGCCAAGAGTGAATGGCCAAGCTGGGGGCTGCCGATCATGAAATGGGCAAAAGAACAGGGCGCTGTTACCGGCGCTGCCCATTCAGGATGGGGACTGGATGTCTTTCCCGAAGCCCGACTGCCGAACTATGTCGTACCGCCGATGGATGGAATCGGTGCCCAGGAGTCACTGGTGCATGCCGCACACAATGCCGTGGATTTTCTTTCTACGGTCGATACGCCATACGTCTGGGAACTCAATGTCTGGTATCACATGATGAATTGTGGTTTCGACATTAAGGCGAGTGGAGAGACTGATTTCCCCTGCATCTATGGTGAACGAGTGGGTTTGGGACGCAGCTATGTCAGACTCAACGACGCATCGAACATCAGCTACCCTGCCTGGGTCCGCGGTGTGGAAGCCGGTCGTTCATATGTATCTGACGGTTCCAGTCATCTGATGGATTTTGCTGTCAACGGTATTGCACCTGGTGATGCAGAACACCCCGTGGTTGCCGTCGATGGATCACAATCTGTTCGCGTCACCGCAAACGTCGCTGCTCTGCTGGATGAGGAACCCCGCACCGTATTCAGAGGAGCAGTCAACTGGGATACATTTCTGAAGGACGACATGCTGCGCAACAACCGCGCGCAGATTCCGATCCGGGACCTCCCGTACACGTCAAAACCGTATTGGCACCTGGAACGTGCGCGCATCGGAGGCACACGCAACGTCACCCTTGAACTCATTGTCAATGGTCAGGTGGCCGACCATCAGCAAATCCTTGCTGATGGCTCGGAAATCCCCGTTTCCTTTGATGTGGAAATCGAACGCAGCAGCTGGGTGGCGCTGCGCATTCTCGCCGCTGCACATACCAATCCCGTGACCGTCCAGGTGAACGATCAGCCTGTTCGTGCATCAAAACTCAGCGCTGAATGGTGCCTCGATAGTATTAATCAGCTCTGGCTTCAAAAAGCGATGAACATACGTTCCGAGGAACGTAGCGCAGCTCACCAGGCCTACGGACAGGCGCGCACTGTTTATCAGAAAATTGCAGAAGAATCGTATGATGACACAGCATTACTGACTGGTATTGATGCGGAACGTCGGCAGCGGCAGCACCTCGACATTCAGGACGACCTGGAAGTGATCGAGTTCGCTATGTCGCATAACGATGGTGAATACGGCAAAGTGACTTTTGACCGCGTTGTACGCGGATTCACCGGCGAGATTGACCTAAAATTGTTTGTGGAACCCGAAGTGGCCCAAATCCATTACACACTGGACGGCTCGCGAGTCACGGTTGATTCACCGATCTATGAGGGCCCAATTACATTGAACGAAACCGTAACCGTCTCCGCACGGGCGTTCATCGACGGCAGAATATGCACCGAGATGGCGACGGCTACATATACTCTGTTTACTCCGGAAGATTTTGGCACCGACGTAAATCCCGGCAAGACACGACCGGGCCTGAACTACCGCTATTTTCACGGCGATTACGTTGCGCTGGACAATGTTGAAGAGTCGCACCTCGTGTCAGAATTCATTGCACCGAACTTTACTCTCGACGTACGAGAGCGGGATCTGTACTTTGCAATTCACTTCAGCGGATTAATCGACATTCCTCAGGACGGCATCTACACTTTTTCCACGTCCTCGAACGATGGGAGCCGCCTGTACATCGACGAGACGCTTGTTGTTTCCAACGATGGACTGCATGGACTCGGTCCGGTTTCAGACATTATCCCACTCAAGGCCGGTCTCCACCCGATTCGTCTTGATTATTTCAACGCAGGCGGCACCTGGGGACTTGAGGTGACGTGGAAAGGCCCGGGGTTTGAGGAACAACCCGTCCCGAATGAAGTGCTGCACTGCAAGCCATTGGCTACAATTGAACAAAAGATAACACGTTGAAAATATCGAGCTGTTGAGTTCGCTGACCTTTGAATCATTGAAAAAAGTGATCCGCCGCAGGAGAAACTCCGTTGATTGATTTCGAGTACACCGCGCCCACTCAGCTGGACGACGCCATCAGTCAGCTCTCCGAAGCGGGCGACCGCGCACGAATTCTGGCAGGTGGCACTGATATTATTGTCCAGTTGCGAGAGGGTCTCCAAAGTGCCGACCTTGTCGTCGATGTCAAAAAAATTCCGGAATTGACTCAGTTTGAGTTCACTGCGGGGCAGGATCTTCAGTTAGGTGCGAGTGTGCCGTGCTGGCAGGTCTACGAAAATTCCGAGATCTCAGCCGCGTATACGGCGCTGACAGATGCCGTACATATCATCGGAGGCTGGCAGATTCAAAGTCGTGCCAGTGTCGGCGGAAACCTTTGCAACGCGTCTCCTGCCGCTGATTCAATACCGGCACTGATTGCCCTGGACGCAGTGGCTCATATCGCCGGTCCGGCGGGTCGCCGTACAGTCCCGGCAAGCGAATTCTGCACGGCACCCGGTCGCAATGTTCTCGAGAAGGGAGAATTGCTGGTCAGCTTAACGCTCCCCGCGCCCGGACCACACAGTGGATCGGCATATCAACGGTTCATTCCTCGCAACGAAATGGATATTGCAGTAGTGGGTGCCGGCTCGTATGTGCGACTGGACTCAGATGGTCAGAAAATTGAACAGGCCAGAATCGCTCTCTCCGCTGTCGCTGCCACTCCCGTATTCGCAGAGGAAGCTTCCAACTGGCTCGCTGGTCAACCCATCAGTGAAGACGTGTTCGCAGAAGCGGGCGAGCTTGCAAAAAAAGTGGCCTCACCAATTGACGATATGCGAGGTCCGGCTGAATATCGCACTCATCTGGTTGGTGTCCTGACCAGACGTACGCTGGCGACAGCCTGTGAACGCGCCCGAACATAGTCCAGCCACCATAACAAACGGCTTACTGTCAATGCGGGTGTCTCGGACACTCGGACCTTGAAACCAGGGATTTATAAATCACATGAAGACACATGTATCCACCACAATCAATGGCGAAGCCGTCGAATTTCTCTGTCAGCCCCGGCAGAGTCTGCTGGAGATCCTGCGCGACGAACTATCGCTCACCGGCTGCAAAGAAGGATGTAACAACGGTAACTGCGGCGCCTGCACCGTGATACTCAATGGACTTCCTGTTGACAGTTGCCTCGTCCTCGCTGTGGAAGTTGAAGGAGCGAACATCGAAACAGTCGAAGGAGTTGCTCAGCAAAGACAACTGCATCCCGTGCAACAATGTTTCCTCGAAGGAGCCGCACTGCAATGCGGCATCTGCACCCCCGGATTTATCATGACATCAAAGGCTCTGCTGGAAAAACATCCGGCTCCCGATGAAGAAGAGATTCGTTTCAGCCTTGCCGGTAATCTGTGCCGCTGTACGGGCTATGATAAAATTGTCCACGCCGTACAGGCCGCTGCCGAGTCAGCTCCAGCTCCGAAGTAAAATCACCAGGCACACCAAACGGGCACCTGATTAATGCTTCCTGAAGGAAGCTTTAGTTCAACCGTCGAAAACGGAGGAGACATCAACATGAGTACTGAATTCATGACCGAGCATTCAACCGAATACAAAGTCATCGGAACACGCCCGGTGCGCCATGACGGATCTGACAAGGTCACTGGAAAGGCGGTCTACACCGACGATCTGCATCTGCCCAACATGGCCTTTGGTGCCTTTGTCCGCAGCCCGCATGCACACGCAAAAATCGTCTCGATCGACACAAGTCAGGCCGAAGACATGCCCGGTGTGCTTGCAACTTGTACTTCGGCTGACCTGCCCGATCCTTGGGACAAAGTGGACGACCTCGGTGAAGGCTGTGTGAACTATGCCCATTTGTCAGGCAACGTATTGGCTCGCGGGAAGGCGCTGTATAAAGGCCATGCGGTGGCAGCTGTTGTCGCCACGGACTCACATCTCGCCGAGGAAGCAGCCAGCCGAATCAGGGTCGAGTACGAACCATTGCCCGCAACGACATGGGTTCTGGACGCAATGAAGGAGGACGCTCCACTCCTCCATGACGATCTGATCACACACACTCTTGACGATGCCCCGGCCAAACCAAGCAACATTGAAAGCCATATCAGATTTGAAAAAGGAAATATCGAAGAAGGTTTTGCAGCAGCGGACGTGATTGTTGAGCGTGAGTTCAAAACGGCCACGGTTCATCAGGGCTACATTGAACCACATGTTTCTGTGGCATCGTGGAACGAAGATGGTCGGCTAAAAATCTGGACGGCCACTCAGGGATCGTTCGTGGTACGTCAACAGATGGCAGCGCTGCTGAAGATGCCCATTTCACAAATCACAATTGTTCCGTGTGAGATCGGCGGCGGTTTTGGAGGAAAAATCTCTGTCTATGAGCAACCTGTCGCAGCAGTACTCAGCCGAAAATGCGGCCGGCCTGTAAAAATCATCATGCGCCGGGACGAAGTATTTGAGGCTACAGGTCCCACTCCCGGATCCTTTATGCGTGTGAAAATCGGTGCCACCAAAGAAGGGAAACTAACGGCCGGTGAAGCATGGCTGGCCTTTGACGCGGGTGCGTTCCCCGGCGGTGTCATCGGTCCCGGATGCATGTGCGTTTTCAGTTGTTATGACCTGCCGAACGCTGCTGTCGATGGCTTTGACGTGGTACTGAACAAACCAAAGACCCAGGCTTATCGAGCACCTGGTTCGACTCATGTGGCGTTCGCTGCTGAATCGGTCATTGACGAACTCGCTGTTCAACTGGATATCGACCCCATCGAATTCCGCCTTAAAAACGCGGCAGTCGAAGGTACACGTCGTGTCGATGGACCTGTCTATCCACGTGTGGGACTGGTCGAATGTCTGGAAGCCGTAAAGAACAGTGAGCACTGGAAGTCCACACTCTCCGGTCCCAATCGTGGACGGGGAGTCGCCTGTGGTTTCTGGTTCAACGCAGGACTCAAGTCCAGTGTCACGGCCAGTGTCAATCCTGACGGCACAGTGACACTTGTTGAAGGCTCAACGGATATCGGTGGCACACGTACGTCAATTGCAATGCAGCTTGCCGAAACCCTGGGAATTTCTGCCGAGGATGTCATACCTCAAGTTGCCGATACAGACAGCGTCGGATTCACCGACGTCACCGGTGGCAGTCGTACCACGTTCGCAACCGGACTGGCTGCCCATGAAGCGGCACTGGATATTCAGCGACAAATGATGGAACGAGCGGCACAAATCTGGGAGTGTGATACCGGAGACGTCGAGGTCCGCGAAGGCGTGTACCGCGGCAATGATGAGTCTCTCACATTTTCGGAACTCGCCCTAAAGGCAGACTCCGTCGGCGAAGCGATCATCGGTCGGGGCGCGGTCGACCCGCAGGTGTCGACTAATGCATTTGCAGTTCACCTGGTCGATGTCGAAGTGGACCCGGAAACCGGAAAGGTAACCATCCTGCGATACACAGCCTCGCAGGACGCAGGAACTGCAATTCACCCGAGCTATGTGGAAGGCCAGATCCAGGGTGGTTCAGTACAGGGCATCGGCTGGGCCCTCAACGAAGAGTACTTTTATGACGACGATGGCCACGTGCGAAACGCCAGTTTCCTCGATTATCGGATGCCAACCTGTTATGACGTACCGATGATTGAAACGATCATCGTGGAGGTCCCCAACCCCGATCATCCCTATGGAGTTCGGGGAGTTGGCGAAGTTTCTATTGTGCCGCCTCCACCGGCAATCGCCAGTGCGATTCAACGAGCAACAGGCATTCGCCTCACTGACTTACCCATGTCACCACCCAAACTCTGGCGAGCCATCAATAACGGCGAATGATCATCGACTTCCCTGCAGAACATCGTGGAGTCGCCTATGGCCATCGTATACATCCCGCCACAGATCCAGAAACTCACCGGAGCGGCTCAGGTCGAGGTTTCGGGCAGCAACGTACGAGAAATTATTGAGCAACTGGAACAAAGGTTTCCGGGGATCGCCGCACGACTGTGCGACAACGGCCAATTGTCGCCGGCACTGCAGTTGTCTGTGGACCAGGTAATGACACGTATGCTGTCCACCAAAGTCGAATCAGCAACCGAAGTCCATTTTCTGCCGGTCATCGGTGGCGGCTGAGTAATAAAACAGTGATTGAACCTGACGATGGGTCTGCTAAAGGCCGAGCTGACTGAGGCATCCAGTTACCATCACCAGTTCCGGCGCCCTGCCGATTTAACTCTCCGCGAACAAATCCGGCCTGACAGCCCCTCACCCGGTTCTCGACATATCCTGTGTGCACAGGTACCATGATCAGTGTCAGTTCCGCTTCAGGCGTGAATCAAAGAAAGCCGTCCGACAAGAACCGCTACTTCTTAATTCAGTACATGATGTCCCGGACGAGCCAATCCATGAGATCTACTCCATTCGGTGCAGCAGTCAAACGGTATATGCGTCGGCTGCCAACAGGGTTGGGCCGGGCCGTCTGTGTGATCCTTGGAGTGTCATGTCTTCCGACAGGGATGCGAGCTGATGGGCCACCTTTGGATTTTCGTACTCAGATTGCTCCGATCTTTCAAGAGCATTGCATACGTTGTCATTCGCCCGGCAACACGAAAGGCGATATTTCGCTGGCAACGATCGATGATTTAGCCTCGTATGAACATGTGATTGCCGGTGATCCCGACAGTAGTCACCTGATCGAACTGCTCACCGGCATTGACGGCGACACTCCTGCCATGCCAAAGGGGTCTGATCCGCTTTCTGACGAGCAGATAGCGACATTGCGACAGTGGATCAAAACTGGAGCTGACTGGCCCAGTGATGTGATCATCAGAGACAAATCAAAAGCAGATTCAGGCTGGTGGTCATTGCAGCCGATCAAGGCCTCAATGCGCACTGCTCATAGTAGTGAGGAATCGGGAACAACGGCTTACAAAGAATCCGCAAGTCAAATCATTGACCAATTCGTCGCAGCAAAGCTGGCCGAACAGAATTTGTCACTGAATCCTCCGGCCGACCGCCGGACGTTGATCCGTCGTGCGACGTATGACCTGACCGGACTGCCACCGACACCGGAAGAAGTCGCCGCCTTTGTCAGTGACCCTGATCCATCGGCCTACGCGCGACTCATCGATCGTCTGCTGCAGTCTCCGCATTATGGTGAACGGTGGGGACGTCACTGGCTGGATGTTGTGCGTTTCGGAGAAAGTGTCGGCTATGAAACAAATGTGATTATCGACAATCTGTGGCCGTTTCGTGATTACGTAATCGGATCCCTCAACGAGGACAGGCCGTTCGACCGATTCATTCGTGAGCATATCGCGGGTGACGTTTTCGGTCAGAATGACCCCTCGGTTGCCATAGGGTCTGCTTTTCTTGTCGCCGGACCATACGACCGTGTTGGCAATCAGGATCCCGTACAGGCAGCCCAGATTCGTGCCAATACACTTGACGAAATCATTCGTGCGACAGGTGAAGCCTTTCTCGGAATGACTCTCGGCTGTGCACGGTGCCACGACCACAAGTTCGATCCCATCACCCAGCAGGACTACTACGGTCTGTATGCCACGTTCTCTGGTGTGCGGCACGGATCTGCGGAACTGGCCACTCCGGAAGCCCGTGCCAGACGGGCTGAAGCAGTCAACCCACTCACAGACGTCCGATCACAGCTTGAACAGGAATTAGCAGACCTTCAATCAACCATCCTGACACGAGCGAAAGAGCATCTGGAAGACTATGCCGCTGGCTGGATTCGTCCGCCAATTGATCGAACCGGAACGGAGGATCATTTTGAACCGGTGCATGCAAAGTTTGTTCGACTGGTATGCGAGTCACAGGACCTTAACCCTGGCAGCACGACCTCATTTCGTATCGACGAATTTGAAGTCTGGTCGAGTCCCGGGAATCAGTCCCAGACTCATGTACCGCGAAACGTGGCGCTGGCTGCCAACGGTGGAAAGGCCACTGGCACCGCACGCCAAATCGAAGACTTTCCGAATGCCTACGGAGCGCACCACACGATCGATGGAAAGACAGGAGCTCGCTTCATTTCAGCCGGCAGCGACCTGACCATCGAACTGGCTCAACCGACGCTGATCGATCACGTCGTCTTCTCCAGTGCAAAAGGTGAGTCAGTTCCTGACCAATCACTGTTCGTATTTGTTGCTGAGTACCGGATCGAGATTTCAGATGACGGAGAGAACTGGCGTGAAGTTGCCAGCGGAAGAGACCGCCGACCGGTTCAGGGACCGGACCATCTGGATCATCGACTGCTTCAACAGGAAACCAGTACAGCGGAACAGGACGAACTGTTGCGACTGGAGAAAGAACTCGCCGCGGTGAATCAGCAGATTTCAGAAATCCCGGCATTGCCTTCAGTGTGGATCGGAAAACGCAACTCGGACGACTCACAGGGACCATTTCATATCTTTCTCGGAGGCAGTCCACAGCAGCCTGGTGAGATTGTTGTTCCCGCGAGCCTGGGTGTCCTTCAAAACACGTCGCCGAACGACCAACCGACCCGGGACGCCTCCCCTCAACAGCGACAGTCGCAGGACCAGCAGTCGCGTGACAATTCAGCATTAAACGAGTCGCCCGGCTTTGCCTACCGTCTCGACGCCGATGCTCCTGAAGCCAGACGCCGTCAGGCACTTGCTGACTGGATCGTACATCCCGAAAACCCACTCACACCGCGAGTTCTGGCCAATCGAGTGTGGCATTACCACTTTGGTACTGGAATCGTGGACACTCCCAGTGACTTTGGATTCATGGGTGGAAGACCCACTCACCCCGAACTACTCGATTTTCTGGCACTCGAACTAAAACGGAACAACTGGCAGCTCAAAAACCTGCACCGAATCATCATGATGTCGCGAACCTGGATGCAGTCATCTGAACATCGCACAAACGCGGCAGCGATTGACGGCGACGCTCGACTGCTGTGGCGTTTCCCGCCACGTCGTCTTTCTGCCGAAGAAATGCGTGACACGATCCTTTTTGTCGCCGGAAAGCTTAACTGCAGCAATCGGCTCCAGGAGCTTCAAAAATCCGAAAAGACGTCGCAATCCATCCTCGCCGCAAACAGTACCGCTCCCGACGGTGGTCCTGGTTTTCGGTTGTACCGGTATCTAAGAGACAATGTTTCCACCTACGTACCGCTTGATACCCATGGACCGAACACGTATCGAAGAGCCATTTATCACCAGAATGCACGTGCATCGGTCGTCGACCTGATGACTGACTTCGACCAGCCCGACTGCGCATTTTCCGCACCCCGTCGGGCGGAGACGACAACGCCGCTCCAGGCTCTGACTGTACTCAACCACAGCTTCACGCTCGACATGGCCCGCGCTTTGGCGGATCGACTGCAGCGTGATGCCGGTGACGATCGCCGTTCACAGCTGCGTCGCGCGTATGAACTTTGCTACGCAAGACAACCCACCGATAACGAAATCAATGCTTGTGGTGAGTTACTGGATCACCATGGGCTCGCCGCATTGTGCCGCGTGCTGCTAAATACCAGTGAGTTAATCTACTTGCAGTAACCACATTACACTGCATGCCCGCCAGCCATGGGCTGGAATGGATATTCCTGTTTTCGTGCAGCTGCACCTGTAAGAGTCAGACCATCAGACGTCTCACGACTTCAGCTCCTCCCCAGGTGAGAAATCCTGAACATTATGAACCACCACCTGCGTCACCTCACTGATCAGACAAGACGTCGACTACTCGGTAATATCTCCACGGGACTGAGCGGAGTTGGTCTGATCCATCTGCTGACCCGTGACGCAACAGGCACCAAAACCACCGATGAACGAAAACCAGGCAGAACTCACCACGCTGCCAAAGCAAAACGGGTCCTGCAGATTTTCTGTCCTGGTGCAGCGTCGCCTATGGATTTGTGGGAGTACAAACCGTCGCTGGAGAAATACCACGGCCAGCCTCTGCCGGGTGAAGCGGAGTTCTTGTCTTTTCAGGGCAAAAACGGCAACCTGATGCAAAGCCCGTGGCCTTTCGTGCGGTCAGGTGAATGCGGCAAGCACATTACATCCATGCTGCCACACATGTCACGGCATGTGGATGACATTGCTTTTCTGCATGCGATGCACAGCAAGACCAATACACACGGTCCGGGATGTGTCTTTATGAACACCGGACACCCGACCGAAGGTTTTCCCAGCGCCGGCGCCTGGCTCAGTTATGCACTGGGCAGTGAAAACGAGAATCTGCCGACCTATGTTGCGATTTCAGATATTCGGGGTGAACCACCGAACGGCAAGGCGAACTGGTCAAATGGTTTTCTTCCGGCCCGACACCAGGCGACGATGATGAGTGATCAAAAGCCAATTCGGAACCTGATCCGTCCGAAAGAAGTGTCTGACGCCGAGGAAGCGGCGTCACGCCGTCTGCTCACTCGTTTGAATCAGGACTTCGCCTCAGCCAATCCGGCCGAAAGTGACCTGCAGGCTCGTGTTTCTGCCTACGAACTTGCGGCAAAAATGCAGCTGTCCACTCCGGAAGTCTCGGACCTGACGCGTGAATCGGAATCGGTTCACAGAGCCTACGGCACCCGAGACGAAAATACGCTCAAAGCAGCTTATGCGAAGAATTGTCTGCTGGCTCGACGCATGCTGGAACGCGGCGTCCGGTGCGTGAATCTTTATTGTTCTTCGCGAGCGTCCGGCGTTGACGGACTGCTTAACTGGGATGCTCACAAGACACTCAAAGCTGACTATGAAAGGCACTGTCCGATTTTTGACCAGCCCACGGCAGCATTGCTGACCGATTTAAAAGAATCAGGACTACTGGACGACACACTGGTTCTGTGGGCAACCGAGTTTGGTCGTATGCCGACACACCAGGCGGGTACGGTCGGACGCGACCACAATCCCGATGGCTTTACCTGCTGGATGATGGGTTCAGGAATCAGCGGCGGAACGAGCTATGGAGCGACAGATGAGTTTGGACGCCGCGCAGAAATCAATCCCACCACTGTGTGGGATTATTACGCAACGGTATTACACCTGTGTGGATTCGACCACGAACAACTGACATGGTATCACAACGGACTCGACCGACGTCTCACGGATGTCCACGGGGATGTGATTCAGGAAATTCTGGCGTGACCCCGAGTACACACTCCGCAGGTCCGATCAAGTGAACCGCAGTTCCGGCACCGGCCATGTTGTTGCGCTACCCGGATCTCATATTCCGCGAGAACGGCTTCACCTCGGAACTTTCCTCCTAATTGACTACGTCCATGCTTTGCCCTGAGTCTGCCTGAAGGCGTCCCATTTAATCCAAGACCGGGGAGTCGCCTGCATTATCACCCCTTTGTCTTTTCAGCAAGATAAAGACAATTCGTGCAGGAAAGTATCGAACAAATTTATCGAAGAATGGGACGACTTTTGAACCTCTGATTTTAAATCCTCTGAACCGCAGTTACCCGCATCCGCGTGATGCGTACGTTTAAATCTGCTTCGTGACCGTATCATCGATCAACCCGATGCATCCTGAAAACCAACCAGGTTTACGACCACAAAGTATTCGGTCGAACGAAACAAATCAGTCCAGATGCCAAAAGACACCCTTCACAGCGAATTTCTCCACACAGTAGACGGTCAGGAACTGATTCGGAGCCAGTTCTACTGTGGGAGTGGTAAATGAGTGCGACGGAGCGAGCACAAACCTGGTCGACTTCGACATGAATGGCGTCGCGTGCTCACTTCCCGCGACCCATGTGTGGCCACC
Source organism: Fuerstiella sp. (assembly GCA_022447185.1). Taxonomy (GTDB): domain Bacteria; phylum Planctomycetota; class Planctomycetia; order Planctomycetales; family Planctomycetaceae; genus S139-18. Next base: position 46,146 of record JAKVAY010000039.1, on the reverse strand, counting down.
GTCACGACTGATTCTCGCCAGCACTCGACTATCGTTCGAGCCGGCATTGTGCGTCAGTACGACCGTATTATCCCTGGTCCACAGAATTGATCCACGGTGTCCATACCAGTCAGTCAAACCACCTGGCAGGACTCTGAAATTTCGGCCACCATCGGTCGACTCAAAGAGAGCGGCCTGCTTGTAATACGGTTTCGGGTTGCCCGTCCTGCGCATCATTTCTTCAGCATCCTCGCTCGGTCTAACGAGTCGCTGAATTCTCGCAAATTCCAGAATACGACTGGCGTCCTGCGGATCAATGGCCAGAGCCGATTCGTGCGGGTTGAGGTCCGTATAAACGCGTGTCGGATCACCCCAGGTTTCGCCACCGTCAGTTGATCGAAAAATAATGTCACCGAACAGGTCCTGCGGTTGGCCACCATACTCGTAATTGGGTGGCTGCGGCGGACTTTTTGGCGGATATTTACTCTTGTAGTCTTCCCCGGCAACGATCGTCGTTGTGAACATCAGCGTCCCGTCCGGATGCTCGATAAATGTACGGTTGCCGTCTTCGTGAAATTTCATATTAGGGATACCCGGCGGAAACCGTCCAAAGTCGGTTTGTGAAGTTACCCACGTCCGGCCACGATCATCGGACCAGGAGACAAACAGGTCCTGGCCATATAGACGTTTGTCTTTGCGATTGTGCCCCGGTGTTTGGTGCACGAGCAGCAACCGGCCTTGTCGAGTGACTCCCAGACCATGGAGTGTCTGGTTCGCTGGCACCCCAGTGAGTCCCACGACGAGTGGTGTCCATGTCTGCCCATTATCGGTGCTTTTGAACAGTGGCCCCGTCTGGGTGTTCAGGTAGATTGCACCGTCCGGATGCCTGATCATGCTCATCATGGCACGGGTCAGGCTACCGGGAGGCACGATGGTCACTCGCCTGTCAATCCTGACAAGACTCTGATTGTCACTGTCTGCACATACGGCATTCTCATGGCTGTTTAGAATAAGCAGAAAGGCCATGATGAACAGCACGCTGAGCCTGCTTCGTCTCTTCACGTCGAGTTCCATTATTCTCACTCTTTCGGGAAACCTGAAAGCAACAAGTGGCCCGGATCCGAACCTGGATTTTACTTCGGCTTCAGCTGAGCTGAGGTTTTTTCTGTGAGATTGTCATTTCATGCCGGTCGGGACAATCGCCTGACGAAGGCAAGGTATCTGATTCGCTGGCAGTCATGATCCAAACAACGCGGAATGACGTTGTTGCCCTCCAGTCTTACAGCTCAAATGCCTCCGGAGTGCGAAGTACAAAAAATTTGCGAACGTGTTTTTTCACGTGCCAGTGTACCTTCATGCCCAGCGGGAAATGTGCCGTGTCGCCTGGACGCAGCAATATGTTTTTTCCGGTTTCTTCTTCGATGATTTCCACTTCGCCTTCAAGCACATGAATAAATTCGTCCCAGCCGTACGTCCACTCGAACTTTCCAGGCCCACATGACCAAATCCCGCTGGACAATTTTCTGTCTTCGCTTTGAGTCAGGATGGCCCCTCGTGCGACCGGATTGCCTTCCCGGATCAATGACGGCTCGATCGGCATATCAGGAAGTTCGTCCCCAGCTGTTGATGCAACTTGAGAAGTCAGCATGGACATGTGGTTCTCCTGAAAGTAAAGGCTGGGAATGACGCTGATTTGAGTGAATGCGATGTTTTGTACGGCAAGCCCGAGATCGAATGCCGGTTACCTGTCATGGTGGTCCCTGGGCAGACAAGGCTGGTCTACCCACTTCACCTTCATTGACTCATTGAATGCACACAGTTTCTTTGTGAGCCAGATTGCTCACATGCTCAAGAGGCAACAGGGCATGGACAATCACGGAAAGGTGTTCATCACCGGCAACAGTCTTTCATAGTATCAGTGTTGATTCTGCTACAAAAGTGTCACTCCGAGACTCCAAATGGCCGCATTACTGTCTCCAATTCGAAACAGACTCCTCAGATGAAACTTCAGAAAGGATAGCCAGGCGAAGTTTCAGTCACTCTCACAGTTCGGAGCAACCGAATAATTGGAACCAGATCATTCGACCTTTCCGTACCCCATAAGGCCTGTCAGGGTACTGCCGCGATTCAGCAATGCCATCTTCATATTGGGACACCCTGGAAGAATGGTCAGACAATGAAACGCTTACGCTGCCTTGGGCAGCGTGAAGACCCGATGTGGGTCGATGCGGACGCCTTCGACCTGCTCACACAAATCGAGCAACGGTCCAATGCCCCAAACTGCATTGACCTCTGCACTATGTGTTTTGGTTTACAACAACACACTCGATGATGGCGGTCACTATGCCGAAATCGATGACGATACGCCGACCGTCGGGTTTCGGTCCTTGCGGAAATACGATCGTTTTCTTCGACAACTCGACGGTGCGTGCAGCCAACGAAGCACCGGATTGGTATCGCCAGGATCGCTCACTATATTCGTTCACGTCAACTCGGACACCGGTGATCCCAGGTAGTCAGGTAGCCAATACACTTCGCCTCAACCACTGGACAGATCAATGCCGCTCAGCAAACAACTTGCCCGCAAGTATTTCAACGAGTTTTTCCAGAATCATTCAACCGGCCGCCACCTGACGCCAAACAAGCGAGTCGCACTGTGTGTCCCAATATCAGGGGGAAGGTTCCAGTACATAACTGCTGTTTCCGGTTCGTACTATGAACCTTCGGTCACCCAGGAAACCATGGACGCTTTCCATGCGATGTTGAAGAAGCACAACGTTCAAAAGCTTACAAACCACGATCCAATCAATTGCGCGGAAGCTCATTTATGGCTCCGGCTCGTAGACATGTCACAGCTTCCCCGCCACCTGGACGTGTATGTGGCCAAGAAACAAACAGGAAAACCCCGAGCAAAACGCGACAGCCCTTGCAGAAACTGTCAACAATGGGCACGCCAGGAGTTTCACTCGCTAAACCAAGTCTGATCGTTGACATGAACTCGCCAGTCCTACCCCCAATAGCTAATTTCCTCTCAAAATACACCAGGGGTTGCAAACCGTGATGCCGTTCATAACAAGGAAATAAACCGGATACTTCAATCAAGCGTTTCACTCCAACCCCCGATTGCCGGATGCGCTGAACTCGGACCGCACGTTGAATCTCTGTCAATGCATGACCGGTCGCGGACAATTTGCAGCGAGTTCATGGTCATCACAAACAGGATTGCGTCATGGTAACTGTTCGGTTCTGTACCTCAGAGACCGTGGCTTACGCAGCGACCTCGCCTCTGCTGTTCTTATCTCATGACCATTGACTGAGATGAGTGTCCTCTGACCTGATTTTCTACAGATGCCGATTATCAGCCCCACCTGGTGATGTGGTCACCGTAGCAAATATGAATTGGACGTCCCGCCGAGTTGTTGTATGTACGTTTGTAGTCAATGCCCAGGTGTTCATAAATCGTCGCATGGATGTCCTGCGGACGCAATTCGCCGTGAACGGGATGTTCCCCTTTCGAATTGGTGGCTCCCAGAATGCGCCCCATCGGCTTACCACCTCCGGAGACAAGAATTGACATCGCATTTGCCCAGTGATCACGTCCCCAGTTGATCTTACCGTCGCTGTTGCCTTTGCGATAATTACCTTTCGGAGTGCGCCCAAATTCGCCGGTGACAACAACCATGACATCGTCGTCCAGGTTTCGCTCATGGATGTCTTCGATCAGTGCCGTGACCACACGGTCATACCGTGGCAAACGCTGTTTCATTGCTGTGGGCAGGTCACCGTTCACGGCATGGTCGTCCCAGTTATAGATTTCACTGTCACCCGGCACACCGACCGTAACAAAACTGACTCCGGCCTCCACAAGCCGACGCGCCTGCAGTGCCTGCCTGCCCCAGCCATCGCCATAGCGGGCTACGGTCCGTTTGTCTTCCAGCGAAATGTCGAAGGCATCTCTTGCTTTTGTACCAGTGACGATATCAAAGGCCTGCTGCTGAAAATTGTCAGCGGTCTGAAGAGTACCGGAATCAATACGACGTCTGAGTTGATCGATTTGGTCCAGAAGCTGTTTGCGGTTATCAAGTCGTCGGACATCGATCGCAACTCCGGTGTTTAACCCTTTGTCGACAGTCGGCGGTCGATAGGTATCAGGCCAGTAACCTGTGGCCGTTGTGGGAACATAACTATAGTGGCGAGCCCCCATACCCACGGCAACGGGAAGCCCCTCATAAACCTGCCCGAAAGCTCTGCTGATCACGGCACCCAGCTCAGGATTCGTGGATTCGTGTCGAAGTTCATCCCAACCCGGATATCCGCTGACCATCATCGGGACTCCGTCGTTATGCCCATTCCAGTTGTGGGAACACGAACGGATAATCGTAAATTTGTCTGCAATTGCCGCATGCCTCGGAAGCAATTCACAGATTTCGATGCCACTGACATTTGTCGAAATCGGTGAAAACGGACCTCGGATATCCCGAACGGCATCCGGCTTCATGTCATACGTTTCATGATGACTGGGGCCGCCCTGCTGCCATAACAGAATCACTGACTTTTGCGTCGGCCTCGCTCTGTATTCGGATGCCTGACCAGCCTGCGCCTGGAGACGGAGCAAATCTGAAAGAGCAAGCCCTCCCAGGACACCGGCGTTGAGAATACTCCGGCGCTGAAGTCCGCCAGTCGCAGTGCGGAACGGAGCAGTCAGATTGAGCATGGCAGCCTTCGCTCTAAGGACAGGTTCTGCAGGAGTCTCTTATCGTACCTCATACCGATTTCCTGACAAATGCTTATTTCAGAATTGATCAACGGCTGTCTGACGGTGGGAATCGGTGGAGGCCTATCTCCAAATACTGGAACCGTGTCGGCACAAGGCCAGCTCTTCACGATAGTCTTCGTTCGCTGGCAGCAACGCTGCGAGGATCAATTGCATTACGGCAGGTGGGTGACATAAGGCCGCGCAGTGCCGCTATCCCCACTTAGGTAGTTAAAACGTCCGAGCAGGGAATTCCAGCAGTTTTGGTGTCGTCCGCCGATCAAGCTTCCGCCTGCGGTTACACCTCACGCACTCCAGCGGGTCGACGACACACGATGATTATGGTACGACAAGAAGATGTCTGTAGAAAACAACTTGAAAGCATTGGGAATTACTCTGCCGGCGGCCCCTGCAGCTGTGGCAGCGTACGCCCCCTGGATCCGGGTTGGTAATCTGGTTATCACGTCCGGACAATTGCCATGGGACGGAGACACACTGGGATTTACCGGAAAACTTGGCGATGAACTCAACGAGGAGCAGGGATATCAGGCTGCACGATTGTGTGCGATCAATGCGATCGCACAGCTGAAGGCCGCGGTTGGTAAATTAGACTTGATCAGGCAGATTGTTCGCTTGGAAGGAAATGTACATTCCGCCCCGGGCTTTCGCGGTCATCCACAGGTACTCAACGGCGCATCCGATTTATTCAATCAGACATTTGGCGATCGTGGACGACATACGCGTACCGCATTAGGAATCAATGAAATGCCGCTCGACGCGCCGGTGCAACTGAGTGTTTGGGCGGAAGTCCTGACTGGAGCCGAGGACACACAACCGCCATGATTTCCGCCCGCGTCCTTTCACGATGGGCCCCCGTACTGTTTCCGGGACGATTCATTTTTGAAACGCAAACATGGCCAGATTCACATAGCCTCTATTCAGTGCACAAAAACACAGCAGCGTTGGTCACACCGGATCGGAGACGTGATCTGTTGCAACGTACTCGTTCACCCTGCACGACCTCCAGGCACTCAGGACAACTGCGGCTCACGTATTCGACAACGTCGTTGTGCTGTCAGCTGATTATTTCCCGTATGGGATCACCGCCGTGTGCGATCGGGATCGGTCGACCGGTCCGGTCATCTACAGTCATCTCGGGATCAATTCCCAGCAGTGAATAAATCGTAGCCACAAGGTCGGCCGGTGACACGAGATTGCTGGTTGGCAATGCGGCGATCCTGTCCGTGGTCCCGAAAACATGTCCCTGGTTCACTCCACCGCCAAGCAACAGACTAAAGCCACATTGTGGCCAGTGGTCGCGTCCCGCATTGCGGTTGATCTTCGGACTGCGACCCATCTCACCCATGACCACAACTAACGTTGAGTCCAGCAGGCAACGATCCTCCAGATCTCTGAGCAACGCCGGCACCACCTGATCCAGCAGCGGCAAGTTGAAGTCTCGCAGCATCCCAAAGTTATTCGCGTGCATGTCGTACGCATGACCATAGTGGTCGAAGATTTCCTGATGAACGCTGATAAACGGAACTCCCGCTTCAACCAGTCGCCGCGCGGTTAGCAGACTGGATCCAATCAGATTGCGCCCATAGCCGTCACGAGTTCGTAATGATTCCCGACTCAAATCAAACGCATTCCGTGCGCGACTGGAAGTAAGAACAGAAAATGCCTGCTGAACAGAATTGTCCATGTTATCTATCGCTGCAGACCGGTGTGCCTGCGACAGTCGTGTATCGAGTTGCGTGAGCAGTGAACGACGGTGATCAAGTCGACTCACCGTAATTTCCGGCACGTCCTCCGGCGTCGGTGCGATTGGTTCACCCAGAGGCAGGACCGGATCATAGTTAACCGGGTTTGGTTCGCGGGCAAACGTCGGTTCACAGCGTGTAAACAGAGGGTCGTATTGTTTCCCCAGGAATCCGCCATACGGTCCACGCCGCCGCCAGCCTTTCTGTCCTGATCCGGGAAAACACGGCATGCAGACTGCCGCAGGCAGATCGCCTGGACCAAGCTTGAGGTATTGGCAGATCGCACCAATATCAGGCGGGTCCGAGGACATTGCCTGGGACGACGGCTGATTGTCCGTGAAACCGGTCATAAACGGCAACGGATCATGTGAGTTGAATGAATGACTGAACGTTCTGATCAGCGTTGCACGATGCATCCATTGAGCCAGATTCGGCAAATGTTCACAGATCTGCAGACCTGGAAGCGACGTCGAGATTGGCTGGAATTCACCACGAATCTCCAACGGTGCCTCGGGCTTCATGTCAAACATGTCCATGTGAGCCGGACCGCCCAGCAGGTTGAACATGATCACGGACTTTGCCGAACCCTCGAACGGCCCGTCCGCCGCCTGAAGCAGTCGCGGCAGTGTCATACTACCAAACAAGGACAGACCACCCACTCGCATTAACTCACGACGAGTCCTGCCATCGCACAATTGTTTCGAGCGACCGTGAACGGTAATCATCTAACCACTCCGACCCAGGATCCGCTGTGACTTCTGCTGATATTCTTGATCATTCAATCCGCACAGTCCACGTCAATTGTTTCTTTCCGGCAGTTGATTCTCCAGACTGACCCGATTCAGACTCGGAACCAGCGTTGTCCAGATGGACGCAGCGATGACTGCACAGGAATTTTCCGATCATCCGTTGAGGTACTCAGAATCAGAGTTAACTCGCCGCATCTTGCTACGATTGATGTCTTCACGTGGTTAGAATCGATGATGTTCCTGCCTCCATCAGTACATGACCAAGATGCGATATCAGCCTGCATCCAGGACGATGACAGCACCGGTTGAATGTCCGCTACGGTTCAGGGTTCGCACTGCTGTTTTGGCAGTCGCGGGGCTGTTCATGCAGACCGGCACTTCAATATCTGCCGACATCACAGATGTACCACGAGACGGGTTGGTCCTCTGGCTCGACGCTTCGAATCGAGATGGAAGGCACAACTCAGATAAGCCAGCAGAACAGCTGACCATCTGGACAGACATCAGCGGACTGAACAATCATCTGAGTCAGCACGACGTCAAACGCCGGCCAGTATGGGTTCGCTCAGGGATTGGTGGCCAACCATCTGTTGATTTCCAGGGAAATGCGTTGCTCCACCGCGATCAATTCGATGGTTTTTCGGTGGGTGATCAGACATTACACATCGCAATCGTGTTTCAGGCCCCGAGTGGTGGCCCAGACTCTCAACGACTGCTGGACCTGAACTCACGGAAGACAACCACTTCAGTGTTCGAGAAACGTCGTGGCTTCTGGGTGGGTAATCATAACGCCCGATACATCCCTCGTTTCGCCATTCATCACGGCGATCAGGGTGAAGCGCTGAGCGCTGTCTGGGATGACCAACCTCATCTGCTTGAACTGGTGTACAATGGAGAACAACTGTTTGAGATTCATGTGGACGGACGCACCGAACAACGAGGCATGTTCAACGGCACTCATTTTCTCGGTTTCCTTGAACAAAGAACGCTGACTCTTGGTCAGAGTTACCGTCAGGAAGACAGCACCGAGACATCCTTCGAAGGCCAGATCGGTGAAATACTCATTTACCGCCAGCCATTGACAACTCTGGAACGAGTCGCACTTGGTACACACTTAAGTCAAAAATATTCTCTCGCTGTCAATTTCGAATCATTGCCAATTTATGAACGAGATATACAGCCCATCTTTGCTGCCCACTGCTTCGACTGCCACGGTGCGGATACGCAAGAAGCGAGTCTCGATCTGCGCACGGTTTCTTCAATGTTACACGGAGGCAAGGCAGGCCCGGTCATCGTACGCGGTCATCCGGAACACAGCGAATTATTTGCGATGCTCGACACGGGAAAAATGCCCCCGGAGGAATGGCCGCAGCTGTCCTCCGAACAAATCAAGCTGATTCGGCGCTGGATACAGGCCGACGCACCCACAGAAAAAACGATCGCAACTGATCGACCGGTGACCAGAGTCACCAAAGAAGATCGCCGCCACTGGGCCTGGCAGTATCCCTCGGAACAGGATCCACCCAGGGTGTCACGAAGCAGCCGGGTTCGCAATGACCTGGACAACTTCACGCTTGCAAAGTTAGAGGCCCGGGGACACACATTCTCTGGCGACGCCACACCGGAACAACTGGTCCGTCGTATCTACTTTGATCTGATCGGCCTGCCACCGTCGCCATCAGAAATCGACGAATTTCTTGACGACACCGAACCAGGACACTGGGAGCGACTTGTCGACAGGTTGCTGCAATCGAAACATTACGGTGAAAGATGGGGGCGGTACTGGCTGGACGTGACCGGTCACGTCGATGTGAACGGCAGCGACAACGACGCTGCCATCATCAAGCCACTGCCAGGCAAATGGCGCTACCGAGACTACGTCATCCGGTCCTTCAACGACGACAAGCCATTCGATCGTTTCCTGATCGAGCAACTGGCCGGTGATGAGCTGTTTGACTGGAAGAATGCCAAAACGTTTACTCAACCGATGCTCGACTCACTGACGGCCACCATATTTCTGCTGACAGCAAATGACGATACAGATCAAAACGAATTGAACACACCGGATGTCCGACATCACGTCTTACAGCGAGTTTCTGAAAACGTGGCCAGTACGCTGTTTGCCGTGACTCTGCAGTGCGCAAAATGTCACGATCACAAATATGAGGCTCTCTCGCAGCTTGATTATTATCGATTCGAATCCGTGTTTGCTCCTGTGTTCAATGTGCGTCACTGGGTGAAGTCGGACTCACGCATTCGACCGGATGTGTCTGATGCTGAACAAAAGACAATTGAACATCGTAACGCTGAGATCGACGCCGAGCTCACGACTCTGAAGCAACGGCGAGACGGAATCCTCTCACCACATCGAATGCAGCTGCTGGAAGTCCGATCGACAGTGATCCCGAAATCCGACCGCGACGCAGCAACAACCGCTATCCTGACAGACGTCGCCAAACGCAGTGACAAACAGACACAACTGGTCACAAAGTATCAGACTCAACTCACTGTTGCCGACACTGAAATCGCTGCGACTCTGTCGCGAGACGAAAAACAGAAACTCAAACGAATTGACACACGGATTACTGAACTCCAATCGAGTCGCCGGTCATACGATTACATCGCGATCGCAACCGAAACGCCTGCGCTAACTGCAACACATGTACTGAGGCGCGGAAATTACCTGCGGCAAGGCCTGGAAGTCGATCCGGAGCTGCCGGAGATTCTGGTCACCGATCCTGAAAAACACAGGCTGACAATCGAATCGCCCGGCAACCTCAGTGGCCGACGGCTAGCTCTGGCCTACAGCGTGACCGATCCAGATTCGCTGGCAGGTCAGCATGTCGCACGTGTCTTCGTCAATCGAGTCTGGCAGCAAGTATTTGGTCGCGGAATCGTCGAAACGAGTGACAATTTGGGGATCTCCGGTTCAAAACCATCGCATCCGGAATTACTGGACTGGCTGACGCTTCGTTTTATTAAAAGTGGCTGGCGGATCAAATCACTGATTCGGCTAATGGTTTTGTCCACAACGTACCAACAGAGTTCACACGGTCAATCATCGACCTTCGACCCCAAAAACCGACTGCTGTGGAGAATGAATCTGCGACAGCTTGATTCCGAACAACTGCGCGACGCCATTCTTACGGTCAGCGGAAGACTTGATCGTCAACTCGGCGGTCCTCCCATCCCGCTGGACCCGCGGCCGGATGGAATGGTCGTTCTAAAGACGAGCGCCTTGCCCGCTGATACAACACCATGGCGCCGCAGTGTCTACATTCTCTCGCGCCGGAACTACCATCTCACATTCATGCGAGTATTTGATCAACCGATCGTCGCTCGAAATTGTGCAGTTCGAAAACCGAGTGCGGTGGTGACTCAGGCACTGGCCCTGTTGCACGACGAGTTTATGCTTGAGCAGTCAGAAACCCTTGCGCAACGCGTTATTAACGAAGCAACGAGTGATTCCGCAGACGATCGCGTGAGTACCGCCTGGCGAATTGTGCTGGGACGACGTCCGAACGAAGAAGAAGCAGCGTGGTGTCGAGAACTGCTCGAACGTCATATCAAACGTTATAAAAAACTCAAACAGCAGCCAGAGCGTTGGGCGATTGTCCAGCTGTGCCACATGCTCATCAATACAAGTGAGTTCCTGTATGTCCAGTAGTATCGGGCGCCGTCACCTGCTGGAAACCAGCGCTCTTGGCTTCGGGGCCATGGCGTTGTCCGCAATCAACGAACACAGCCATGCTGACGATCGCAGGAATGCAGATATTCGTCACCGACCATTCCCGGCAAAGGCTAAATCCGTTGTCTTCATGATGCAGAATGGTGGCCCGGGTCAGATGGATCTGTTTGATCCGAAGCCGGATCTCACGAAATACGACGGGAACGTTCACGTCGAAAAGGTGGAAATGTTTCAGCCCGGCAGCGAAGGCAATCGACTACTGGGCACTCCACTGAAGTTTCGGAAGTATGGTGATTGTGGAATGGAGATGGCAGAGATTCTGCCGCATATCGGTTCGGTTGCTGATGAGATCTGTCTGATTCGATCAGCATGGAATTACCACAACAATCACACTGAGTCGCTGGTATCCATGAATACCGGAAAGATCTTTCAGGGGCGGCCAGCGCTCGGCTCGTGGGTCAGTTATGCTCTGGGAACAGAGAATCAGAACCTGCCGGCATACATCGTGCTGCGAGATCCGGACGGCTACAACACCAGCGGAACGCTGCTGTGGCAAAACGGATTCATGCCGGCGCACTACCGGGGCACAGAAGTGAATACACGAGGGACTCCCGTTCTCAACCTGAATCCCTCGAGACCCGTTCCGGCTGAGATCCAGGCGGACAACCTGAAACTGCTGGCGAAGTTAAATCAGCGCCATCAGCAGCACTTTACGTACGAATCCGCTTTAGACGCACGAATCCGTAACTACGAACTGGCTGCACGGATGCAACTGGCTGCCTCGGACACACTGGACATTTCAGGAGAGACAGAAACCACACGTGAAATGTACGGACTGAACAATGAATTGACCGCGGGATACGGGATCCGCTGTCTGATGGCCCGACGTCTGATTGAGTCGGGTGTCCGTTTTGTCCAGGTCTTTCCACCGGTCCAGCCAGGAAGTCAACCATGGGACTCACATGGCGATGTCAAAACGCAGAACGAAAAAATCTGCATGCGATGCGATCAGGGCTCCGCTGCCCTGATCCGCGATCTGAAGCAGCGCGGTCTTCTCGATTCTACGATTGTTATCTGGACAGGTGAGTTCGGACGGCTGCCTGTGTCACAAAATGGAAAGGGCCGGGATCATAACCGCAATGCATTCAGCCTGATTGTGTCCGGTGGTGGTTTTAAATCCGGACACATCCACGGAGCCACAGATGAAATCGGCTACCGTTCCGTTGAGGATCGCGTCAGTGTAGCTGATCTGCATGCAACCGTGCTGCATCAGCTGGGGTTCGATCACAATCATCTGACATACCTTCACAACGGTCGACCGGAGACACTGACGGACTCGGTGGTCACCAATGCGCGTATCGTGGATGGTGTCATTGACGGGCCCGTGCGGATCGTGCCATCGTAATTCGTATGGTTTGCAACTGGCGTCCGGCACGTGCAATCTCCCTGCCCTCAGGCCCGTTCATACCGATGCCCCGGAGAAGCCGGCCGCCGTCAACTGTTGCCATCACCGAAACATTTATGAAGGCAGCGAGACTGACAGTCTGTAGCCTTGCCCGATTCACAAGGAAATCAAGTACCCGTGGTTTTACATCATACCAATTCAGTTCTCCGAATTGACATCCTGACCGGACGCCACGTGATCGTTGCCCCCAGTCGCAGTCAGAGACCCGGCGCCGCGACCAGTGATCCGGTACTGGCGCACCCGAAGGATGGTAATCCGTACGAACAGGGACGCGAAAGCCGGACACCAGACGAGCGACTCGCTCTTCGCCGAATTGATAGTCGTCCAAATACAGCAGGCTGGCTGGTACGCGTGGTTCCGAATCAGTTTCCCGCTCTGGTTTCATGCTGCGAAACTTCGACCGAACCCCACGACAGATACCTGAAGTCACTTCCAGCCTTTGGAACGCACGAAGTTGTAATAGAATCACCAGTCGCACACCGTCGGTTGTCAGCACTCTCTGTGGCCGAAACAGCGAGAATTCTGCTGGCATGGCAGTTGCGATTGCGGGATCTCGAACAACAACCCGACATCAAATCAATCACTGTATTCCGAAACGAAGGATTCAGCGCGGGGGCGTCGCTGAGCCATGTTCATTCTCAGATTCTGGCGACAAACATCATTCCACCTCAGACAGCAACCCGTCTGCAAAGAAGTTCACACCATCGAAAGCATTACGGAAAGTGCCTGTTGCATGACCTTTGCGAAACGGAAGTTGCTGACGGCACCCGAATTGTTTCCACCGATCCCATGTGTATCGTCATGTGTCCGTATGCCGGCAGGGTGTCATGGCAAATGCGAATCGTCCCCCGACAATCTGCATTTGATTCGTTCTCCAATTGTACGAACTCACAGTTGATCAACATTGCAGGACACCTGCACGCAGCCGCGACCGCGATCGATCAGTGCGCGGGCCAAATGGCAATGAATATCGTACTTGTCCAGCCACCGATTGCGAACAGCACAAATGGCTGGTTTCTGGATCTCATGCCACGTTCCACACGAATGGCGGGTTACGAACTGGCTACTGATGTTGACATTGTCACTGTTGCTCCGGAATCGGCAGCAGTCCAGCTCCGCAGGCGATATCAACTCAGCGTACCACCTCCGGATGACGTCGTTCCCCCCGAATACGAGTGGCGTGGAGAACACTGCTGACACATCGACGCTGGTAGTGTTTGACCCGCAGCAACAAACAGAACGATTGACTGGTCAGACTGACCCGTCATGGGAACTCGCCCCGTTTCGCATACTCAGAGCCGTTGTCTCGGCGGTCCCAGGCGTCGTCACTTCCAGCCTTAACCCAACTGGCAGACGATCACTGAACCCTTCGCACGTCTCACTGTTAAACGGCACGGGGTATCATCGACCATCGCATCCGACGACAGACACTCCAGTTGTGGAATCCCATACTCATTGCCCACGACCTTCAGACCTGACTTCCCGACCAGCAAGCCTCGGGATAACAACATTTGATCAAAGATGCTCATTCGGCGGGGACCGACTGAATTCAAACAGGTTCCCTGGTCGGGCGATCCGAGCAATGACCATGTCGGATTAAAAAGTTCGGGACGACGTTCCGCATAAGCGCGCCAGGACAATAACGCGTTGTTCGCAAACGGCTCCGACTGTTGTGTCTCTCTCAGGCGGTAGCCGGCATTCAGGATTTCCAAGAGACTACGATCCCAGGGATCGTCGTTAAAGCTGCCCATGACCAGCAGATTGCGATTCCAGCGTTCTTCGAGCTGATGTCGTGACCGTTCAGTATCTGCCAGCACCAGGTATTCCCGACGATTCAGTCTCAAGTGCTGATCAACGAGATTAGCCGCATAGCTCGCAATTGTCTGACGAAAGGCGTCCGAATTACGCTCAAGGCGCGAGGGCCAGTGATTGACCAACACGGTCAGTTCGGTATGAGCCCCGAGAGTTGCCAGTTGAACTTCGAGAATGTCAGCTGTGGGAAATCGAAGATGGACTAAATGACCGCGAATGCGTGCTGAGTCTTCTTCAAAAGCCCGCTTCGAATAGATCAACGCAGTACCGGTTGCTGTGATTTGCGAATCATTTGCGGTGAGCAACACATAATCGTCACGGCCGATCGCAGTCAACAACTGCTGTCCGACGTGTTCGTTTTCCAGTTCCGCCAGACCGATCAGCTCCGGACCGTCACCGCCAAACATGCCGCGAATGTTCGTCGCTATATTCTCAAGTCTGGCCTCCAGTGCCCGCCGATCCCAGCCACTGATCGCAGAGACACCAAGTTCCGAAGCGATCGGAGATGGTTCGATATCAAACAGATTCTGCAGATTCCAAAAGGCAACCCTGATCTGTCGCGAATTGGGTGAGCTCACTGAAATGCGTCCATACTGAAACTGGCGAAAAACAAAATCACAGTCAGTATTTCACCATAATTCTATCTGTTGAAACAGAGCGCCCGATTCTGCTCAGGTCAGCTCAGGATCAGACTGAACGGAGAATTTAAAAATTGATATCTGTGTTGTTGCCTGTCTGCGTATAATTTGTCGAATTCCCTTTCAGACTTTATCCCGGTGTTCGGTAATTCGAGATTCCTTATGTCGCTTCCATCCGTCCAGCTTCTGGAATCTCGACACAACTTTCCGTGCACATACACATTCAAAGTGATTGGTTCGGTAGACGACAACTTTTTGGCACGAGTGATTGCTGCAGTTCGCGACGAATTGAAAATGGAGCTGGATCCGGTGTACACCATGAGATCTACCAGGAATGGCGGGCATATCGCTATCACTCTGGAGCCCAACTGCGAATCACCACAACAGGTCCTCGCCATCTACAGTCGTCTCACCGGCATGGACGGCGTTGTGATGCTCCTGTGATCAGCGTGCCTGTCGTTCCGCCCAGGCACGACCCGGCCGGTCTGTCCGGAAGCTCACAAGCCTGCCACCGTCAACCTGGGTAACATACACCGTGCAGCCGTCCGGCCCGCCAAAACACAGATTCGTCGGATGAGATCCCAGAACATTCACTTTTTGAATGATTTCACCCTGCGGTGACATCCTGATCACGGTGCCTTCCCCGGGACGTGTGATGTAAAGGTTCCCATCGACGTCACATCGCATGCCGTCAAATCCATGTTCGGGAAACTGTCTGACCAGACGTTTGTTTGCCAGCAGTCTCTCCGTCGTAATGTCGAAAGCCCAGACATTGCGCTGGACAGACTCGTTGACATACAGCGTTTTTCCGTCGGGACTGACTTCGACTCCATTGGTCGTTCCCAGATCTTGCGCGAGTCGAGTGACTGTGCCATTCATGTCAATTCGCCACAACTGCCCGGTGCCTTTGCCCCAGGCAGGATCGCTGGCATACAACGTGCCATCCGGAGCGATCGCAAGATCATTCGGCTGGTTCATTCGATCGTCATGAGCCAGAGCCATAACTTCCCTGCTGTTCGGATCAACCTTCAGAACATTGTGCCCCGTATAATCGGCGACGAAGAAGAAGTCCCCTTTCGGATCAAACCGAATTCCGTTTCCTGTGCTGCCTTGCGGAAGCGTCATATAAAGTTCTGCGGAACCATCCGGACTGACACGGCCAATGGTCCCCTGTTTCTCGTAATTGACCGCCAGAATATTCCCGGTCGGGTCACATGCTGGCCCTTCGATTCCCGAAGTGAATGCATTTGCCTTTGTCAGTGGGCGCGCAGTCCAAAGTGGCTCAGGCGGACTAAAGACGATGTCAGGTGGTACCGCAAATTTCCCCGCCAAAGGAGTGCCGGCGAAGTTCTCTTCCGCCCCGGCCCTCATTTGCCAACGACCCTTCAGACACAGACTGCGACCGTTTGCCTCGATGACGGGAGCTGTCCTCAGTCCGGCCAGCCATCGCCAGGTACATCGAATCACCAAAAGATTGGCCTCACCATCCGAACGACGATCACATTCGAATGGGTAATGACAAAATTCCGGCGACACTCCTGCTCCGTGAGAGAGCCGATGACCATTGACCCAGGCAGAAACGTTTGGAGCTCCGGCCTGAACGTTAAGGTTCAGCGTCGACTGGTCGTCTGCCCAGTCAGGTGGAAGTCGAAAGGCACAGCGCAGCCAAACGTCACCTTCTCGGGAGAGCTGGTTGGACACACTGACTGACGGAATTTCACCTGTGATCCAGTCGCTGGATGTCCCGAATTCAGAGGGGGCCGTTTTTGACGCCCAGCAAATCGCCTGATAAAGGAGTTGTGTGAACTGTGGATTCCTGAAATCATCAACGTGACCCATGGACGTGTAAAACGATCGACCGCCATCCGCCCGGGTGAATGTCCAGCTCACAGGCTCCGTCGGCAGTCCTGCAATCGTTCCCGTGCTGAGAACCACAGTCCCTGTGGTCAATGGAGATGTTTGATACAGCGACCCTCCTTGTGGAAACGGTTCACGAGTCAGCCCGTCAGTAATCGGATGATTGGATGAAGTGACAGCGACAGTTGATTTAAGATCGTTGCCATGATGGGTGCTGTAACTTCCTCCGAATACCTCGGCATCAAATTCCGGCCACGCCTCGAAACCTGCAGATACCTGTTTATCCCGAAGCGAAAACGCGTGACTCGCAGTTCGGATTCCAATCACTGGTTTACCGGCTGCCACGTGATCACGAATCCATTTGAGATTTACCGCTGGAAGCACACGACGCCGGACACTGACGAGCAGCACATCGGCGTCCGCGACGGACTCGATCCCTGGAAGTGAGTTACGCTCGGTGGCACTTCCAAATACGGTTGTCACACGGAAATCACGCCCCAAATGAGTTGCCGCGAATGCGGGCAATGTCTCATTGGTTCGATATTCCCGTTCAGCGACCAGCATCACCAGATGAGGTCGCGTATCTTTTGAGAATCGGAATGACTGTCCACCGATGAACTGGTCACTGGTAACTGTCGGGCAGACACAGCGTTCGATGTGTGAAACAATCAGATCTGTACCGGTGAAGTGACTGACGTAGGGCCAGCGTTGCGGATTATACATCGTATCGGTCATGTCGCGCATCAGGACGACGTTCATTCCATTACGAGACATTTGGCGAAGTCCGAATGGCCGCCCCAGCACACACATATTGGTATGCACACCCGTCAGAATCACATTGCGAATTCCTTTCGCCTGCAGAATGTTCCAGACTTCTGTACCACGGTCAGAAATAAAATCCCGCTGGCTGTCAATCGTGATCAGATCCGACTGGCTCTTCCATGGAGATCTTGGATCGCGGCCCAGGTCCTTCAGATGTGAGGCCCACTCAGCATGCTCGACCGGATCATCATCTTCACCACCGTCAGACTGATCGATCGGATAAACAGCACGCTCTTCCGATGGAATGACGGAGCACCACTCGTCGCACTCATGCGGTATAAAATCGGCGTTCGGTGTCTTAACGGCGCGTTTTCGTGCGGGATGGCTGACATAGGCTGACATGCAGCCACTGGGCGAATGGATGATCGAGATCCCCAGCGATCTCGCCCGTTTCAGCACCTGGTCCAAACGCGGCGCAAACTCTTCGACTCGTCTGACTGCGTTGCGACAATGATGCAGGTCCCACACATCACATACGATAATCGCGGTTTCTTCCGGCTTCCATTGCTCCTCACGTACGAGCCGGTGAAAACGCCCGCTGTACAAGCGAGTTTCCACCTGATACCGAAGTTGAAGATCAACGGTTTCGACGGCCTGAACTGTCACAAATCCTGTCATGATGACGCCAGCGACCGCTAACAGTGACATTAAATTTAAACGCATTCCGTCCGGTCTCCGGCATAACGTAGCGAACATGACTGACCTACAGTGTTATAGCCTTGCGGGGCGACTGCAACTGTGACACTCGATCTGCCGAATGAATCGCGACACAATCAGCCTGAGCAGATTCTCGGGATACGAATTCGCAAACCATGGGGCTCCGACGGCGTACATTCAGACTTACTGAGTTCGAAAGAGTGCCCATAACAGGCCGCGAATCTGCCAATAAGTCGATATGATCAAAACAGGTCGTTGTGTCACCTGACAACCAGGAATCCGGCCTATCGTTGAGAAACGACCTGTCACAATGTTTCGATACACTTCCAAGATTCAACGCTAACATTATCAAACACGTCCTCGGTGGCTTTGATCGTTTCAGCGGGTCCGCCATCCGAATGCCTCAAATCGTTTATACAGCAATAAGTGAGTGTCCCCCAACATTTGAGTCTCAATCTGACATGATGCTCACGATGCAATCGTACAATGCCGACTCACCCTGCAGTCCGTGAGGATTGCACCTTCCAATATTCCAACCATTGAATATACGTCGGGGATCGACCAGACGCTTTCGTTAGTCAGCACTGATTTTGTCAGGCCTCTGTTAGTCAACAAGATTCTGCCGACCAGTGAGGAAACCATGAGTAACCGGAAACGAATTCTGTTTCTGTGCACAGGAAATTCATGTCGCAGCCAGATGGCCGAGGGCCTCCTGGACAAACATTACGGGCACCATTTTGAATCACTTTCCGCCGGCACAAACCCTGCCGGCTACGTTCATCCGAAAGCTATTACTGTGATGCGGCAAATTGGAATCGACATCTCACGATCTCTGAGCAAAGACATTGCAGACTTTCTGCCCGAGTCCGGCGATCCGCCAGACTTGATCATCGGTGTCTGTTCATCGGCAACCGAAAGTTGCCCGACATTTCCGGCGGTCGTAGAACACTGGCACTGGCCATTCGATGACCCAGCCCGTGCAACTGGCACAGAAGACGAGATCATGTCTGAATTTGTCCGTGTCCGCGATGAAATTCGCTGCAAACTCGACGCCGCGTTTGGATCCACGGAAGCTTCATCTTAGCAACCGACTCCAGTATAACAGCCTCAGTCAACCCAAGTTGTTCTCGTGAGTCCAAAGCCAGCGACCACATCATGGCGATCTCAAATCTTCCGTTGAGTTACTGCACCAATGTCCATCCAGGACAGTCCGCAGCCGAAGTTATTGACGGCATCAGCACCTGTACAGCTGTTGCCGCTCAGACATTCAACCGACCTCTCGCAGCCGGGTTATGGCTGCCGCGAAGCGTCGTCACCGAATTACTTGATTCACGATCGAAGCTGGAACAAATCGGACAGGTCCTGTGGCAACACGATCTGGGCTGCTACACACTCAACACTTTTCCATTCGGAAACTTTCATTCCAGCCGTGTCAAAGAAAACGTGTACCTGCCCGACTGGTCGACTCCGGACCGACTCCGATACACACTGGAATGTGCTCAGTTGCTCGCCGAACTATTGCCAAAGTCAGCAGAGGGAAGTCTGTCAACAGTTCCCCTGGGCGGAAGGATGAACCCAACACGGGCGGGATTTGCGGATGCGTGTTTCAACAATGTCCTGGAAGCAGCCGGACAACTGGCGGCTCTGTACGAGTCCACCGGACGACTGATTCGACTTGCCATCGAACCCGAACCCATGTGCCACCTTTCATCAATACCAAACGATGTCATTCCGTGGTTCGCACAACTCCGTGATAAAGCAAAATCGGCGGACCGACTCGATGTGGTTGAGGAATACGTCGGCTTGTGTCTGGACGTCTGTCACCAGGCCGTTGAATTCGAGGACCTGACGCATAGTATCGACCTGCTGGAATCACACTCGATTCGAATCAACAAGCTGCACATCACAAATGCAGTGGAAGTTCAGCACCCACTGGAAAACGACGCAGGACGCCAGGCGCTCCTTCAATATGTAGAACCTCGCTATCTGCACCAGACTTATGCAAAATTTTCAGACGGCAGTATTCAAACTCGCCTGGATCTGACCGTCGATGATGTCAACTGCTCACCACCAGATCAGTTCCTGAAGGCAGAATCCTGGCGAGTGCATTTCCATGTGCCGGTGTTCGCGGAAACCCTGGGCCCGTTGAACACAACACGAAAGGAGCTTGAACAGGCAGTTTCACGAATCGCCGAGCTCCCGTATTCACCTCACCTTGAGGTGGAAACCTATACGTGGCCTGTGATGCCTGGTGAAGATGACCCACAGTCGCAAAATCTCGCTGGTCGAATCGCGGGAGAACTCGAAGCAGCAACGCAGATCATTTCGGGTGGTACAAGGGGTTGAGACGCCCTGCCCGATCTGAGACGATTCCGTCGCCATTAAGAGATTTTCACACCGCAGTAACCCACAGCAATCCATGAGCACAGCAACGGCTCCCACAGCTTATACCGGAAAAGACATCGAGGTACTTGAAGGCCTGGAACCGGTTCGCAAACGGCCCTCCATGTACATTGGCGGCGTCGATTCCCGTGGCCTGCACCACCTTTTATGGGAAGTTGTCGACAACTCTGTCGATGAGTTCCTGGCCAGGGAATGTACCAGGATCACGGTAACACTGCACAGAGACGGCTGCAGCTGTACGGTTCAGGATGACGGTCGAGGAATTCCGGTTGACAGGCATCCCAGGATGAAAAAGTCGACACTGGAAGTCATCCTGACCACGCTGCATGCAGGTGGAAAATTCAGCAATAAGAATTATGCCCGAAGCGGCGGACTTCATGGTGTGGGCTCTTCGGTGGTGAATGCATTATCCTCGGAAATGAAAGCGACGGTTTACCGCAACGGACACGAATATGTCCAAGAATATCGAAAGGGCGTACCACGGGCAAACGTTCGAAAGGTGCGCAAATTCCGCGGGAAGGGTACGGTTATTTTTTTTCGGCCGGACGAGTCCATTTTCCGACGAATCCAGTTCAATGCGGACACGATTCGCCAGCACCTCGAGGACATTTCTTATATCCACGGAGGAATGAAAATTGTATTCAGGGACGAGCAACGGAACGAAACCCATGAATTCTCACACCCGGACGGGATTTCTTCCTACATTCGTCGCCTGATTGAAGACGGCAAGCGAAAGACGGTTCATGAGCCACTGTTTGCGGTTGAACGCGAAGACGAGGCAACGCGTATTGAAATCGTTTTAAAATGGACTGAGTCCACTGACGAACATCTGCGCAGCTACGTGAATGGCATTCGCACACATGGCGGAGGCACCCACGAAAACGGAATGCGCGCCGGACTCGTCAAAGCAGTTCGCAACTATATTGATGTCCACAATTTCAAACCAAGAGGAGTCACACTGACAGCCGACGATATTCGTGAGGGATTGGTAGTCATTCTGTCGGTATTTGTCAGTGACCCGATGTTTCAGGGTCAGACCAAAGAGAGACTGAACAATCCGGAACTCGTCTCAACCGTTGATGCAGTAATTCGGCCGGCCCTGGAAAACTGGTTCAACAATAATTCCTCGGTTGCAGACGCAATTCTGGGCCGCATTGTCCTGTCTGCTCGCGCTCGTCAGGCCAGTCGTGATGCGGTCAGTGAAGTAAAACGAAAATCCGCCTCGACCCGAAGAAGTACGCTGCCAGGGAAACTTGTCGATTGCCAGTCGAAGAACGCCGACAACTCGGAACTGTTCATCGTGGAAGGTGACTCAGCCGGAGGCACCGCAGTCATGGGCCGCAATTCAAAAACTCAGGCAGTGCTGCCGTTGCGAGGAAAGATTCTGAATACCGAATCGCTGGGACTCGGCAAGATTCTGAAAAACCAGGAGATCAGCGATATTGTGGAAACCCTCGGTGCCGGTATCGGACAGTCCTTCGATATTCGCCGTCTGAGGTACGGACGTGTCATTCTACTGATGGATGCGGACAGTGATGGCTACCATATCTCAACGTTACTGTTGACGTTTTTCTTTCGACACATGCCGGAAATGATTCGCCAGGGACGCCTGTTCATTGCCCAGCCACCACTGTTTCGTATCGAAGTAGGCAAGGACAAATATTACGCTCAAACAGACTCCGAAAAAGAAGAGGTACTGGCCGGTCTGCCTGCCAGTCGCACAGCCACAGTCCTGCGTTTCAAGGGATTAGGGGAAATGAACGCCTCTCAACTGAAAGAAACCACTCTGAACCCCGATGCCCGCGTCCTGCTGCGAGTGGACATCGAAAGTCAGCTGGAAGCTGACGCGACTTTTCACCAGCTGCTTGGACGTGATGCAGCCGAACGCTACAGGATCATTATGGACGAAGCCTGTTTCGCCGACGACATTGACCTCTAGTTTCACAGATGGGTTTCATCCATCCATTGTTTGGGCTCGATAACAACGTCAGATACTGAATCAGGCAGACTGTGGAAAAAAGGAGGATGGACGTGAATTCACGGAGACCAGGCACACTGACTCGCGCAGCATCGGGAGGTGTGGTCATCATCGCAGCCGTTTTGGCTCTACTGTTCATACAGGGACCAGGTGCCGGAACAGGTGACGGTGGTTCTCCGGCAGAATCCACTTCAACGGATCGCAGTGAACTGGCGGCTTCAGCGGAATCAGAAGATACTGTGGTCAAATCCGACCAACGCGCCAAAAGTGGCGGATTGACGGAATCGGAACGCGCGGCTGTGGAAGAAAACACGCTGGTCATTCTGATTGACGAACACGATTATCTAATGCATGTTCCGGGCGACAAAGCTGCTCCGTGGCATTCGATCGACCTGCCAAGACTCACTCAGGTCGCTCAGCACGCCGACGGCGACAGTAACGGAATCCGTGTTCGGATTCAAAAGCGAAGTACATCGCGTGCTTCAGCTGAGAAACGCATCCTTGTGGAATTGAAGAGTATCGGAATCGGGCCCGATGCAGTCTTCGAATCACCGGAACTGGTTGATTAGATCGTGTTGACTTCCGTTACTCAGCAATTCGTCTGGCTCACAGAGCTAACGCTCCTTATGCTCTGATCTGAATCAGACGCATGAATCACCTTCCTTCTGTATCCGCACATGATAAAGCGGAATCGCAGTGATTCAGGATTATTGTTGAGCAGAGATGAAGCTGAAGTGCCGACCTGACGATTTTGTCGTAACCGAAAAACTGAATGTGCGCCCAACCGGCGGGCCTTGGGCCCTCTACCATCTCAACAAGACAAATATCGGCACACTGGAAGCTATTCAGCAGATCAGTCGCGTCTGGAATCTGCCCCTCAACCGAATTGCTCACGCCGGACTGAAGGACCGACATGCCGTTACACAACAGTCGATAACAATTCGAAACGGACCACCCGCCGATCTGCAAAAGGAACATTTTTGTGTGGAGTATCAGGGACAAACAGATTCGGAGCTGACAGCTGCAAATCTCCTGAGTAACCGGTTTCAGATCACGATACGCCGTGTCACTTCAGAGCATGCGTCGGAAACAGTTCGGCGTGTCACTGACCCAACCGGGTTTATCGTTCCTAACTATTTCGATGAGCAGCGATTCGGCTCACTGGGAACTTCCGGTGACTATATTGCGGTCGCATGGTGTCGAAAGGACTACGAACGCGCGACCTGGCTGGCACTGGCCGATCCAAATCGTCACGATCGTTCCGCTGACAAGACACAAAAACAGATTCTGCGGGATCAATGGGGAAACTGGAAGGCGTGCAAACAGCAACTCAATCGATCTCACCGAAGAAGCATTGTCACCTACCTCGTCGATCACCCTGACAACTTTCGGAAAGCCTTTGCACTGATTCGACCGTATCTGCGTGGCTTCTATCTGTCGGCATTCCAAAGCGCTGTCTGGAACCGCATGCTTGGTCACATGATTCAGCAGTTGCCGATCAGTCTGGCGACCACCACAATCGCTGACGCTCAGTTGCCGTTTGGCAATCTTACTTCCGAAATGATTTCAGACGTTGACACGACGATTCCGCTGATCTCCGCGCGAAGTCGCCTGGTCAGCGAAAAAGAAATAATCAGGGCCGACGCGGCGAGCGCCCACTATGGTCTTCGACCTGATCAGATGAAAGTGGCTTATCCAAGAGACCGTTTTTTTTCCAAAGGCATTCGCCAATGCTGGGTCTCACCAGCCAGTCCGTCAGCTCACATCCAACCCGATGACCTGTATCCGGGATATCAATGCGTCTGTCTGGATTTTCAACTGCCTCCGGGCTGCTATGCGACAATGCTGATTCGGGGTCTAAGCGAATCTCAACAGTCCGATCAACCATGAACAATGACATGCCTGCAGTCCTGCTGGAAGACAATCACTGTCTCGCAATTGCCAAGCCCGCCGGTTTACTGACGATGGGCGATGACACGGGCGATATGAGTGCCGCTGATCTCGCGAAGGAATATCTCAGGCAAAAATACGCTAAACCAGGAAACGTATTCCTGGGGGTTGTACATCGACTGGATCGACCGGTCTCAGGAACACTGTTGTTCGCTCGGACAAGTAAAGCCGCGTCACGATTGTCTGATCAGTTCCGTCGTGGAATTGTGCGCAAAACCTATATTGCACGGGTGGAAGGCGACGTAAAATCCGAAAATGGAGAGCGAGTCGACTGGCTGCTAAAAGATAAACAGAGAAATCACGTCTCCGTTGTCCCGGCCGCCACAAAAGGTGCCCGGGAATGCCGCCTGCGGTATCGCGTTATCAAGACCGTCCGTAAATCTACATTGGTCGAGATTCATCCGCTGACCGGACGCAGCCACCAGATTCGAGTCCAGCTTGCCCATATGGGACACCCGGTCGCAGGTGATGTGCGATACGGAGCAATTGACAAACTGGGATCCCGCATCATGCTCCACGCCGCTCGCCTAGAATTTATTCACCCAACTCTCAGGAAAGACATTGTGATCGATTGCCATCTATCCAAAGAGTTTGAGTTGTAGCTCAGCAGGAACGGTCAATGCTTAATCTTACGGATCCCGACGTGGCGTTTATTCCACAACCAATGTCTCGCAATGCTCACAAAGGAGCTGAAAAACAGCATTCGAGCGACTCTGAAACGAATCACAGCCATTTTCCGGTCACGCTGTCCGGATCGCTTTGCAGCGATTCCGGTGTTCCTTCCGCAATAACGGTGCCTCCTTCAGAGGCTGCCCCTGGGCCTATGTCAATAACCCAGTCCGCGGACCGTATTATCCGGGTATTGTGCTCGATCACAATCACAGAATGACCACGATCTACAAGCCCCTGCAGGATATTCAGCAAGCGTTCCACATCAGCTTCGTGCAGACCTCGAGTCGGTTCGTCCAGAATGTACAGTGTTTTGTGCACGACTGACTCAAGCAGTTCCACCGCCAGCCGAACACGCTGCGCTTCTCCACCCGAGTAGGTGGAAGCCGGCTGACCCAAAGTCAGATAACCCAACCCTACCTGTTGAAAAGGAAGGAGTCGTCGGACCGTCGAACTGAATTCACAGAAGAAATGCAGCGCTTCGTCAACACGCAGGTTCAGCACGTCATCGACCGTGCGTCCGGCAAACTGAACACGGAGTATTTCACTGTCGAACCGCCGACCATGACATTCCGAACATGGAACTTCTGCGTCCGGGAGCAGATGCATTCGGATCTCCTGCACACCGGTCCCTTTGCACACCGAACAGCGGCCACTTCCGGCGTTGAAACTGAACTGTCCCGCAGTCACCCCACGGGCCCGTGCTTCTCGTGTACGGGCAAACAGTTTGCGCACATCGTTCCAGACACCGCTGTGAGTCGCCAAACAACTCCGACGATTGCGACTCACCGGGCGACTGTCGACGAACAGGACACGAGCCACGTTTTCAAGCCCCTCAACATCCCGGCATTCGACATCTGCCAGCGCGGTCTTCACATGCGAGCCCGCTTCACAGGAGGCATGAACTACCGGAAAAAGCGTCTCCTTAATAAGACTGCTCTTACCGGAACCGCTGACTCCGGTGACACATACAAAACGTTTCAGTGGAACGGAGACTGTCAAATTCTGCAGATTGTGAATGCGTGCTCCCCGAACTTTCAGTTCATCTGCTGATGCACCGCGGAGAGCCGTTCTCTCATACGATTTTCGATCGAATCGATCATTCAGCATATGCCCTGTCGGCGTGGCGGCAGAGAGTACAGCGGGGGCACCGGAATACAACAGTTCACCACCGTCGGTCCCTGCACCGGGACCAATTTCAACCAAATAATCCGCTGCACGGATCACTTCCGGATCGTGTTCGACCAGAACCAGTGTTGCACCTGAATCACGCAACTCGAACAGAACACTTAGCAACTGCTGAGTGTCCTGTGGATGAAGACCACTTGTTGGCTCATCCAGCAGATAACAGGCCCCGTAAACATCGGTTCCCAGACAACCCGCAAGACGGCAACGCTGATATTCTCCCCCCGAAAGGGACCGCGTCTCTCGATTTAACGTCAGATAGCCAAGTTCTGCCCGTGACAGAGCTGAAAGACGTTGTAAAAGATCCGGAAGGATTCGAAGTGCCGCACGAGTTGATTCCGGTCGGATCGTAAATTCGCCGAATGCTGAATTATCCGATAACATCAGCGAAGAATACCATTGCCGAATTACACTCTGAGCATCGACTACAGACAGCGAAGTCAGTTCCGAAAGACTCATGTGACCAAAACGGACACCGGACGGGAGCTTCTGCAGTCGGCTTCCACCGCACGCGGCACATGTTTTTTTGCGGAACACTGTAATATTGCTGGAATCGTCTGCAACTCCTTCCACTCCCAGCCCTTCACATCGGGAACACGCCCATCGCCCGGTGTTAAAACTGAAGATACCTGGGTCCGGTTCAGGAAACCCCAGTGCACATTGGGAACAATTATGACGAGTGTTAAAGTAGTGATCATGCCACCTTCCGTCCTCCTCAACACTGACAATACAGGCGCCACCACTTTCGCGTATCGCCAGTGAGACTGACTCATACAGACGCGATTTCACACCGTCCTTCAGGATCAGACGATCCACCACGGCATCGATGCTGTGCTTGTGCGATGCATTCAGTTCGATCACATCGGACAAATCGAGTAATTCACCATCGACACGAACACGGACAAGTCCGTGCCGCGCGGCTCGTTCAAGAATCAGATGATGACTGCCTTGACGATTACGGACCAGGGGTGCCAGCAGCATAAATCGGCTTCGGTCCGGATAACACAACACCTGACGCACAATCTCATCGATCGTATGACACTGCACTGGTTGATGACAGATTGTGCAGTGAACCACACCACATCGCGCATACAGAAGCCGCAGGTAGTCGTAGATTTCGGAAGTGATGGCAACTGTGCTGCGAGCAGGAACCAGACTGACCCGCTGATCGACACTGACTGTCGGAGGCATACCACTCACTTCATCCACGTCTGGACGTTTCATGGCCCGTATCATCTGGTGTGACTGAATGGATACACTTTCCAGATACCGTCGCTGACCTTCGGCAAACATCGTGTCATACGCTAAAGAGCTCTTCCCTGAACCGCTCAACCCCGTGATCACCGTTATCTGACGAAGTGGAATATCCACATCGATGCTCTTGAGATTGTGAGTTCGCGCTCCGCGTATTCGAATGGCATTCGGCTGCATTATCTGATCACTGCGATTCTTCGTTCAACACTGATGAACGTATACTGTAGCTGAAACAATCCACAGCCATGGCCTGTGATTTCGTTATGACTCATAAAAGGCATTGTCACGTGCCGGAACTTTGAAGAATGAATTCCTGTTGAGCACGGATTCACCGTTAAATCGGTACGCACACAACATCCCCTGCTTCGCGACACTCAGATCGAGGCAGGCCAGGTTGGGCCGCAGCATCAACTCCTGACCGTCGTTCAGCCAATAGTGACCGATGAACAGAGGTGGTGCGTCGGACGGATAAGGATTTGAACCGGCTTTCGTCGGGACTGGCAAGTTTCGAAGCCCGGGCACGTCCGGAAATACGTAACTTCCAAGACTATGTTCGTCCGGAGAGTCAAACCAGCGGACGCGAACGCGACGACGCGTCTGACCTTCTCTGTCGGTAACCGTCATACCGTCCGGAAGCAACACCTCAGGCCCTTTGAGAACTCGCTCAATCGCCTCACCAACCGGGTGATTCGGGTCGGCAGCCTCTGCCACAAACGAAGCGTTGAAGCGATCTTTTTCGGACAGAGCCTTCTCCAGCAATGAAATCTGACTCACATCCCAACAGGCATGAACAACCCGAACTACACCCAAATCAACGGCGATCGGCAATTCACGGAACCAGTCCAGTGTTTCACTCAGCTCCTGCTCATTCAACTGGTCCAATGTTGCCTGATGCTGTATTGTGTTCCGAACGCTGTGTGGCCGGCACCAGTTATCCGGCTGTTCCGGATGACGGGTGTGGTAGGCAATCGCGTTAAACTCGTGGTTGCCCATTGCCGCATAGGCCGACTCATATCTGACCATGTTGCGAACGATGTTCACCGTGTCGCGAATCTGTGGACCGCGATCAATGAAGTCACCGCAAAACACAACCCGATGTGTCGGATTACGGAAACATCCACCAGTTTCCGTGTAGCCAAGCATTTCCAGCAGTTGTACCAGTTCGTCTGCGTAACCGTGGATATCACCAATCACGTCGTAGATAGCAGATTCCTCATCGAGACTGTCAAACTCTCATTTCATTCCCCAGGGAGCGTCAACCACGTCACGCCAAAGGGTGTCGTGCACAAACCGACCGACAAGCACGCGTATTGCCTGTTGTCACTGATTCATTTCCACACATGACCAGCTATTCCGTCAGAACCGGATCCAGTTCAATGACTGGCATCTGCAGTCCGTCATCGGGACATTCCACCGCCCGCGTCAGAAATCGAGTCACTGCACGTTCGTAATATTTTTTTGCAACCGGACGTTCGGCAGACGCAATGAATCGCTGTCGATTGTGCCAGAGCAACTGCGTTGCCCTGGCACACCACACTGCGCTGGCACGTGATGCTCGAACAGGTTCCTCTTTGACAACAACGGTCACGGGATTCGTGTGCAACTGGGGAAATTGACGCAGCGCGATCCAGCTGCTGACATGGACCGGAACAGAAAACTGCAACTCATGGGGCTCACCATCTGCTGGTACAGTTGCATGAGCCACGGCCGTTCCATTGACCACGATTTCCACAGTCCGATCGCCACCATTCACCCAGTCGGTATTTCGCTCGGCATGCAGGACCCTTGTATCACCCACAACGTTGCGGGATGTATCGAACGAATGAGTACCATGAGCAACCGCTCGCGGCACCTCGGCGCTAAAGACCACTGTTGCAGAGACCAAAACGTTCCCGGATTTTTGCAGATTAACCGGTTCAAGCCCCGGAGCTGTGTCGTTTACCTCGAAGCAAAGAGCGTGTGCAAAGCCGTCAGAAACGTAGGACCTGCCATCTGCGATTCCCCGGCACCAGTCGGGAAAGCTGATCGTTCGGGATTCACCCAGCTGTACGTAGACACGCCCCTGCCCGACTCGTCGACTGCTCATACAGGGAAAATCGGTTTCGCCGCTGAGTTTTAACTCAAATCCACAATTGAGAAGGTGATACCAGGGATTCAATTCTCCGATTCGAGGCGTATCCATCGCACTGATAAAGTCACAAACACCTTCAGCAGTGCTGACAAAAATTTCCATCGCGCCTCCACCATCCATCGATGGAATGACAGTGTTTGGAAGTTCTCCAGCAGCCTGCGTCGCACTGCGAACGAGTTCGCGATGTGTCAGGACACCCGAATCATCTGCATCGATCGCAGGGAAACTATCCGGTAACAGCTGTCCGCGACATTCCTTGAACTCCAATGTCCCGTCCTGATCACGGTCCAGCATCGCAACGAGCCAATCTGCTGCGGACTCAGGGACAACACGCAGGGATGAATGTGGATACCCCGTAACACCGCCCTGTTCCTTTGTCCACCGAAGTACCGGAACCGTCCATGTTGGCCAGCCCTGGCTGCTGGTACCTTCGGATCCGGGGTAGCTCTGATTGCTGAGATTCAGCAGGCAAACGTGACCCAGGGCTGCGGATCCGAATCCACTGATCTCCAGGTCGTATTTCAGCAGCGTAAGATCTTCACTGATGTCAGCGGCAAGAGGCGAAAAATACTTACGCTGAAAATCAAAACACGGGCCCCAGGTAAGTACACATCCAACGTTGAGCCCTTCACCCTTGACCTGCG
Organism: Fuerstiella sp.; assembly: GCA_022447185.1. Lineage (GTDB taxonomy): Bacteria > Planctomycetota > Planctomycetia > Planctomycetales > Planctomycetaceae > S139-18. The sequence continues at coordinate 15,749 of JAKVAY010000039.1, read as the reverse complement.
CAAACATATCCAGCGGCGTCACTCCTTCGGTTGGGTTCGTATAATGAGAACATCCAGCACCGTGAATATGGTGATCCCCGCTGAAGAACCCGTAGTCTGCGGGATTGACCCAACGTTCAAGCTGCACCGCTATCTCATACTCATCAGTGGCCGGAATTGTGATACGTTGCTGATTTCGTCGATACTCAGGACCTCGACTGGACGTCATGATCAGATCACCCGGAGGCAATAAAACGATCTCGCCATCGGCTCGATAGATTTGAGGCTGAAAAAAGAAATCAGGAGCGAGTCGTTTTGCCTGTGGTGGATAGATTCGGCCCATCGAATCACGAAACTCCAGTCGCGCTGTTGTAGGACGACCATCAAAATCCCGGATTCGCATCACCGTCGAGACAGCGCGAGCCGTATTGAACAGAACCGGAATCTCACTTCGAAACCCAAGATCCTGCGTCCCTTGACCGATATCAAACATGACAGTGGCCTCGTGTGTCCCCACCTCACTGCATGAAATCAACGCGATCTGATATTCCGATCGATGGCCACTCAAACGGGATAACATCGGCGAACGATTCATCATTTCAACACTCAGAAACCGCCGCTGACTTTCGACATTCTCATTCTGCTGCAGCTCTTCCTGAACCTGTCGTTTGAGAGATCCAACCGAAGTCCCTGCATAGACCGGACCTGCCTGAGGACTTGAAATTCGAAGTTCCCGCGTAACTGTGGCATCATTCGTGACCCTTACAAGAAATGGCATGAATCCGAACTGCTGGAGTTTCGGATCTGCAGGGCCACGTTCTGTCCGAACGCGAAGCTCTGGATTGATCGTGACTTTAAACAGCGTCAGCGGCTTCAATAACTCATGGATACCCGCCTCATCCTCAGCAACAATTGCCGTCTGCAACGCTGCAATCGTCTTCTCCGGAAGCGGCATTCCCAGACTCTGCATGCCCAACATCAGACGTTGTGCATTTGCTGCAAGCGGCTGGTCTGCGGCAGCATCAGCGCAAAGGGCAGCAACACACAACACCAGGATCCGGAGACCTGTTTGTTTCGTTTGACTAGTGCTCACGGCTCGTGACTCGACTCTGATGCTGTGTCGCCAGTGTCCTTTAGGTAAATGAGCGGGCCACCGGGACGGAAACCCATCAGAGAATAATCGTACCATCGTGTGCCGCCGGCACCATCACGAAGTTTCTGAACTGCGATTGGGAGACCGTTTGTGGCACTACGGCGAAATCCCGCCTGCGTGTCGGCGTAAGTCATAAGAATCAATGTTAAAGGACGTGGTTCCTCAAACGCCTTGCTGGCTTCAAAACACTGTGTCGCAAAGTCTGTCGGTGATTCGAATGAAATCCGCTGCGACAGCTTCCCGTCCGTGAACAGCCCCTGTCCATTGTCCAGCAGATGCAGTTCCCACACCGAAACGTGCTTTCGCATTTCATCATAGCGGACCACGAATCGGAATAATTCTGAGCTTCGCGAGTTCAGAATTTTCCTCAGATGATTAACGGCCTGATTCATACGTCCAGCGTCTTCGGGTTGGCCGGCAATGTCTAATCTCAGAACTTCATCCATCATTCGAGTCGGCAAATCAAACGTGTCGGCCAGCGTGCGTCCAACCTGTTGATGCTGCTCAATCATGCTCCGGAACAACACTGAATGACGCTTGCGACCCGCTTCAAGGGCCTTCATTGTCAACACGTGCGCCGATTCAAGTTCCTGTCGTCGTTCCCGAAACTCCTTCTCCATTTGTGTCATTTGATTGCGAATCCGGGATTGCCCGGACTGTGCTGCCTGCTGAACCTCCATGTATTGCGCGAAAATCACGATCAGCAACAGGTCAAGCAGCGGTGTCAGCTGAAACGTAAGTCGCCTGCGAATTCGCATCACACGGATTCCTTCTCGGTGCTGCGAATGTTCTCTGAACGACTGGCCACCATCGCAAGTTCCCGCTTCGCTCCGGCAACCATGTCGCGTACATGAATCCGGCTTTGAATCAATCGTTCGAAACGTGTTTCCAGCACACTGTTAACAAACATCAGCACAATGGCGGCAAACAGTCCACAAAACGTGGACCAGATTGCATCCCCAAAACGCGACACGATGCCCGACATCGTTCCTGTAACATCTGCTGTTGCTCCCGAACTCTGCAGTGCAGATCCAATGGACAGAATCGTGCCAAGAACTCCAGCCAGCGGATAAGCCTCGATCATTGTTCGGACCACATTCCCGGCGGTCTCAAATGACAGCGAGTCCAAGTAACTGCGCCGTTCATCAAGGATATGCATTCTCTGCAGGCAAGCCTGACGATCGACATCCCGTGAAGGGTCGCTGATGACATCATTGACATCGGCCACAAACGCATCGATTTGATTGATCAGTGTTGACGCCCGACCCAGTACACTGCGGTGCTGCAGACCTCGAGTAAAATCGTCTAAACACCCGACAATGCCTCCAAGATCGCGACGATACCAGATCCACAGAACAACATACGCACCCAGATGGAACGTGGCAGCAAACAGAATTATGAGTGCCATGAGCCCGGAGAGGGATTCCATCAACGGTCCCAGCTTCATGAAATCAATGTTCATCAGCCTGCTCTGATAAAAAACGCTGTCACGGTGGCAAGGCTGAACAGTAATGGGAACGAGGCAACTTCGTCCAGTGCGACGGAATACCACGCATCAACTATCGACGATCGTAAAGATCGTCCCGGTGGTCCGGATCATCCAGTGTTCCCTCACTCACATATCCAAGTCGCTCTTTGGCCATGCGAGCAGCTTGGTCCGGATTGATAAAATTCGGCCCAGGCACGTCAATCGTCGACATAAATCCAAAGGATCTGACGCTTCCATCCATAAAAGCAGCGTTTGCACTATCACTGTGTCGAAAATGGACATTCGGAAAATTGTTGGACGGAGGTTCCAGAAGCCAGGTTTCTTCGAAACTGAAGGTGGGTGGAGTCAGTGTGACAGCCTTCACCTGCGCCGCGTCGGCGAATGCGATTGTCTGAGTTGTCGACATCAGGTCCCGGAACTTTCGAGTGAGCGGTTCTGAACTGGGGACAGCGGCGTAAGTGGGCGGCAGGTAATCAATGCCACTGGCCCGGGACAGGAAGTAACCGTTGTAGCCGAAGCCGGATACAGGGCGCCCATACGCCACATTATCCATTTGGCCAGGACCGAAATTCGGACACTGAAAAGCCTGCCAGTTGGTTTCCATATACGGAGCCAGCGGGCCCGCTGAAAAGTCAAGCCGCTGAATCGGATCTGACTCGTCGTAGTCAAGGACGCCGAACCAAAACTGAGCCGTTCCTTTGTTCCCGGAAAAGGAATTCAGGAAAGTCAGCCGTGTCCGGTCTTCCACAACATAGGGAATCAGATTTCCTCGATACAATTCAGCATAGTTGTGAAGTGCCAGCGTGATTTGTTTCAGTCGACTGCGGCACTGAGTTCGACGAGCAACATCTCGGGCCTGTTGAACAGCCGGCAGAAGCAGACTCATCAGTATGGCAATGACGGCAACAACAACGAGTACTTCGACCAGCGTAAACGCTCTGCGACGGATCTGTATTCGAGTCACTCGATATTCCATTTTTTGGGGGGGGGGACCGTCCAATACCAGAACTGATTTGCAGAAGAAAGCAGGGCCGACTTCATGCCCACTATGCGCGGACCTCGGGTTTACCACATCTGACCGGACCAGCTCGCCGTACCGGGTGAGGTATCTGCGGGGATCATGTGCCTGCATCGGCCACATCTGACATGTTCACCGCGCAGACTACCTTTCGCGATTCCGTTTGCAATGGGCTTCTCGTTTTGATTCAGGGATTTCGCACCATAGAATCCTGACCTGAATCAAAAACTATCGTTTCAACTCCATTGGACACGCTTGAACCGCTCATGCAGGAAGCTATTCGAAAGGCAACGACGCTTATCGAAGCACTGGGCTGGATCCAGAGGTTTCGAGATCGATATATCGTCATCAAACTCGGCGGCAGTACACTCAATGACAGCGACGCCGTCGACAGCCTGTTAACTGATGTCGTATTTATGGCGACTGTGGGTATGCGTCCTATTCTGGTACACGGTGGAGGCAACGCTATCAGCAGCGCGATGGCAGATGCCGGGATTCAACCACGATTTGTCGAAGGACGCCGATATACTGATAAAGCAACCCTCGAAATCGCAACGCGAGTGCTTGTTCATGAAATTTGTCCGACAATCGTTGAAAGGATCCGCAGTCGCGACGCCCGGTCAACGGGGCTCCACTTCGGAACTGAAAACGCACTCATTGCCCAACAGCTGAAGGTTACGAGCGCCGATGGCAACGAGTCTGATCTTGGCCATGTTGGTCAGATCAGTCACGTCGACCGGGACCTGCTGTATCGGATCTGTTCGACGGGCACAATTCCGGTGATTCCAAGTATCGCACTGGACGAGCAGGGTCATCGACTTAACGTCAACGCCGATACAGCAGCGGCAGCTGTGGCCCAGACACTCGACGCTGAGAAGCTTGTTTTCCTGAGTGATATTCCAGGAATCCTGACCAATATTGATGATCCGGACACTCGACTTTCTCACGTCAGTGCGACTGAGGTACGCGATCTGATTTCGAACGGTACAATAGCCGGAGGAATGGTTCCGAAGGTCCAGGCAGCGCTGGATGCGCTGACGTCCGGGGTCAGCAAAGTCCACATCGTGGATGCCGGCATGCCCCATTCTGTCCTGCTGGAAATCTATTCGGACACAGGAGTGGGAACTGAGATCGTTGGTTAGTGTCCATCGAACCGGTTCGAGTATTCCAGGAATCACACTTCCGAGGCAATGTACGAAATACAGAAACGGAAAGATGCACAATGGAAACCGTAACGTCTCTCAGCAGCAAAGACACGATCGAGCTGTTCGATCAGTTTGTCATCCCCAATTACACCCGATATCCGGTTTCTCTGGTGGAAGGAACCGGCTCCTGGGTAACTGATGCAGAAGGTCGGCGTTTTCTGGATCTGTTTCCTGGCTGGGGATGCAACATCCTTGGATACTCTCCACCAGCTGTCGTGGAGGCCATCAAGGAGCAGGTCGCACGGCTGATTCACGTTCCCAACACGTGGTACATCGAACAACAGGGTCGATTCGCTGAATTTCTGTGTTCTCGCAGCTTTGGAAAAGCGTTCTTCTGCAACAGCGGAGCGGAAGCCAGTGAAGCGGCCATCAAACTTGCTCGGCTACACGGAGCGGCCAAAGGCCGATACAGGATGATCACCTTCGAGCGAGGATTCCATGGCCGAACGCTGGGTGCACTCACAGCGACCGCTCAGCCCAAACACCATGAAGGGCTCGGTCCGCTGATGGCCGGATTTCGTTACGCAGCCCTGAATGACCTCGATTCAGTGCGAGCACTCGTCGATGCAGAAACCTGCGCCATCATGATTGAACCCGTTCAGGGCGAAGGAGGCGTTCGTGTTCCGGATCCCGCGTTCCTGCAGGGTCTCCGAACGATCTGTGACGAAAACGATCTGCTGCTCATATTTGATGAGGTCCAGACGGGAATGGGACGGACCGGCACGTGGTTTGGATATCAGCAGACCGGTGTCACTCCTGACGTCCTCACAATGGCCAAGGGAATTGCCGGAGGTGTAGCCTGTGGAGCACTGATTGCCCAAGAGAGTATTGCCGCCGATCTGCGACCTGGCATGCATGCCAGCACATTCGGCGGAAACTCGCTCGCTATGGCTGCCGGCCTGGCAACAGGCGCAACGATTGAACAGGATAACCTTCTTCAGCATGTCACAGATAACGCCTCTCATGCCCGACAGCGGTTAACAAATTTGCAGGCACAGTTGCCCATCATTCGTGAAATTCGCATCTGTGGAATGATGATCGGGATCGATCTGAGCATTCCATCAGGCCCGGCTGTCAGTTTGTGTATGGAACGGGGTGTCCTGATCAATTCAACACAGGAGACTGTCGTGCGTTTACTGCCGGCACTGAACATCAGCCGTGAAGAACTCGATCAGGGAATTGATACGGTCACCGATGTTCTTCAGCAGATGGCCGAACAGCGAGGGGAGTAACGGCTGAGAATTGGCAGTGACAGGTCTCTTACGGAGTGAGACAGACCAAACTGCATCACGATATCCTGAATACTAACCAGACAAGGGCGAGAGACTCTCTTCGTGTGGACTGTTTGACTCTGCTGCTGTCACTGTTTGCCGGTATATTTTCATGTTCTGCATACCTGGAAAGTCTTTGCACTGACTGATCGTGCTACGCAGGTCACTCCATCCGATATGGTAAAACTCCAATCTAAGATCCACGGATCTGATCGAAAACATGTCATTCATCCGACGGTTGCTTCTGTTCGATGAACTGGCCTCGCCGGAAACATGCACTGTGGGACAACCCGCGAACTGCATGGTCTGCCGGCCATTCTCTGTACGGCTGGAATCACGGCAATCTGATCAGGCCGATACATTCTTTTGGAGATCGATTCACGCCCCGATGCTCTTTTCGCGTATGTAAGTCCTCGCGTTGACGATCGGCGTTTGTTCAACTTGGACGAACTGAACCATACACGCTGGGTTAACAACACCAACATTCTGCCCCGCATTCCGCCTGTGTAGATGGGTTATTGGGATTTCGGTCCGGAATTGCGCCTGGACTGGTATGGTAAGCTCCGGAGTCAGCACGAATTTCAATGTTTTCGCGAATGCATCAGGGAATTATTGAAAGGTCTGTTGCCGCTCAAAATCGATCACTTGGCTGACCATTCAATGGACCCCCAGATCGAGTACATTCGATAAACACATTGATAACTGATTTCCTGTTGGCACACACAGCACCAAGTAACAGTCCAAGGCTGAAGCCAAATGAAAATTCGAAAAGCGGTCATAACGGCAGCGGGAGAGTCTCATTCCAATTTACCTCTGCAGAGCGTTGTCGACCGTGAAGGTCTCCCCGGCACCGCCCTGCACCGAACTCTCGACGAGGTGATTGAGGCCGGCATCGAGCAAATCGCAATTGTCGTCCGTCCGGGGCAGTCCGATCGATACCTGTCGGCTGCCGGGTCTCACGCAGGTCGCCTCGTATTCTTTGAGCAGGACAATCCTCGTGGTTATGGTGATGCGATCCTGCGGACGGAAGATTTCATCGAGAACGAGGCAATTTTGCATCTGGTGTCTGATCATCTGTATGTCAGCAGAACTCAGAAAAGCTGCGCGGCTCAGTTGTGTGAAATGGCAGCTGTTCACAAATGCTCGATTTCCGCGATTCAGCCCACGCGAGAAAACGAAATTATTTATTTTGGCACTGTTGGTGGTCGACCTGTCGCTCAACAGGATCGACTTTATGAAGTCACGACTGTGGTCGAAAAGCCTACACCCACGATTGCAGAACAGGAACTCATCGTTGCCGGACAGCGATCCGGGTATTATTTGTGTCTGTTTGGAATGCATGTTCTCACACCGACCCTGTTTCGAATCCTCAGGTCGAATCTCAATGCAGCAGAAAAGACTGTTGATCTTACAACATCGCTTGATCAGCTGGCTCAGACGGAGCGGTATCTCGCGTTTGAAGTGGAAGGATCTCGATTCGACACCGGATATAAGTATGGTCTGATGCTGGCGCAGCTGGCCATCTCAATGGGAGGCGTCGATCGAGATCTGATATTGACGGAACTGGTTGGATTGATGGCTCACAGGTAAGCAGCGCGTCTCGGACGCTCGATGGGATCATGTCAGTTTGACAAGAAATTAATTCCGTCAACTTAACCGTATATCCGTTGTGAACCTCTCACTTGCTGCGGGCTGGAAGCCGGCTGACAGAAATAGATTATGTCTGAATTCCTGAAGGTCATTACGTCTTCCGATCCGGACGTCAGAAACCGATCACTCGACTCTCTTTGTGCGAATCTTGGAGATCGTGAACTTCTGACCCACTGTGAAGAACTCGATCAGTTTCGCCGACAATGTAATAATCTTTATCAACGGGTGAGGGCTCTGTTTTTTTTATATGCGATCTATCGGTTTCATCTTCCATCAAAGCTGAAAGATCGCGAAACCGGTCACATTCCCTTCCGCGGTTACGAGCAGATGCTTAATCGCCGTTATCCGGAAGCAATCGATACATTTATGGCGTGGCAGTCCACAGAGGGACTCACAGTGACGCTGACAAGTGCACTGGCCGAAGCGCACCATCGTCTGGCGTTTCAAACCCTTGCAGATCAGGTGCGCAGAAGTGTCCGCACATTTCGAGGTAACCAGTGGATGTTTCGCAGCGGACACCCGGCCGATGTCCCTTTAAGGGTTCATCCGGAGTTACTCCAACTCGACACATTAACCGGCAGTTTCCCGGTGCTGCGGGAAAGAACTCCGGTTCGAATGGATTTCACCCATGGAGGATGGAGTGACATTTTTTTTCTGGGCATGGATTTTCCGGAAGGAGCAAGGGTGATCAATGCCAGCGTAGATCTCGCCGTGCAGGGACGCCACTCTGTTCCGGAACCTCCCATCGACTGTTGTCTTCGCGTCATCGACGAACCTGTGCTGCGTCTGGTCAGCATCGATCTTAATTCGACAACTGATATACACGACGTCAATGAAGTCTTCGATTTCGCCCGGGATTATCTGGGATTACTGAAGGCCGCTGTGATTGCATCCGGTCTGATACCACCCGGCATGGAAAGTGGTGGGGCCCGGATCTCTGACGTTTTCAACCGGATGACCGGTCCCGGCAGGGGGCTGGAAATCGTAAGCCGTGTCAATGACATCCCGAAGGGCTCACGACTGGCTGTCAGTACGAATTTACTGGGTTCTCTGATCTCAATGTGTATGCGCGCTACCGGTCAGGTTTCCACGTTGACGGGAACTCTGACCGAATCAGATCGACGTATCGTCGCCGCTCGCGCAATTCTTGGCGAATGGCTGGGTGGTTCAGGCGGAGGCTGGCAGGATTCCGGAGGCGTCTGGCCAGGCATCAAACTGATTGAAGGAACCATTGCCAGACAGGGTGATCCGGAATTCGGGGTCAGCAGAGGTCGTCTGATGCCTCAACACTCAGTATTCGACGAATCGGAAGTCACTGCAGTGACCAGGCTTGAGCTTCAGAGGAGTCTGGTACTTGTTCACGGAGGAATGGCGCAAAACGTCGGCCCCATCCTGGAAATGGTGACAGAAAAGTACCTGCTGCGGAGTGAAACGGAATGGCAGGCACGACAGGACGCTGTCGAACTGCTGAATCAGATTAACTCCGCGCTGCAACATGGAGACATCCCGGCAATCGGACGCGCAACTCATCGAAACTTTCACGACCCGCTTCAGAAGATTATTCCGTGGTGTTCGAATGCCTACACAGAGAAAATCATCACACGCTGCAAAACCGAGTATGGCAGAAAGTTCCATGGGTTCTGGATGCTTGGTGGTATGGCCGGCGGTGGGATGGGATTCATTTTCGACCCTGCAGTCCGTGACCAGGCCAGCATTTGGCTACAAAAAACAATGCTGGAAATCAAAGAAACGATGCAGGAATCAGTACCGTTTGCAATGGATCCGGTCGTCTATGATTTTGCCATCAACGATCGCGGCACGTCGGCTGAACTACAGTCCTCCGATGACATGCCGGACGGTTACGCCGCCCTGATAATTCCGGATCTGTTGAGACAGGACGTCACTTCTCTTTCGCCGATGACTCGCCGATCTCTGGAACGCGCAGGTGACCGTTGCCGACAGGGAGACAATCAAACCGGTCTGCCGATGCGTCTCATCACCAGAATCCTGCCCGGTTCTGCAGCAGCATCAAGAGATACCGAAACCATCGAAGAACTCCTGCAGAAGAATGGATTTGACCGTGCGACCCACGAAAGAATCCGCGAAGATATCAGGTCAGGCAGACTGGGCCTTGCACAGAATCGGCTGTCAACGGCCGTGACCATCGAAGACGTTGAAGAGGAAGATGTTGTTGATGTTCGAAAAACTCAGTCCGCATCCGTCATCGATGCCGGACGCCAGGCACTTCGACAGGGACGGGTCGGGGTGATCACACTCGCAGCGGGAGTCGGGAGTCGCTGGACACAGGGCGCCGGTGTTGTCAAAGCATTGAATCCGTTCTGCCGACTAGGTGGCCAATTTCGATCTTTTCTCGACATTCACCTGGCAAAGTCACGCAAAACAGCGAGTGAGCACTCAGCGATGCCACTGCATGTGGTCACCACCGGATATCTCACCGATGCTTCTATCCGCCGCTGGGTTCAACACAACTCTGACGACAGTCAGGTGTTCGTTTCCAAAGGTGTTTCCGTAGGCCTTCGGATGATTCCCGCAATTCGGGATCTGCAGTTTGCGTGGGAAGAGATGCCTCAGCAGGTTCTGGATGAACAACAGGAAAAGATGCGCACCAGTTCCCGTTCTGCACTTATCAACTGGGCTCGCCTATCCGGTGAAGCGTCAGATTACACCGACAATCTACCGTTGCAGCGTCTGCATCCTGTGGGACACTGGTACGAAATTCCGAACCTGCTGCTGAACGGGACGTTGCACCGAATGCTCATACAGCAACCGCAGCTGCAGTACCTCATGCTGCACAACGTAGACACACTGGGTGCGAATCTGGATCCTGGCTGTCTGGGTCGGCACATCACCGGGGACTGTGATTTATCGTTCGAGGTGATCAGTCGCAGACTGGAGGATCGAGGCGGCGGACTGGCTCGCGTCGACGGAAAACTTCGACTGATCGAAGGTCTTGCCATGCCGCGTGAAGAAGATGAATTCAGACTGTCCTACTACAACTCACTGACGACCTGGATATCAATCGATCGTTTGCTGCGAATTTTTGGCCTGTCACGGAAAGATCTGGACGATCGTGATCGAATCAACCATGCCGTTACCACAGTAGCGGCCCGCATACCCACCTACATCACACTGAAGGACGTCAAGAAGCGATGGGGACACGGTCAGGAAGACGTGTTCCCTGTCTCTCAATTTGAAAAACTCTGGGGCGACATGACTGCTCTGAATGACGTGAACTGTCAATTCCTGGTGGTGCCAACCCTCCGTGGACAACAGCTTAAGGATCCTGCTCAACTGGACGGCTGGCTGCGAGATGGCTCCGCGGCGCATCTCGAGTCACTCGTCGCATGGAAGTGAAACGTATATGCACATCTCCTGTGCATATACGTTCATCTGGTGCCGGAGCACAGTCCTTAGCGTCTGTGGCCACAACAGGTCGGAACAAGGCAAACAGACGATGAAAACATAAGAGTGAACCCGGAGAGTGAACTCTCGGTTGCATAGCTGAGGCAAAAACAGAGGAATCTCGTGCCCCGCTCGCCAAAAAAAACTCTCGTCATGCCTTATGTTTAACAGAATCATCAAAGCCGTATGACGCGCAACCGGCACATTGCAGAGGCCGGAGGACAGATGGACATGTCCATTACTCGTTCAGGATTTCTTTTTCCTTTGCCTCTGCCCTGCTGTTCACCTGACCCTCATACTTTTTGGTCAAATCCTGCACTTTGTCTTTGGTCTGATCGCGGTCATCTTCTGTCATTGTTTTATCCTTTTGGGCCTGGTCAGCCTGCTTATTCGAGTCGCGCCGGATATTGCGGATCGAAATGCGGGCCTCTTCGGCCAGCTCTTTGATGCGACCTGCCAACTGCTTACGACGATCCCCTGATAAGGGCGGAATATTCAAACGAATGACACGGCCGTCGTTATTCGGCGCCAGTCCAAGATCGCTTCCCTGAATTGCCTTTGCAATGCCATCGAGTGATGACGTGTCAAATGGCCGAATCAGGATCTGCTGAGGTTCAGGAACACTGATATTTGCAATCTGCTTCAACGGGGTTGGGGAGCCGTAGTAATCAACTTTAACGGAATCGACGAGCCCTGGGTTGGCGCGTCCCGTGCGAATTCCAGTGAGTGAGGCTGCCAGATGTTCTACCGCCTTCTCCATCCGATCTTCTGAGTCCAGTAAAATTTCGTCCTGATCCATTGAAATTTTCCCCTTTGCCCGAAGTGTTTCAGTCACATACCGCAGCAGCCGATCATCGTATCCGACAGATCCCGATATTCAATTCGATGTAAATTCCAATCCACCGAACGACCCCCTGAACACGCCAGTCGAGTCAGCCACTGTTCAGACGCTGACATTCTCCGCAATGCCCGGCTTCTGCAGGACAATAACCAAGTCGATTCGACGAAACTTTGAATTTGCGTGTTTTTGAGAACAGAAGTCCATCACTCCAGTGTTTGAAACTTTAACGAGAGCTCGTAGCGACGCTTCCTCCGACCGGTGTGAATCACGTCAGCAGCATTGATGGATATATTTTTTCGATATTGCTGCAAGACGAACAAAGATCGTTGTTGTGCCTGCCAGGCAGACCATCTATTGCCGCTCGTCGACGTACACGGTATCGCTTTGAGTCGTTTCATCAGCAGCTATTTCCCCGGAATATCGCTCGACGGGGATTTTCGGCCCGCGCATTGCTGTCTCTGTCACCTGCTCAATGCGCATCAACTGATCACCAAGCACATTGATTCGGCGGGACACTTCGTTGTTGTTCTGCTCTATGCCACCTGATACAAGATTGATGATACCCAGAAACAGCAGCATCTGGGCGACCGTCGTTACCAGCCAGCCTGTTGGAGTGTATTCCGAATATCCACCAAAGTGACCATAGATGACAATGGCAGTTCCGACCGTCAGTCCCAGAACTCCAACATATGCCAGGAACTGACCCGTTAAAGATGTCAGACTTGACCGTTGCGGCGACGAGATTTCAAAGTGCGGTCCGCGCACCAGCCCGTCGGCCACATGAGATTCATCCACATACCGATCTCGCTCACGACCGTGCGCACGCACACGTCCGCCGCCATCAGTCAAATCCGACAACTCCTCTGCTGTATCAATGCGGACCCGACGGGTGACTGGCGCATCCTGTGCCCGTGGGTTCTTAACAGATGTTTCTTCAGTGGATGTACGGATGTCGCCGCCCGGAACAGGTTCGCCTGGGCGGTCAACGCGAAGGTGTTTCTGCACGGGGTCACTTCCTTGCTGAGGAGTTTCTGACTGCAGTTGACGTGGCGTTGCCGGCGCGGACGCCGAGCGACGATTCAGTACGGGTCTGGTCAGCCGACGCCGTTTGTGTTTAATTGGCTGACCAGGATCGATGGACTTAGCAACACCGTTGACTCTCTCCACCGACTGTTTTGTGCTGGATTCGTAACCCTGAGACTCTACGGACTGAACTGGACCGCAAGCCCGAAGGATCGAAAGCTGAGGAACGTTCTGCGACTCGACAACATCACCGGACTCCTTCAGTCTCCGTTCTTCGACAGAGGCAGCCGCAACCGGTTCGGATAGTTGATTTGCAGATTCAATACCGAGGATCTCCGCAGATTCGTTGGTGGTCTCACCTTTAGCTTCCTTATCGTCAACTGAGTCCAACGTTCCAGTCATTTCACCAGAACTTGCAGCAAACGAATGAATCGGCCGCTGCCGGGTTTGATCCCCGTTTTTGGTGGACGATTGTGCGACCGATAAATTTTCTGCAGAACCTGTCGGTTCCGACAACGGAGGAACCTGCGGAAAACTGGAGATCTGATCCAGCAGATCCGTCGTTGACCACTTCTTCAGAATATCCCGTGCCTGACGCACAGCAACTGATGGAGTGGTACCGGTTCCGACAAACGCATGACACTTAGCGCAGCGCAACCGTCCACTTTTTGGGTCGGTCTCAGCCAGAGCGTCCGTGCTGCATTGCTGACATTTCATGAGTTTCTTCCTGCCTGCCGAACCGGCAGACACTGGAGTTTTAATCGTCAGAAGCGGATTGCGGCAAGATCAGTCCTCCAACGGGCATACTCGGTTCTGTCCAGACCATCGGAACGATCCTGAATTTCCTGCCTGAAAGGTTCCGGCCGCCTGAACCGGAACGGATTCTCTGTTATCAGGTTCTTGTATTGGCTTATCCTGAAATTAAGACTGATGCCGATTTTTTTGGCTGTATGTCAGGGAATAAGGGATCTTTCCTTCGGGACACAGGAGCACACGTATCTTCAGGCCCTGAGTCGGTTCGGGAACTATCCAGATTGACAACAGCAGCGAATGGGAATCGAAGAGTAAAAAGCTCCGACCAGTTTTCACCGGATAATCTGCTGTATCGCTGGCATAACCGTCGGGGACGAACGGCCGCAAAACGGAAGCCGGACGCCTAAATTGTCACCCTACTGGCCGAGTGTCAGGAAGACTGTAAATGTGGGGTAAATATGTCGACCGGCTCTGTACGTGCGTCTGCTGTTGCTGCCAAATTTCCTCAGCCCGAATTTGAAACCCCTCGCTCACTTGATAATCCGGAAAGGACTGCATGAGGCCTCCTGGATCCCGCAGCAACTCCACTACCCGGTCGGGCAGGAAGTCGCAGTGACGGGAATTCCCCATCACCAACTCGGAGGAATATCGTCAGGGCCAACTTCGTGATGGAATCAAAACAACTCAAGAAACCAGACGAATTCAACCTCTGATATCGAGAGTACCCGGGAGCTCAAAAAAGACGGCACGCGATTTAAACCTGCCTGGAAACTTCCCGGGTAAACTACTGCGGCGCAAACTGCGAGAGGCAGACGCCACGACCGATGTTCATGTTATTTGTTCTATGGTCTATAGTTTCCTGGCAGGACGCACGACGGACCGTCAAAGTGTATTTGTTTCGCTGGATAAAAGACACGGATCTGACTGACAGCCGGAGAACAATTTCATGGACACCGTTGCAAAAGGAAATATGTCGGCAAATCCGGACGGTCCTGAAGTCACAGAACAAGAGTCTCGAGCTCTTGCGGAAGAGTCCCGGCAGACCGAATGGGTGCATCCGAGTTTCATGAAGGAATTGTTTCTCGGCAATTTCAGATTTGACCTGATTGACCCATATCCCGAACGAGTGGAATGGCGTCCGGAATTCGAAACGTATTTCGAAAACTTCCGTACTTTTCTGCGTGATTCGTGGGATCCGATCGAGACGGATTCCAGTGGTGAATACAACATGAGCCATGTCGCCGAGCTTGCAAAGCTTGGCGCATTTGGAATGAAAATCCCGAAGGAATACGGCGGACTCGGTTTCGATCAACTTGAGTACGCAAAGATCATGGAACTGCTTGGCTGTTACGATGGAAATCTGACTGCTCTGCTTTCAGCTCACCAGTCTATCGGAGTTCCTCAGCCTCTGAAACTTTTTGGCTCCGATGAACTCAAAACGAAATACTTGCCACGTTGTGCAGCCGGAGAAATATCGGCATTCGCATTGACCGAACCGGACGTTGGGTCCGACCCTGCTCGTTTAACGACCAGCGTGCGTATGAGCGAGGACGGACAGCAATTCATACTCAACGGAGTTAAACTGTGGTGCACAAACGGCACGCTTGCAAAGCTGCTGGTCGTCATGGCAAAACATGAAGAGTCCGGACGGATTTCCGCATTCGTTGTGGAAACGGACTGGGAAGGTGTGTCGGTTCAGCACCGATGCCGATTTATGGGACTCAAGGCACTCGGAAATGCGGTGATCACATTTGCAAATGTCAGGATCCCCGCTGGAAACATTATCGGTGAACAAGGACGTGGTCTGAAAATTGCCCTGACGACACTGAACGATGGACGACTGTCCATTCCAAATACCTGTGTTGGTTTGTGCAAAAGCGCTCTGAAGATCGTTCGGGAGTGGGCTGATACGCGTGTTCAATGGGGCGTCCCCATTGGTAAGCA